>NZ_LR134116.1:3398058-4077670 GCF_900635455.1 Yersinia intermedia | reverse complement strand
GCACTGAAATCAATAAAATCCTTATTTTGTAAGGATTTTTTGTTTTTGAACTTCAATATCGCGTAGCCCTCCTACAAAAGGGTATACGAGTGATGTCCCAGCGTAAAACCTCTATCGTCGAAGCCGCGGCATTTATGTCGTGTGCATTACCGTTCCTCAACGTTTTCGTCGATATGCAGGGCAGTGTGAGATTCACACTTCAACAGGCACCAATCAGCTTCACGAAGCAAAGAAAAGGTCAGCGCACTTGGTAGCGGCTTGGTATTAGACCTTACTTGAGTATGAAGAATTTGATCATCGCTCTTTGAGCGAAAGCGCTTCGCTACTAAGTGGTGAGGGTATGATCTCATTTCCTAAGTTACCGGTAGTTCAGCTCATTCAGGTAGCAATAAAACGTAATTTGCCTGTTTTCTGGTTAGCGTCCGGCCAGATGGGTGTCTAAGAACACCATTCGTGGCACGTACAACCATGCGCAGTATCTAGAGCAGTGTAGGGAGGTGTTGCAGTGGCATGGGGATTATGTAGATGGGCTTGCTAGTAGGGCGATAATTTCGGATTGGCTTGATAAAACAGGGTAACTAACGTTAAAGGCATCTAGTCATCAAAATGGCTAGATGTCTTTTTTGTACAGGATGTTATCGCTGATTCAAGTATATGAACCGTACTATTTGAGACAACAAAACAGTATTTTGTACTAAAAATGCCTGGTAGGGGTTGTAGGCCGGAAATTTTGTAATGACTGTCATTTCACTACCGGACTAAAGCATAGGCCCGCCAATCATGGCATCTAGGAGGCCGTTTTCCAAGCGGATCCCATCCAGGTCAATTTCTGTTGATAAATATCATAGTCCTGTCGTCGGATAGGAAAAACTCATATTGTTATGACCCTGTCCGCCGATTTAATCGTCGAAGCCCTGTGGGCAATGATAATCCGTGTAATATTCATCTTTTTTATCGCCTGATTGACAAACTCCTCACTCTCTTTATCAAGGTGGCTTGTCGCCTCATCCATAAATAGAATACCCGGTTTACGGTACAGCGCTCTTGCGATAAAGATCCGTTGTTTCTGTCCACCTGAAAGCCCTTCACCTAATTCCCCAATCAGCGTTTCATAACCCATTGGCATTTTCATGA
Source organism: Yersinia intermedia (assembly GCF_900635455.1). Taxonomy (NCBI): domain Bacteria; kingdom Pseudomonadati; phylum Pseudomonadota; class Gammaproteobacteria; order Enterobacterales; family Yersiniaceae; genus Yersinia; species Yersinia intermedia. Next base: position 4,076,536 of record NZ_LR134116.1, on the reverse strand, counting down.
TGGTATTGTGGATGTAACTTGCTCTGGTACATTCAATCATCCATAACTCATCAATATCGTCTGCAAACCCACCAATATTTTCCCGTATAGAGCCGGAAAACAACTTGTCATCCTGCATGACACAGGCAATCATCTTGTGATAATTGTTTATCCCCAGTTGCTGGATATCAGTACCATCGACCATCACCTTGCCTGAACCCGCCTCAAACAAACCACAAAGCACCTTCATCAGAGTTGTTTTCCCCGCACCCGAAGGCCCCATGATAGCCACACTTTCGCCCGGCATGACCGTGATGTTCAGGTCGCTGAAGACAGGGGGAGACTGACTGTCATAACGGTAGGTCAAATCACGTGCTTCCAGTGAAAACGGCTGCATTTCTGCCACATAGGACCTGTCGGGTTTTTGGTTATCTGTCTCGTTCAGGGCAATATCGGCGATACGTTCATTGTGCAGGCTCATCATCCGCAATTGGAGTAAGAAACTGGTCAGCGAGGATACACGGTCAGAGAATTGTCCTCTGAATGCCCCAAATGCCACAAACATCCCGAGAGTCATTTGATTATCGATCACTAGACTGGCTCCCAGCCACAGAATGACAGCCTGATCGCAGGCGGCTATAAACGTGTTTATTCCCCCAAAAAACAAATCCATTTTAGTCACTTTGATACCGGTGTTGATGGTATCAATCTCCAGATTAAGCCAGTGAGCACTACGCCGCTCAGTCATGCCCTGCATTTTAACCGTCGCTATTCCGTACAGGGTCTCCATAAAATAGGAGCTGGCGCGTGCACTTCTGATCAAGGACTCTTCTGATAGCTGTCGATAGTAACCATAGGTCAGAAGACGGATAAGCACATACACCACAGTAAAACCCAGTACAATCCAGGTCAGATAGCCGCCATACAGCACCATCATCACCAGCACACCGATAACCATGATACCGTCCATCATAGCCCCGACGACACTGGTCGTGAACGTGGCCTGCAGAGCATCAAGCGAGCCAAAACGAGACTGAATATCACCTAACTTGCGCCGTTCAAAATAGCCCAGTGGCAAATGTATAAGATGGGAAAATAGCCCGATTTTCCACTGCACGTTTATCAGTGTTGCCATCACCAGTGACGACCAGGCACGCACCATGCTGACGGCTGCCCGTAGCAGAATAAAAAACAGTAACCCGACACAGATAAGGGTGAGCAGACCACGATCTCCGGCTGGGATGGTATGGTCCATAACCAGTTGAGTGGCGACCGGCATAACCAGATTGATGGACTCTATCACCAGGGACAAACTGAAGATTTTTATCAGTGCCCCTTTGATCCCCTGCACACTGCGAATAAGTCTGCCCAGACGGATACGATTACGCACGGTTTCCGCGGTAAATTCACTCCCCGGCCAGATCTCAAGCGCCACACCGGTAAAGTATTGAGACATCTCGGCCAGCCCTACTGTCCGACGCCCTCTGGCGGGATCGTGGATCACAAAACGTTGTCGCCGCACACTCACCAGTACGACAAAATGGTTAAAATTCCAGTGAAGTATGCACGGTTTTTTCAGTGAGCCCATCTCTCCCAGATCCAGCGACAACGCCCGTGTCGTCATGCCCAGCTGTCCTGCTATGCCGTTAATTCCGGCCAGTGTGGCACCACGTGCAGAAAGGTTAAATTGTTGTCGCAGGGAGATCAGATCGATATTCTTTCCATAGTGCCCACATATCATCGCCAGACAGGCCAACCCACATTCCGAGGATTCCGTCTGATGCACCACCGGAACAGAATGACGAAAACCAAGGTCTACTTTCTGGATCATGGCGTTAAACGAGGTCTTATTCATTAACCAACCCCATCGCACTGTGCTTCATGTCATAAAATGGTGAAAGCATCCATTCATAAATTTTTCTTTTTTCGAGAAAAAGTGTGCTCTGTGCTTTCATGCCATTCTCAAGGCTTAATCGTTTCCCATCGTAAAAAACTGTTTGTTGCTCGGGTCTGACGATAATCTTGTAATAAGGGATAGAGGCTGCTTGCGTATTTTTCGGTGCGCCCTGATAAGTCATCATTTCCTGCGGTGATGCCGGCGTTTTCGATATCACCTCAACAGTACCGGCAAATTGTCCAAACTTTTCTGCCGGAAATGCTTCATAGCGGACATTAACCTTATCCCCGATTGTTATATAGGGAATAGCATCATTGGGTACCCAGATAACCAGAGAGTAGTGACTTATCAACTCAGGAATGATTTGCAGCAAGCTGTCGCCAACATTGACCATCTGGCCCACCGTAACGCTCAACGAGTCTATTTGTCCGTCCGACAATGCGCGCACAATGATTTCGCCACCCGCATCCGTATTGACGAGCTCGTTTTGTAACGTATAGCGCTGAAGTTCCATTTGATAAATACGGTTATCAAATTCCGCCGACTGAGTTTGAATTTGGCTCTCAAGATTGATTATCTGTAATGAATTCTGTTCATTCTGCCCGCTCAGGCTTAATAAATTATTTTGCTGTTGATAATACAGCGCAACCTGATTGGTCAGTTGATCTTTGTTGATTAATCCTTTTATTTGATAGCGACGATAATTATCCATATTATCCTTCATTATCTTTATTCCCTGCTCTGCTTTATTGATAATCGCTGAAGAGCGCTTAAAGGCAGCGGTATACTGTATTTTTTGTTTTTCCAGCGAATTCAGTGTCGTTTTTTTACTGATCTCAATACGTGAAATAATATTACCGATGCGTTCAAGTTGATGCTCAATACCTTGACGCTGATTATCGCTGACAACACCGCTGCGGGTACTTTTACTGATGTCAATCAGGTAAACAGGATCGCCTTTTTTGACGATATATCCTTCCGTGACAAATTTCCTCACCACAAAACCCTGCACGCCGGAATACACACTCACGGCCCTTGGATAAGTGGTTATCTCGCCACCGACATTAACTCGCCGGGTGTAGGTGCCAGCAATGATGAACGCCAGAAAGGCAACAAAGAAGAAGGTACAGAACCCCCCTACCAACCAGACCGGGATGCCGGGGAGCAAGATTGCTCGACCGCGCCACTTCATTTTCTGATTTTCGATCGCTTCCTGGCGAAACAACAGACACCTCCGTCGCGTTAACTCACGGGTAGCCATATCTACGTATTAGCATAAGTTTTCTGACCATTGGTATTCGAATCCTGAAAATTAAGGAGGATTTATCAGAAATAATCGTTTGTGATAAATCCTATCGATAACCGTAGTCACATAAATGATGCCGATTTATTGATAATGTTCAATGAGATTATAGTCGCGATAATTTATTGTAAATTTTTATTATTTAAATACGGAGGGAAATTAGAGTTAATAACCCTACTGAAAGCTAATTTTTTAGCTTAATAGTATTAAACCAATAAACGCTATTATATATAGTAGCGTAGCCTGTTGCCAGGCTACGCTTATGATATTTACCCGCAATTTTTTCCGCCAGAAATAAAGCATTGAGCGTAAATGCTTGGCGACATTCCGTTAAACGAAGGACTTTGTCCTGAGGAACTATTTCCAGAAGGAGCTGTAGATCCAATTGCCACTCCCAAACCCCCAACAGCAGCACCTGCAATAACACCTACTGGTCCCCCAGGAATTCCAGCTATAGCTCCTACAATAGCAGCTGCACCCGCAGCATTAGCAACAGTAGCAGGAGCTCCAGCACCAGAAACCATTTTGATTTGGTTTAAATTTAACTCTTTCATAAATTACATTTCCTTGTATATTACGTTGAAATTATTATTTATTCATTACGTCACATGCAAATTTAATTATTGCCCTAGTCCCGAAAAAAAACACCAGCACTAATATAATATCGAACATATTTTTGTTATTAATAATTGACACGCTTGACCAAAATGAGATTAATATAGTAATAAAAAGACTTACTACGTTATATATTGCATTCTTTTTGTTGTATTCCATATAAGCCCGCCTAATTCCATGACGATAATAATTACAACCACTAATTAGTTGGTAATGATAATCATTACGGATGATAAAATCAAGCTACGTCCAATGTAAGAACCAGTGGAAAACCACTTTTCGTCAGTGTGTAAGCATAACTGCATGTTACAAATCATATTTTTTGTGGACTGGTCAATGTGTGTTTTTTCATTTATGTGCCTATCTGCTCAGGACTCCACTTCCACTCCGGTGCAAATTCAACAAAATCAATTACACTCTGACTTATGGACAGCTTTGCCGACATAGCTCGCCGTTGCTCACACAAGCGCTGAGCATTTTCTGGGGCATAGCCTTCTGCTGTGCTGTTACACCTGGGTTCACGGGAAACCGTCGACGGGCTGACCAATCTCACGATAACTACAATTCTCTTTAAAAAGCAGGGCACGGTACCGACGAACAGCACGCAGCGCGATATCTTGCGTAGTCGGGATGAGAATCAATGGCACAATGCGGAGGTTATCGCGCTGTTAGCGGGAATTGCCGGGCTGTTTCACTATTTCGGCAAAACTAACCGTTTGTTTCAAAACAAGCTATTGAAAATAGGGGCTTCTTTTGAGCCTTGCCGACATGAATGGGTTTCACTGCGGTTATTTACTGCTTTTGTCGCTGAACGGAAGGATGCGCAGTGGCTACAGGCGTTGGCAGAAGTGAGCACTGAGGATGAGCCCGCGCTGCTGGCTCATTTGATTGCTGATGACCTCCGCACGCAACAGAATCCATTCACCACGTTGCCGCCGTTGGCGAAAGTTGTTGCCTGGTTGATTGTCTCTCATCATCGGTTGCCTGTTTATCCCGCGTCATCCCGCTGGCCGGAATATAAAAATCCACCGGATCTGAAATATCATGACCACTGGCTCAGTGAATGCTTTTCACCCGGCTGGAATTCCCCGCAGTTTAAGAATGACTATGCGGGCTCGGTACGTGAACATAACTGGCAGTTTCCGCAGGGGACACCGTTCAAGAGCGCAACCTGGTGCAGGAAGACGCAGGAAATTGCCCGGCGTGCCCTACAAAGTAATGTGCTCTACAGCGGGGAAGGGTGGTTTGAACAACGCTTTACGTTGCATCTTTCTCGTATGGTTCTGATGTTGGCAGATCACTTTTATTCAGCGCAGCCGTGACGGAAAAGTGGCAAGATCGCAACTATACCGCTTTTGCCAACACCGATCGTACCACCCACGAATGTAAACAGCGGCTGGATGAACATAACATCGGTGTTGCTCATAATGCTTTCCTGCTGGCCCGTAGCCTACCTGTGCTGAGAGATTCTCTGCCTGCGATAACCCGGCATAAAGGCTTTAAAAAGCGAGCAACCGAAAGCCGGTTCCGTTGGCAGGATAAGGCATATGATCTCGCTTGCGCGTTAAGAGATCAAACTCGGCAGCAAGGTTTTTTTGGCGTCAATATGGCTTCTACCGGCTGTGGTAAGACGTTTGCCAATGCCCGGATTATGTATGGTTTGGCGGATGAGACGCTGGGCTGTCGTTTTAGCGTGGCGTTAGGTTTACGGACATTGACATTGCAGACCGGTGAGGCGCTGCGCGATAGGTTGCACCTACAGGATGATGATCTGGCCGTTATGATCGGCTCTGCTGCCGTCAAGGAATTGAACGAGCAGGAGCAACAGCGGGAACAGCGGGCGTCAGGCAGCGAGTCGGCAGACGATCTGTTTGCCGAGCATATGTATGTAAAATATGACGGTAGTCTGGAAGATGGCCGCTTAAGCCGTTGGTTGACGGCAAGTCCAAAACTACAGCAATTGCTGAGTGCCCCGATCCTCGTCAGTACTATCGACCATTTGATCCCTGCGACTGAAGGTATCCGAGGGGGTAAGCAGATTGCGCCTATGCTGCGCTTGCTAACGTCGGATCTGGTGTTGGATGAACCTGATGATTTTGACCAAGCAGACCTTAATGCATTATGTCGGCTAGTCAACTGGGCGGGGATGCTGGGTAGCCGAGTATTACTCTCGTCGGCAACATTACCACCGGCCCTGATTGTGGCGTTATTTGCAGCCTATCAACAAGGGTGGATGGATTATACCCGCGTCAACGGCGAACCTAATCCACATGGTGAGATTTGTTGTGTCTGGGTAAAGGCCGCTATTCTGAGGCAGTACAATACCGAACGGTGAGGCGAGTACAGGCAAAAAGCGCCCATAACAAGCGGCAGAGATCGATTGCTAAAGGGTGGCTAACTGAACAGCAGGCGTTTGAACAAATACCCGACACCCAACAGAAATCTCTCAGGTTGTCTTTTATTCAACTGCGTAGCCTTTCGAACGGCAATACGATGCGAATTTATATTCAGCATGGCGAATTGCAGGAACAAGCTCAGTTGGGAAGTTTCTCTGCCTATGGTCTAAGTAACAGTACCACCATACCCTGGTTTTAACCCTTTTTTTCGGCTATTGCTAACTGATTGTTTTGTAATGGTGTAATGAGAGGGTGAGAAAAAAGGGTTTCGCAGTCAATATCCTGATTTATGTTTAATAAACAGGGTGATGGCATATTTTTATTACCGTTCGCTGCCGTGCAGGCAGCTTAGAAATGGCATTAATGAAAGCGATTATGCGTGCTGCAGTTCGCTGCCGTGCAGGCAGCTTAGAAATGCCTGTCGCAATGCGTATGACCAAACTCCAAGTTCGCTGCCGTACAGGCAGCTTAGAAATTGGCAAGTGTGAACGGCAGATACTGGTATCTGAAATATTTACCGTCCCCAACACAAACTATGACGTTGACGCTTTTACTTTTATGGAATCCTAATCATGTCTACTTCACTAGGTGTTTTTATCGATGAACCTCAGGTACTGTCTGACTACACTGATGTTATCTGTTCGACCAATATTGAGCGGATCGTCTGTGGTCGCGATGCAGTGCTTAAATAAATTGTGGTATTGATTGAACAGTTTAATAATATTGCTGAACTGACAAGCTCGATTGGCGGCGGGTTCAGCTAGCCGATGTGCAATGAATGCTTTATCTGTTGGATGGTAACCTATTCCTGACAACCGTGGTGATATCACTAGCCGGTTAATGGGGCATATTCGTGATAACCCATCGAAGGAAGTTTACGAAAATTATTTCTTCAGTATTCGCTACTGTCAGAAGGGAACTGTACATCTAACGTTCAAGCGCCCGGAACTGATCGAAAGGATGAATAACATCATCGCAAAGTACTATCCAGATATGTTGGCAACACGTTAACTGTATAATCACGCCTACGCGTAAATATATTAAAAAGCAATAAATCTAATTATAAATAATTTGTTATCACTTAAACTCTAAGGGACTAAATGACTGAGAAATTGATTCACCGATTCATCATCATCCTCTTTTGTTGCTTATTAAGTATTTTTTTAACCGCTTGCACTAGCTTAGTTTCAGGGGAGCGTCGTATACCTGTCAAAGTGACAGATTCTGAGGATATCAAAAAGATCACAAGCATTGCCAATAATGCACCATTAATCACACACCCTATGGGGGATCGTCCGGTTAAGATTTATAAGATAGCCTTTGATGGTACTCTTAATGATCGAACTAGGGTTCCATCTGGGGAGCGGGAGACATTAGTCGCCCGAATAGCTGGGCTTATAAAGGCGGATGAGTATTATCCCGGTGCGGGAATGCAATATGGCAATACTAATTACTGGGATGCGAGTTCTGGTGACAGTAGCGTCAGAATTGCGACAGAGGCGAAGGATAAATTCTTTACGCAGGTGCAACTATGGCTGAATGAAAACCCTGACACGGATATTCGTGTTTTTGTCACTGGGTTTAGCCGAGGTGCGGCGACAGCAAGGCATTTTATTAATATAGTCAGTTCCCAATGGTATACTCATTTTAATTCTCAGTCGGGACAATTTGTTGCGAAGTCCCCTAGATTCTATGCATTGCTTTATGACACAGTCGCAACGGGTCAACAGGATAAACTTGTTCTCACTATACCCACATCGGTTGATTATCTTGTCCACTTTGTTGCAACAGATGAAGCCAGAAATCGATTTTTCACCCCAACGGTAGATATTGATCAGACACCATTACCATTAGGTACGCAGTTTTCTCCTATAAAACGAATTAATACTATCTATTTGCCAGGGGCTCACTCTGATATAGGCGCTTCTTACTCCAACGGTATTGGTGATTCATATATAACATTAACTGAGCAATTTTTATTCATGATGGGCTTGGTCCAGACAAACTGTTGGGAGATCTATAATGATCCTTTGCTAGCAGGAAAGCATGACTCCAGAGGAATACTAGATGTGATATTTGGTAGCCAGAATCCTAGCACTGTTATGGCTGTTAACCGCTCTTCAATTGTTAAGGAGGCGATACCACTGGCAATCGAGGAACGTAAGGATATTGCTCACCGTCTAGATGATATGTGGATTGCTAATTCGAAGCGCATGTCTGTAATGGATGTATCTCGTTCAGAAATGTTACTACCAAGTTTCACGTTACAAAAATCAGCAGCGGGAATTGTACTTATCAGCACATCAAATATTGTTAAGCCAGAGTCATTAAAATTATCACCCGAAGGTGATGCTACACGACTCCGCTATAGATTAACTATGGGGAAAATTGAAAATAGTTTACTTCTCAAATCGCAAGTCACCAGACATATAAAACCCGAAGGGTCTAAGGTTGCCTTCAGCATTTTGGATACACCGCCAGAAAGTTACATGGCAACATGGGTAGATAATCAGCTTGTTGAATTAACTCTTGTAACAGTTAGCTCAGAAGCTATTTATGAAGCTCCACTTCAACGTTGTGTTAAACAGTTGGATGGTACATTCCGTTCGCCTATTAGTACTATGGTTGTTAGCTTCAACTAGAAAGCTTCGTGCTGGCAGGATTAACTAGAATGGAGGGGATAGGAGGATATAGGTACAATGCCGTTAGTGGTATTAGGTAGCTTGCGCAGCGAATTTATTAAAGCGCCATTGTTGCTAGTATTTTGTACGGATTGTCGTTTGTGGTTACAAGTATATTTAATCTATAATAAATTACATTAATATCAGATACTTGATTGTTATTTGCGGAGCCGGCCTTGCCATTAGTATAAAAATGAAGTCGCCGTAGGCGGTTTTTGCCTAAAATCCAATCCCCCACAAGGCTCCTCTCGCTTTTTCACTCCATATAAGTCAACCAAATCCAATCTACATCAACTTACTGATATCGGTACAATAAACTCCCCCTGATTCTATCCGTTTTCCTTATGCTTTAGGCAAATTAGAAGGGGAAATATTCCGCAATTAAGTCCTGTGCAACATCCTCCCCTAACTATTTCATCAGTAACCCAGACGCCACTGTGCGCTCAAGCTACCCGATACATACATCGCACTGACATATGCTCCAGCCCGCACGCTGCTTCACCTTCCGTATGCCTCAAGGTAAAAATAGACACTAACAAGTGCGGTACAACATGCAACTTTATTCACCATGATAGCTTTTCACCGTGCATGGCGAAGTATAAATACAGTAACGCCATAATTTGCATGAAATATTAATGTTTAGTCTTCCACTGCCGATACCTGTGCTCGGATATCAGATGTGTGCCTAACGCACAGAACCGAATATATCTCTGATTACGAACAAATGTTTTATAACTACGAACGCACAGGATAAGGGATTATGTGGTTTTACAGATTTAAACATGCATTTATTGCATTGTTACTCCCATGGATACTTGCCGTTACTATTCAATTAGCAGGAAGAGTTTACCTTCTAAACGACTATGGTAATCCTGAATCCCTGGCAGGGGTATCAACAGATGTGCAACGTATGTTCTTGATTGGTGGGCTTTTTGATGTACGTATCGCCAGCTTGATATTTGTCCCCTGTTTATTAATTGCTGGCCTACTTGCGTTCAATAAAACCAGCTTTAGACTCTGGCAGCGATTTTGGCCTTGGTTTGCGACGCTTTTCGGCACGCTAGTAACAATACTCACTGTGGGCAATATCTTCTATTACGCTACCTACCAGCGGCCAATTGATATCTTTGTTTTCGGTTTGGTGGAAGATGATACTGTTGCTGTGCTGAAAACCATGTGGAGTGACTATCCGGTTATTCGTAGCGCTATTTGCCTAATTCTATTTGTTGCGGCAATTTCGTGGATTTTTCACCGCTGGCAGCGAAAAATTAGCACCTGGCCTGAACAACATAGCGGTATAGCGGTTTCTGCAATTTCAACTTTGATTATTTTGGCACTCAGTTTTATCGGCGTGCGTGGCTCCATGGGCACATTTCCTCTTCGGCAGTCGGATGCACAGATTTCAGATATTAATTTATTGAATATGTTGACGCCAAGTGGCCCGATGGCACTTACCTGGGCGTTAAAAGCCCATCGGGAATATAGCAATTTCCCCCCAGCAACCGAAAAACAAGGTGAAGAACTGCTCAGTCAGTTTTTTACTAAGCCTACAGAAGCTAACCTCAAGCCATTTATGGCTAAAACCGCGCCTAACGCAATAGCGAAAAAATCACCACCTAATGTTGTTTTTGTCGTTATGGAAAGTATGGGGTATTACCTTGAAGGCTATGATCGCTCGGATCGTGACGTATTTGGCACACTAAAACAGCACTGGAAAACTGATTGGCGTTTTGGCCGCTTTATCTCTGAAGGGAATGGGACCATTGATAGCCTAAGCCGCTTATTTGTCCGCAGTCCAAATAGTAACATTAGCCAATCTAGTGCTCAGGATATTGATTTTTCTAGTAATATGTTTAAACCCTTCCTTGCTAACGGATATAAAGTTATTTTCGTTACTTCGGGAAACGGTTCCTGGCGCAATCTAAATCAGTTCCTACCCCATTTAGGCATAAGTGAATTTGTTGAACAAAACGGGTTGAAGAAACGCTATCCTGAAGCCGAAACTGGCACTTGGGGCGTGCCTGATGAATATATGTTCCGTTATATTGAAGAACGTTTAGCTCAGGCTGACAAAGAAGGTGAGCATGTACTGATCATGTCAATGTCGACCACTCATCATCCTCCGTTCAAAGCGCCTAATAGTTATGCAAAGACAGATATCAAATTATCGGATGCAGAAAAGCAAAGGCTGAGCAATCTGGCCAGCGGTAAACAGTTGGACGAGGTATTCCATACCCTACGTTACACCAATGATCAGCTAGGGCAGTTTATCAGTTGGGTAAAATTACAGTCGCTGGGTGAACATACCATTATTGCCGCCACTGGCGACCATAATATCCGGGGTATTAGTTATCCTGACGCCGCTGAGCAGGCTCTTAGCCGCGCAGTGCCGTTCTATCTTTATGTTCCGCAACGCTATCGTCAGAACAGCCATTTTGACGCATCCCGAGTCGGCAGTCATAAAGATATCTGGCCTACGCTGTATCAGCTCAGCCTGTCAGAAACGCCTTATTACCGAACGGGTTGCGACTTACTGTCTGAAAAACCGGATGCTATCTGGTGCCAGGGCTATAACCCTGAACTGTTGATAACCCAACAAGGCAGTTTCACTTTATCCGGTAAAGGGGAGTTTTATCCCTGGGTTGATAAAGAAGGATTGTTGCTGGGAGCTGTTCAGCCAATGGACGATGAGCAAGAAAAAACGTTTAGCCGGTGGCAGGCATTTACTCCTCTACTGTCATGGCAATTAAACAAACAAGTTCAGGAACTCAAATAACAGAAATAAAAAAGAGTTGTTATGATGGCAATAATGTTTATCCAAGCATTATTGCCGCTTAATAGTCGATACAGACTGGCCGAAATATTTTTCAAATATATCCCGCCTATCTCACTACCAACAGAGGAGAATATGTCATTCATCTCCCCAGGGGATGGGGCATATACTGGCTTGCACCGTGGGGACGCGCTGCAGGTTCTCTAACCCTTGTTCGATATCATACAAATCCAACAGGTTACCGGTGCTGATAAGCACACATCCGGTATTGCGGGGGCTAGGCGCTCTTCCAATGCCCGTTGCCGTTCCTGTTGGTGAATACTCTGTTGAACAGGGGCTAATTCCGCGCCAACACTGGATAACGGAATAGTCAATGCTGGCGATAATATGCCAGCTATTAATATGAAATAACAAGGACGTGACACAAGGAGGCCCTTCCCCAATATTTTGGGTAGATAAATATAAAATAGATTGTGCGCATTATGCCTATGTAATCGTTATTTACAATGTGTTTTTGCACGAGTAAATAGTAATGAAAATAGAGTGATAGAATAATAAATGGCGTTATAACTGTAGCCGCCATCACGATCGGTGTTGGGACTAGAACCTATATTGACTATTACGCCACCCCTTAATCTGCAAATCCTTAAAATGATCTCCTTTGATAAGTATGATCATATTAGCCTCTACGCTGAGGTAAATATTTTTTCATATTTACCTGTGTTATCTGATAAATTGTTTTAAAAAGAAATAAAGTAAACTAAATTGTATTTAATTAAACATTTAATATGGATCTAATCGTTATTATCACGGGGGGGAATTGCCAATCCAATGATCTGTGACGGTTAATTTTTGTGACTTGTTACAACACAAAAATGTTCACACTGGATCGGTACTGAAACATGTCGTTGAGTGCTAGCTTGAAGCTTGCCATTGTTGATGGTCTGCTCAGCAGGTTTGAGTGGGTGCCCATGGTGAGTGATAAATAGAAACGGCACTGCAGGTTTTCACCGAGTAGAGATAAAATGAGCATATTAAGCAATAAAATTTATGGATTTTGGCGAGGATGAGCGGCCCCCCTTTGGCAAGTTAGTCTTGCTCTACAGGTGGAGCCGTGAGTTATTGATAGGTTTCCCCGATAAAGCCCTGGTGAGGCGAAATCAGTATTTGCAGACGGAGCAAGCTAAATAGATAACATTCATGAGATGAGTTGGTATTTTTTAGCTCCGTCACATTAACTATAAACACTTAACGCCATGGCGGGAACGGGTGAAAACCACTCTTGTAACACTTTAAGAAAAGTGATATTAAAATCAGTTGGAGTTTATTAATTTAATTGCAATTTGAATTATTAACGTAGGAAGGTATGTTACGAAAATGAATATTAATGTCACGGATACGCCAAACCCACAAGACGAGGAGTATGTCATTGATAGTCTTTGGGCTCACAATAATAAAACAGAAGCTGTAGACATTCATCCATTGTTCTTAACCGTTACCCACGACAATGGCAAAATTGTGGCGGGATTGGTTGCCAGAACCTGGTGGGGCGGGCTTGAAGTGCAATATCTTTGGGTCAGTGATGAATATCGTAAGAGTGGCTATGGTCGCCAATTAATGGAAAAAGCGGAAGAAGAAGCCATAAAACGCGGTTGTCACATGGCTTATGTAGACACTTTCGATTTCCAGGCCAGAGGGTTTTATGAAAAATTGGGCTATCGTGTCTATGGTGATTTAGGTGGATATGCCAAAAAATATACTCGGCACTATCTGGCAAAAGAAATTTAACCGGTTTTAATCGGCGAGGTAGTAATGGATTTGCCCGATAAAAATAATGAAATTTATTTCAAGGGCCTTATTGCCATGATGGAGCACCTTAGTGAGCCATGGGGCATTAAAGATCTGAGTTCCCGCCATATCTATATGAACAAGGCAGCCTATCTTTATACCAATACACCATTGAACTTTGAGGTTGAGGGGAAGTTGGACGATGAATTTCCTGCCAACTGGGCTGAATTTTCTCCTGAGTTTATGGAACACGATAAGAGAACTGAAGAGTCACAAGGTCGGGTTACCGTCATAGAAACACATTATTGGTATGGTAAAGATACTCTGACCCCCTTTATCAGTGAAAAGCTGCCTATTTATAATGATAAAAAAGAAGTCATTGGTGTTATGTGGAGCGCTAAACCACTTAATACTTTATCTCCACTAAAATATATAAACCAACAAAAACCAAGCGTTCTGACTACCGAAACTAATAGTAAGACTTTTACCCGCGCTGAGCTTGACGTTATATTTTTAATGTTGCAAAGACTTTCCGTTAAAGAGATCGCTAAGATATATAATATCAGCACTAAAACAATAGAAAACAGAATATATACAATTTATCAAAAATCTGATGTCCACACGTTGCAACAGTTTGAGGAGTTTTGCAAATTTGCACATTTGGATAATTATATTCCTGATCGACTGGTGGCAAAAGGAATCCAGTTTATCTGAACTACAAGGGTGTACTTTATCGTGATCAAAATTGAAGATTATCCATTAAGCCGTGTACCACAGGATAAAAGGGTTTCATTTTTAAGCGTTGCCATCGTTCATATGGGTATGCTGACCGCGCTGGATCAATTTATGCTTGGCGCCGTGCTGGGTAACTCCATGACACTGACTGATGCATTCACCGCGATCCTCATCGGTAGCATTATATTCGGTGTGGTCACCTACGGTCTTGGGCTGGCAGGTATGCGTGAAGGGATCTCGGGCAGTCTGTTGGCACGCTGGTGTGGCTTTGGTCGCTTAGGTTCAGTATTGATCGGAATTGTGGTGGCCGTGAGTTTACTGGGTTGGTTTGGTATACAAAACGCTATTTTCGCCAAATCGCTTGATTTCGCTCTGGGTAATAAACTGGGATTCGGATTCGCGGCTGCTTTATCGGGTAGCCTGCTGACTATCCTGGTGGCATTTGGTTTTAAGGCATTGCGCATCGCCGCACGTATTGCGGTTCCGATGTTTATTTTGCTGGTGGCTTATATCTCTATTAGTACGTTGTCTGGGCATAATCTGCATGAAATTATGCAGTTGATACCACCGGGTGACCCTCTGTCTATCAGCGCGGGCATCACCATTGTTGTGGGGGGCGCTATCGTGGCAAGTCTGATGACCCCAGATCTAACGCGTTATTCCAAAAATGGGAAGCATGTGTTGGGGGTGACGATTTTCACCATTGTGGCCGGGGAGTTTGTCGTCAATGGTCTGGCTATCTTGATTGCTAAAACGCTCGGAACGGCTGATGTGGTGACTATTATGTCTCAGGCCGCAGGTGGTGCAGGTTTGCTGGTGGTGGTGTTCTCTACGTTGCGGGTTAATGACCTTAATCTATACTCTTCGTCCCTCGGTATTGTTAATGCGGTCGAGGGGCTGACCGGGAAAAAACTGAAATACACCTTAACCACGTTGGTTATTGGCGTTCTGGGTACCACACTTTCGGTGTTAGGCATTTTGGACCGGTTTGTGGATTTCCTTACCGTGCTAGGCGTGGTGTTCCCACCGATTATCGGCATCATGCTGGTCGACTATTTTGTGTTGCGCTCTCATCGCAACATTCTGGATAAGAGTCGGTTGGAGGGGAAACTCCCTGACGAAACCCAAACACCGGTTATCGGTTGGGTTGCCATTATTGCCAGTATTGTCGGCAGTGTGATCGGATTGCTGACCGAGTGGGGGATTCCAACCATTAACTCGCTGGTTGCCGCCAGCTTGATATATTGGCTATTCAAAGTGGCAGTTAGTCGTAATCAAAAAAGCATTGAATCAGAAAAAGCGATTTAACGTTATTCTAAATACTCCTCGTTGTGCGGGGAGTATTTGGAAATCCATTCATTACCTGCCCGCACTCAAACTACTGATACAACCTCGGCAAACTTTTAATCTACGCCTGTTATTTCATCTGATTCTTTTTGAGGATACTTTGCCGTTGCTAGCGCTGGCCCATGCTTCTTTCTACTATCGCCACAATCAACTCAAATAGCTCAGATTTTGCCTGTGAGGCGGTGATTTCGCCGCTAGCAGCAGAACACGATAACCCTTCTGCTGCACCTAGCAGTGCCCACAGGCTGGCATCTGAAATCAGATTCCCTTTAGCATAGGGCGCGAGTATATTCCGGCATTTGTGGATGTACGCCTTAGAATATTCACGTTTCATCTCATCCAGCTCAGGCGTGCCTTTTAATGCCGCAATGACCCCAGAGATTTCCTGCCCCTGAAGCAGGACACAGTCAATATATGATGAGGCGGTCACAGTGGCGATGGCAGTGAGTGTTGGCTCGCATTGCGCAATGGCCGCGTCCATCAATACGGTTTGGCGGCGATCAAACTCTTTATAAAGTTCGGCAAAAAGCCCAGCTCGGGTACCGAAATGGTCATAAACCACCGGTTTAGTGACGCCGGAGCGCTCAGCAAGGCGGCCTAGCGTCAGAGCCTCAGTGCCTTCTTCCCGCACCAGTTGCCATGCTGTATTCATTAATTGGTGGTAACGCTCTTCACGCGATAGGCGAAGCCGTGACGATACATTCTTTTTGCTAGTTGACATGCTTATATACCAAAGGTAACTTACCAACAGTAACTTACTAATGGTATATAGATTACGCCAACAGCATTTTAATGGCAATCAGGAGTCAGATTATGCATTCACTTATCGTTACCTCACACCCGCTTCATGAATCACTCACTAACAGTGTTGCACGGCAGATTGCAGCGGGGTTGGTTGCATCGGATCCTACACACACTTATGAGATTGCCGATATTGCTACCGAAGGTTTTGACCCAAGGTTTACCGCAGTGGATATTGCCGCTTTTAATCGGCAAGCTTCGCTGTCGGATGATGTGCTGGCGGAGCAACAAAGGGTTGAGCGGGCAGATGCGTTGGTATTAGTGTTCCCAATTTACTGGTGGTCGATGCCCGCATTGTTAAAAGGATGGATTGATCGCGTGTTTTCCAATGGTTGGGCCTATGATGACGCGGGAGAGCTGATCAAAAAGCTGACGCATCTGCCAGTACATATCATTGGAATCGGTGCGGCTACGCATAAGACTTATATCAATCACGGCTTTGCCGAAGCGATGAAAATACAGATTGAGCACGGTATTTTCAATTTCTGTGGTGCGCCGGTGATGAGTTCAACGGTGTTACTGCTGCCAGACTTAGGTGGCCCTGAACAGGTACTTGAAGCCGCATATAATATGGGTACTAACATTTTTGCCTGTGAGACAGCAGCAGGATGATGGCCTGAAAGTGAGTGATTCCACTTCCGTTTATCCTCTATAGAGAAGTGGAATCAACTAGATTTAATTACGCAATTGGCACTGTTTTTCGCGTTTTTTAGGCTTCAGATAACGTGAAGGCCAGATCTCAGCAGGATGTAATTCCAGCACCTGTGCAATCAAGTTTTCGCCCTTCGGCCAATGGCGCAACAACGTATTCGCCAGCGTTGAAGAGGCCAGCCCTGACTCTCGGGAAAGTGCCGCCATCGTTGTACCGCGTTTTTTCAAACCCGCGATAATATCTGCCGGATGCCAGTCTTGTTTATCCATAATGTTTAATCCTCCATGTGATGTGTTCGAGTAATTATCCTATTTTGGGATAATAAAGGAAATGCCGGATATTCGATTTTGGGATATTGATCAAGGTTACACCGATGGCTTCCATTTACTCCGAAGAATATCAGCAAGTGATAAAAGCTCTCCGACAGGCTCGTATTGACCGGCGGATCAGCCAACAGCAACTCGCTAAGGCACTCAGTCGTCCACAGTCATTTGTGGCTAAGGTTGAGAATGGTGAGAGGAGATTAGATTTTGTGGAACTTATTCATATTGCTCGTCTACTATCTATCGATGAATTGTCATTAATTAGCATGATTATGAGTGCAACTGTACCGATAAGGTAAGTAACGTATACTTATCCTTTTTTGGGATAGTTGTGACAATAACAGATATTCAATTCCGACAATCTAAAAGGAATTGGACAGATGGCTTCAATATATTCAGATGAGTACCAATCGGTTATCAAGTCATTGCGTGATCAGCGGATTGCTAAAGGCATTACTCAGGAGAGCCTTGCTTCCGCCCTTGGTCGCCCTCAGTCTTTTATCGCCAAAGTAGAAAATGGCGAAAGACGCTTAGATGTGGTGGAATTTGTGCATATTGCTAAGCTGTTGGGGGTTAAGGTAGAGGATGTATTGGGAAGGATAGGGTAGTTTTGAGCATACCAATTCGGTTTTAATATACGTTCATATTTCAAAATAAATATAGTGAGTGGTTATGGTTTGAGGGATGTTCTGAACCATAATTTTAAGGCAGGGGAAAATGGCATCAGAATATTTTTTACTCAAACAGATTGAACAACTTTTAGTCAATGAAAGTAATCATTACTGGTCAATGAGTTACCATGGTCCTCTTGATGAAGCTGGGAGTTTGAAAATATTAACCCAACATTACAACGGGCATAGGAGATTGACCCCACAGTTATTTATCTTGATACCTACAACTCCCTTGATAGTAGTGTCTCGAAAAGAAAAGTAGCGGTGAACACCTGATAGCTCAATACAGGGGGGTACAGCTAATTCTACTTTCATCCTTCACGCTTCAATTAATTTTCATGATATTTATGATACAACGCGGTTTTGCCAACGGCTCTGTAAATAAAAAGCGCAGCCTCAAGCCGCGCTCTGCCATTACCTATTCCATTATTTCAACAAGAACGACTGACCCTGTTTCAGGACTAAATCACAGGCTTTGGTTTTGATTTTTTCAGTGATTTGCTCACTGCCCAGATCGTTCAGATTCAGACTGTTACCTTCACCGGTTTTCAGTAACCCGCCTAAACCTTCCTGATAATCCTGGCTATTGGCATTTTCGGTACTGGTGATGCCCAGTTTACTCATCAATTGGTCTTTAATCGCCGACGTGCCATTGGCCGACAGTACATTGTTTTGTACGCAATATTGCAATATACCGGCAGCATTGGTCATGGTGCTGGCACTTAGCCCTTTATCGCCGCCATTGAGTAAGCCAGTCAGTGACGACAGTGAGGATGAGCTATCGCCCGATTTACTGTATTGGTCAGCAGCACTTTTTACTGAATCCAATAGACTATTGGCGTGAACGGTACCCGTCAGCAGCGTGGTAGAAAAAGCCAAAGCCAGTGCCAGGCGATAAGTGGTGTTCATAGAAACTCCTGTTTTACGGCGGCCTCACTGCCATGAGGCCGTGATACCACCAGAAAGGCTGCTAGTTATTATGTTCGGCGCTAAGAATAACGCAAAGGACACCTTTTGCTGATAGGTGTTATCTGATAACGCGGCGATTGGCTAAATTGCCACTGGCTTCATATCGCGTTTAAATCCGCCGATTAATGCCCATACCTTAGGCGCAAAACCTCTGGGTAAGGGTCAAAATAGCGCTGCTGGGCAAGATAGCTGTCGGGGTATTCAGCTAAATAATGTTTGAGCAGGGTAATCGGGGCAAGCAGTGGCTGACTGCCTTGACGGTAACGCAAAATCAGTTGTGCCAGTTCGCTGCGTTGCCGGGGGCTGAGTTGGTTGCTGAAATAGCCTTGGACATGCTGCAAGACATTGGTGTGACCACGGCGCGAGGAGTGTTGGCTCATCAGGGCCATCAGCCGGTTACGGTATTCAAAAGCACATTCATTAATTGAAGGCCATTGGTCGATAGCCGCAACGAAACGCCCTAATTCACGGTAGGCAGGTTGCGAATGAGCCAGTAATAACAATTTATAACTGCTATGGAAAGCGATCAGTCGGGCGCGGCTCATGCCTTGCTGCCATAGCTGATTAAACTCGTGTAAGGCATAAATCCGCGCCACAAAATTCTCTTTCAGCTCAGGGTCACACAGGCGGCCATCTTCCTCAATGGGGAGCCACGGTAGTTGGCGCATTAATTCTTGAGTGAAAATGCCAGTACCAATTTTACGGTTATTTTTACCATCGGCTTCATACACCCGCACCCGCTCCATGCCACAGCTAGGGGATTTGGCGCAAACCACATAGCCGCTCAGATGCTGTAGTCCCGCAATTTTTTTCGCGGAGAAGTCCTGCATGGCGCTAGTCAGGTCGGTTTCTGGTTGGTTACTAAAGCTGAGACGAATATCATCGGAACCTGTTTTAACCAAGCGTAGCGCTGGGCGGGGCGAAGGCAGCCCGATTGCCATCTCGGGGCAGACCGGCTCAAAATGAACAAAGGGAGCCAACTCGTCCACAGCAAATGTTAGACGCTTATGCCCGCCATCGAAACGTACTTTCTCACCTAACAGGCAAGCGCTGATACCGACGGCGATTTTGTCTGACATGGTTTTGCCTCATTATTTATCGTGAATGGACTTATTTACCTTCATTATAGTTAAGGTCTGGGTATTTCCGGTATTGGTAATGATCAGTTTACTCATTAATCATTTTGCTGATAGGTATCATCTTATAACGAGGAATATTTGATTGTGACTAAACCAAGAAATCGGGGCCAATAATCCTATAATTATTAGCCCCGGAGTAATGCGAGTCAGTTTTTATCCTTCATTAACTGCTGGCTTTGATTGGCGAAGTTTACGCACCACTCGTAGGATTGGCGGCAGAACCAACACCACCACGGCCAGTATTAGCAAACTTTTTGCGATGGGGCTCGACCACAAGATAGTGTAATTGCCATTGCTAATGGACAGAGCACGGCGCAGGTTCTGCTCCAGCATTTCTCCCAAGACAAAACCTAAAATCAACGGGGACATGGGGAAATTCATTTTTCTGAGCAGATAGCCAAAGATACCCAATCCGACCATGAGCATCAGGTCGAAAGTGGTGCTGTGCACGGCATAAACCCCCACCGCAGAGACTGCTGCAATGGCGGGCACCAGGAACCATAACGGAATGGTTAACATGCGGGTGAAGAAACCAACCAACGGTAGGTTCATCAGCAGTAATATGACGTTGGCTATCAACAGAGAGGCAATTAACCCCCAAACAATATCCGGTTGCTCGGTGAACATCGCGGGCCCCGGTGTGATGTTATACAGGGTCAATGCTCCCATCATTACCGCGGTGGTACCTGAGCCTGGAACGCCCAGAGTAAGCATTGGAATAAAAGATCCACAGGCAGAAGCATTATTCGCCGCTTCAGGTGCGGCAACACCACGAATATCTCCTTTGCCAAAACTATCGCTGTTGCCACTGATACGCTTTTCGGTCATGTAGGTCAGCGCACTGGCGATGGTTGCCCCTGCACCCGGTAAAATCCCGACAAAAAAACCAATCACTGAAGAACGCAGTGTTGGCCCAACACATTCTGCGGCTTCTTTGCGGTTGAACATCAGGCGACCGGTTTTACGCACCAGTTTCTGGCCGGTGCTGGTGCTTTCCAGCATCAACAAGATTTCACTGACCGAGAACAAGCCGATCACTACCACGATAAATTGGATCCCATCAGAGAGATGGACACTATCAAATGTGAAGCGATAAACACCGGTGTTTGCATCAACGCCTACGGTTGCCAGCCCCAATCCAATTAAGGCGGCGAGCAGTGATTTTAAGGGGTTCTGGCTCATCATGCTGCCAAGGCAGGCAATGGCGAAGACCATTAACGCGAAATACTCCGAGGGTCCGAAGGCCAGTGACCACTGTGCCAGTAGCGGTGCAAACAGAATGATCCCACCAATAGCCAAGATTGAACCAACAAATGAGCTAACCGCTGAAATGGATAGCGCCACACCAGCACGGCCCTGCTGTGCCATTGGATAACCATCAAGGGCGGTCATGATGGCTGCAGCATCGCCGGGGACATTAAGTAATATGGATGAGATGCGCCCACCATATTCACAACCGATATAAACCGTGGCCAGCAAGATCAGTGCAGATTCTGCGGGCAGTTTTAGGGCAAAAGCGAGTGGCAGCAAAATGGCCACGCCGTTGATCGGCCCCAGTCCTGGGAGTAAGCCAACAATGGTACCGATAAAGCAGCCTATCAGGGCAATCATCAGGTTTTGTGGTGTTAATGCCACCTCAAATCCTTGCGATAAATACATCCAAGTTTCCATCACAGCCTCGTTAGTTCAGCCAAACGCCAAGCGGTAGGGTGACATCAAGTAAATAGTCAAAGGCATAGAATAATGACGCGCCCAGAACTACGCCGGATAGCGCAGCGACCCATACTTTTGCCTTAAATAACAATGCAATGCTAAATGTTAGTAGGGCGGTTGCCAGTGGGAATCCAAGCGACTCAAACCCCCAGGCATAGAGCACCAGCGTAATCACCATCACCAACAGGCGATGCAATACTTTGGCGTGCGGCCATGCGATAACATCAGGTTTATGCAGCAGCAATAGCACCGCGCACAATGTCATTAACGCCAGAATTGCCATGGGGAAAGGGCGCGGGCCTAGCGGCTCGTAACTGTATTCGCTTTGAATTCCCCAGCCGATAAATAAGCCACTGATGCAGAGCAGGATCCAGATACTGGCAAAAATACGATCGCTCATGATCTTTCTCCTGAATTATTTGGCCAGCCCGAACGCTTTAGCTTGTTGACGATATTGTTCGATCTGCTTTTTGACGTACACATCCAGCTCTTTGCCGGTCAGGTTAAACTCAAATAAGCCGCGTAATTCACGCTGTTTTTTGAATTCGTCAGTTTGTACCAGGGTGTTAAAGGTCTCCGTCCACCATTGATATTCGGCATCACTGACCTTCGGCCCCAGATAGAAGCCACGAATAATCGGCCACACTAAATTAAAGCCCTGTTCTTTAGCCGTAGGAATATTAGCCAGTTGACCGGGCAGGCGTTGTTCTGCATAAACGGCTAACACCCGCAGTTTGTCGCCGGCCAAATAAGGCACCATTTCACTTAAATCTCCAGACACCGCCTGAATATGGTTGCCTAACAATGCGGTAACCGGTTCGCCGCCGCCCTCAAAGGCCACATAGCGCATTTTATGAGGGTCGATGCCCACCTCACGGGCCAGTAACGCCGTTTTCATCCAGTCCTGGCTGCCAATCGAGGCACCGGCCCCGAACACCACGCTGTTAGGATCTTGTTTAAAGGCATCCATCAGATCTGTTAGCGTTTTATAGGGAGAGTCAGCCCGCACGGCGATCATGCCGTAATCAGTGCCGATGGCCGCCAGCCACTTCACATCGTCAGGGCTATAACGGCCAAATTTATTTTGTGCCAGATTAAGTAAAGAACCGCCGGAGAACGCGACCACGGTGCCGAATTCCGCCGGGCGTTGTGCCACGATGGCGTTATAGGCTACCGCTCCGACACCTCCTGGCATATAGGTGACCCGCATCGGGCGGTCAATTGCTTTAGTCTCTTGCAGGGAAACCTGAATCAATTTACAGGTAAGATCAAAGCCGCCACCGGGTTTGGCGGGCGCAATACATTCTGTTCTGCCGGGCGCGTCGATAGCCTGTGCCATTTGTGCCGTCAGTATCAGAACCGAGGCGGCTAACGTGCGGGTAATTATTCTTTTCATATTATTCCCTCAATATTTTCGTCTAAATTGTGAGCTTTCCCGCGATTGCGAGGTTATTGAATTGTTAATAGATTAACCTTTCAGTTACCTTTCAATGGGAAGGAAAAAGTACAGGATGTGATATGCGTCTCTTGTTAGTAGAAGATCACCCCGAGTTATCTCACTGGTTACAGAAAGCATTGACTCATGCGGGCTTTGCTGTGGATGTGGCAAATGATGGTGTTGCCGCTGATCATTTGCTGCAAAACGAAAATTACACACTGGTGGTATTGGATGTAGCGTTACCACGCCTGAACGGGTTAGATCTGCTGGCACGGTTACGTAAGCGTGGGCAAACGCTGCCGGTGTTGTTGTTAACCGCCAGAACGGAAGTGGCCGACCGGGTGAAAGGGTTGAACTTGGGGGCTGATGACTATTTGACGAAACCGTTTGAAATGGATGAACTGGAGGCGCGGATACGTGCCCTATTACGGCGTAGTGTCGGTGGAACTGGGCAGGTGGTGCAGTTTGGTGATTTGACCTATCACGACGAAGGCTACTTTCTGTTAGCTGATAAGCCATTGGCGCTGACACCACGGGAATCGGCAGTATTAACGTCATTGATGCATCGCCGGGGTAGGCCGGTTGCCAAACAACAACTGTTTGAGCAGATATTTACCTTATCCGATGATGCCAATCCAGAAAGTATTGAACTGTATGTGCATCGAGTGCGTAAAAAACTACACGGCAGTAATGTGTCTATCCAGACCTTACGCGGCTTAGGTTACAGCCTGGAATGTACCGATGGCGTGCTCTAACACTATTGTGCCACGATGGTTTAAAGCCCCACGTTCGCTGTTTCATCAATTGCTGCTATTTTTTGGCGTACCGTTACTGATTTTGGGCGGGATTTCTATTTATACCCATTATATCAGTGCCATGAATGCCGCTACGCTAGCTTATGATCGCACGTTATTGGCCTCTGCCCGGACGGTGGCGGAGCGGTTGGTTGTCCGCCATGGGCAGCTAGAGGTTGATGTCCCTTATATTGTCCTCGACAGCTTTGAACGGAATATGAATGACCAGCTTTACTATCAGGTGATTACACCTGAGGGGAAAAGTATTGCTGGCTACAATGATTTACCGCCTTTCCCGCTGAATACGCCACGATCCCTTCTCTACCCTGCATTGGTGCATTTTTATGATGCCGAGTACCGAGGTAAACCAATACGTGTGGCTGCGCTTTATCAGCCGGTTAATGAGTCTGGTGTTATGGGTATGGCGATGGTGCTGGTGGCTGAAACGTTGGCTTCCCGCCATGATCTGGCACAGCAGATCATGATATCGGCAGTCTTGACCCAGGGTACGCTGGTGCTCTTGACGCTGGTAATGGCGTATATCTTACTCAAAGGTATTCTCAAGCCATTACGTAAGCTATCAGGCTTGATGCTGCGGCGTGATCCCGGTGAACTGACCCCGCTCCCCAAAGTATTGCCATGGTCAGAAATGGCACCGTTGTTGTTGGCCTTTGATCGCTACATCGAGCGTTTACGGGAAATGGTGGCACGGCAGGGGCGCTTTAGTGCTGATGCCTCTCATCAATTGCGCACACCGCTGACGGTGTTGAAAACGCAGGTGGCGGTGGCTCTGGCCAGTGACTCCCCACAACAATGGCGTGAAAGCCTGGTGGCGATGCGCGGGACGCTGGATCACACCGTTTCTCTGACGGATCGGTTATTGCAGTTATCACGGATGAAAGTGCACGAACGCAGACTACAACCGGTTAATCTCGGCCCATTATTACGAGATGCGTGTTTCGCCCACCTTGCTCAAGCCCGCAGCAAGCAGATTGATCTGGGTTATGAGGGGGCGTCTGAATGTTGGATCGAGGGGGATGCTTTGTTGCTGACCGAACTGTGCGACAACTTGCTGGACAACGCGTTGAAATACACGCCAAAGCACGGTGTGGTGACGGTACGATTGGTGATAGGCAGTGAAGCAGGGCGCTGTTTGTTAGAAATAGAAGACAGTGGTCCCGGTATTGCGCAAGATGAAGCCGCGCAAGCGCTGATGCCATTTCATCGGTTGGATAATGTTGGTGAGCAGCAAGGGGCGGGGCTGGGGTTAGCTTTGGTAAAAGACATTACGACCTACCATAAAACCCGCCCAGAGTTATTGCACAGTGAGTTACTAGGCGGTTTACTGGTTCGGATCAGTTTTCGCTTGCGCAAGTGATGTGGCTCAGTCGTTAAATTTGCCTTGCGGTTCCAACATGCGGGCAGCATAGGAAATCTGCTGCCCGTATCGGTTAAGGCATCAAGCCAATAAAGACTGTTTTCTTGCGTGGGCCGGTCATCAATCCCTCCAGTTGTTCGACACACTT
This sequence comes from Yersinia intermedia, assembly GCF_900635455.1. Lineage (NCBI taxonomy): Bacteria > Pseudomonadati > Pseudomonadota > Gammaproteobacteria > Enterobacterales > Yersiniaceae > Yersinia > Yersinia intermedia. The sequence continues at coordinate 4,050,996 of NZ_LR134116.1, read as the reverse complement.
CAGGTAATGGGGGGTTTGCTTGTGCGCCGCCACCGCAGCTTCATCGGTATAAGCCTCATAAATATAAAAACGGGTTGGGATCGTCTCATCCCTCAGCACATCAAAACGCAAGTTCCCCGCTTCACGGATAGAACCCAGATGATTGGCGCGAAAAACCTCAATAAACTGCGCCACTTTGTCTTCTTTCACATTAATTTCGACGAGGGTGACATGCATATCTTTCTCCTTGTCATTGTTTGCCAGCCAAGGGCTGGCCACCATATTGACTCAACCTTTTTCATCTAAGAACAGCTTATAGGCTGTTTGTGCATTTTCATTTTTATGTACCACAGCATGAACCGCTTTTAGCATGGCAATCGGCGCTTCTGACTGGAAGATATTGCGGCCCATATCTACACCTGATGCTCCCTGATCAATGGCTTGATAGCACATTTCCAGTGCATCGCGTTCTGGCAGTTTCTTACCCCCGGCAATGACGATAGGCACCGGGCAACCGGCAGCAATACGTTCAAACCCACTGTCGACATAATAGGTTTTGATTACCTGAGCGCCCATTTCAGCGGCAATTCGGGTGGCCAGAGAGAAGTAGCGCTGATCACGAGCCATGTCTTTACCGACGCCAGTCACGGCCATGGTAGGCATGCCGTAACGCATTCCCTGATCGACTAATTGAATGATGTTTTTAATCGACTGATGCTCATGTTCGGTGCCGATATAGACCTGTGCGGCCACGGCGCAGGAGTTGAGTCGCAATGCATCTTCCATTGCTACGGCCACCGCTTCGTTGGATAAATCAGTCAGAATTGAGTTGGCACCGGATGCGCGCAGTACCACCGGGCGATTGGCCGACGCGGGAACGATACTGCGTAAAATGCCACGGGTACACATTAGGACGTCGGCATATTCAAACAGCGGGGCGATATTGATATCAATCCGCTCCAGACCGGTGGTTGGCCCCTGAAAATAGCCATGGTCAAATGCCAGCATTACCGTGCGATTGGTTTTCGGATTGAAAATTCGCGCCAGGCGGGATTGCATCCCCCAATCCAGTGAACCTGAGCCTTTGAGGGTAAATGCAGGATTTTTCTGTGGCACGCCAATGCCGAAATCTTTGCCGTCTTTAATATCGTCTAAATCAGCCATCTGTTATTACTCCCTTAGTCCTGTTCCGGCCCACCGGTGGGCGGGCCGCCGAGATTAAAAATCGTATTTGTTGATGTTGTCTTTAGTAAAGATGACCCGCTGTGGCAGTAACACAATGCCGCTTCCTTTGGCCTCATGGTCATAGCCCTGAACGCTGTTCGGTGCCACTTCAACCACGCCAATGTTCGGGATATCAATTTTATCGCCGACATTCAGGTCGCCTTTTTTCAGCATTTCATTGGCGACATATACCGAGATTTTGCCTTGATTAACCACATCCCACAGACCGAACTCTTTGACCGTGCCGCGCTCAACATAAGGGCGCATCACGTTCGGGGTACTGAAGCCGACGATCGCCACATTGTCGCGTTTCAGGTTCTCTGCGGCTTGTGCGGCGGCGGGCAGTGCGTTGGCATCTGGGGCAATAATGGCATCCAGATCGCTATAAGCTTTTAAGATGCCCTCAGCGGTTTGCAGCGATTTTGTCGCATCGTTATAGCCAAACTGGGTGGTGACCACTTCCCAACCGGGGTGATCTTGTTGGATTTTTTTCTTCGCTTCATTGACCCATTGGTTTTGGTCGGTAACCGTCGGGCTGGAATAGAAGAACGCGACCTTGGCTTTATCTTTTTTCACTTGATTCGCGGCCATATCGACCAACATCGAACCCAATTGATTTGGGGTCCCTTGGTTGATATAAACCGAACGACATTCTGGTTTGGTATCAGAGTCCCAGGTCAAGATTTTGACGCCACGTTGCATCGCACGTTTTAACGCTGGGCACAGTCCATCCGGCGAGACTGCCGAGACCACAATGGCGTTGTAACCTTGATTGACGAAGTTATTGATCAACTGAACCTGGCCGGAAACACTTGGTTCTGTCGGGCCATCGTAAGTCACATCCACACCCAGCTCTTTACCGGCATCAACGGCACCTTTACCGCCACTGGTGAAGAAGCCGACCCCGACCAGTTTCGGGATAAATGCGATGCGTTCTGCCGCTTGAGCAGTAGTGATACAGGCAAATCCGAGGGCACAAACCAGTGCCAGCTTTTTTAATCTTTGTGTTTTCATTGCTATCTCCGAAGCTAGGGGTAGAGGTGTTGGCAATTTCACTACAAAAGAAAACAGGTATTAACTTAGGGTGTGTCTGCTGCGACGACGCTGCAGCCATTCATGAATCAGATGCCGGTGCAGACTGATAGAACGCCCAACTACCACCAGAATCAGCAATGCACCGGACAACGCGCTCGATATCTGGTTTGGTGTACCAATCATTTGCAAACCTTGTTGTAAGTAACCCACCAGTAATACTGCCAGTGCCGTTCCGAGGATGGAGCCAGAGCCGCCGTAGATGTTAGCGCCCCCCAGAACCACTGCGGTGATGGCTGGCATCAGGAACGACGCCCCCAAATCAGAGCGTGCCGAGCCGAAATAAGAAACCAGCAGGACTGCGGCAATCGCAGACGCCACGCCAGTCAGGGCATACAAGATGCATAAGGTGCGCGCGACGGGCAGGGCGCTGTAACGGGCCACTCGACTGTTTTGCCCGATAAGGAATACGTTGCGCCCGCTATGAGTACGGTGCATCAGCAGCCAGAACAGCAGCACGCAGACCATAAAGATAACCAGTGGGACGGGCAGGCCGAATAACGTTTGGTTGGCAAAATCGGTAAAGGCTGTCGGGAAGCCGCCAATCCCTTCATAGCCGGTTGCACCGGAAATGCCAGACAGCAGCAAAGCGCTGCCGCCGAACAGGTACATGGTGCCCAAGGTTATGACCAGCGGGTTGACGCCGGTATACAGAATCAGCCCGGCATTAATCAAACCGCATAGTGCGCCAACCACCAGTGTCAGTGGGATCGCGACACTCATGGGGACACCCGCTTGAAACATCACTCCTAGGAATATGGAGCACAATCCGATAGTTGAACCGAATGAGATGTCAATTCCGCCACTGACAATCACCATGGTTAGCGGTAAAGCCACAATACCGATACAGATGAAATCACTGGTACTGAACAGCAGTACGTTGATATCCAACATGCGAGAATTTGATAAACCAAACAGCAGGATTTCCAGCACTAACAGTGCAGCCAAGGCCAGTTCCCATCCATAACGGCGATATGTATTCATCGCGCTACCTCTTTTTATACCCTTCATCTTTCAAATTGCAGGTGTGTTACCTGCTCTCGTTTACCCGAATCACTTACCACTGTAAGCTCATCGGGATTCTCTCGTTTGCCGCCTTCCTGCATCATGAAATCTATTGGGTATAACGTTTTTCTTTTTATCCGAAGTTGTCGGCTTACCAGAAACTGCCGGACGAGCTGTAAAGCGAGCATATTTCTGCTGGCGGATATTGCGCTCAATGGCACAGCGCAGGCGGCCATCGAACACCAGCACACCCAGCAACACCAATCCGGCAATAAAGTCATTCCACCACGCAGGCAGGCGCAGTAGCACTAACACGCTGTCGATTTGTGTTAATAGGTAAGCCCCCAGAATGGCCCCGAGAATGGTGCCAGTGCCACCAAGCAGGCTGATCCCACCCAGCACACAGGCGGCGATGGCTTTCATCTCTAACCCACTCCCTGTCTGATTAGGGATAAAGCCAATTTGGGAGGCGAAGACGATCCCCGCCAGCGCGGCCATCACACCATTCATTGAGAAAGCGAAAATACGAATGCTGTCAGTGCGGATCCCCAGTTGGCGTGCGCCCTGCAAGTTATCGCCGGTAGCATAGAAACTGCGGCCAAAGGCGGTTTTACCCAGTAGCAAGGCCATGGCTACAATCAGCAGCATAATTAGCCAACCGATAGGAGAGATAGAAAACAGAATCGGGGTGGATAAACTTTTCAGATCTGCCGGCAGCCCTTCTATCCATTTCCCGCCGGTTATCAATAGCATCAAGCCGCGATACAACCCCAGCGTACCCAGGGTGGCGACAATCGCCGGGATGCGCAGCCAGGTAACCAAAATGCCATTAAAGAAGCCCGTCACCATGCCAACCAGCAGAGCAAACAGGCAGGAGGTTGCCAGGCCAAAACCCGCATTGAGCGCCATACCCACGGTGACGGCACATAAGCCGGTAATGGAGCCGACGGACACATCAATATTGCGGGTTAGCATCACCATAGTGGCGCCGATGGCTAACAGGATCAGGATCTGTGCGCTACTGAAGATCATGGTGAAGGTTTGCAAGGTGAAGTAATTACTGTCGATCACACCAAGCAAGGCAAATAAAGCCAAAATGGCCAACAGCGCGGTACCTTCGCGATTGTTTTGAATAAATCTCAACATGATGCACCCTCATTTTCAGCAGATTGGCGCACGCTGGTATCATGTTCACCAAAGGCCAGATGCATAATGGTATCGACGTTCATTTCCGCCCCACTGACTGCGCCACTGATTTCACCCTGATGCATGACCAACACCCGGGAAGCCATCTGCACCACTTCTTCTAGATCTGACGAGATAAAAATGATCGCCACATGCTGAGAGGCAATACTGCGGATCAATTGATAGATATCACTGCGTGCTGACACATCTACGCCACGAGTGGGTTCATCAATAATCAGTAGCAACGGATTGGCCTCAAGGCATTTCGCAATCAACAGCTTTTGTTGATTACCACCGGACAAGGTACGCACGGGTTGCTCAAGGTGACTGAACTTAATGTTCAGTGCCCGGCGATAGCGTTCCAGAATGGCGGCCTCTTGTGCCGGATGCGTCCATACCCCTTGATTACCCTGGGTTAGCGAGCAGACATTCCAACTGAGTGGGGCATCCAGATAGAGGCCGGAGGCTTGGCGGTCTTCCGGTAGATAAACCAACCCGGTTGCCAGACGATTGACGGTTTTCATCAATGTGATATCAATACCTTCCAGCCTGACGTGACCACCGCTGGCGGGCCGTAAACCATAAAGTGTTTCAGCAAGTTCGGTTCTGCCTGCGCCAACCACCCCTGCTAATCCCAGAATTTCACCGGCATGCACCTCAAAAGAGATATAGGCAAAACCTTCACCGCTCAGATCGGTAACTTCGATCACCGGTTGATTGGACTGAGCGCGCGCTTGAGAGCGGCGGTTACCGGGCAGCTCCAGCCATAACTTCTGGGTATCGGATAATTCGCTGTTTTTGGCTTGTGGCTTAATAGCCTGAATAATTGTATCGATTGAGAAATCAGTAGTGGCACCGCTCAGAGCGATGCCGCCATCGCGCATGACACTGACCCAATCTGCCAGTTGACGGATTTCAGGCAATTTATGGGAGATAAACACCACTCCGACACCTTGCTGCAATAACATTTTGATTTGGCTAAATAAACGATTGGTTTCCGCCGGTGTCAGTGACGCCGTTGGCTCGTCAAGGATCAAAATACGTGAATCGCGCATCAGGCCGCGCATAATTTCTACTAGCTGTTGATCTGCCACATCCAGTGAACCGGCGCTGACTGACAGGTCCAAATGGCAACCCAGGTTTTTGAGTAATTGCGCCATCTTCTTCTTGTCGGCCTGATGCTTGGGCAAACGAAACAGAATATTTTCTTGTACCGACAGATTGGCAAATAGCATCGGCTCTTGGGGGACCAAATAAATACCGAGTTGATGTGCTTTGGCTGGGGTGAGGTTAAGGCAGGCTTGCCCATTGATCTCGATAGTGCCGCTGTCTGGAGGGAGCACGCCGGCGATAATTTTCATCAGCGTTGATTTCCCCGCACCATTTCCCCCCAACAGGGCATGCACCTGTCCTGGTTGCAGGGTAAAGTCGATATTTTTCAATACCACTACGCCGGAAAACTGCTTGCTGATACCACGAACCTGGAGCAGCGGTGGCGGATTGGTGTGCGGCATCAGTGGCTCCTTTTTATGAACAAAAATATTTTAAATTTAAAAGTGTTCAAAAAAGATAGCTGTATAATCCCATTTATGGCGTAATCAAGATCACATTTCCGTGAATAAAAAAATTTAAATTAAAATATGTTCAAATGTATTGCCTAAGCTGTTAGCGTAGTTATCAATTGTAATTTATACCCGTCATCTTCAAGTTGCAGGTGTGTTGGCTGTGCTCAATCGCCCGAATGACTTACTTATGTAAGCTCATCGGGATTATGAACCTCATCAGAGGTTCACCTTACGGGCCAGCGTTTGCCGCCTTCCTGCATCTTGAAATCTCTTGGGTATAGCATTTATCAGACCGTGGATTTTTGATCGATGATGAATCAACGAAGAATGAGAAAGCGGCAATAGGGATCACGGCTAATGATGAAAGAAAAATCAGTAACAAAAGAAAAACCCATGTCGTCTAACGATGAATACAAATATCCGGGTAATAGCATGAGTGAAGAGGAACTGCTCGCTCGCATTGCGTGGTTTTATTATCACGATGGCTTAACACAAGGGGATATTGGCGAACTGTTGGGGCTGACCCGGCTGAAGGTCTCCAGATTGCTGGAAAAAGGCCGCCAGTCAGGGGTTATTCGGGTACAGATTAATTCGCGCTATGAGGGTTGTCTGGAACTGGAAAACACCTTGCAACAGCATTTCGGCCTCAAGCATATCCGCATTCTGCCTTCTTTGGCTGATCTCAGTATCAGTAGCCGGCTGGGGATTGGCGCTGCACATTTATTGATGGCATTGATACAGCCACAACAATTACTGGCAGTTGGTTTTGGTGAAACCACCATGTGTGCCTTACAGCATCTAAGCGGTTTTATCGCCTCACAGCAGGTCAGGTTGGTAACACTTTCTGGTGGGGTTGGCTCTTATATGACCGGTATTGGTCAGTTGGACGCCGCTTGTCAGGTCAGTATTATTCCTGCGCCGTTGCGTGCTTCCAGTGCCACAGTGGCGGAAACATTCCGTCAGGAAAACAGTGTGCGCGATGTGATGCTAGCCGCACGAGCGGCTGATGTCGCCGTCGTGGGTATCGGTTCGGTTAATCAGCAAAAAGAGGCCACCATTTTACGCTCCGGCTATATCGGAGAAGGTGAACAACTGATGTTCAGTCGCAAAGGTGCGGTCGGCGATATCCTTGGCTACTTTATGCAAGCCGATGGCGCATTGGTGCCGGATATGCAGATTCACCAGGAGCTGATTGGCGTCTCACTGGCAGATCTGACCAACATCCCGACGGTGATTGGCGTCGCCGGTGGCGTTGAAAAATCAGAAGCGATTGTTGCTGCATTGCGGGGAAAATACGTGAATGCGTTAGTGACTGATGAGCTGACAGCGAGATCAATTATCAAACTGATTTGATTGGCTATTTTACTTGTCAGTTTAGGCTTGTGCAGGGGTTCAAGAATAACGCCAATAGTTTTGATTATTCTGTTGAGAAAAAGGCAGTAGAGGACGGGTTTATCCACGAATTTATATAAAAACACATTGAAGCTGAGGATCGAACATGAATCAACTCTCATCGGCTGAATACCTGATGGCTCTGGATGCAGGCACCGGCAGTGTCCGGGCCGTTATATTTGATCTTAACGGTAATCAGATCGCGGCCGGGCAGGCTGAGTGGCTACATTTGCCCGTACCTGATGTCCCTGGGTCGATGGAGTTTGATTTAGCGACTAACTGGAAGTTGACCTGCCAGTGCATCCGTCAGGCCTTGCATCAGGCTAAGCTACCGGCAAGTGCTATCCGTGCCGTTGCTGCCTGCTCAATGCGCGAGGGCATTGTGCTCTATGATCGCAGTGGCAAACCTATCTGGGCGTGCGCCAATGTGGATGCTCGTGCCAGCCGTGAAGTCAGTGAGCTGAAAGAGCTGCATAATGATGGGTTTGAATTCGAGGTTTATCAATGTTCAGGCCAAACTCTGGCGCTGAGTGCTATGCCTCGGCTACTGTGGCTGGCGCATTACCGCCCAGATATTTATCGCCAGGCGGGCACGTTAACCATGATAAGCGACTGGCTAGCCAATATGCTCAGTGGCGAACTGGCGGTTGACCCCTCCAATGCGGGAACCACCGGCATGCTGGATTTAGTCACCCGTAACTGGCAGCCGAACTTGCTGGAGATGGCCGGATTACGTGCCGATATTTTATCGCCGGTCAAAGAAACCGGAACACTGCTAGGCCATGTCACAGCACAGGCCGCAGAAGAGAGTGGTCTGCTGGCGGGAACGCCAGTGGTGATGGGCGGTGGCGATGTACAACTAGGTTGTTTGGGGTTGGGGGTCGTTCAACCGGGTCAGACCGCAGTATTGGGCGGCACCTTCTGGCAGCAGGTAGTAAATTTGCCTAAGCCGATTACCGATCCGAATATGAATACGCGGATTAACCCTCATGTTATACCCGGTATGGTACAGGCGGAATCCATCAGTTTCTTTACCGGCCTGACCATGCGCTGGTTCCGTGATGCATTTTGCGCCGAAGAGAAATTACTGGCGCAGCGGTTGGGTATCGATACCTACAGTTTATTGGAGGATATGGCCGCCCGCGTACCGGCAGGTGCTTATGGAGTGATGCCGATTTTCTCCGATGTAATGCGTTTCAAATCCTGGTATCACGCCGCGCCTTCCTTTATTAACCTCTCACTTGATCCAGAAAAATGTAACAAGGCCACACTGTTCCGTGCACTGGAAGAGAATGCCGCGATAGTCTCGGCCTGTAATTTAGCGCAAATTGCTGAGTTCTCTGGCGTCAAAGCGGCCTCGGTAGTGTTTGCTGGCGGAGGTTCAAAAGGGAAACTGTGGAGCCAGATCCTAGCCGATGTGACCGGAGTTTCTGTGCGGGTACCGGTTGTCAAAGAAGCCACTGCACTCGGTTGTGCTATCGCTGCGGGGGTAGGGGTCGGCTTATATGAAGCGCTGGATAAAACCGGTGAACGGTTGGTGCGCTGGGAACATGAATACACCCCGAACACCGAGCATCAAGCCCTTTATCAGGCGGCAAAGGTTAACTGGCAAGCAGTATATACCGATCAGTTGTCGCTGGTGGACAGTGGGTTGACGACCTCTCTATGGAAAGCCCCTGGCCTCTAAAATTGGCTATCTTACTTGCCAGCTTGAGCTTCGGGGCAGTGCTCGCCGCCGTCACGTACTGCGTGTACGCTCCATTGGCTGCACGGCTTTCCGCACTCAATCTGCCTGCGCCGATAACGCCAATTTCCTCTGATAATTATCTTATTTGCCAGCTTGAGCTTCGGGGCAGTGCTCGCCGCCGTCACGTACTGCGTGTACGCTCCGTTGGCTGCGCGGCTTTCCGCACTCAATCTGCCTGCGCCGATAACGCCAATTTCCTCTGGTAATTATCTTACTTGCCAGTTTGAGCTTCGGGGCAGAATGATCATTACAATCATTCGTGGCTTTATAGCGTTAAGTAAGAAAGATATTGGCATGCTATACCCTAAATAATTCGAGTTGCAGGAAGGCGGCAACTGAGTAAATCCCTAAGAGCTTACTCAAGTAAGTGACTGGGGTGAGCGAGGGCAGCTAACGCACATGCAGCTTGAAGTATGATGGATATAAAAGAATTGCCATGCAGTAAACACTTGGATAGCATTATTCCCCCTCTTTCGTTGCCGATGATGGCGCATCCTATGATGAATACATCAAATAAGACAGAATCACCTGCCGGGCAACCTTCTGCTCCTGTTGCTGCTACCCAACAGCGGGCATTTAACCTGCCAGATACATTGCGGGAGAAAAGTAACGTTCAGCGTATCTTAGTGATTAAATTACGCCATTTCGGCGATGTTTTACTCACTACGCCGCTACTGAGCACCTTAAAAGCCAACTATCCACAAGCAAAAATCGACGTCCTGCTGTATGGCGGAACGCAAGATATGCTGCGAGAGAACAAAACAGTTAATCATGCATTTATTGTCGACCGTGGCCTCAAGCATGCGGGGCTAAAAACGCAAATCAGTGGTGAAAAAGCGCTGTTTAATGCATTGAAAGAACACCATTATGACCTGATCCTCAATCTATCAGATCAATGGCGAGCCGCAGCGTATTGCCGTTTATTAAAACCCGGCTTCAGTATTGGTTTCCATTACCCCAAACGTGATACCTGGCTATGGCGCTATTGCCATTCTACATTGGTTGATATCCCCAATGCGGCCAAAAGGCATACTGTACTCAATAATCTGGATATCCTTACGCCACTGCAACTGACGGATATTATTACTGATGTAACCATGTCTTATGGTGCGCACGATGTTGAACGGGTAAAGCAATTGTGCCAACAACGCCATATTAATGACTATATATTGATCCAACCTTCTGCTCGCTGGAAGTTCAAAACATGGGCCAGCGAATCGTTTAGCCAACTCGTCAATCATCTCACCGATCAAGGTGAAACCATTTTGCTTACCGGTGGCAAAGATCAGGCTGAATTGGACTATATTGCCGAGATCATTGCCGGGTGCACACAACCAGAAAAGGTCGTTAATTTGTCGGGCCTGCTGGCGCTACCGGAACTGGCGGTGTTTATCTATAACGCTAAGCTATTTATTGGCGTAGATTCCGTGGCGATGCATATGGCCGCAGCCTTACAAACACCCGCAGTAGTCCTCTTTGGCCCCAGCAATCTTAACCAATGGCACCCGTGGCAGGCTCCCCACACGCTATTATGGGCTGGACATTACCGTTCGTTGCCACACCCTAATGAGATAGATACTGACACGACCGATCGATATTTGAACGCCATTCCGGTGAGCGAAGTTATCAATGCTGTTGACTCTTGGCGTACTCAAAGCCAGTAATGTGCGTGTAACGCATATCTGTCAGTAACTTTATTTTCCGCTAACCAGCTTAAGCTGAGAGAATTATGACAATCCCATCGACTTCTTCGCCAGTCGCTTTCACGACCAACCGTCGCAGTGAAATGCTGAGCGGTATTACAGCATTGTTGCTAGGTATTTCCTTACCGGCATCCAACTCACTGATCAATATCTCGCTGGTTTTAATCTTGATCTGTTTGATAATCAATCGTAACGCATTGCAATTTAAGCCATTACTGACGAATCCGTTGATTTACCTGCCAGCCGCCATGTTTGCATTGCTGGCATTGTCACTATTGTTCCATCACAACAGCTACGGCCCGGATATGGTGGGTAAAGATAAGAAATTTCTTTATGTGTTGCCGTTAGCCCTGTTTTTTATCAACCAACCACGGTTGATAAAATTGTTCGGTATCGGCTTCTTAGCGGCTAACGCGGTGGCATTAGCCGGAACATTGGCCGTTGGAGTGTTGCACATTCCCATTGGCAATGTAGACCCAACCAACCCGACCATTTTTAAACTACAAATTACCCAAAACTTCTTTATGGCATTGGCCGCGCTGTTGTGGCTAGCGCTAGCCTTTAAAAGTCAGGGCTGGAAACGCTGGGGGTATGGCTTGCTGGTAGCGGCGGCTAGCTACAGTATTCTGTTCTTGGTATTGGGGCGAACCGGTTATGTGGCATTGGTTGTTGGATTAGGTATATGGTTATTTTTCTCGCTGGGTAGCCGCCAGCGCTGGCTATTAGTGGTATTAGGGGCAATCGCCTTTACTGCGTTGCTACTTATACCCAATAAAGCCACGGATCGTATCGTCCAGGGTGTTGATGAGATAAAAGTCTGTATGGCCGCTTCTGCGGATGATGTAAATGATGCTTGTCGTAGTTCGATGGGGCAACGTTCGGCCTTTGCCATTGAAGCTGTGCGGCTAATTAAAGAGTCTCCTATTTTGGGGCACGGCGCTGGCGGGTTCTATTATGAGAATCCAGAGATCAATTACAAAATCAATAATCCACACAACCAATATCTGTTGGAAACGATTCAATCAGGCATTGTTGGCCTAATTATCTTTTTGGCATGGATTGTCTGTTGTTATCGCGTTATTTGGCAACAGACACCGGTTTTACGCAATGTGCTACTGGCCGTATTGACCAGCTATATGGCGTGTAACTTCTTTAATTCATTCCTGCTGGATTCATCTGAAGGCCATCTGTTTATGATTTTCGTCGCAATTTTGGCGGGCTATTCAGTAACAGAGACTCAGCATGTATCGGATAAGCAATTGATATAACAGGATATATATCCTGTGAATGTGACGTGCAATAAAAACGGCCCCTACTAATGGGGCCGTTTTTATTGATTTCGTAATAATGATGAATGTCTTGAATCTAAAAGTGAATTTTAACGGGAAAACCGATATCTCTATTTGGATCAGAAGATATTTAATGAGATGTAAACGCAGCGCATTGAATATACGAATGTTATTTACGTTTCCTGCTTTTTTGTTGGAATGATAATGTCAGTTATCAGATATTTCCTGCTTAATTTCATCATCATAATCCTACTGCATGTAAGATATTTCAATTATAAACATTAATATTTCTAATGATTTCGTGGGAAAAATGGAGGTGTTTTTCATTTAAATCACCGTATTTCATCAGTGATTAATTTTAAAATGTTGGTTTTAGTTAAATTAAAAAACTGATTTATTATGAAATTTTAGCATTAAACGATGTAATTTTTCACTGAATTAGATGTTACAGTCGAAGGTTTACATTGTTGTAACAAATGTAAATGAACTATAAATGGAGCCTACAATAAATCGAGATAATTATTATTCGGATGCGGTTTGCATTGATTTTTTCGTGATGAATAACTGCGCGGTAATGATTGAAAGAACAACATCATATCCATTTTATAAAAATCAAAACCTGATATATGGCTGTAGTTATCACCTGATTACATATGGCTAATCGATGGCGGTCAGAGGGGGGTAAATGTGAGCTGATAGAGAGTTTTAATAAGATATGACCTATTTTTTATAACGGGATGGTTATTTTTAACTCATTGAAAACAGTTGATTTTTTTGTTTTCACTTTTAATGGTCAACCTCTAAACGTAGACCATATAACGCGAGTGAGCAAGGCCGTAGAGGCTCCTATATATATCGGGATAATTAGGTTAATACCTATGCTTGAATCATCTCAAATGACTATTCTGGAAAAAACAGATATCTATGCTAATGGAGTGACCTGCTGGCAGTGAATTAAACTGTCATGTGATTTCTTTAGTATACAAAATGATGATTTTCAACATGGTTACAAAACCATAGATCCCGTGATATTTTTTCAATAATTTACATTTTGTAATATTTGGTCTGTTTTTTCGGCATTATGCAATAGTTTTAAAGGAAGCTATGATAATTATGTATTTATATTGATAAGTGGGTCTGGGTGAATCTGTCTGTGAGATAAGCAGAATTTACATTTAACTTAATTTATCCAATGTCATTGAGAGCATCATGGCCAATTCAGCAACGAATAAATTATCTTTACCGGCCCTTACCTCTTTGGTGGTCGGTTCAATGATCGGGGCTGGCATATTTTCATTGCCGGCAACATTTGGACGAGCAACGGGCGGGTTTGGTGCACTGATTGCCTGGTGTATCGCCGGGGGTGGGATGTTAATGCTGGCTTTTGTTTTCCAAACATTAGCGCAGCGTAAACCTAATCTCGATTCTGGGGTATTCATCTACGCAAAAGAGGGCTTTGGGGATTATCTTGGTTTTGCTTCTGCATTAGGTTTCTGGGCTGGTACCTGTATTGGTAACGTCTCTTACTTTGTACTTATTAAATCTACGTTAGGGGCTTTCTTCCCGATATTCGGTGATGGTAATACTATTCCAGCGGTGTTAATTGCCTCCGTTATTTTATGGGGATTCCATATCCTGATATTGCGCGGCGTTAAAGAAGCTGCGGCAATTAATACCATCGCTACCTTTGCAAAAATAATTCCAATCTTCATTTTCGTCATTGTGCTGATTTTTGCCTTTAAAGGTGATGTCTTCGCGTTGAACTTCTGGGGCACGCCAGACGTGGTTAAAGGTGCCGATTTATCCCATCTGAATGACTATGGTTATGTTGGTCATGCGGCTGCGGCAATCACCACGTCGGTTGAACCTGAGTCTTTATTCTCTCAGGTACGTAGCACCATGCTGGTCACTGTATTTGTATTCTTGGGTATCGAAGGTGCGAGCGTTTATTCACGTTATGCCAAAGAACGTAGCCATGTTGGTATTGCGACTGTTCTGGGTTTTATTGGTGTGCTGTGCCTACTGGTATTGATCACTATGCTGTCTTACGGCGTGCTACTGCGCCCTGATTTGGCAGCGTTACGCCAGCCATCAATGGCCGGGGTGTTGGAAGCGATAGTCGGCCGCTGGGGGGCAATATTTATCAGTGTTGGCCTGATTATCTCCGTATTGGGTGCTTATTTATCATGGTCACTGCTGGCGGCGGAAGTCCTGTTTTCGGCGGCCAAGAGTAACAGCATGCCAAAAATATTCGCGACTGAAAACAGCAATGCTGTGCCTTCAGCAGCGGTTTGGCTGACCAATATCTTTATACAGATATTCTTAATTCTCACGTTGTTTACTGATTATGCTTTCCAATTGGCACTGGAATTAACCAGCTCATTAACTCTGATCCCGTATCTGCTGGTGGGAGCTTATGGCTTGAAATTAGCATGGACCGGTGAGACTTACGAAACGAATAACCGTGGTCATAGAAAAGATTTAATCTTTGCCATTATCGCCACTTTCTACTCTGCACTGATGATTTACGCCGGCGGTCTGAAATACGTGCTGTTGTCGGCCATCATTTACGGACCAGGCACTATTTTGTATCTGATTGCCAAACGTGAGCAGCATCAAAAAGCCTTTAATTCCTATGAGAGAATACTGTTTATTGTTCTGATTGTTGCTGCGGTTGCTGCGATTTATAGCATTGCCACCGGGATTATCACCATATAATTTATTGGAGTTCTTATGTCAGATAAAGCTAAGAAAACTCACGCTAAAACTAAGTTTGGTGTTCACTCTGAAGTCGGCAAGTTGCATAAAGTGATGGTGTGCGCCCCTGGGCGTGCCCATAACCGCCTGACGCCAAGTAATTGTGATGAATTATTATTTGATGATGTGCTGTGGGTAGAAAGAGCTAAGCGCGACCATTTCGATTTTATGACCAAAATGCGCGAACGCGGTGTTGATGTGGTTGAGATGCATAACCTGCTGGCTGAAACAGTTGCCATTCCAGCGGCGAAAAAGTGGATTCTGGATCAGCAAATTGTCCCTAATGAAGTGTCACTGGGCATTTTGCAAGAAACCCGCAGCTATCTGGAAAGTCTGGAACCTCGCGTACTCGCTGAAGTGCTGATTGGCGGTTTATCGACTACTGAGCTGCATAACGACGGTAAATGTGACAAAGAAGAGTTGAAGCTGATCCGCGAAGCGGTGGGCATAACTGAATACTTGTTACCACCGTTGCCCAATACACTGTATACCCGCGATACCACTTGCTGGATCTATGGCGGTGTGACGCTAAACCCACTGTATTGGCCGGCGCGTCATGAAGAAACTATCCTCACCACGGCAATCTATAAATTCCACCCAGACTTTGGTGATGCCAATGTGAAAGTCTGGTGGGGTGACCCGACGCAGCACCACGGCACTGCTACGCTGGAAGGCGGTGATGTGATGCCAATCGGTAATAAAACGGTGTTAATCGGGATGAGTGAGCGAACATCGCATCAGGCCATTACTCAGTTGGCGCAATCGCTGTTTAAAAATAGTGAAGGGCAGGTTGAACGCGTCATGATTGCGGCCATGCCTAAACTGCGTGCCGCCATGCATTTGGATACCGTGTTTACGTTCTGCGACCGTGATGTCGTAACGTTATATCCGGCGATTGTTAATCAGATCCAAACCTTCTCACTGCGCCCTGATAATGGCCCGACCGGCATTAAGTTAAGTCGCGACAAAGGGACTTTTGTTGAAGCAGTTGCTGGTGCACTGAATCTGAAAAAACTGCGTGTGGTTGAAACGGAAGGTAATGATTACGATACTGAACGTCAACAATGGGACAGCGGTAATAACATGGTTGCGCTTTCACCAGGTGTGGTGTTGGCCTATGACCGTAATACCAAAACCAACACCCAGCTGCGTAAAGAAGGGGTGGAAGTGATTGAAATCGTTGGCAGTGAATTAGGCCGTGGGCGTGGGGGGGGTCACTGTATGACGTGTCCAATAATCCGGGATGCCGTCGACTACTAATCCCCTTCGGCCTTGAAGCCACAGGGGTGTTAGCTGCGCGCACTGACCCGAATCACTTGACTGCGTAAGCTCATCGGGATTCGTTTGCTAGCTGCCTACCTGTGGCTCCAATGACTTTGGGGATGGCCTTCGACCTTGAAGCCACAGGGGTGTTAGCTGCGCGCACTGACCCGAATCACTTGACTGCGTAAGCTCATCGGGATTCGTTTGCTGGCTGCCTACCTGTGGCTCCAATGACTTTGGGGATGGCCTTCGGCCTTGAAGCCACAGGGGTGTTAGCTGCGCGCACTGACCCGAATCACTTGACTGCGTAAGCTCCTGGGGATTCGCTTAATTGCCTCCTTCCTACAACTCGAATTATTTAGGGTGTAACGGAGTTGCTCTTAAAAAAATAGCCGATAGTGAATAGCAAAGCAGCGCTATTTCTCTATTGGCTATTTATCCGTTACGTGCAAATAACACTACCCATTTAGGCGCTAATTGTGCTGATCTATTTTACTGGGGGATTATTAATCACACTGATAAGAAGGCTGGTGCGCTGTCTGTCACAAAAAAGTGAAGCCTAAAACAGATAAAAAAAGTGTGAGTAATTAATCTGCAATAATTATTAAAACCTGACTCAACGAGATCTTATAGTGAAGATAAAAACAGTAATCACTCTGCTATTAACGTTTCTTCTGGCTGCTTGCGACAGAACTCCCCCTGAAGTCGTAGAAAGTGTGCGCCCGGTAAAAATATTTACCGTTGAAGACAGTGGGCAAAATGGCACTCGCTATTTTCCAGCGCGATTACAAGCTGGCGATGAAACCCAACTCTCCTTTAAACGAAGTGGGCAATTGCAACAGTTGCTGGTTCGTGAAGGTGAGCAGGTGAAAAAAGGCCAAGTCATTGCCAGACTGAATGATACGGATTTGAACCTACGAGTCAGGGATCGTCAGTCTACTTTTAATCTGGCTCGCGATCAGTTTAACCGTTTCAATACGTTGCAAGGGCAAAGAGCAGTATCTCGTGCTGAGTTAGATGTACGTCGTGCTGAGATGGAATCTGCGCGTGCGGCCTTGGAAATTGCACAAAAAGAACTTAGTGATGCAACTATCACCGCACCTTTTGATGGCATTATTGCCAATGTGAATGTGCGTAACCATCAGGTCATGGCCCCAGGTCAGGCGGTTGCCACATTAAGTGCATTGGATACGTTAGATGTGGTGTTCAGTGTGCCGGAGCGCCTGTTTACTACGCTGGACATCAGCAATCGGACATACAAGCCAACGGTATTACTTAACCATATGCCGGGGCGCGAATTTATTGCTGAGTATAAAGAACACACCACCTCAACCACCTCTGCTTCACAAACTTTCCAGGTGACGCTGACCATGAAGCGCCCAGCAGATATGCCGTTGCTTTCAGGTATCAGTGGCCGGGTAAGAATCAACTCTGGCAATCTGTCTGGTACTGATCATCCGACGATTATCGTACCCGTGGAGGCGGTGTTTAACCCAGACAGTGCCCAATTGAATGATGCCAGGGTCTGGGTTATCAAGAATGATGACGGTCAGATGCATGTTGAAGAGCGCAAAGTTCAGGTGGGTCAATTGACCGCCAACGGCATTCAAATCACCTCCGGCCTGGCGGATGGCGAGCAGATTGTCTCCGCAGGTACCGGTGAGCTTCGCCCAAATCAGGTTGTCCGGGCTTGGGTCCGTGAGCGGGGTCTCTGATGAAGCTGACTGACAATTTTATCAATAATAATACCCGTATCTGGCTAACGATCCTGTTGCTGGGTATTGGTGGCATTATTGCCTATCTCAATATAGGCCGGCTGGAAGACCCAGCTTTCACCATCAAAACGGCGGTAGTTGTCACCCGTTATGATGGTGCATCAGCGCAGCAGGTAGAGGAAGAAGTCACGCTCCCATTGGAGAATGCGATTCAGGAACTCTCTTATGTTGACGATGTTACCTCTATTTCCAGTGCGGGTTTATCGCAAATAACCATCAATATTCGCGCACAATATGGCGCAAATGAGTTACCGCAAATCTGGGATGAACTGCGGCGTAAAATCAGCGATAACAGTGTGCGCTTGCCACCAGGAGCCAGTGCGCCGATGGTCAATGACGACTTTGGCGATGTTTATGGTTTCTTCTTCTCGCTCACGGGAGAGGGTTACAGTAACCAGGATTTACGTAATTTCGCCGAGCAACTGCGACGTGAACTGGTACTGGTTCCTGGGGTAGGTAAAGTGGGTATTGTGGGTATTCTGCCTGAGGAAGTTCAGGTGGAGATTTCTCGCGCCCAGATGACCGCCGCAGGCATCACGCCACAGCAGTTGTCCGATTTACTGAGCCGCCAGAATGTGGTGTCTGATGCGGGCCAGTTGCAGGTAGGCAGTGAGTCTATCCGTTTGCATCCGACCGGTGAATTCCAAAGTGTACAAGAACTGGGGAATTTACTGGTAAGTCAGCCCGGCAGCCCGAAAAGCGTGTATTTGCGGGATATCGCCACTGTCTCTCAGGGTTTCGGCCATTCACCGACCAATATTTATCGTGCTAACGGTAAACCCGCACTGGCACTGGGGATTTCGTTTGCCCCAAATGTCAACGTGGTAAACGTAGGTAATGCGATTAAAGCCAGACTGGCGCAGCTTGATAGTGAACGCCCGTTAGGTATGCATATCAACGTGTTCTATGATCAGTCCCATGAAGTTGAAGGGGCCGTTAACGGTTTTATCCTTAACTTCCTGTTGGCACTGTTGATTGTTGTGGTCACTTTGCTGATTTTCATGGGGGTACGCAGCGGTATAGTGATAGCTATCTCGCTGGCACTTAACGTACTGGGTACGTTGCTCATTATGTGGCTATTTAATATCGAGCTACAGCGAGTGTCGTTAGGGGCGCTGATTATTGCGCTCAGTATGTTGGTGGATAACGCCATTGTGGTGGTGGAAGGTATCGTTGTTGGTCGCCAGCGAGGCGAAAACATCTTTACTGCTATTAGCAATGTGGTGAAGCGCTCAATGATGCCGTTGTTAGGCGCGACCATCATTGCCATTCTGGCCTTCGCGCCTATCGGCCTGTCCAATGATGCAACGGGTGAATACTGTAAATCGTTATTCCAGGTGTTGTTGATCTCGCTGATGTTAAGTTGGCTCACGGCACTGACGCTAACACCGGTCTTTGCTAAGTGGGCATTCCAAAACCAGAAACCGGCGAAAGTGGATGCCGATAAGCCGGCCAGACAACCTTATGATGGGTGGTTATTCCGCTATTATCGGGTGATATTGAATAAATTACTGCAATATCGCAGTATCACTTTGGTGCTGCTGGCGGCCATGTTAGTGGCATCGGTGGTGGGTTTTGGTAATGTTCGCCAGAGCTTCTTCCCGCCATCAAATACGCCAATCTTCTTCGTTGATATCTGGCTGCCGAATGGCACTGATATCAATTATACCGAAGGGATAGCAAACAAGGTTGAGCAGTATATCAAGCAGCAAAAAGGGGTTGAGGACACCATGGTGACGATTGGTCAGGGTGCGATGCGCTTTATGCTGACCTACAATGCTCAACGTCGTTATCCTAACTATGCGCAGGTGATGATTCGTACTGAGGACCTAAATCAAATTCCGGGTTTGATTGATGAAATCGAATCCTATATGCATGATGAATACCCGCAGGTTGATGCGCAGATAAAACGCATCATGTTTGGGCCATCCAACAACAGCTCCATTGAAGCACGCTTTGTTGGCCCGGATCCTGAAGTGTTACGAACCCTGGCAGCGCAAGCGGAAAAGGCGATCATTGCTGATCCAATGGCAGATGGTGCACGGCATGACTGGCAGGATCGTAGCAAAATGATCCGGCCACAATTCTCCGACTATCTGGGGCGCGAACTGGGGGTAGATAAACGCGAAGTTGATGGCACATTGCGCATGAGTTTTGGTGGCCTGCCGGTAGGATTATACCGTGATGGCACTCGCTTAATGCCGATTGTACTGCGCACACCGGATGCAGAACGGCTTAATGCAGAACGGCTGAATGATGTGATGGTATGGAGTCAGGCGCGCCTTGCCTTTATCCCGATCGATAATGTTGTCACCAGTTTTGAAACCGAGTGGGAAGATCCGCTCATTATGCGCCTGGACCGCAAGCGGACGTTGACGGTACAAACGGACCCTACCCAACAAGGTGGTGAGACCTCTGCTGAACTGTTGCGGCGTATCAAACCGGGTGTGGAAGCCATTCAGTTACCGCGCGGATATGAACTGGAGTGGGGAGGTGACTATGAAAGTACCAAGGAAGCACAACGGGGTATTTTCATCAGTTTGCCGATCGCGTTCCTGATTATGTTCATCGTAACGGTATTAATGTTCAGCTCGGTGCGCAATGCTATAGCGATCTGGCTGACGGTGCCACTGGCATTAATTGGTGTCACGGTAGGCTTCCTGTTGACGGGGATCCCTTTCGGTTTTATGGCCTTGCTGGGGCTGCTAAGTCTGAGTGGTATGTTGATACGTAACGGCATCGTGCTGGTGGAAGAGATAGGCCTACAGCGGCAGGAAAAACCACTGCGCGAAGCTATCATTGATGCGTCTACCGCTCGTTTACGGCCTATTATGCTGACGGCATTTACTACTGTTCTGGGGCTGGCTCCGCTGCTCAGTGATGCCTTCTTCCAGAGTATGGCTGTGGTCATCATGTTTGGTCTGGGCTTTGCAACGGTGCTGACATTGCTGGTGTTACCAGTGATTTACAGTTGTATGAATCCAGAACCTAAAGAGAAAGTGAGTGACTGAACCTGTCAGTGAATAACGGCTAGCGCCGCGTTATCACTACCGAGAATGACCAACGCTGCCCTTTTATCGGGGCAGCTTTTTTTATGGCGGTTGCTTATCGCTCATAAACCTATTTCTATTTTACCTTATTGCACCGTTTGACGGCTTCTGTGCGCCACCTCTCTTCCTGCCCCTGTGTCACCACACTATCGTTCCAATATGAAACCATGCCGAGATAATGGAGTTTCATAATGGAACGTTTTCATTGCTGATTCTCAGCCTGTTTTTTGCGCTTATAGTGGATGCAGTTTCATCAAATTAACCCTAAAAATTATTTATTCTTACATTATCTCTTACGCTACAGGAGCAAGATATGCTGAAAGTCATTCAATCTCCGTCAAAATATATTCAAGGTGCCAATGCATTACAGTCCATTGGTGAATTTGCTAAGTTATTAGCTAATAACTATTTTATCATTGCTGATGATTTCGTCATGAAGCTGACTGCTGATACCGTCGGCTCCAGCATGCAAGCCCGTGAGCTGGAACATCATTTCAGTCGCTTTAATGGCGAATGTTCCCGTCACGAAATTGAGCGACTAACGGTTGAGCTGAAAAAGCACGGCTGTAATGGGGTGGTTGGTATCGGTGGTGGGAAAACCCTCGATACGGCTAAAGCGATTGCTCACTATCAGCATATCCCCGTTGTTGTGGTGCCTACCATTGCCTCTACCGATGCCCCGACCAGCGCCTTATCAGTCATTTATACCGAACAGGGCAAGTTCGCTGAATATATGATTTACCCGAAAAATCCTGACATTGTACTGATGGATTCCACCATTATTGCCAAAGCACCAGTACGTTTACTGGTCGCCGGTATGGGGGATGCGCTCTCTACTTACTTTGAAGCACAAGCTTGTTTTGACGCTAAAGCTATCAGTATGGCCGGTGGTGCATCAACATTAGCGGCAGTCACGTTGGCTCGCTTGTGTTATGAAACCTTACTGGCGGAAGGCTATAAAGCCAAACTGGCGGTAGAGGCGGGTGTTGTGACCGAAGCCGTTGAACGTATTATCGAAGCTAATACCTATCTGAGTGGTATTGGTTTTGAAAGTAGCGGCTTGGCGGCAGCCCACGCCATTCATAACGGTTTCACCGTATTAGATGAGTGTCACCACTTGTATCACGGTGAGAAAGTGGCCTTTGGTACGTTGACACAGCTCGTATTACAGAACAGCAGCATGGAAGAGATCGAGACAGTGCTCTCATTTTGCCAGCAACTGGGTTTACCAATCACATTGGCTGAAATGGGGGTT
The DNA here is from genome assembly GCF_900635455.1 of Yersinia intermedia. Taxonomy (NCBI): domain Bacteria; kingdom Pseudomonadati; phylum Pseudomonadota; class Gammaproteobacteria; order Enterobacterales; family Yersiniaceae; genus Yersinia; species Yersinia intermedia. Next base: position 4,028,715 of record NZ_LR134116.1, on the reverse strand, counting down.
TCTCAGGATATCGAACGCAAAATCCACGCTGTCGCCAAGGCCAGTTGTGCTGAGGGCGAAACCATTCACAACATGCCATTTAAGGTGACACCAGACAGCGTATATGCAGCAATTATTGTGGCTGACCGTTTGGGTCAGGCTTTCCTCAACTAATCTGTGCGGCAAATACGTTCTAAGTAGAAAATCGACTGAGTCTGCCGGTGTTTTGCATCATTGGCAGCTCTGTTCTCCAGCATTCCCGTTCGCGGAGCATAAAATGAAAAAATTAATTAACAGCGTTGAGAGTGTGTTACAGGAACAAATTCAGGGGCTGGTTGCAGCGCATCCTGAGCTGACATTGCATCAGGATCCCCTTTTTATCACCCGTGCAGATGCGCCAGTGAGTGGCAAAGTTGCATTGATGTCCGGTGGTGGCAGTGGTCACGAGCCGATGCATTGTGGCTTTATTGGCGAAGGCATGTTGGATGGTGCCTGCCCTGGTGAGATTTTTACTTCGCCGACCCCCGATCAAATGTATGAATGTGGCCAAGCCATTGATGGTGGGCCAGGTGTGCTGATGCTAATTAAGAATTACACTGGCGACATTCTAAACTTTGAAACTGCCGCCGAGCTGTTGCATGCCGGTGGCACCGCTGTTGCTACCTTAGTGATAGACGATGATGTGGCGGTCAAAGATAGCCTGTATACCGCCGGGCGGCGTGGGGTGGCGAACACGGTGATTATCGAAAAATTACTCGGTGCGGCGGCGGCACGTGGTGATTCTTTGGATGAATGCGCACAATTGGGTCAGAAAATTAATAATCAGGGGCATTCTATCGGCATCGCGCTTGGCGCGTGTACTGTACCAGCAGCCGGTAAGCCGTCATTTATTTTGGCTGAAAATGAGATGGAGTTTGGTGTGGGTATCCATGGTGAACCGGGTATCGAGCGTCGGCCATTTACTTCGCTGAATAACACGGTAGATGCCATGTTCCAGACCTTGATTGATCACGGCAGTTATCAGCGCACATTACGCCACTGGGATCGACAAGCCGGTGACTGGAGTGAGACGCGCCAGAGTAAGCAGCCCTTAGCCAAAGGCGATCGGGTCATTGTTTTGGTCAATAACCTTGGTGCGACTCCCTTATCAGAACTTTATGGTGTCTGGCACCGTCTGGCGGAGTGTTGTACACAATTCGGTTTGACCATCGAGCGTAAGTTGATTGGTTCTTATTGTACGTCATTGGATATGCAAGGGATGTCCATCACCGTGCTGAAAGTTGATGATGAACTGCTGTCATTGTGGGATGCGCCGGTAAGTACCCCTGCGCTGCGCTGGGGGTGCTGATATCTCCTTGGTACTTGAAGCCGCAGGGGGCGCGCGACTTTCACTAATCTGAATCACTTTAAGTAAGCGCATTGGTGTCATGAGCCTCATTGGAGGCTCATCCTGCGGGGTAGCACAAGTACTGCATATGAAACAATCTTATAAAACAGTCTTATAAAACAATGTGCCAGGAGAAGAGCATGGGACTCACTAAACAACAAATTGTCAGTTGGTTACAGCTATGCGCTGAAGTGTTCAGCGAGCAGCGAGATTTTCTGACGCAGTTGGATACCGAAATCGGCGACGGCGACCACGGCCTGAACATGAATCGCGGCTTTAATAAAGTGGTCGAGAAGTTACCTACCTTTGCTGATAAAGACATTGGTTTCATCCTGAAAAATACCGGTATGACTCTGCTTTCAAGTGTTGGCGGTGCCAGTGGCCCGTTGTTTGGCACATTTTTCATTCGCGCGGCACAAAGCACTAATGCTAAGCAGAGCCTCGATCTGACAGCGGTTTGTCAGATGTTTAAAGATGGTGTGGAAGGGGTAGTGATGCGCGGCAAAGCGGAGCCGGGTGATAAAACGATGTGCGATGTTTGGTGGGCGGTGGTGGCGCAGCTTGAACAGGCAAATCAGCAGGGAGTGCCATTGGTGGATGCGTTACAGCAGGCTGTTGAACGCGCTCAGCAAGCATTGGCCGGGACTATTACCATGCAGGCTCGCAAAGGCCGCGCCAGCTATTTGGGCGAACGGAGTATTGGTCATCAGGACCCAGGAGCAACATCAGCGATGTTGATGATGCAGGCGCTATGGCAGGTTGCCAGTCATTAATCAGGCTGGACCGACACGTTTATCAGGAGGAAAGATGGTCAATCTCGTTGTAGTTTCTCATAGCGCGCTGCTGGCTCAGGGTGTGGCCGAACTGGCACAGCAAATGACACAAGGGGGCTGCCAGTTAGCGGTTGCTGCCGGTGTAGACGACCTGGATCATCCTATTGGCACGGATGCCATTAAAGTGATGGAAGCTATTGAGTCGGTTTACACCCCATCCGGCGTACTGGTATTGATGGATTTGGGTAGTGCTTTACTCAGCGCCGAAACGGCATTGGAGTTATTAGACCCCGACATGGCGCAGCATGTGCAACTTTGCGCAGCACCCTTGGTGGAAGGGACTCTCGCTGCTGTCGTTGCTGCATCATCTGGCGCTTCACTCGCCGACGTGCGTGCTGAAGCGATGGGGGCGTTGATCGCTAAAGCCACTCAGCTAGGGGAAGAGGCTACGGCACCTGCCAGCAATGCGGTGGCTAAGGCGGCAGCGGATGCACAAAGTGTCAGTTGGGTGGTTCGCAATCCTAACGGGCTACATGTGCGACCAGCGGCTAAATTGGTCGAAGCATTGGCTCCGTTCGCGGCAGATTTACTGCTGGAAAAAAATGGCCAGTGTGTAAATCCACGTAGCCTGAACCAGCTCGCTATATTGCAAATTCGTAAAGGTGATACCATTCGTTTGCTAGCCAGTGGGGAGCAAGCAGGTGAGGCGCTAGATGCTTTTATGCAACTGGCTCAACAACATTTTGGCGAATTAGTTACCTCCACCAGTGAGGGGGAATTTACCGGCGTGATGGTACCTCGAGGCGCTATTAGTGCGCCGTTGTTGCAATGGTTGCCTGCCCTCCCGGTTTTTTTACCTCAAACAATCAATGTTGAACAGGTAGCTAAAGAGCGGCAGCGTTTACAGCAGGCGTTGGCTCAAACTGTGGCTGATTTGCAGCAGTTGGCGCTACAGGCCGAGCAACAAATTAGCGCTGAGGCTGCGGCTATTTTCAACGCACATGCGATGCTGATAGATGATGAGGAATTGCATCAGGCGATGAGCGCGCGCATAGAGCGCCAGCTCGTTTGTGCAGAATCAGCATTGCAGGATGAATTGATGGCAATGGTGGAAGATTATCTGGCTCTGGATGATGAGTATTTACGCGTTCGGGAATTAGATATCCGCGATATACTTAATCGCATATTGGGCCATTTGACTGGGCTACCACCGGTTTCGCTTTCAGTTAGTGGTGAAATTATATTACTAGCTAATGAGTTATTGCCTTCACAGATGATTGGGCTGAACCACCGGCAGGTAAAAGGCATCTGTTTAAGCAAAGGGCATATCATGTCTCATAGTGCCATTTTGGCTAAAGAGTTGGATATTCCAATGTTAGTCGGTGCCCTGGGGTGCCTGGAAGCCAGCCGTAATGGGCAAAACGCAATATTAGATACCGCCATCGGGGCATTAAAGCTGCAATAAAGAATCATCACCAAAAAATGATTAACTAAAAATTGCAGCTCTGCATCACTCCAGAGCTGCAATTTGTGGAGCCAGACGTCTCAGTGGTGACAAAATCTGGTTTCGCCAGTTATATCGTTCTCTAATGAGTGTTGCGCCGGCGTGCCTAATATTAGCTATTTCACCTTCGGTTAATTGGCAAACCTGACGTATTATTTCCGCTAAACTTGCCGCATTCCCTGGAATATGAAGGAACCCATCGATCCCATGTTCAACTTGCTCACTCAAACCACCGGAGTCGGCAACGACTAACAATGCTCCCTGTTTTCTGGCCAGCCAACGAGACTCCATTGGAATCAATCCATTAGGTTCATTCTCCGCAGAAAGAACGCAAACGCGAGTATTACGCCATTGAATAAGGCATGCCATCAGTTCACGATCAAAAGAATTTATAATAGAGGCAGAGATATTGAGTTGGCTCGCCAAGGCAGATAATTCCGGCAAAATAGGATCACTCATAATAACGGGATGAATATCATTACCCAGATAACGGGCTGCCCTGAGTAACACATCATGGCGCTTGTAATGAACTCCTCTCCCTAACGTGATCGCTAAGGGGTGTTCCAGTGATATGCCATATGATGAGAGTGTGTCACTAATTTCCTGATCACTGCGTATTCTAAACCAGGGATCATTGATATTTATTCCCGCAGGTGTCGGTATAAATGATTGTGGATCAGCACCGTATTGTGCCACTAAGTGCGTCGCCAGAAAGTGACTGATATTGCCGAGCTTAATATTAGAATCAATCTTGGCCCAGTGAACAGCTAACGATTCGGCCATAATGCGCTCAGGATTGGGTAATGGCATTTCATGATTAAATGCCGTGCCATGAGAAATATAAACAACTTTTAAATTCAATGTTTCAACCTCAGCATGTAGACGAGCAATGAGTGGGGTGAACGAGAACGGTAATTCATGGCAAAAGGCTAGGGTGATATCATAATTAGTACTGAGATCGATAATTTTTGCCGCACCAGCCGCAGAGGATATTTGCCAGTTTTGTAAATTGCCAAGAAAAGCGTCACCGTAGGGCCATGAACAATCAACGCCTTTCCCCATAGTCATGTCTGGTACTGTCGAAAAAGTCCCTCCCATATTATTAATTTGGTTTATAAAATAGTTATGATGGTGGGTATCAAAGAAAGCATTATACTTACTGGAGGCAATCTCAATAAAATGGGGTTCTAATGTAATATTATTATTAGCCAGTAATTCAATAACCTCTGGTAATGCCAGGATCTGCCCTCTGATATAGGAACCAACCCCGCCGACAAAAAGTTGTACGCCTTCAGTTATTAAATGAATAATGCCAATTTTTAGGTTTTTTTTATCGCAATTAAACAGTTTTTCACGTTGCATATAAACCTCATCTCTTAATGGATAAATATGACTTACATCTGTATTAACATAAGGGAATTAAATGGTTGTCTTTCTTGTATATCATGTAATTATTAATAAATAGAAAATCTAAACCACAGTTTAAGAATAAATTGATAGCATCTTTGGGCGTTTCCACAATTGGCATCCCTTTGGTATTTAAAGAAGTGTTCAGTAATATAGGGACGCCAGTCTCGGCATGGAAATATTCTATTAACGTATGGAATTTCTTATTCATCTCCTTTTTGACTGTCTGCACTCGAGCACTACCATCAACATGAACAATCGACACTAGTGCTGCTCGATATTGCTCTTTGACATTGGCAATAAATAGCATGTGATCACTGTCATGATTCAAATCAAAATAGTCATGTACTTTCTCATGTAAAACAGCAGGGGCAAAGGGGCGAAAATCTTCACGATATTTAACGTTAGCATTAATATGGTCTTTCATTTGTGGGTTGCATGGATCAGCTAAAATACTTCTATTGCCTAAAGCGCGAGGGCCAAACTCAGACTCCCCTTGGAACCAGGCAATAACATGACCTGATGCGATAGATTTAGCGGCAATAGCTTCAATGTCATCATGGTAATTATATTCAATTTTATCAGTATGCTTTTCAAACTCTTCTATAACGCTAATATCATTATATTTTTTACCAAAGTACGTTGAGCCAGAGTGTTTTACTCGCTCTTTCTTCAGTATTTCCAACCAGCCATAATAGCAACAACCGATCGAAAGCCCGTTATCACCCGCAGCAGGTTGAATATAGAGGTGCTCAAACTCACTATTATTAATGAGTTTTTCATTTGCAGTGGCATTCAATGCGACCCCCCCGGCATAAGCAAAGTTCTTCATAGGATAAAGTTGGTAGTAATAGCTGAATAGATAAAATAGTGCTTGCTCAAGTTTGGTTTGTGCCCAATAGGCCAAATCAGCGTAATACTGAAAGTTGTCACCAAAGTGAGTGGGGCTGGTGTTCAGTAGCGGATCTATATTTATCCACCAGTCATTACGCAATACCACTTTGCCGGAATCGAAAAAGAATGCTTCCCAATCAATAACATTCGGCCTTCCATAAGGGGCTAACCCCATCAGCTTACCTGCGCAATCCAGTTCACCAAAAATATACAGCGCTATTCCTTCATAGAACTCGCCAATAGAATTCTCTATTTCCCAGCTTGAAACAGGGTAATCTCTGCGGTTCTTTCGATTAACCCAGCGGGAGAAATCTTTGAAAATTGGTTTTATTTCTCCATCTTGATAAACGTAGTAGCTGCATGTCTCCCAGTAACGGTAACGATTGTTGACGTGAATGCTATTTGCACCTTTGATACCTTCTACCATGTCATTACAACTGTCTAAGCTACCTCCATGACCATCAATAACCACGATACCCATATCATCAAAAGGTGATGTGCCGATTGCACTGTAGGCATGTGCCAAGTGATGTGAAAGCGTGACGACTGGCACCATAGGGGGCAAAACTCGATTTTTCCGTTGTTCTAATGATTGGCTAAACAATGGATTATAAGAATTTTGTTCAACCACCAACCTGAGATCACTGTATTGAATACCGGCAGCCTCTAAACAATATTGGATTGTGGCATTATCATTGAACCCATCATGCTTCACTCTGGATATTCTTTCTTTTTCAATAGAGAATATAATCTTGCCATCCTTCATTAGGCTAGTTGAGCCATCATGTGATAGGGCCGTGCCGAGAATATAAATTGGTTTTTGCATAATTAATATCCTTATTAATTTGGCCTTTTATTAGTTAAGAATGTAAGCAAGTCGACGTGATAGCGCGAGGGTTGTTAACGATGGATTAGCCGCACCTGGTCGAGGGAATATACTTGGGCCAACAGCATATAGATTCTTAATATGATTAAATTCATGATTTTCATTCAGTATCTTGCCCAGTGGCAGAGTACAACCTTCATGGTTTTCGGTGCCGAGCGGGCTTATCCATGTGGCGGGTTTGTTGACACGGACGGCCCTCGATGAGGAATGAAACTCATGATAGACATCCCCCATGGTTCTCGCATGGACAGTAAAACCGCCTTCAAAAGCTAAAGGGGAGAAGGGGATTGCTATATTTTCACAAATACCATGCCAGAATCTATTTAATTCATCCTGCTGTTTTTGTATTAACGCATTGTCATCATTATTTAAACTACTATAAATTGATAAAGGCATGTCTTCATCATTTCTATCTATATAGATGTATCCTTGTTCTGAAGGGATCTGTTCACCCATTACCCATACTTCTAACTCAATACCAAACTCTGATTGGCTGATGGTGAAAAATAAATTAAACCGCTCGCCTGATGGGCTATGGCAAAAGAAGATGGTGTCAGTGTTATGTTCAATTAACTCTCTGAGCATATTGGGCAGTTTACAATATTCAAGTGTTACATTAAATCCCTGTACAATATGATCAACAAGGCCAGTTACTTTTTCCTCAATCAAAAGCCCTGAGTCATAAAGTGTTTTAGCGGCTAAACGTGTATTTTCAATGGTACCTAAGGCGAGAACACATTTATCAGCAAATACGGGATATATCTCATTTGATTGAGTATTCCTCAATTTAGCGCCAATACAGTGGCCATTTTTAATGATAAGAGCGATAACTTCATGGCCAGAAATGATTTTCGGATCAGCTTTTAATTGGTTATCCTGTTTCCAATAGGATAGTGGTGAATATGATTCCCAACCCCCTGATGAGTCAATATTGCGGATAACCTGTGGTGCGATTTTAAACTCAAAGCCAGAGAATTGGAGAGAGTAATCTGTTTCATGGCTTCTTCCCGCCCATGCGAGTATTTCAGATTGTACCTGAGTGTAAAGTGATGGCCCGCCTAACCAACCTTCTGTCAGATCGCGGACAATATTTGAAGGCCAGTACTTAAGTGACTCCGCTTCTATTGGCAAGATAACACCATGCCAATAGAGGGATCTGCCGCCGACTCTACGGCGCAGACAAGTCCCTTTAGCAAAATGAGGCTCATTTAAAGAATGCCATGAACGGTAGGCATATTTATCAGAATCTTCATTTTTCCAATATTCATTAGCGCGATCGCATTCACCACTTGCATTTATATGGTTGCAATCATCTGCTGGGCCCGCCTCGATAACGACTGTATCTTTTATTCCTCGACAGCTTAAATGCTTGGCTAACTCCAGGCCTGACATACCCGCACCAAGTATTAAGATGTTTATTCTGGATGGAATATCATTTTTGTTTCTACGTGAGTTAATATCTATAATATTCATTATATCTATCCTTCAATAATGGATTTATCAAGAGAGTGATAATTTATATTCATTGCAACTTATCCATAAATTCACTCCATGGTTTTTCAGGAAATCTTGATTGGACAAATTTTTTGTTATTAGCTAACAGAATTTTAATGTCATTAGACTCGGCCGCATGTAAACGCATCCATGTAAACAACTGTTGTGCCGCATCTCGAGGGTGTTCAGGAATCACTTTAATATGATGATATCCAGTACCATAAAATTCAGTGAAGGCCGAGTAGTGTGTCACTGCGCAAGGGATGCCTGCTATCGCGGCAAGTGCTGGCCCTAAACCGACACTTTCTACATTTTCTACATTTGGTGTAAATAAAACCGCACCTGATAAAGTATGGCAAATGGTAAGCAAATCAATTTCATCCAGATACCATTGGTTTTCTTTACTTTTATATGTTTGTATCGGTACTTCATCTAAAAATATAATATCATCATCAAGACCGCATCTTTTTACCTGCTCTTTTAGTTCATAAGCATACTCAGGATCTTCATTGATATTACCGAAGATCAATAATTTTGGCGTGAGCAGTTTTTTTTCTTTATAAATATCAAATAGCTCATTAAAGACACTTATCGATATTTCGATACCTTTGACTCTGAATACCCGAACAGGAACTATAACAATAGATGAACCAACAGGTATATTATGTTGGCTTAAAAAATCAATATGAATATCATTGAAAACAGACATATCTATTGATGGCAATATATTGGGAATGACATCGGGTACAAGTTCTGTTGGGTAGTTTCTGCTTTCCTTTGCCAGTGCTTCAGAAGCCACTATCCATTTAGTATAGGCATTATCTTGTGGTATTGGTGTCAATATATTGGGTTTTTCAGGGTATAGCCTTTCCTCATGCTCATAAATAGCATAACTACCAAAGAGGTCATGATCCCAAAAAATAATACCGCCATTATTTTTTTTAGCCCAGTATTTTCTCGCTGCGTTATGTAGTGCCAGGCTAACAGGAACGGCATCCGAAAGTGTGATGTTTAAGCAGAATACCCAATCGACGTTATTATCCTCAAACCAACTTAGGAAATAATCCTCATAAATTTTAGCAATAGAATCAATATCCTGATTGATGTCTTTAATTTCTGCGTCTGTTAATGATTCATATCTTGCTACTCTCTTTCTGATATGAGTAAAACACTGAGCATGATCGTTATCATATGGAATTTTTTGGTGAATAGAGCTTACATTCATCCATGTTGGATAATGGGATTCAGCACTGCCATACGGGAAAAAGTGTTTTTTGTCCGGCCGCCAAGAGAATCCTAAATCGGCAGGTATTTCATTAATAATCTTATTGTTTTTTATAGCTATTTCTACAACATTTCTAAAAATAGTGAGTAGACCACTTGTTGGGAGTCCATCCCCTGATATGATAGCCCACTTCATTTTTTTCATTATTTATCTCCTGAGGTTAACTGTTTAATTAGTGTGTTTGATAGTGTATTAATTAATAAGAAGACCAATAGACAACCAATCAATATCGTAATCAGTGCAGTTCTTAATGATATCATATCGGCCAACATCCCTATTAATGGTGGGAATATAAGCAGGCCAACTCGTGATATCCAAGTGGCGAATGTGATTCCATTCGTTGAGTTTATATTTGGTATTTGACCAATAAATGAAATAGTTAATGGGAATATAACTGACATCCCTAATCCAATTAACGAAAAACCTAGTATTGAAAAAGTTGGTGAATGATTATCACTGTTGCTATTCCCAATGCCGCCATCAAGATCCCAGTTCTTAATACTGGAATACTCCCAAATTTATTGGTCAGCTCATCACCAAAGCCTCGGCCTATAACCATTGATACTTGACAAGCCAGATAAGGTAAACCTGAAATAACAGAGGGGACTTGATAGTAATTATTCATATATATAGCGCCCCAAATACTTGCTGTATCTTCTATGCCACATGTGAATGCTAGCAAGATTAACGCAATGATATACAGTTTAGTACCTGTGTAACTCATGCTTTTTTTAATATTTTTACGAAGGGGAAATTGATTTTTTAAATTTCCATTTCGGAAGGATGTCATATAATTAATCAATATTATTAGGTTCATAAATAATACAGTAATACTAAATTGCCCCATAGAAAAGCCGAATCCGATTGCTGATATGGCGATGGCCCCTCCCATGATTGTGCCGATACTTTCTGCGCCATGAAATTGATTAATCAAGCTTCGGCCATATAACCTCTGTACATTTAGTGCCTGTACATTCATACAAGTATCTGTCCAGGCATCGAAAACCCCAAACAGGAAAAGCAGTAACGTTATTTCATACCATGATGATGCAAATGGTATTATTGATATGAAAACTATAAAGAATAAAAATGCTATATTTGTTGCCCAATATAACCCAATTGAATTAATAAAATTCTTTGAGAGTAATCCCAGGGCAATTGCGCCTGCTGGGATAGATGATATCATTATACCAACCATATAGTGACTAAGGTAAAACTTCTCCTTTATTTCTGGGATCCAAGGGACGAGACTAGCATAGGCTATTCCGTGGATAAAAAAGAGTAATGATAATATTATTTTCTTGTTTTGCTTATTTTGATTTATTTTAATATTCATTAAATTTATTTCACATGGATAGATTGTTATTGTATATAATTAAAGTCAAATCCTAATATGTTACGGTAGCCTATTTTTATTGATGGCTCTTTTAATTTTATCGGAGTTACTTTGTGCCAAATGGTTGAATTTCTATCAATGTGAAATAATCCCTCACCACAATTAAGTGTATGTGATTTAATAAATTCTTCTCTTTCGGTACAATAGAGTTTACTCGTTCCACCGTCGATGTTGTATTTATCAATAACCAGTGCGGATACAATATAGTCACTTCCATCTTGATGTAATCCCTCAGGTGAATTACAGACCGAATTAATTGTATTATCAATAATCAAAGACATCTGATGACAGGTTACTTCAACTTTTTTTATTTTCCGCTCATGTTCACATTCGCACAGCATTTCTACAAAACGTATTATGAGTTTTTTTAATATAAATGAATGACTTGTTGCCAGGTCCATAGGCGGAAATCGACGTTTTAATTTCCTTAAATCTGAGGGGGAGTCAGGATGCTGAGTGAAGTTAGTTGATTCAGGGCTTTCAATATTACTGACTTCCCATTGATTGTTGATGGATTTAACAATGAATCGGCTAATACTTCTTTTTCGAAATGGTTTATAGGCGTAAAAAGTTTGCCTATCTTCTTCAGATAGCAGCAATATGAGTTTTTTAATATTGGGTGGTAGGGTTCTATCATCGAGATAACGCTGTGCCTCCTGAAAGATGACAGTTTTATCGTTATAAAATTTTCTTGCCAAGAATTTCAATTGAGATATTTTAATATCATTAGTATCCCATGCTAATGATTTAAATGATAATGCGTTTTTAACTGAGTTTATATCTATCCCAAGATCATTGATATTAAAATGAATTATTTTATATTTAATCCCCATTATGTCAACATCCTAATAAGTTGGTTTGTTATTGATGAATTATATTGATAAAAACAAATCATATAAAATTACGTATATTAATAGAGGTGTTTTTATTGATGACTTACTATTTTTTATTACTTCTTTCTTTTTTATATATCAAAGATCACTTTCCGGCAAGTTTTTATAAATATCTATCACTATATATATTTAGCAAATAATTAATTATAGATAGGTATTGGCCTGGTTTGCTGTTGCTTTTTATAAAACAGTAACTCGAATGTATTAAATAGGGAGGTTAATGTTATAACTACTTGATGAGTTATACATTACCTGTATTTTAAATACCCATATGGCTATTTTTACGATTTAGCTATAAATGTCAAAAAATGTGATCTGCACAAATAGAACAATGTTCCATTTTTGTGTATCATGCCTTTTTTACACTGCTATAGTTGCTTTTCTTAAACGATAATAACCTAAAGTTATTTTAATCTGGCGCGGGCTAATAACCAAGGATCATGTAATGCCAATTAATTTTTTGGGTAAAACGCTATTGTTAGGATTGATGTCTATTACTGTATTGGGCCAAGCCAGTGCTGCTCGGTATAATGCTGTGGTTTCTACTGCTCCACAGGGTAATGAGTTTTCCTCGATTAATGCTGCGTTACAATCAGCGCCAGCGGATAATTCAGCATTCGTTATTTTCCTTAGAACGGGCGTTTATACTGAACGGCTGGAGGTCAATCGTAATAATGTCACATTAAAAGGGGAAAACCGTGATGGTACGGTGATCAGTGCCAATACTGCGGCCGGCATGCTTAATCCGCAAGGGGAGAAATGGGGAACCTCGGGCAGTAGTACCGTGCTGGTTAATGCGGCAAATTTTACGGCTGAAGAGCTTACTATTCGTAACGATTTTGATTTCCCTGCCAATAAAAAGAAAGCTGACAGTGATCCGACGAAGTTAAAAGATACTCAAGCCGTGGCATTATTATTGGCTGAAAACAGTGATAGGGCGCGCTTTAAGAAAGTAAAACTCGAAGGCTATCAGGATACGCTGTACAGCAAGACAGGCAGCCGTAGCTATTTCACTGATTGTGAAATCAGTGGTCATGTCGATTTTATTTTTGGTTCGGGTATTACAGTATTCGACCGATGCAATATTGTTGCCCGTGACCGTAGTGATATTGAGCCGCCCTATGGCTATATTACTGCCCCCAGTACATTAAGCACATCACCCTATGGTTTGATTTTTCTCAATAGTCGTTTGACCAAAGAGCCGGGGGTTCCAGCCAAAAGTTTCGCTTTAGGGCGCCCGTGGCATCCAACCACAACTTTTGACGACGGCCGTTATGCTGATCCTGCAGCTATTGGTCAGGCCGTATTTATAAATACGACGATGGACGATCACATTTACGGTTGGGACAAAATGTCCGGTAAAGATAAGCAAGGTGAGAAAATCTGGTTCTATCCGCAAGATTCGCGTTTCTTTGAGGCAAACAGTCAGGGGCCGGGCGCAGAGATTAATGCACAGCGTCGTCAATTGTCTGCTGAGCAGCTAAAAGCATTCACTTTACCGATGATTTTCCCCGACTGGGCGGTGCATTGAGATTACACTGGCAGTGACTCGCCACCCTTAAATTGGCTGATATCCAGCCGATGAAGTTTTACCTTTCGCCATAAAGTTGTGCGGCCTATCCCTAATAAGGCCGCCATTTCATTGAGCTGACCTTGGCAGACCAGTGCAGCACGAATAATGGCCTGCCTTTCTAATTCTTGTAGCGATAATACGGGCTGAGGTTGCGGCATATCCGGTTCGAGCAGTAGCCTCTCCCCCAATAGATGCTCTGGCAAATCATTGAGATTAATTCGGTTATGGCGGCAGGCCATCGCGGCACGCTCCACTACGCTTTTTAGTTCCTGATCATTACCTGGCCATGGGTATTGGCATAACTGACGGATCACACTTTCATCAGGCTGATATTGGCAGTGGAAATGTTGCCCAATACTTGCCAGCGTATGCTGCACCAGTAGTGGGATATCTTGCTGGCGCTGGCGCAGCGGCGGAATATGTAATTCGAAAGATTGCAGGGTATAAAATAGCTGGCGACGAAAACGCCCTTGTTTTACCAGTAAGGGTAGGTCTGCTCCGGTGGCAGTAATAATCCGCACATCGACGGGGATCACCCGATTGGAGTTGACCCGCATGACCATGCCAGTTTTGACGATTTGCAGTAAAGCTGATTGCATTTCTGGTGACAGATATTCAACTTGTTCCAGATATAAGGTACCGCCATTAGCCAGCTCAAACTTGCTGGGTTGGCCGGATTCCCCTTCACTGGCATCACTGCCAAGAAATTCGCGCGCCATAAAATTCTGCGGCAATGCCTGACAATTTAAGACGATGTAAGGGCCATCGGCTCGATTACTGGCATTATGGATTGCTTGCCCCAACTGCTGTTTACCGACCCCTTCTTCCCCGTGCAGTAAAATTGGATGCCGGCCTTTAGCGGCCTGCTTGCCATAACGCACCAGGCGGCGCATTTCTAGTGAAGCAACCGGCATATCCTCAAAAGTACAATTTGCCCGCCCTAATTGGTTGTGTACCATTTGCCGCAGTAATTCTTGTGGATGAAGTAATGCAATAAAGCCGCAGCGATTACCATCAGGAATGGGTTTGAGGGTTAAGAGGGCGGAAATAAATTGCTGCTGGCTCTCAAACGTCACCTCAACGTGGCTGAGAGGATTACGATGTAAAATGGCATGGGTCAGTAAGGAAGGTAAGGTCAGTAAATCTGTGACCGGTTTGCCGAGGCTACTGGTTTCATCTAACTGCAAAATAGCGGCAGCGCGGCGGTTGAGATACAGCAGACAACCGCGTTGGTCCCATGCCATGACACCATCGTCCACGCCATCGAGTAGGGCATTGAGTTCATTCAGATGGCGGTTAGTTTCTGCCAATAAGCTATCTGCGTGGAGATAATTGCCAATTTCGCGGGCGATAGCTAATGTCAGAGGCAAGTCACTTGCCGCCTGTTCGCTGAGCAGGCTACCTAAAACAATCACCGCCCGTTGGCGGCCACTGTTATCATACACCGGAGTGGCGCAAAAACGCCACGGGTGCAGCGCTTGCTTAAAGTGCTGTTGGCCACTGACTTGTATCGGGTTACCTTCAGCAATTGCCAGCGCCGGTGCATTGGTGCCCATTAGCCCTTCCGCCCAATAACTGCCGCAACCGATCCCCAATTCCTGTAGCTGACTAATGGTTTGCGGATGCCCGCATTGCCAGAGGGTACAGCCACTTTCATCCAGAATCAGCAGCACACAGGGGCGTGATTCCATATATTCGTACGCATCTTCCAATGCGGCTTGACCTAATACCAGTAAGTCATTTTTGCGCTGGCAAATTGATTGAAAAGTTGCACCCACGGCCCGATGAGGTACTCGCCATTGGTGGGCTTGCATCAATTTTTGGCAACGCCGCCAGGACTCTGCCAATGCTGGCGTGGTCACTGGATCAGTGTTGCTCATTGAATGCCTTAGAACCTGGATGCCGCCAATGGATCTGCCCTGGCAGAATCAGTTGATTTTGCGCCAGTGGCGATTCGGCAATTAAGCTGGTGATCATCTCAAAGCTATGGCGTGCCAGCCCTTGGCAATCTTGTGCAATGGTATCTATTTTCAACGGTAGGCAATCAAACAGATAATGATCGTCAAAACTGCATAAATGAATATTGCTGTCCATTAATTGATGCTGATTGAGATAGCGCAGTACACCTTCCAACAGCCCGCAGGCGGCAGTAAACACCGCTTTTGGTGGGCGGCCTAATTGTGCACAGAGTTGAGCTATCATTTCATAACCGGAACTGGGCAGGTAATGGCCATTTAGTATCCATTCTGGGCGGCACGTCACCCCTGCCTGTTGCAGACCTTGCTGGAAACCGGCTAGCCGATCACGGGTAGGTGAGATGCGTGGCTGACCACCAAGAAAATAAAACTCATCAGGATGTTGGCGGGCAACGTTTTCAACCAATAGGGTGGTGGAGGCCACGGAGTCAGTGATAACCAGCGGCAACTCTGATTCACCAATTAATCGGTCCATCTGCACCACCGGTAGGCAGGCATTGATCTTTTGATATTCACTGTCATTGAGCTGGCTGGATGCGACAATCAGGCCATCGACCTGACGTTGTACCAGGCTATTGACCGCCATCATTTCCTGACCGGGGTTTTCATCGGTGCAAGCAATCAGTAGCTGTAATCCGGCTTCGCGACACAGCATCTCTAGCTCACGTGAAATCAGGGCAAAACCGTGGTTGGTCATCTCCGGAACCACCAATCCTATGGTGTGGCTGCGGGTTGAGCGTAGCGAGCGGGCATGGAAGCTCGGTTGATAGTTATGCTCGTTAGCCAAAGCAACAATACGATCCCGCGTTTCATCGGAAACACGATACTCCTTGCTGCGCCCATTGAGCACCAAACTGGTGGTCGATTTCGACACCCCAGCCAGTTTGGCAATATCGTTAATGGTGATTCGTTTATGATTTTTCACAGGTTATTGTTTTTCACTGAGTGAATCTGTCGCCTTGAAAGATACTTCATTCTAACATGGGCGAAGACAACAACCAGTGTTGCAGACGCAGTTCAGCATTTCCGTTAAAGATTGCTATAGGGTCTTCAGTTGGGAAGTAGCATGTGGTCATTACCGCCTCCCCCTGATTGATAAAGATCTCTATGCTGCAACTATCGCAGAGCAGTTGTAACTGCTGCAATTGACCGCGCCAATAACGGAACTCTTGCAGCCCGGTACGCAAATTCCGGCGGCTTAGTGTGATGCGTTCACCGTCCCATACCAGCATCATTTCATCGCCTAACCCGAGGATAAATGGCGCACTGACGTCGACTATCATTTCCGCACTGCGGATGGAGAGTGCCGGTGCTTCTTGAGCACGGCCTTGCCACTGGCGATGCTCACGGCGCAATACCTGCAATTCACGCGCGGGTCGTTGAATGACTTTGCCGTCAATCAGACTCAGTTCTCGCGGGCAGGTCATGGTATGGATCCAACCATAGGCTACCGTGGGTTGATATAACTCATCTTCATCCGGGATCCCCATCCAGGCGAATAACAAGCGCCGGCCATCTGCGGCCAGCGTGGTTTGTGGCGCGTAGAATTCGAAACCGGCATCCAGTTCGTGGAACGCCTGATGGTCGAATGCTGCCTTGGTATAATCTAATTGGCCCAGTAAATAACCCGCCTGGAAGGTGTTACGGTAACGCTCTGCTTCGGCAGCGATGCCCTGAGGGCAGAAAATCAGCATGTCCTGATCCGCTAACCTGAACATGTCAGGGCATTCCCACATGTAGCCAAACGGCCCTAATCCGCCCAGGCCGGAACCGGCAATTTCACCCAGAGGGTGCCATTCACGTAAATCATTGGAGCGTAATAACAGTACTTTCCCTTGCAATTGCTTATCCTGCGCCCCTAATACCATGTACCACTGACCGTCGTGCTGCCAGACTTTCGGGTCGCGAACATGGCCGGTATAACCCGCAGGTAATGGGAGTACTGGCCCTAATTTGTCATATTCCCCCCGTTCATTCTCCTGTGCCAGACATTGGAATGCGGTACGCGAGCCATCAGGATATTTCACATTACCGGTATAAATTAGAGTGATTCGGTCATCAGCAATGACGGCAGAACCTGAGTAGCAGCCGTGGCTTTCATATTCTTCACTGGGCACCAATGCGACAGGCTGATGTTCCCAATGAATCAGATCGGCACTACGCCAATGACCCCAGTATTTACTGCCGTGGCGGCAATCCAACGGGTTCCATTGATAGAACAAATGGTAATAGCCAGCATGATAAATAAACCCGTTGGGATCATTCAGCAGCCCGACACTGGGGGCCAGGTGCCAGCCCGGCCGATGAGTGTCACGCGATGCGCGGATTTGACCACGCATCACTGCCAGCGTAAGTTGTTTTAGCAAACTGACTTCTTGCATTATTCGCTGTCCGTTTTGTACTTAAGTAGTAGAGAGATAATAAATGCAGCACCAAATGCAATGACCAATCCAATCAGATAATTAACAATTGAATTGCCTTGTACGATAGCGATGCCTGGGATGCCGGTTAAACCTACAGCGGTCATATTGACATGATTCGCGACTACCCAGGCTCCCCCTAATGCGCCGCCGGCCAGTGCAGCAAGGAAGGGTTTGATAAAGCGCAGATTAATCCCGAAAATTGCCGCTTCGGTAATACCCAGCATGGCAGAAAATGCCGATGGGATGGCGATGGCTTTAATTTTAGCATCGCGGGTCTTAAAGTAGACCGCCAGGCAGGCTCCGCCTTGCGCCACGTTTGCCATTGACCAGATAGGTAACAAGAAATTGACCCCGATATTCGGATTACCCAATAGCCCAGCCTCGATGGCGTGGAAGCTATGATGAATACCGGTTATCACTATCACGGAATAAAGCCCGCCGAACAGTAACCCGGCCAGCCAGCCTGCATGGGTTATCAGTGTGCTAAGTACCAGCGAGATCCCATCACCCAATACTCGCCCGGCAGGGCCGATAAATAACAGCGCGACAAAACCAGTAATGATCACCGTTAAAAAGGGGGTGAGGATCAGGTCCAGCGCATCAGGTATCACTTTGCGCAGGCGCTTTTCCAGCATACTCATAAACCACACAGCCAGCAGCACTGGGAATACCGTGCCCTGATAGCCAATCATCGCTACCTCCATACCGAAGAAATTCATGGTATGGAAACCGCCTGCAACCCCCCAGGCATTGGTTAGCGCTGGATGCGTCAAAATGCCGCCCAGAGTTGCTCCCAGATACGGGTTGCCGCCAAACTCTTTGGCTGCGGTGAAACCAATTAAAATAGGCAGAATGATAAAAGCAGCGGAGCTGAACATATCCAGCATAATAAACAGCGCGCTGTCGGCATCGGCCCAGCCATAGGTTTTTACCATGCCGAGCAAGCCCATTAACAGGCCGGACGCCACAATCGCCGGAATGATCGGGACAAAAATATTGGATAGCAGGCGGGCAATGCGCTGGAACGGATTGAGTTTACGCGCAGCCACAGCGGCAGCTTCAGATTTACTGGCTTCGTTTACACCCGCTACCTTGATAAATTCGGCATAAACTTTATTGACCAGCCCGGTACCGAAAATCACCTGTAACTGCCCGGCATTGCTGAAGCAGCCCTTAACGCCATCGAGTTTCTCTACCGCTGATTTTTGCACTAAAGAATCATCTGCCAGAACCAAGCGCAGGCGAGTGGCGCAGTGTGCAGCACTGACGATATTCTCTTTACCACCAAGCAATGGGAGCAGAGCCGTTACGGTCTCGTTGATATTCATGATATCCCTCGCAAATTTATTTTTATTCCTGCATGCCGAGGATCGTCACGGCTGCAGGTGGTATTCTTCGTGATTACTGCTGTGCGCAATAGTCAGAACCAGGTTTCCATTTGGATACCAAAGTTCCATTGTCCACCGGCAGCAAAACCATCTTTACCGAAGGAATCATCCTTGGCGTAGTTATCCAGATCTTGGCTCCAATCCATATAGGTGGCGAACACCCGAATTTCCGGCCGGCTGAAGAAGTTGCTGATATCACCTGCTTTAAAGGTTGGGGCGAAGGTCAATTTATAGAAACCGCCACTGACTTTGTGATAATCCTTATAGCCCTGCGGATCCAGATTCATGTACTGATAACTACCTTCATAAGCTAATGCAAAATTCTCGGTGATTTCCTGAATCAGGCGGGTGTTGAATGTTATCCACTTATAGCTATCGCCCAAGACATAACGATCCTTACTTTGTTGCGCCAATATTGCTGGAGCCAGACTCCAGTTTTTACTTAATGCGGTGGTGCCGTAAGTCGCCAAACGCCAGGTATCTGCGCTGCTGGTTAAATTGCCATCGGAACCGATGGATTTTACTTCAGCCCCTAAACCATGGCCGTACAGCAGTGCGGTTTTTGACGTACCATCACGTAGCCCATAGAAGCTGTCACCGTGATAGGCCAACATGCTGTGAATACCTTTGTCAGCAGCATGGGTATTGACGGTTTCACCGCTATTTTGGCGCGCTTCGTTATCTTTGGCCCGCAACCCGCTCACCATCCACTGGAAGGGGCCGCTATAGTTATTGGTAGTGAAAATATAGCTTTGGATATCGCTATTAACATTCTCGATCTCACCATAATTACGGCCATATAACGAGAAGTTACTCTTCAGGTTATCGGTCCATTTGATGTCATAGATACCGCCACCAGTACCGGCAAGGAATACCACGTCGGAATCCAGCCAGTGAATATCAAAGTTATCGCGATCGAAACGTTTACCTGCCCACAATGTGCTGTCTTTAAAAATACCGTTAAAGGTTGGCAGGGTACCCAGTTCGACAAATGCCTGGCGCACATTGAGGTCACTGCTGTCGGCTGTCCAGTCGTTATAGCTGCGCTGACCATCAGCCAGCATCACTTTATAGCGGGTGGTGGCACCGTTATCCAGCTTCTGCTTTTTCTCCAAATTGACTTCAACATAAGTGTCTGGCTCATTACCCAAGCGGCCAACTGCCCCTCCGGTACTGCCCGCTGGCGTAACATACGGGCCACCTTGGGTGCCGGTGCCAGAGTCGTTCATTAGCAGGCCGGAACGGGCATAACCATGAAATTCAAAGCCGTTGCCATCCTGTGTTTTACTTTCCAGTTTATCGGTGCGCTTAGCCACCTGAACGGTCTTTTCTTCTGCCTGAAGTGTTCTGGCTTCCAGTTTTTGTGCTTGTTTTTCGGCAATTTCGGCGCGTGTTTCTGCATTTTTTGCCCGTTGTTCCGCTTGTTGCAATCGCTGCTCCATAGCATTGAGGCGGGCTTCTATATCCATGCTTGAAGAAGAAGAGGCTGCAAAGGTGGTGGTCGCTGCGCAGGAAAGGATAAGTCCTATTGATACAGCAAGATAGCTTGGTTTTATCATCATTTTATATCACTCGGTATGTGATTAATTGTATTTATGCTAAACAGCTAAACCGGTTTTTCATGGCTAACATAAGGGGGAACCTCTGGGATTAGCAAAATATTTTGCTAACCCGATTCAGCTATTGTGATCCAGGCTGCAAATTGCACGATTTTACGAGTGGAATAAGGCTATGGGCGGCAGGATAGAACTAGAAATACAATGTTAGATACGAGGAAATAGGCTGGGTATTTAGCAACAAGAACGGCAGGTAAGAGGGGAGATGGATGCCTGCCAAAGGCGACATCCTGACGGATTTATACAGAGAGTCGTTTATACAATGAGTGACTGCGTTGAAGAAAATGCAGCAACTGTTGAGCATTAGGTAACGCAGTCATCGCCCCTTTAGCGCTGGTGGCCAAAGCACCACAGGCTTGCGCCTGATCGATGGCGGCGGTGAGATCAGCACCTAAGTGCCAGTCCGGTAGCCGTGCCAATGCCGCCAGCAACCCAGCGACAAAGGCATCACCCGCGCCGGTTGTATCTACTGGAGTGATTTTTCGGCTTGGGTATTTTTGCAGGCGATGGCGGTTATGCACCCAAACGCCATCGGCTCCTAGTGTCACCAACAGCAATTTGCAGCAATAGTCGGCCATCACCTGTTCCATTGCGCTGGCAACATCCTGATCCGGGCAGATAAAATTCAGTTCTTCCAACGACAGTTTCACCACATCGGCTAACATCAGCGCCTGTTGCAGACAGGGGAGTAACGCTTGTGGCTCACGCCAGATATCGGCACGGATATTGGGGTCAAAACTGACCCAACCGCCGTCGGCTTTAATACGGCGCATCGCCTCAAAGGCGGTACTGCGGCTCGGCTCTTGGCTTAAGGCAATAGAGCACAGATGCAGCCACTGATTATTTTTAAATTCAGGTAAATCATCTGGTTGCAAGAATAGATCAGCACTCGGTGTCACCATAAATGTAAAAGTGCGTTCGCCATGTTCATCTAAATCCACCACCACCGTAGAGGTATGGTGCAGCGGATCTTGCGTCATCGCGTGGGTATCAACGTTTTCTTGCTGTAATACCTGCTGCATAAAACGACCAAAACTGTCTTGCCCAACTCGGCCAATAAAGGCACTTTTACCGCCCAATCTGGCGATACCGACCGCCACATTGGCAGGTGCACCCCCTGGGCATTTAAGATAACTATTTGAATTTTCAGGAACTAAATCAATTGCAGCATCACCTAAAACCCAAATGGTATTTTCCATGATAAACCCTTTTTTTCTTCAATTCTGGTTGCTGCTAAAAGTAGAAGAATCGGTTTAGCAAAGCAACAAAATAATCTGTTGTAGCCAAAAAAACAGTGCCAGGCTGCATTGTCAGTCGATTTTTATCCTCCGTCGCAAGGCGCTTTCCGGTATAACCCTGCTTTATATAAATGATAATCATTATTGTATTTGCATTGCGGTATCTGAATATTATTCAGGGTTTCTCTAGGGAGTATCGGTAGAGTAAGGGATTGGCTTTTTAATGGGGGAAATAGAGCAGTTTATGGTCTTAAACGCGGATTATGTTCAACTGTGCGGGAGGATGATTCACTTAAATGGATGTTATTTGTCAGTAGATGAGCCAGTGATTTATTTTATTGAGATGCAATGATAAGGTTTAATAACATAATTAAAGTGAAATATAATACCGCAGTATTAAACTCAACCATTATGGTAAAAAAATAATAATTGAGTCTGTACTGCGTGATTTAATTAGGGTGATGATTCAACGTTTGATAATTTTTCTCCGGCAAAGGCAACTTTATTACGGCCATTTTTTTTGGCTCGGTAAAGTGCTTCATCTGCGGCTTTGAGTGAGGAGGCCAGATCATAGGCTTGAAGAGGCGAAATACCTGCACTCAGTGTCACAGTTGTGGAAACTTTATGGTTAAAAACATGTGGAATATCAAGCCCTAAAACCCGTTGGCGTACGCGCTCAGCCAATTGGCTGGCATATTCTTCACTGACATGAGTCAAGAGCACTAAGAACTCTTCACCGCCGTAGCGCACCACGATATCCCGTGAACGAACTGCATCACGAATAGCGGCGGCAACGCGAACCAGCGCTTGATCCCCCATGGTGTGACCATAGTTATCGTTATAAGCTTTAAAATGGTCGATATCGAGTAACAGTACGTAATGATTGCCAGGGGACTGAGCCAGCAGTGTTTCAAGTTTATTCTCCAGACCCCGGCGATTATACAAACTGGTTAAGGGATCTATCATGCTTAAATCACTGAATTTTTCCCTTTCATTATACAGGCGTGCGACAAGTTTTCGGGTAAAGTCATCGCTACGGCGCAGCATCAAATGATGTAAAGAGAAACCAATCAGTGGCAGCATGATAGTGAATAAAATACGGAAAATATTTTGAAAATCATCCAGTAAAATAACGGTTAAGGCAGATGGGGCGGTGTGCAAACAAAATGCGAGGAAATTATCAGACAGAGCTATGGTGCTGATAAAGAAAATCGTAAACAGGCTAAGCAATAAGTAGTTATTTTCATTAGTACCCAAGTATTCGTATTTAAGAATGATTTGCCAGGCCCAAAGCATACCCATGATTATTGAAAATAAATTCAGTTTATCGGCATAATTCTTCGAAATAAAAATCAGATAAGCTGCGGCACTCAGGCTGATAACCGTGATTAGCACTATCGGTAATGTCACCGCTGGTGTTTCAGGCGACGGTAATATCATACTAAAAATAGATGACGACGCATTGAGAAATAGAAAAAGCAGTAAAGAGAGCCGATGCTTACTTTTCAGAAGCTGATCGTAGGAATGGCTATTCATATTCAATTCACTCTGCATAATGTCGTGCTGTCAGTAGACAAATAAACAATATCCTCATAAGGCCCTATTATTTAGGCATCACGATAAATAGTTTTTCTTGGTAATTATTTTTATTTGAAGCTTTTTAACATCATTTTAGGAATTTTCTTAACCAAAATTACCATTTTTGTTTCAGCCTGTCATCATGATGTTTCTTACCTTGTTGTTGCTTGTCTGCTGCCAACAACTTCATAGTGCAGACTGTGGTAGAGTGATATATGATATTGGTTATCATTATCACTTGAGGCCGTTGCTATGATTACAACCAGATTAGCCGCTTATCGTTGGTATGGGATCAGTGGGTTATTGAGCCGTGCTATGTCTAGTGGCTGGGGGATATTGCTGCCTTTTGCTTTACTACCGGTTTTGGGATGGGCTGATATCACCGTCGGCCAGTTACGTATCCTGATTGTGCTCGCCATGCTGGTCACGGTTAGTATGCTGTATCACGCACGGTTGCGGCATTTTTTATTGCTGCCATCCTGCCTGGCGCTGTTGAGCGGCCTGACTGCGGTATTAATGCATAGCGGGATACATTGATTTACCTAAAACCCAACATTGAACCCAATCGAGCGGACTGAATTTTGGTAATAAGTAGAGGTATTTGCGTGTATTTCAGGAAGAGAAATTGCCAGACCAGAAGAAAGGTATTACTGCGTTTTTTGAAATCATTGTGGTGCGAAGGGAGGGACTTGAACCCTCACGTCCGTAAGAACACTAACACCTGAAGCTAGCGCGTCTACCAATTCCGCCACCATCGCCCAAATGATTTCTTACTGCTTATCCCCGCTATACTTCAAACTGCATGTGCGTTTGCCGCTTTCCTGCAACTTGAGTTATTTTGGGTATATCTTGAAAAAGTAAAACTTAGGATTTATATCACCAGCTTGGTGCGAAGGGAGGGACTTGAACCCTCACGTCCGTAAGAACACTAACACCTGAAGCTAGCGCGTCTACCAATTCCGCCACCATCGCATGTGCTGTGCAATATAAATCTTTACTGCTACTTACTTTACCAAAATGACCTACTCACAAAATAGATTACTTACAAAAGACTGTTTGGTGCGAAGGGAGGGACTTGAACCCTCACGTCCGTAAGAACACTAACACCTGAAGCTAGCGCGTCTACCAATTCCGCCACCATCGCGTACCGGAACATGACTTTTATAAAGCAACTACGGAGGCGAATTCTAGAGATTTTCACGTTCAGGTCAATACTTATTTCCCCTAAGCGGGACGTTTGCTGTAAAAAGCATCATATGTTGAATAATTGATTTGATTACAGAAGCATTTTTAGTTTTTAGCGCCTATTGGGTAGATGGGATGATGGCTGTGGATAATGAGAAAACAGCTCAATAAGCCAGTCAATTAGCACCCTGACCCTGGGGGCGAGAAAACGGCCCGCAGGGAACATGATAAACAGTGGCATAGCCGGCGGTGGGCAGTGGGGCAGTACCTCTATCAGTTCCCCTTGTGCTAATTGGCTCTGAATACCTGACGTGGGAGCCTGAATTAATCCTAAGCCTGCGACACCGGCTGCGATATAAGCATCGGCACCACTGACACTCAAGATGCCAGGTAAGGTACGGTTTTCAACCTTGCTCTGATAAACAAATTCTAGCGGGTAATCACGGCTATTTATTTGTGAGAAATAGCCCACAGCTTGATGGCCAGCCAGATCGTCAAGGGACTGCGGGACACCCTGTTTTGCCAGATATGCCGGAGATGCGCAGGTTATCTGTGGTTGTAGACCAATATTTCGCGACGCTAATTGCTCATCATGGGGTAGCCATGCGCGCAAAACACAGTCTACACCTTCACGCATCAGGTCAATGGTGCTGTCATTCGCACCGAGCATCAGTGTGATATGGGGATAACGCTGATAAAAGTCATTCAGCGCGGGGATAACCACATTGCGGGCCAGCGAATGGGGCATATCAATGCGTACTTTCCCCTCGGGTTGTAACCGCTGATGGCTGAATAGCGAATCAGCCTCTTCAAACGCTGACAATAATTGCAAGCAGCGCTGGTAATACAGTGTGCCTTCAGCCGTGATATTGACTTGCCGGGTGGTGCGCACCAATAAACGCACACCTAAGCGCTGCTCCAACCGTTTTAAGGTATGGCTGACCGTTGCGCGTGGCAATTGCAGTTTCTCCGCCGCGCGACTGAAACTGCCCAATTCAACAATACGGACAAATATCCGCATAGCTTGTATTTGGTCCATGATTGCATCCCGCCATTGTTGGTGTTTTTTGAACAGTAATGAGCAATCTGCATTATTTATCTTTCCTCGCTAAACAACCACACTTTCTTCCGACATCACTAATGGGGAATATCACAATGCAACAACGTCAATTAGGTTCGAATGGTCCACTCGTCTCAGCGCTGGGGCTTGGCTGCATGGGGATGAGTGACTTTTACTCCACCAATCAGGATGTAAATGAATCCATTGCGACGTTACATCGCGCGCTGGAATTGGGGGTGACTTTGCTCGATACCGCCGACATGTATGGCCCGTTTACCAATGAGGAGTTGGTTGGGCGTGCCATTAAAGGCAAACGTGATCAGGTTTTTCTGGCCACTAAATTCGGTATTGTTCGTGACCCGGCAGATCCGACGGTGCGCGGCGTCAGTAGCCAGCCTGATTATATTCGTCAGTCTGTTGACGGTAGCCTAAAGCGGTTGGGTGTTGATGTCATTGACCTTTATTACCAGCACCGTGGTGATCCGAGTGTGCCGGTTGAGGATGTGATTGGCACGTTGGCTGATTTGGTTACCGCCGGTAAAATTCGTTATATCGGTTTGAGTGAAGTCTCAGCGACAACATTAGAGAAGGCCCATCAGGTACATCCCATTACCGCAGTGCAGAGTGAATACTCACTTTGGACACGAGATGTGGAATCCTCTGTATTGGCGACCTGCGAACGGCTAGGCGTGGGGTTTGTGGCTTATAGCCCTCTGGGGCGTGGTTTCCTGACTGGAGCGTTACGTCGCCCGGAAGATCTGGCTGCTGATGATTTCCGCCGTCATAACCCGCGTTTCCAAGGGGATAATTTTGCCATGAATTTGGTATTGGCCGATGCGGTAGTGGAAATGGCGCGTGAGAAAGGGGTTAAACCCGCCCAACTGGCGTTGGCATGGGTATTGGCGCAGGGGCAATATATTGTTCCGATCCCAGGAACCAAACGGCGTGCTTATCTGGAAGAGAATCTGGCAGCACTCGATCTGGCACTCAGCCCGCAAGAGCTGGCGGCGCTGGATGCGGTATTCCCGTTCCATGCCGCAGCGGGTGAACGCTACGGCGTGGAGGGAATGGCTCATCTTAACGCCTAGTTTTAACGTTTTTTCTTAGCGTCTCGTGGCGCACGCCCGACAGTTGCCTGATACACCTTAAAACGGCCATTCTGGGCCAGCACTTCATGGCTGCCAAATGCCGCATCCAGCAGTGCAGGGTAAGGCAGGAAGGAGTTCGCCACTATCCGCAATTTACCGCCGACATGCAGGTGAGCGGTTGCGCCACGGATCAACAATTCTGCCGCAGTCAGGCTGGTTTGAATGCCATCATGGAACGGTGGGTTCGAAATAATCATCTCGAAGCGGCCTTTAATGTCGGAATAGACGTTACTGGCGATCACTTGTGCGTCGATGTTATTCGCCGCTAATGTCGCTCGGCTGGCCTCAATAGCGGCCGCAGAGACATCACTCAGGGTCCATTTGATTTTAGGTGATTGCTGCGCCAGTACTGAGGCCAGCACACCTGCGCCACAGCCGACATCCAGCACATTGCCTTTAAATGGCTCACTGAAAGTAGACAGTAACAGATGGCTGCCGGAGTCCAGCGAGTCACGGCTGAATACGCCAGGCAATGTTTTGACTGTCACATCGCCCACCTGGTAACTTTCCCACCAGGCATCAGCATCAAATTCCGGCTGCTTATCCAATCGGCCATGGTACAGGCCGCAACGGCGGGCGCTGTCGATTTTGGTCAGTTGCGCAAATTCAGATAACATTTCTTCTGCGCTGCGCACGCCACTGCGGTTTTCACCCACCACAAAAATATCAGTGCCGACAGGCAATAACGAAAGCAGGTTAGCCAGTTGGAACAGGGCTTCCTGTTTGCTTTTTGGCCAGTAATAAACCAGCGTATCGCAGTTAGCCACCATGTCGGCAGTGGCCAAAAGACCGAATTGCACATTATCTTCCAGCGTATTGCTCAGTAATTGCCAGTGGTGATATTGATTGGTATGAACCCGTACCCCGGCTGCATCAAACTGCGCTGGCAGCGCATCTTGTAAATCACCGGCAAACAACACATGGCGGGCTATAAATTCATCACTATGGCGCAGTATCACTTCACTGGCTGGGGTTAATGCTGACATCAGTCTTTGGCTCCTTATTAATATGATTGGGGATTATAGAGGTTTGTTGGCACATGTTCGATGGGTTTGCTAGCATAGCGTCGAAATACGGGTCGCTCTGACAGGAAATGGCATGGCATCAAGACGAGACTTGCTGTTACAACAGCTAGGCATTACGCAGTGGACATTGCGCCGCCCGGCTGTCTTGCAGGGTGAAATCGCAGTGCGCTTACCCGCAGATACCCGCCTGCTGATTGTGGCACACCAGCTTCCAGAATATGATGATCCACTGTTGTGCGATGTGTTGCACAGCTTGGGTCTCACGCCGCGTCAGGCTTATGCGCTGACGCCGGAAAAGGTAGCGATGTTGCCAGAAGATACGCAGTGCAACAGTTGGCGATTGGGCATCAGTGAACCGCTTGCGGTTGTTGGCGCGCAGTTACACAGCCCGGCACTGGCCGGACTTTATCAAGACGCGAGCGCTAAGCGCGCACTTTGGCAGCAGATTTGTCACCATGAAGCAGATTTCTATCCTGACGCCAGCCGATCTGGCCGCAGCGTACAACATTGAGCAAGCCAGCCACGCTTTCCCGTGGACGGAAAAAACCCTGGTCAGCAACCAAGGGGATCGCTATCTCAATTTTAAGTTGAGTGTCAGTCAACAAATGGTCGGTTTTGCCATTACCCAAATAGTGTTGGATGAAGCGACGCTGTTTAATATCGCCATCGATCCACAGTATCAGCGTCAGGGTTATGGGCGTTTACTGCTTGAACATCTGATTGAACAGTTGGAAACACGTGATATCGTCACTCTTTGGCTTGAGGTGCGAGCTTCAAACGCTCGGGCTATCGCCCTCTATGAGAGTTTAGGCTTTAACGAGGTTTCTGTGCGGCGTAACTATTACCCGAGTGCCGATGGGCGTGAAGATGCCATTATGATGGCGCTGCCGATGGGATAGCACCGTTTTGCCGATTGTCAGTTGTGAATAATGACGGTTTGTCTTGAATAACGATTGTTTGTCTTGAATAACGACTGTTTGTCTTGAATAAATTGTCTATCTCGCATAAATCAGAGAAAATACCGCGCTATAGCCACTTATACCCGACGTAGGAATTGCCGCCAACCGTGCTGCAATTTCACATAAGCAGGGGTATGGCGCCACAATCAATGCCTCGCTTTGCCTGACCCGCATATCAATAAGATATGAGGCCCAGAGCAGGGCGGCCTAAAAGTAGAAATCTCAAACTATGTCTCCAAGTGAATACGCACTGGAAGTCGCGAAAAGACGTACTTTCGCGATCATTTCCCACCCCGATGCCGGTAAAACCACCATTACCGAAAAAGTGTTGTTGTTCGGACACGCAATTCAGACCGCCGGTACGGTAAAAGGCCGTGGCTCAAGCCATCATGCCAAATCTGACTGGATGGAAATGGAAAAGCAACGTGGGATCTCCATCACCACCTCGGTGATGCAGTTTCCCTATGGCGGTTGTCTGGTCAATTTGCTCGATACCCCAGGCCATGAAGACTTCTCCGAAGATACTTACCGTACTCTGACTGCCGTGGACTGCTGTCTGATGGTGATTGATGCGGCAAAAGGGGTTGAAGATCGGACCCGTAAGCTGATGGAAGTGACCCGTCTGCGTGATACGCCGATTCTGACCTTTATGAATAAATTGGACCGCGATATCCGTGATCCGATGGAAGTGTTGGATGAAGTGGAACGTGAGCTGAAAATTGCTTGTTCACCCATCACCTGGCCGATTGGCTGCGGTAAGTTGTTTAAAGGGGTTTACCACCTTTATAAAGATGAAACGTATCTCTATCAGACGGGTAAAGGCCACACTATTCAGGAAGTGCGCATCGTCAAAGGGCTAAATAACCCAGACTTGGATGCAGCAGTTGGTGAAGACTTGGCTAAGCAGTTCCGTCAGGAGTTGGAACTGGTACAGGGGGCTTCTCATGAGTTCGAGCATGATGCTTTCCTGTCTGGTGACTTAACGCCGGTGTTCTTCGGTACCGCTTTGGGTAACTTCGGCGTCGATCATATGTTGGATGGCTTGGTTGAATGGGCTCCGGCCCCGATGCCACGTAAAACAGATACCCGTGAAGTGGTTGCTGCTGAACCCAAATTTACTGGTTTTGTTTTCAAAATTCAGGCAAATATGGACCCGAAACACCGTGACCGTGTTGCCTTTATGCGTGTAGTTTCTGGCCGCTTTGAAAAAGGGATGAAACTGCGTCAGGTGCGTACCAAGAAAGACGTGGTGATTTCTGATGCACTGACCTTTATGGCCGGTGACCGTTCGCATGTAGAAGAAGCGTTTGCTGGCGATATCATTGGCTTGCATAACCACGGTACCATTCAAATTGGTGATACCTTCACCCAGGGTGAGGATATGAAGTTCACCGGTATTCCGAACTTTGCCCCTGAATTGTTCCGTCGTATTCGCCTGCGTGATCCATTGAAACAGAAGCAGTTGCTGAAAGGGTTGGTTCAGTTGTCAGAAGAGGGGGCGGTGCAAGTGTTCCGTCCGTTAACCAACAACGATTTGATTGTCGGCGCAGTTGGTGTTCTACAGTTTGAAGTGGTTTCTTCACGACTGAAAAGTGAATACAACGTGGAAGCGGTGTATGAATCCGTCAACGTCTCTACCGCCCGTTGGGTGGAGTGTGATGACGTGAAGAAGTTTGAAGAGTTTAAACGTAAAAATGAGGTTAACCTGGCACTCGATGGTGGTGATAACTTGAGCTATATCGCCCCAACTATGGTTAATCTTAATATTACGCAAGAGCGTTACCCGGAAGTGAATTTCCGTAAAACCCGCGAACATTAATCACCCGCCAAGCCGCATTCTATCGGGGTACCCAGTACCCCGATTCATTAATTCTCCTCACTATTTTCTCCTTAGGATAACTCCTACTTAATCATAAAAATCCGGTTTTAGGGCGATTCTGACTGTATTTATTCTGTGATGCTCTATCTTTATAGATACACGCAGGATTGACGCGCACCACTTTTGGGTCAAATAACCTGTAGTAATCGTAAAGTATTCATCAAATGCCCACCCCTCTGGGTGGCGTAAAAATCCGTAAATTTGGGTGTTGTAATCCATTAAGCTTGATAACCCTTTACGGTTTATAACGACAAAGGAAGAAATCGATGACAAATACAAAATTTGCCCGTTCAATGATTGCTGTTGTTTTAGGTACTGCACTGATGAGTGGTAGCGTGTTCGCTGAAGACACCATGCTCAATAAGACAAACAACGTGGTAGACAGCACTGGCGCGAAACTCGATAGCTCCATGAAGAAAGTTGATAACTACATGGGTGACAGTGCCGCAACAGCGAAAGTAAAAAGCGCTTTGTTGGAAGAGAAATCCCTTAAAAGTACGGATATCTCTGTTGAAACCAACCATGGCGTCGTCACTTTGACTGGTTTTGTGACTTCTCAGGCTGAAGCTGAAACCGCCGTTGAAATTGCCGGAAACGTTGAAGGTGTTAAATCTGTCAGCGATAAGCTGCATGTGAAAGATCAGAAATCACAATCAGTCAGTGAATATGCTGGCGATGCTGCAACAACCAGTTCAATCAAAGCCAAATTACTGGCTGATGACATCGTACCCTCACGTAAAGTGAAAGTAGAAACTACCGACGGCGTGGTGCAGTTGTCAGGTCATGTTGAGAGTAAAGCGCAGTCTGACCGTGCTGAAAGTATCGCTAAAGCCGTTAATGGCGTGAAAAGCGTTAAAAATGATCTGAGCATCAAACCTTAATTATTATCGGCTGATGGGTATTTCGTGGGAGAGAAATACTTTACGGAATAACGTTTATAAGCCCGTCAGCCAAATAATAAATCCGTTAATAATGCGACTTCTGTTAAACACGCTACTGTTAAATAGACCGAAGGTTAAAACGCTGTTTTTAACGTAAGTGTATAAAGCTATTTTTAAAAACGGGAAGGAGAGGCTTATGTTTCGCTGGGGCATCATATTTTTGATTATTGCTTTAATCGCTGCGGCATTAGGTTTCGGCGGGTTAGCCGGTACGGCAGCTTGGGCTGCAAAAGTCGTCTTTGTAGTGGGTATTGTCCTATTCCTCATCAGTCTGTTTACAGGCCGTAAGCGCCTTTAGTAAGGCGAGAGGGTTACAGCAAAGGATAAGACGAGGTATCCTCAGCACCTGTTGTAACGAATTAAGGATGGATGGTGGGATACAGAATACCTATCACGCTCGGTAATATTGAGCCACTCGCCTATAAACCATATCAACCCGGAAAAATGGCGTTGGTCTGCGAGGGAGGCGGGCAGCGGGGGATTTTTACAGCCGGTGTGCTGGATGAATTCCAACGCGCCCGCTTTAACCCTTTTGATCTGATGATTGGCACCTCTGCGGGTGCACAAAACCTATCTGCTTTTATCTGCGGTCAACCCGGTTACGCTCGCCGTGTTATTACTCGCTACACCACCACAGCTAATTTCTTTAACCCATTACGTTTTGTACGGGGTGGGCACCTAATTGATCTCGACTGGTTGGTGGATATCACCTCCCAGCAGTTACCTCTGGCCATGGATCATGCTGAAGAGCATTTACGCAATGGCCGCGAATTCTTGATGTGCGCCTGCCGCAGTGATGATTTTGAACCTACCTATATTTCTCCCACTCGAGAAAGTTGGCTGCCGACCATTAAAGCGTCCAGTGCAATCCCTGGTTTATACCGTCAGGGAGTGGATTTGGGGGGGATCAGTTATCAAGATGGTGGCATCAGTGATGCCATTCCGGTGGAAGAAGCCTACCGCCGTGGCGCTGATACTATTGTAGTGATTCGCACGGTGCCGTCGCAGGTCTATTATACGCCGCAGTGGATGAAGCGGATGGAACATTGGCTGAGTGAAAGTAGTTTGCAACAACTGGTGCGGATTATGCAGCAACATGAGCAGAGCTATCACCGTATTCAGCAATTTATTGAAAAACCGCCCGGTGATCTGCGTATTTTCGAAATTTTTCCGCCTAAGCCACTTGCCAGTAATGCGCTGGGGAGTCGGGTTGCGGCGCTTAATCGTGATTATCATTTAGGCCGCCGTTGTGGCCGCTATTTTCTGGCGACCGTTGGGCACTGGTTATTACCGCAAGATCATCGGGATCAAGCTGAAATCAATGGGGAGAAAATCTCGATTTCACTCTCACGCCGTATGCTTCAGCCGCAAGATATTAATCAACCGGATGATATGGCAGCGCTAATTGATATTGATGATTCTTCATTTGATATCACTCAACCGCCGAATATCATCACGCCAGCGGATTCAACTGCCACCACTAAGCATGGTCTACCGGCTCAGATGAGGGGGAGCGGCAATGGGTTAATTATTCCGGTCACTACGCATAGCAGCAGAAAACCCCTGGCAGGGGAGATCATTTTGCCTGCCGATATGGCAAAGAACAAAGGTGATACCGCGTAATGGCAGCGATCATTGAGCAGATACCGTCTCTCATCGATACACCTTATTTTATCGATACCCACTGTCACTTTGACTTCCCTCCGTTCAGTGGCGCAGAGGCGGCCAGTCTAGTCACTGCGGCTCAGGCGAATGTCAGGCAGTTGATCGTCCCGGCGGTGGGTGCGGCTTATTTTTCCCGTATTTTGGCGTTGGCTGCGAACTATCCGCCTCTTTTTGCCGCACTAGGTATGCATCCACTCTATATTGCTCAACATCAAGAGGCCGATTTAGCCGCTCTGGCATCTTATCTGGTGAACAAAACGCATAAGCTGGTGGCGGTGGGGGAAATTGGCCTGGATCTCTATATGGATGATCCGCAGTTACCACGCCAATTAGCGCTATTGCAGGCCCAACTTACGTTGGCGAAACAGCATGATCTCCCCGTTATTCTGCATTCCCGCCGTTCCCATGACCAATTAGCCTCGGCACTGCGCAAAACTGTTTTGCCGCGCACGGGGGTCGTGCATGGTTTTGCCGGTAGCCTGGCGCAAGCGCAAGCCTTTATTCGCCTGGGTTATTACATCGGTGTGGGCGGGACCATTACTTATGCGCGGGCACAGAAAACCCGTGGTGTGATGGCCGCATTACCGCTTTCTTCATTACTGCTGGAAACCGATGCACCGGATATGCCGTTAGCGGGTTTTCAGGGGCAACCAAATCGGCCTGAGCGGGCTGCTGATGTGTTCAGTGTATTGTGTGAATTACGCCCTGAAGCACCACAACAGATTGCCAGCCAGTTGCTAGAGAATAGCCAGCGTTTGTTCCGGTTACCGCCAGCCAAGATATGCCCCCCCTAAATCACCGATGGGTGCATACAAACCACGCTAATAATTATCAACATCTCGTTATTTCTGCTTTTTAATGTGACTTTTGTCACATTTGTGTTGTTCAAGTTGCTTTTAGTTGTGTTTATTTGTGACAGAGATTGTTTGATAGCCCCGTCATGCCGGTATAATCCCCCCAAAATAATTTCAATTTAATTAATGATTTCACTATTAGGGATAGCGACATGCTAATGAGTTTGGTTGGAATGGCAGTACTGATATTAATAGCCGTACTTCTTTCAAGTAATTATAGGGCGATTAATATCCGCACTGTTGTTGGCGCATTTATTATCCAGATCGTTATTGGTGCATTGGTGTTATATGTGCCTATCGGTCGCCGCATTCTGGGCGGCATGTCAGAAGGGGTAGCGAACGTTATCGCCTACGGTAATGAGGGGATTTCATTTATTTTTGGCGGTTTGGTTTCCGACAAAATGTTTGAGGTTTTCGGTGGCGGCGGCTTTGTATTCGCCTTGCGAGTATTACCGGTAATTGTATTCTTCTCGTCATTGATTGCCGTTTTGTATTACCTCGGCATCATGCAAATCGTTATTAAAGTATTGGGCGGTGGTTTGCAAAAGCTGCTGGGGACTTCACGTACTGAATCCCTTTCCGCCACTGCCAATATCTTTGTTGGTCAAACCGAAGCGCCGTTAGTGGTGCGCCCTTATATTGCCACCATGACCCAATCTGAGCTGTTTGCGGTAATGTGCGGCGGTTTAGCCTCCGTTGCCGGTTCAGTATTGGCCGGTTATGCGCAAATGGGGGTGCCATTGGAATACCTGATTGCCGCCTCCTTTATGGCAGCACCGGGCGGGTTACTGTTTGCTAAACTGATGGTGCCAGAAACCGAAAAAACCCATGATAAAGTTGATGCGACTACCTTGATTGCTGAGGATGAACGCCCGGCTAACGTTATTGATGCTGCGGCCTCTGGCGCGGCTTCCGGTATGCAATTGGCGCTGAATGTTGGGGCAATGCTGTTGGCTTTTATCGCCTTGA
Source organism: Yersinia intermedia (assembly GCF_900635455.1). Classification (NCBI taxonomy): domain Bacteria; kingdom Pseudomonadati; phylum Pseudomonadota; class Gammaproteobacteria; order Enterobacterales; family Yersiniaceae; genus Yersinia; species Yersinia intermedia. The sequence goes on along the minus strand of NZ_LR134116.1, from coordinate 3,993,340 downwards.
TTGCTCTGCTCAATGGTATTTTAGGTGGGATTGGTGGCTGGTTTGATTATCCACAACTTTCGCTAGAGTTGATTCTGGGCTGGGTATTCTCGCCGATTGCCTATCTGATCGGTGTGCCGTGGAGTGAAGCGATGGTGGCGGGTTCATTTATCGGCCAGAAGATTATCGTTAACGAATTCGTAGCATTTATGAATTTCGGTCAGTATCTCCAGGCGGAAGAGTTAGTCAAAGCTGCGGGTTTACAGGTTCTTTCCGATCACACTAAGGCCATTATCTCCTTTGCGTTGTGCGGTTTTGCTAACTTGTCATCTGTTGCCATCTTATTGGGTGGTTTGGGTAGCATGGCACCGAATCGCCGCCACGATATCGCGCGTTTTGGCCTGAAAGCGGTAGCGGCAGGCACATTGTCGAATCTGATGAGTGCGACGATCGCCGGTTTCTTCCTGGCATTATAATTAGGCTAGCTTGACTTGCCATTTTGAGATTGGGCAGTGCTCGGGACTTGTCACGTACTTCGTGTACGCTCCAGTCCCTACGTGCTGTCCGCACCCAAACTGTCTGCACCGCTGACGCTTAGTTTTTTATGGTTCAGGCCCACAATACTGCGTATTTCTGCCCATAAGCTATCCTTGATGCGAGTGGGCATATCATCGGCGATAAATTACAAATCAGATTATTTTGTGACTTTAATCACATATAATTTTTACTCGTTACAAGTTACTATTGATTAGTGTGAAATTGAGCACACCCAAGGCATCGGTAACGTGTTCAAATAGTATTATTGGTTTTCGGATTGAAAGCCTAAAGCCTGTATGTCGTCGCATTGCATCAGTGATGTATGCAATGACCAAGTAGTTAGTGCGGTGAGATGGATCTCAATTGCCACCCATAGGGGCTATCTTCAAGGAACCAAGTCCGCTCGCCAACGTATTGAGCTTAGAACCCTCTCATTAGGGCGATTTTATTTGCCCAGCGGCAACAATTACGCCTCTTGAGAGGGGCTTTTAATCACCAAAGGTACCGGTACGGTCTCTTTGTCCGCTCATAAATAGATGCTCAGTTCTGGCAAAGTGCTGGGGCTGAAATAGTGTTGGAGAGTTTTATGACCGATTTAACCGCCTGCGCGAATCTGAACGATTATGCCAAACGCGCACTGAGTTTGATGGATTTAACCACCCTGAATGACAACGATACCGACGATAAGGTTATCGCGTTGTGTCATCAGGCAAAAAGCCCTGCCGGTAACACGGCGGCAATCTGTATTTATCCCCGCTTTATTCCTATTGCGCGTAAAACGTTGCGTGAGCAGGGTACCCCTGAAATCCGCATTGCAACAGTAACCAACTTCCCACATGGCAATGATGATATTGCTATTGCACTGGCAGAAACCCGTGCTGCCATTGCCTATGGTGCTGATGAAGTGGATGTGGTTTTCCCTTACCACGCCTTAATGGCGGGTAATGATAAGGTCGGCTTCGAATTAGTGAAAGAGTGCAAAGAAGCCTGCGCTGCCGCGAATGTATTGCTGAAAGTAATCATAGAAACCGGTGAGCTAAAGCAAGAGCACTTGATCCGTCAAGCCTCTGAAATTGCGATTAAAGCTGGCGCAGATTTTATCAAAACCTCCACCGGTAAAGTGCCGGTCAATGCCACACTGGAAAGTGCGGGTATTATGATGAGCACTATCCGTGATTTAGGCGTGGGTAAAACCGTCGGCTTTAAGCCTGCGGGCGGGGTCCGTACCGCTGAAGATGCCGCACAATTCCTGCAACTGGCCGATCAATTGATGGGTGAGGGCTGGGCCGATGCCCGCCACTTCCGCTTTGGCGCATCCAGTCTGTTAGCCAGCTTATTAACCACGCTGGGCCATCAGAGTGATAGCAAAAGTAGCGGTTACTAATCATTATCGCACTCATTGAGTTTTGCTGATGCACTGCGGGCGACTAGCCTGTAGTGCGGCTTTTATCCTTATTTAGGTCAGGGGGATGCTGTGTTTCTGGCACAAGAAATTATCCGTAAAAAACGTGATGGTCAGCCATTGAGCGAAGAAGAGATTCGTTTCTTTATCAATGGGATCCGCGATAACTCGGTATCCGAAGGGCAGATTGCTGCTTTGGCGATGACCATCTATTTCCACGACATGAGCATGCCGGAGCGCGTGGCACTTACCATGGCAATGCGTGATTCTGGCACGGTGCTTAACTGGCAAAGCCTTAATCTAAACGGCCCGATCGTGGATAAACACTCTACCGGTGGCGTGGGTGATGTGACATCACTGATGCTCGGTCCGATGGTCGCAGCCTGCGGTGGCTATGTGCCGATGATTTCTGGCCGTGGCCTGGGCCATACCGGCGGGACCTTGGACAAACTGGAAGCTATTCCCGGTTTTGATATTTTCCCCGATGATAATGCGTTCCGTAAAATCATTCAGGACGTCGGTGTTGCCATCATCGGGCAAACCAGCTCGTTGGCACCGGCAGATAAACGTTTCTACGCTACCCGTGATATCACCGCCACTGTAGATTCCATCCCACTGATTACTGCTTCTATTCTGGCGAAGAAACTGGCTGAAGGGCTGGATGCGTTGGTGATGGATGTGAAGGTAGGTTCTGGTGCCTTTATGCCGACATATCAACTATCTGCCGATTTAGCACAAGCTATTGTCAGTGTGGCTAATGGCGCGGGTTGCAAAACGACTGCACTATTGACCGATATGAATCAGGTGTTGGCTTCCAGCGCCGGTAATGCGGTTGAAGTGCGCGAAGCGGTGCGCTTCCTGACCGGCGAATATCGCAATCCACGCTTGCTGGAAGTGACGATGGCGCTGTGCGTTGAAATGCTGTTATCAGGTGATTTGGCGCAAAATGATGCTGACGCCAGATCCAAGCTACAGGCGGTGCTGGACAACGGAAAAGCGGCAGAACTCTTTGGTCGCATGGTGGCAGCGCAAAAAGGTCCGAGTGATTTCGTTGAGCGTTATGACAGCTACCTACCGGTTGCCACGCTGAGCAAACCGGTCTTTGCTGAACGAGCCGGTATTGTTACCGCAATGGATACCCGTGCTCTGGGCATGGCGGTGGTTTCCCTCGGCGGTGGTCGTCGGCGGGCAACTGATCCTATTGATTACAGTGTTGGTATCACTGAAATGGCACGTCTGGGAGGCGGGGTTGATAGCCAGCAGCCATTAGCCGTAATTCATGCCAATAACGAAGACGACTGGCAACAGGCAGCAGATGCAGTACGTGCGGCGATCACCTTGGGTGACAACGCGCCGGAAGAAACACCGGTTATCTATCGCCGTATTACTGAATAAGCGCCATACTTTTGTTATTGACGCTATTTGCTTTCGACGGCAAATGTTAGCAAAAACAGATTAATTACATGGGGGAGCAGATGAACGTAGCTGCCCCAGAGCGTGAACCCACGCAGGAGAAAATAATGAAACGTACATTTATTATGGTATTGGACTCATTTGGTATTGGTGCCAGCGCCGATGCTAACAAATTTGGTGACCAAGGGGCCGATACTCTGGGCCACATCGCAGAGGTCTGCGCCCGTGGGGAAGCCAACGTTGGCCGTAGTGGCCCATTGACGCTGCCAAACCTGAGCCGTTTAGGGCTGGGTAAAGCTGCTGAAGAGTCCACCGGTAAATTCCCGGTTGGGCTGGATAAAAATGCAGACATCATTGGTGCTTATGGTTATGCCAGTGAGTTATCTTCCGGTAAAGATACACCGTCAGGCCACTGGGAGATTGCGGGTGTACCGGTTCTGTTTGACTGGGGTTACTTCAGTGATGTCGAAAACAGCTTCCCGCAGGAACTGTTGGATAAACTGGTAAAACGGGCCAACCTGCCGGGTTATCTGGGTAACTGCCACTCAAGTGGTACCGTTATCCTTGACCAACTGGGCGAAGAGCATATGAAAACCGGTAAGCCTATTTTCTATACCTCGGCGGACTCGGTGTTCCAGATTGCCTGCCACGAAGAAACTTTTGGCCTGGATCGCTTGTATGAGCTGTGTGAAATTGCCCGCGAAGAACTGACCGAAGGTGGCTACAATATTGGCCGTGTGATTGCGCGTCCGTTTATTGGTGACAAGCCGGGTAACTTCCAACGCACCGGTAACCGCCATGATCTGGCCGTTGAACCGCCAGCACCAACCATGTTGAAAAAACTGGTGGATGAGAAGGGGGGAGAAGTGGTTTCTATCGGTAAAATCGCCGATATCTATGCACATGTGGGTATCACTCAAAAAGTGAAAGCCACCGGTCTGGATGCGTTGTTTGATGCCACGATAGAAGAGATGAAGAAAGCCGGTGACAACACTATCGTGTTCACTAACTTTGTTGATTTTGACTCCTCTTATGGTCACCGCCGCGACGTTGCCGGTTATGCTGCCGCATTGGAACTGTTCGACCGCCGTCTGCCTGAGCTGATGGCGCTGGTAAAAGAAGATGACATCATGATCCTGACGGCTGACCACGGTTGTGACCCAACCTGGCCGGGCACTGACCATACCCGTGAGCACATTCCGGTCTTGGTTTACGGCCCGAAAGTCAAACCGGGATCGCTGGGGCATCGTGAGACGTTTGCCGATATTGGGCAGACTGTAGCGACATATTTTAATCTATCTCCAATGGATTACGGTAAGAATATGTTTTAAGTCATTCAGCTAAGCTGAGCGTGCCATTTTGAACCTGGGCAGTGCTCGCCCTCCTCACGTACTGCGTGTACGCTCCGGGGGCTGTGCGCTGGCCGTGCCCAAACTGTCGGTGCTCATCTACGCTGGCGATGGCTGATTTTCTCTGAACTGTGCAAAGTAGTTCAAACTTAAAAACAGTTCAGTAATATAAATTTTAATTCTCTGATTTTTAAGGAAAGTGATTATGGCAACGCCACATATTAATGCTGAAATGGGTGATTTCGCTGACGTTGTATTAATGCCAGGGGATCCACTGCGTGCGAAATTTATCGCCGAAACCTTCCTGCAAGACGTGCGCGAAGTGAACAATGTGCGTGGCATGTTGGGCTTCACCGGTACTTATAAAGGCCGCAAAATCTCTGTAATGGGCCACGGTATGGGTATCCCGTCCTGCTCCATTTACGCCAAAGAACTGATCACTGATTTTGGCGTGAAAAAAATCATTCGTGTCGGTTCATGTGGTGCGGTTCGTGCTGATGTGAAACTGCGTGATGTGGTGATCGGCATGGGGGCTTGTACCGACTCCAAAGTAAACCGTATGCGCTTTAAAGATCACGACTATGCAGCGATTGCTGATTTTGAGATGACCCGCAATGCTGTTGATGCGGCAAAAGCGAAAGGTATCGACGTTCGTGTCGGTAACATCTTCTCTGCTGATCTGTTCTATACGCCAGACCCGCAAATGTTTGATGTAATGGAAAAATACGGCATTCTGGGGGTGGAAATGGAAGCTGCCGGTATTTACGGCGTTGCTGCGGAGTTCGGTGCTAAAGCCCTGACCATCTGTACTGTTTCTGACCATATCCGTACCGGTGAGCAAACCACCGCTGCGGAGCGCCAAAGTACTTTTAATGACATGATTGAAATTGCGTTGGAATCGGTGTTGCTGGGCGATCAGAAGTAATCCCTTCTCTGCTTCCCTCTATTCAGCGGCAGCGATCTCTGCCGCTGAATCTATTCATAAAATCTGCCAGAAAAAATAGGTTTGTTTACACATCAGATAATTAGCGTTATAAATCTATTCATCATTCTATTCACGAATCTATTCATATGCTCTCTCTGGAAACGTTATTACGCCAAAAACCGGCGACCGCGAGCTATCTGGCGCAAGCTATGGCAATCAGTCAACCCACGGTTTCCCGGCAGTTAAGCGGATTAAAAGAGAGGGTGCTGAAAATAGGTAAAGGCAAAGCAACACAATATGCCTTACGGCGGTACATTGCTGGAGATAGTGCCGCAGAGCATGCATTTCCGCTATATCGCATCGATGAACAGGGTCATGCAACCCATTTCGCGATACTCTATCCTATCTATCCGGCTGAAATGTGCTGTGTACATCAACTGGCATCTGATACATGGCAGCTATTTGACAGCTTGCCGTGGTATTTGACTGATATGCGGCCGCAGGGGTTTCTCGGGCGGATTTGGGGGAAATCAGTTGCAGGTAAGTTACAGCTCACCGATGACGTTCGTTTGTGGAACGAAGACCATATCTTATTAGCTCTGTCACGTCAGGCTGATGATATGAATGGCAATATATTGATTGGACAACAAAGTTATCAACATTGGTTAGCTGCACCTGATGCGATACCTATCGATCCGGTAGATAAGTTATCCCGTTATGCAGAACTTTCTCAAATGGCTCTGGCGGGTGAAATGGTCGGTTCTTCTACGGGCGGCGAACAACCGAAATTTACTTGTTATGCTGGGAATCTGGAGCGACCTTCGTCATATGTTATTGTCAAATTTTCTGCCTCTTTACAAAACGCCAATAGCCGTCGCTGGGGTGACCTACTGATATCTGAGTCGCTTGCACTTAGCACCTTGAATAATGGGGGTTATAAGGCGGCCACAAGTCAGGTTTTACAGGGTGTTGGTAGGCAAATATTCCTTGAGGTAGAGCGATTTGATCGCTGCGGGCAGCGTGGCCGTTTAGGGATAGTTTCTTTAGAGGCGGTTAATGCCGAATTTGTTGGCAACCCAGTTGCCAGTTGGCCACAAGTTTGCCAACAATTAGTCGATAAAGGATTACTGGCCGCGCCGGCATTAGAGCAGGTTAACGTTATCTGGGCATTTGGCAAACTAATCGCCAATACCGATATGCACCAAGGTAATCTTTCCTTTCTGCATCCTGAGAACACACCACTATCATTAGCGCCAGTTTACGATATGTTGCCAATGGCATTTGCCCCGACGAGCACGGGGAATATGCGCCACAACGTGCCGGAAATCTCTTTATCTGTTGATATCAGCAAACTGGACTGGCAACGAGCACAGCAACTGGCAAATATATTCTGGCAACGGGTGATAGATCACTCGAACATCAGTAATGAATTCAAACTTATTGCCCGACAGATGCAGGGACAACTGCTTTCTCTCACCACGTTAATTGAGCGCATGGCATAATATCTATCCGCAGTATTATTTATCGCCCGCCTTTTTATCTGCATCTGGCTGACTGGCAGGTGCCTCTGGTGTTTCATCCTCATCTTCTTTGACCGGTGTATTGGCGGTGAGCAGATAAGGTGATTGCTGCCAACGGCTGCGGCGGCCTTGCAGCAGAGTGCGAGCCAGAATAATCCCCACAGCCAGCGCGACGAGAATCATCAGGCGCAGCAAATTGGTGGTATTATCCACTTGCTTGGATTCCGTCGCCAGCACATGGGTGTCCAGCGTCATACGCAGAAAGCCGCTTGGCCCGCTTTTACCGGGGATCAGCTCGACAATCTGGTGGTTGAAATAGCTGCCGGGGCGTTTACCATCTAAAGCCAGTCGATCACGTACTTTTACGTTCTCTCCGGCGCTGGCGACCAGCGTTCCATCAATCTGATATACACTGGCATCCAATATGCGGCTTGATTGCGTCAGTTGCTGGAGAACTTCGTCAACCTTCTGGCTATCGATATCATCATCCCCACTGTCCATGATGGGGGAGAGACTGAACGTGACTTGTTTCGCCAGTGTTTTCGCCAACTCTTCAACTTGTTCTGAACGAGCTAATTGATGACTGAGGCTGAAATAGGATGCACCTTGCATCAGCAAGACCAATAATGCCAGGCAAATCAGTACAATAGCAGTGCGGTGCAGTCGGAATTTTAGTTTAGCCTTGGTCATGCGGGTTCCTTGCAAGAATCGGTGACTTTATACCCGTCATACTTCAAGCCGCATGTGCGTTGGCTACTCTCAATAACCCGAATCACTTACTGATGTAAGTTTATCGGGATTATTTCGTTTGCCGCCTTCCCGCAACTCGAATTATTTAGGGTATATGTTGCCAGAAGCAAGGGCTATAGGATAGCTTGATGCGTCCTTTTGTCTGGTCTTTACCCCGTTTTCTACAGGAGTCATTCATGTCTAATAGTCTGACCTATTGCGATCTCCCCGCGGAGATCTATCAATGGCCGGGTCTGCCACTTTCGCTCAGTGGCGATGAGGTCATGCCGCTGGATTATCGTGCCGGTCATACAGGTTGGCTACTGTACGGTAGAAAGCTGGATAAGCAGCGTATTACGAGTTTCCAAGGCCAGTTGGGTGCTGCCATGGTGATAGTTTCCGCCTGGTGTGTGGAGGATTATCAGGTCATCCGTTTGGCCGGCAGTTTGACACCACGGATTAAAACGTTAGCGGATGAGAATGGTCTGGATGTTGCGCCTTTGGGGGCTATCCCGCATTTGCGTAGCCCTGGCCTGCTGGTGATGGATATGGATTCAACTGCCATCCAAATCGAATGTATTGATGAGATTGCCAAGCTCGCCGGTGTTGGCGAAGAAGTGGCTGCCGTCACCGAACGTGCCATGCAAGGTGAACTGGACTTCGCCGCCAGCCTGCGCCAGCGGGTTGCTACCCTGAAAGGGGCGGATGCCAATATCTTAAAACAGGTACGTGACCAACTGCCATTGATGCCGGGGCTGACCAGCCTGGTATGTAAGCTTCAGGCATTAGATTGGCATGTGGCTATCGCCTCCGGTGGTTTCACTTATTATGCTGAATATCTGCGCGACAAACTGCGGCTGGTTGATGTGGCAGCCAATGAACTTGAAATCAAAGACGGCAAGCTGACAGGCAAAGTGTTAGGGCCGATTGTCGATGCACAATATAAAGCCGATACCCTGCTCAAATTGGCGGAAAAACTCAATATCCCTATTGCTCAAACAGTGGCTATCGGCGATGGTGCCAATGACCTGAAAATGATGCAAGCCGCCGGTTTAGGGCTGGCATTCCATGCGAAGCCGAAGGTATATGCCAAAGCGAAAGTGGCGATCCGTCACGGTGATTTGCTGAGTGTTCTTTGCATTTTGACCGGCAGTCTGAAGCACGAAGAACGATGAAATAGGCTATTTTATTTGCCATTTTGAACGCACTTAAGGGCGGCCCGTAGGGGAGCGTAGCGAATAAAATCCTCACGTAGCCATGATTTACAACGTTATGGTGTACGCTCCGGTTTCTGCGCGCTGTCTGCACTCAAACTACCTGCAACAATTACGCCTACTGGGTAATTTGGGGATGGCAGGCGTGAGCTAATTAAATTGAGGTGAACCGTGGCTAAAGCGCCAAAACGAGCATTTGTCTGTAATGAGTGTGGTGCCGATTATCCTCGTTGGCAGGGGCAATGCAGCGCCTGTAACGCCTGGAATACCATTACTGAGATTCGATTAGCCGCGGCAACATCATCATCGTCGCGCAATGAGCGTTTTGGTGGCTATGCCGGTGATGCCGGTGTCAGCCGGGTACAGAAACTGTCAGATATCAGTCTGGACGAACTGCCACGCTTTTCAACAGGCTTTCTTGAGTTTGATCGGGTGTTGGGCGGTGGTGTGGTACCGGGTAGCGCCATTCTGATTGGGGGTAACCCCGGCGCGGGGAAAAGTACCTTACTGCTGCAAACGCTGTGCAAGCTGTCTGAAAACATGAAAACCCTGTATGTCACTGGCGAAGAGTCGTTGCAGCAGGTGGCGATGCGTGCGCATCGTTTGGGATTGCCCACTGCGGGCCTCAATATGCTGTCGGAAACCAGCATTGAGCAAATTTGCTTAATTGCTGAGCAAGAGCAGCCGCGCTTGATGGTGATCGACTCCATTCAGGTGATGCATATGGCGGATATTCAGTCGTCGCCGGGCAGCGTGGCTCAAGTGCGCGAAACGGCCGCCTACCTCACCCGTTTTGCCAAAACCCGTGGTGTCGCCATTATCATGGTGGGCCATGTGACGAAAGATGGTTCACTGGCCGGGCCGAAAGTGCTGGAGCACTGTATTGACTGCTCTGTGATGCTTGATGGTGACGGTGATACTCGTTTCCGTACGCTGCGTAGCCACAAAAATCGCTTTGGTGCGGTTAATGAGTTAGGCGTATTTGCCATGACCGAACAGGGCTTGCGCGAAGTTAGCAACCCGTCGGCGATTTTCCTCAGCCGTGGGGATGAAGTCACTGCTGGTAGCTCGGTGATGGTGGTATGGGAAGGAACTCGCCCGCTGCTGGTAGAGATTCAGGCGCTGGTGGACCACTCAATGATGTCCAACCCGCGTCGGGTAGCGGTCGGTCTGGAACAGAACCGGCTGGCAATCTTGCTGGCGGTATTGCATCGTCATGGCGGGTTACAGATGTCGGACCAAGATGTGTTCGTCAATGTGGTGGGTGGGGTGAAAGTGACAGAAACCAGTGCTGATCTGGCATTGCTGATGTCGCTAGTCTCCAGCTTGCGTGACCGCCCGCTGCCACAGGATTTAGTGGTCTTTGGTGAGGTAGGGCTAGCCGGTGAAATTCGCCCAGTGCCCAGTGGGCAGGAACGCATCTCTGAGGCCGCCAAACACGGTTTTAAACGCGCTATCGTGCCGTATGCCAATATGCCGAAGAAACCCCTGCCCAATATGCAGGTGTTCGGTGTGAAGAAATTGGCTGATGCGCTGGCGGTGTTAGAGGATTTATAACCGCTAATTTAGTCGTGTTCATCTTGCAGCATACTGTGTTATTTTTGTTTAGCGCACTAAACAAGGAGGCGGTATGCTGCAATTCGACTATCTCAAAACGGCAATTAAGCAAAAGGGTTGCACCTTACAGCAGGTGGCCGAATGTAACGGCATGACCAAAGGTTATTTAAGCCAGCTACTCAACGACAAAATCAAAAGCCCCAGTGCGCAAAAGCTTGAAGCTCTGCACCGTTTCCTCGGGCTGGAGTTTCCCCGCCGTGAGAAAAAAGTCGGCGTGGTGTTTGGTAAATTTTACCCGCTGCATACCGGCCATATCTATTTAATCCAGCGCGCCTGTAGCCAGGTTGACGAGTTGCACATCATTCTTTGTTTTGATGAGCCACGCGATCGTGAGCTGTTTGAAAACAGTTCGATGTCACAGCAGCCGACGGTCAGTGACCGTTTGCGCTGGTTGTTACAAACCTTTAAATATCAGAAAAATATCCATATTCATTCGTTTGATGAGCACGGTATCGAGCCGTACCCCCATGGCTGGGATGTGTGGAGCCATGGCGTAAAAGGCTTTATGAATGAAAAAGGCATTGTTCCGAACTTTATTTACTCCAGCGAAAGCCAGGATGCGCCGCATTACAACGAGCAATTTGGCATTGAAACCATCCTGATTGATCCACAGCGTTCATTTATGAATATCAGTGGTCGCCAGATCCGCCGTGACCCTTTCCGTTACTGGGACTATATCCCGACTGAAGTGAAGCCATTTTTTGTCCGTACTGTGGCGATACTGGGCGGTGAGTCCAGTGGGAAATCCACTTTGGTCAATAAGTTAGCCAATATCTTCAATACCACCAGTGCGTGGGAATATGGCCGGGATTATGTCTTCTCCCATCTTGGCGGCGATGAGATGGCGTTGCAATATTCTGATTACGACAAAATCGCGCTGGGGCAGGCACAGTATGTGGATTTTGCGGTGAAATACGCCAACAAAGTGGCATTTATCGATACTGACTTCGTTACTACGCAGGCCTTCTGCAAAAAATATGAGGGCAAAGAGCACCCCTTCGTGCAGGCGCTGATTGACGAATACCGTTTTGATCTGGTTATTTTGTTGGAAAACAATACGCCGTGGGTTGCCGATGGTTTGCGCAGCCTGGGTAGCGATCGTGACCGCAAATCCTTCCAGAACTTACTGGAGCAGATGTTGCGCAGTAACAATATCGAATATGTTCACGTCGAATCGGCAGACTATGATGAACGCTTTCTGCGCTGTGTCGAACTGGTGCAACAACTTCTGGCCGCTGACCTGCAACGCCTTGCCCGCCCTTCATTATTGAGTGATGTACCACAATAGGGTTGATGAAAATTTGATATCTGAGGGCGTGATTGTTGCAGTCAGTTTGCATGCGGACAGTGCACAGAAACCGGAGCGTACACCATGACGTTGTAAATCATGGCTACGTGAGGATTTCGAGCACTGCCCAAATGTAAAATGGCAAATAAAATAGCCCTGTTAATAATATATTTAGTAAGCAATAACGACTTTACCCTGCATATGCCCGCCTGCAACTTGCGCGTGGGCGGCATGCAGGTTTTCCACTGTCAGGCCGTGCAGTGTTTCGCTTAAGGTGCCTGGCAGTTTGCCCTCATCCACCAACTGACTTACCTGCTTTAAAATTTGCCCTTGTTGAGCGATATCCGGGGTAGAGAACATGCTGCGGGTGAACATAAATTCCCAATGCAGGGCGGCACTTTTGAGTTTTAACTGATTCTGATCCAACGGTTTTTCATTTTCAACAATGGTACAGATTTGCCCCAATGGTGCGATGAGTTCACTGATGGCGGGCCAGTGGCCGTCGGTGTCATTCAGGCAAAGAATATAATCAACTTTATCAATACCCTCTTTTGCCAGTTCAGCTTTCAGATTGTGGTAATCAACGGTCAAGTCTGCTCCGCGTTCACGGCACCAGGCGGCTGATGCTGGCCGTGATGCTGTTGCTATCACTTTTAGCGGGCTACGTAATGCCGCCAGAGGAATAGCTAACGAGCCAACACCGCCTGCTCCCCCGATGATCAATAAGCTTTGTCCGGCACTGGCTTGCTGAATTTTTAGATGTTCAAACAGCGCTTCCCACGCAGTTATTGCGGTTAATGGCAATGCAGCGGCCTGCGCCCAGTTGAATGAGCGGGGTTTGTGGGCCACGATGCGGGCATCAACCAACTGTTGGTTAGCATTGCTACCGGGGCGGGTGATATCGCCGGCATACCACACTTCATCACCTGCACGGAACTCGGTGACACTCTCACCGACGCTGATGACCACTCCAGCGGCATCCCAACCCAGAATACGCGGCTGTTGCAGGCCATTCTTCTTCAGGCCAGCATGTACTTTGGTATCAACCGGATTGATGGATGCGGCTTTAACCTCAACCAGCAAATCAAACGGACCGGGAGCGAGTGAGTCCAGAGCGACTTCAATAAAATCAGCGGGTTGTTGCGGGTTCACAGCAATGGCTTTAACTGACATGGTAATACTCCTGTTTAGCGTATGGATTGAGTCTAGACCTTCTGGGGGGTGGTGATAAGATGGACAATCACTAACGCAGTGTTCGTCTAAGATAAACAATCATGTTTAAACAACTTCAGGATATGGCGCTGTTTGCACGGGTCGCGGAGTGTGGCAGCTTTACCCGCGCCGCAGAAATGGCGGGTTTGCCGAAATCCAGTGTTAGCCAGCGCATCAGTCAGTTAGAGCAAAACTTAGGTATCCGTTTACTCAATCGAACCACCCGTCAACTGAACCTGACCTTTGCCGGTGAGCGCTATCTGGTGCATTGTCAGGAGATGCTACAAGCCGCAGAGCGCGCTGACCTGGCGCTGCAACGCCTGAAAGATAACCCCAGTGGCCGCTTGCGCATCTCAACTCCGGCAGGGCTGGGGGCGACTTTACTGGCGCGGTTGGCAACAGATTTTCAGCGGCAATACCCGGATGTGCTGTTGGAGGTGTTAGTCTCGGACACCATGGTAGATTTGGTTGAAGAGGGCTTTGATGTTGCATTGCGCACCGGTAAGCCGCAGGACTCGTCACTTATTGGCCGCCGATTGGGCTATGCGCCACGCTATCTGTTAGCGTCACCTGCCTATTTGGCACAGCATCCGCCACTGACTCATCCAAGGCAACTGGATACTCACCGCTGCATTGCCCATCGTGCCTGGCAGGCGTTGATTTTACGCCGTGAAGACGAATTTTACCGCTGGCAGGTACCTGCGCTGCATGTCACTGATAATCTGCTGTATGCCCGCGAATGTGCCCTTGCGGGCGGTGGCATCACCCTATTACCGGCATTTTTAAGCCGTGAAGTGGTGGCGAACCGCCAATTAGTGGAAGTGTTACCACAATGGCAAGCTGAAGGTAATGAGCTGTATCTGGTGTATCCGAGTCGGAAGTTGAACTCACCGGCACTGAGCTGTTTTATTGATGTGGTGATAGGCCATCCGGTATTTGAAGATTATGTGCAGGGGCTGGCCACGTCCTGAAAGATGTGGAGCCAGGCTCCACATCGGGCGAGCTATGCCAAATAGAACACTTCTCGTAGTGCCTGGCTTACCGGGCTGTTATCGGGGTTGGCTGGCATCACATCGGCCATATGTTGCCACCAGCGCTGGCAAATGGCGGTTTGGGCCACGGCATTCCAGCGCTCTTCTGATTCAATTTCGACAAAACCAAATAGCAAATTGCGCGTTTCATCGAGAAAAATTGAATAGTGGTGAGCGCCATGGGCCTTCAGTACCGCTTCCAGTTCTGGCCAGATGGATGAATGCCGCCGCTGATATTCTGCATGGGCATCAGGGTTAACCTGCATTACAAAGGCTTTGCGTATCATGATATTACTCCGATCAAAGTGCCTGTAAGTACAGTGCGCGGACTTGATCTCTGTCCGCAGTACGTGGGTTACAAGGTGCACAAGGATCCGCCAGCGCTTTATCTAACCAGCCTTCGATATCACTTTCCTGAATACCTAATGCTGAGAAGCCAACAGGAATGCCAACACGTTGCGACAACTGCCGAATGGCGCTTATCGCTTGATGGCTGGCTTGCTCATCCGTCAACTGCTGAGTATTTACCCCCATGGCTTGTGCTATACGGGCAAAACGGCTGACCGCCTGTGGGCGGTTATACTCTTCAATAATGGGCAGTAAAATAGCATTGCATACCCCGTGTGGAAGGTTATGGGTGGCACCCGGTTGATGGGCCAATGCATGCACTAAACCTAGCCCGGCGCTGTTAAATGCCATCCCCGCCAGATACTGGCCGCACGCCATCATTTCACGCGCGTGCAGATTCTTACCGTCATCGACTGCCAGAGGTAACCATTGGCTGATCAGGCGGATAGATTCAAGCGCTGAATGGTCGGTTAGGGTGTGTGCGCCCAG
Source organism: Yersinia intermedia (assembly GCF_900635455.1). Classification (NCBI taxonomy): domain Bacteria; kingdom Pseudomonadati; phylum Pseudomonadota; class Gammaproteobacteria; order Enterobacterales; family Yersiniaceae; genus Yersinia; species Yersinia intermedia. The sequence continues at coordinate 3,978,287 of NZ_LR134116.1, read as the reverse complement.
CGATACATACGCTTCGATAGCGTGGGTGAGGGCATCCATTCCGGTCGCAGCAGTCACACTGGCAGGAATATTCAACATGACAGAGGGGTCATCGACGGCGATATCAGAAATGATATTGGTATCGATAATGACTTCTTTTACTTGCCGCTGGCTATCAATAATCACTGCATTACTGGTCAGTTCTGCGGCTGTTCCGGCGGTGGTATTGATGGCGACCAGCGGGACACCACTCTGTTTTACTTTGCCGACACCGGAATATGCCGTGGATGGCCCCGGATTGGCGGTCAAAATCTTAACGGCTTTGGCTGTATCGATTGGGCTACCCCCCCCAAAAGCGATCAGATAGTCACACTGATGCTGCCTGAACGCGGTTAATCCTGCCTGTACTAACGCTTCGGTAGGGTTAGGAAATACCTCGCCAAACAAGGCATAAGGTAACTGATGCTGTTGCATCGCAGCGAACAGGCTGTCGAGTAAGCCGAGTTCGACTAATTGCCCATCAGTGACAATCAGGGCTTTGCCCCACTGTTTGTCGCCGAGTAATTTAACCATATCCTCGATTGCACCTGTGCCGTGCAAGCTGATTTTTGGTAGTGCCAACATAAAACTCATGCTGTGCTCCTCAAAGAAAGCAGACCAGATAATGACCAGCCCCGGCCTGAACCGGAGCGTTGGTCGAAGGGGTTAAACGTCCAGCGCAGCAGCCAGTGGCGTGACGCCAAAACGAGCCGCAAGTGCTATCAGTTGTTCACGAGAAATGGTTTGCTGCTTGCCGCCCATCGACAGGACTTTCACCATGATTTCGGCAGATTTCTCGGCGGTATCAATCAGGCCAAAGGCATCATCCAGCGTTGGGCCACTGCCGAAAATACCGTGGAATGGCCATAGCACCAGACTGTGTTCACGCATCTGTTCGGCTGTTTGGCTACCGATACCGTCGGTTCCCGGCACCATCCACGGCACGATGCCGATACCGTCGGGGAACACCACCAGACACTCGGTGCTGCCCTCCCATAACAACCGAGTGAAGCTGGCATTATCCAGTTTCTGTACATAACTCAGAGCAATCAGATTGGTGGCATGGCAATGCATGATCACTCGGTTGCTGCCACCACTGACTTGCATGCGAACAATATGAGATTGGAAGTGCGCGGCAAGCTCCGAGGTTGGCAGCCCCCCTTGCGGCAGGCCCCAGTGAATGTGATAAGCCATGCCATCATTGCTGATTTGCAGTAGTACCAGATTGTCTTCTGGGTTTAATTCAACATTGCGGAAAAATTTGCCAGAGCCGGTGACTAAGAACCAACTGTTCGCCAGTTCAGGGGCGGGTTGAGTGAGTTCCACGTTACGTGGTTGCGCAGCGAAATCACCACGATACGGTTCAACCTCCTCAGCCAGTAAGCGCAGGCTGATATTGCCACCGTTACGTTCATCCCACCCTTTGCGCCACATATCGCTGGTGGCTTTAATCATTCCCTGAATAAACCAGGAAGATTGAATAGATTGCATAATCATGAGTCCTTAACGTTGGCTGAGTGTCTGTTGTTCATAATCACGTACGGCATTGAGCCAGCGAGCATCGACCGGCACATCGTTGCGCTGACAATACCCTTCCCAGATGGCTTGCCATGGCAGGGATTTCTGTTCTTCCAGCAGTGCCAGGCGTGCGGTGTAGTCACCGCGCAGTTCCAATTGGCGTAGCATCTCAGTCGGCTCCAATAAGGCGCGCAGCAAGGCTTTCTTCATGTTGCGAGTGCCAATGACCCAGGCGGCGATACGGTTGATGGAGGCGTCAAAGAAGTCGAGACCGATATGCACCCTGTCGAACAGGTCGTGGCGGATAATTTCGCTGGCGATAGCTTGTGTTTCATCATCGAGCAAGACCACATGATCGCTGTCCCAACGCACCGGACGGCTGACATGCAGTAGCAGGCGCGGAACATACAACATGGCACTAGAGATCTTGTCGGAAATCACTTCAGTCGGATGGAAGTGACCGGCGTCCAGACACAGTGCGGTCTGGCGGCTGGCGGCATATCCCATGTAAAACTCGTTAGAACCGACGGTGTAGCTTTCAGCCCCAATACCAAACAATTTGCTCTCGACGGCATCAATGTGATGTTCCGGGTTTAACTTTTCACTGATAACCTCATCCAGTGCTGATAGCAGCCGTTGGCGGGGTGCCAAACGGTCGATAGGGGTATCCTTCATGCCATCGGGGATCCAGATATTCATCACCGATGGTGTCCCTAGTTGCTCACCAAAATAGGCCGAGACCCGGCGGCTGGCCTGACAATGTTCAATCCAGAATTGGCGAATTTCAGGGTTGGCATGAGACAGGGTAAAGCCATCGGCACTCAGTGGGTGAGAGAAGCAGGATGGGTTGAAGTCCAATCCCAGATGATGTTTTTTAGCCCACTCAACCCAGCGGCTAAAGTGGCGTGGCTCAATTTTATTACGGGCCACGGGGGTATCCGATTCGAGATAAATAGCATGTAAATTGAGTCGCTTAGGGCCGGGGATCAATGTTAGGGCTAGCTCGATGTCAGAACGTAACTCAGTAGCATTACGCGCTTTACCGGGGTAGTTGCCGGTGGCCTGAATCCCGCCAGTCAGTACGCCATCCGGGTTTTCAAAACCGGTGACGTCATCACCTTGCCAGCAGTGCATGGAGACCGGCAGGGTATCAAGGCGGGCAAGTGCGGCATCAACATCCACGCCGACGGCGGCAAAGCGCTGTTTAGCCAGATCCCAGGCCTGTTCAATAGAGTTCGTCATATGCAAAGTTCCTTAGGTAATTGACTCAGTGACTGGAATTGCGGCCAATGGGCTGCAAAGTCAGTGTTGTCGTGAGGGGATAAAGGGTGGAGTGGGAAGTTATTCGCCACGATGCGGCGGTAGTGAGCAACATCGCTCACCTCTCCCAGTGCAATTAATTGGCTGCCAATATTGCCCAGTGTCGAGGCTTCAACCGGCCCCATGGTGACATTCAGGCCACAGGCATCAGCACAGAGCTGATTAAGGAATTGGTTTTGGCAGCCTCCCCCGACGATATGCAAATGGCTGATTGGACGCCCGCGTAACTCTGCCAGTTCTTGGGCAACTTGCCGGTACAACATGGCGAGGCTATCAAAGATGCAACGCGCCAGTTGGGCTGCGGTGGTGGGGATTGGCATGCCATATTCGCGGCAGGCGTTCTGAATCTCGCCGCACATATTGGCTGGATTGATAAAGCGGCTGTCATTGGGGTTAATCAGCGAGCGGCAAGCCGGTTGGCGTGCTGCTTGTTCGATCAGCTGCGGCAGGTCTTTAATCTGCAACTCATCAGTGGCCCGTTGCAGTAGCCACAATCCCATAATATTTTTCAGTACCCGATAGCGGCCTTCTGTGCCACCTTCATTGGTGATATTGCTGGCCAGCGCCTGCCCATGGGTTATGGGGGTGGGGCTTTCAAATCCCATCAATGACCAGGTCCCGGAGCTAAGATAGGCTGCATCCGCATCAATCAATGGTGCGGCAAGTACCGCGCTGGCAGTATCGTGGCTGGCAACGGCAATGACCGGCACCTGCTGGCCGCTGGCGCCTGACCAATAGCCGATGGTATTGCCAGGGTTAGTGGGTTTGGCAAACCAATGGGCCGGTACGCCGGCATAGGCTAATAGATCGCTATCCCAATCATTGGTTTCAATATTAAGTAACTGGGTGGTAGTGGCATTGGTGTATTCCCAGTTAAGCTGGCCAGTAAGGCGATAGTGCAAATAGTCCGGGATCAGCAACAGATGGGCGACATCAGCCAACAAATGCGGTTGCTGTTCACTTAATGCCCGTAATTGATACAAGGTATTGAACGGTAAAAATTGAATACCGGTACGGCGATAAATGGCACTGTTTCCCAGCGTTTGTTGCGCCTGCTCCATCACACCCTGTGTACGACTGTCGCGGTAAGCGACTGGCTGCCCGACCCGTTCCCCTTGCTTATCAAGCAAAACAAAATCAACACCCCAGCTATCAATTCCAATGCTGTCGAGCAGAATCCCTTCGCTATCGAGCTGATTCAAACCCTGACGGATTGATTGTTCAATAGCATCGATATCCCAGACATCTGTACCATCAATGGATTTAATCTGATTAGCAAAGCGGCAAACTTCCCGTAGCGCAAGTTGTTGTTGGCTGGGATGATAGCTTGCCAGCATCACGCGTCCGCTGGATGCGCCAAGGTCAATGGCGACCATGTGCCGTGTGCTGATGGATGGTGTCACTGCTGATTGTGTGGGCATGATTAGCGGCCTGTCATTTCTCAATGCCGACAGTGTAGAAACTTGGCTTACTTGCCACCTTCTCATCACTGCCAGCCCCTATGGCTTGCTGGCAAAATGACGAAAGTGAAAGTGAAACAGCTCACAGTTTTGTATTTAAACAGGGCATCCCCCGCCTGTGACCCTGCGCATACTTTTCAACATTGCTGCACTTATCTAAAAAAAATCACCGTCAAAGTCGCTTTTAACGTCAAAATTTGAAGGTTTCATTACCGCTGCTGCTTTTACTATCGAGAGCTGAAGCAGGGCGATTTCGCCGTGCCTGTTGAAAGAGGGCAAAAGATGACTGTCTTGCACAGTATTGATTTTTTCTCTTCAAGTTCCGCGTCGGTTGCAATTGAATCCCGGTCGCCACAACCTGTATTCCCTGAGCATCATCATGATTTTTATGAAATTATCATTGTTGAACAGGGGGCGGGGGTCCATGTGTTTAATGGCAACCCCTACACCTTAAGCGGAGGATGCGTTTGTTTTGTCCGTGACCATGACCGTCACCTGTTTGAGTCAACCGACGGTTTGTTCCTCACCAACGTCTTATTCCGCGCGCCTGATGCTTTTCGTTTCTTGTCTGGCGTAGAACATTTTCTACCACGTGAAAGTGAAGGGGGTTACCCCTCACATTGGCGGATTAATGGGCAGGTTTTACAGCAAGTTAAACACTTGATTAGCTGCCTTGAACACTCGCCTCACAGCGAGAAAGCTGAAGATATCGCGCTACATGAAAGTGTGTTTATGCAGTTGTTGGTTCAACTGTGGCAAGGGTGTCGGGCGCAGGTGGGGGAGGATCAGGAAGGGCGCTTATGCCAATTATTAGACTGGCTACAGAACCACTACAGTGAAGCAATTGAGTGGCCGGAACTGGCTGATCGCTTTGCTTTACCGTTACGTACGCTACATCGGCAGTTAAAAAATCAGACCGGCATGACCCCACAACGTTATCTGACGCGTTTGCGCTTGCTACAGGCGCGTCATCAATTGTGTTACAGCGACAGTAGCGTTACTGAGATTGCCTACCAATGTGGTTTCGGTGACAGCAATCATTTTTCAACGTTGTTTAAGCGGGAGTTTGCTCAGTCTCCCCGTGATTTGCGCAGTCAACTCTAGTGCAACCTATGGGGCGTGAATGGCATCACGGTAAAAATCGGTAGTTTCATGATAATGAGCTGATTATTAATTAGCTTGTCAATATAGGGCGATAGACATGCGAATACCACTGCGGTTAGAAAGCCGGGATTATTTGCCATCGGAGCAGATGCCGGTGGCGGTAACCAACCGATACCCGCAGGAAGTTTTCGCAGAGCATACCCATCAATTCTGCGAAATTGTGATTGTCTGGCGGGGTAACGGGCTACATGTCCTAAATGACCATCCTTACCGCATTACTTGTGGCGACGTTTTTTATATTCAAGCCACAGATCATCATAGCTACGAATCCGTGCATGACTTGGTATTAGATAACATTATTTATTGCCCCGAACGATTACACCTAAATGCACAGTGGCATAAGTTATTACCTCTATTTGGGCATGAGCAGAATCAAGGATACTGGCGGTTAACCACGCAGGGCATGGCACAGGCTCGGCCGATTATTCATCAGTTGGCACAGGAGTCACGTAAGACAGATTCCTGGTCAATACAACTGACGGAGGTGCTATTATTGCAACTCGCCATCGTACTAAAACGCCATCGCTACCGAGCTGAACAGGCACATTTATTGCCTGATGGTGAACAGTTAGATCTCGTGATGTCTGCCGTACAGCAAAGCCTGGCAACGCATTTTGATATGGCAGAGTTCTGCCATAAGAATCAGTTAGTTGAACGTTCTCTTAAACAACTGTTTCGCCAACAGACGGGCATGAGTATCAGCCATTATTTACGCCAAATTCGCCTTTGTCATGCCAAATGTTTGCTGCGGGGAAGTGAGCATCGCATCAGTGATATCGCTGCGCGTTGCGGGTTTGAGGACAGTAATTATTTCTCTGCCGTTTTTACGCGTGAAGCTGGGATGACACCCCGTGACTATCGCCAGCGCTTTGTTCGTACTCCATTATTATCGGCTAAAAACGGCAGCGAAAAAGAACAACAACATCAGGGTAGTACCACGCTTTAAATTTATAGCGTCAAATTGACGGGGACGTTTCTCAACATCATCCGCCAATGCAATTATCATCTTCAGTAAGCGTTATTATGCCGCCATACCCAAACCGACTATATTTGCTGCCAGAATGATCACCAGACAACCAATACACAGTACCGTCACGGGTTTCCTGCTTGAGCATTTCCACTCTTTGAGTAACAGACCCACAATACCGCCACACAACACATAGAAACTCATGTGTAACATCCAGCTCATATAGTCATACTGTGGTGGGATTTTGGCGTGACCCCAGGCATAGAAGAAGAATTGCAGATACCACATCAATCCCCCCAAGGCTGAGAACAGGATATTAGTGATCAACAGCGGCTTGGCGATAGAGAAATCGGCTTTGACCGACAAATTCTTGAGGCTGGCTAAACGAATAAAACAGTAACTCAGGTTGATGATGGCCCCACCGCCCATGATGATGACGTAACTTGGCAACGCCACATACAGAGGGTTAATTCCTAATGCGCTGGCGGCTTCATGCATCGGTTTCGCGGCATCCATGGCAAATGACATACCGGCTGAGAAAATACCGCACATTACGGCCAGAATAAGCCCTTTCTTCAGGTTGAACTCTTCCGCCTGAATGCCCATGGCGCGTTCTTTCAGTAATCCGGCATAACTGACAATAGCTACCCCGATCAGTGCCACGGCGACGCCCAGCAGGGTCATCCGGCCGCCAGCAGTGCCGAGTAACACATCAAAGCGCCCTTGCAGTATGGGGGTCATTAATGTGCCGATAATTAGAGTGATACCGATGGCAATCCCAATTCCCATCGACATGCCGAGGTAACGCATGGTCAGGCCGTAGTTGATATTACCAATCCCCCACATGGCACCGAACAGAAATACTGGCAGCAGGGTTGCTATACTGAAGGAGCCGTAATATTGCCAAAAGTCAGGCAATAACAAGTAGCTGACCGTCCACGGCAGGATAAGCCATGACACTAGGCCACCAATCGACCACATGGTCTCCCATGACCACTTTTTAACTTGCTTAAACGGCGCATAGAAACACGCCGCACTGGCAGCGCCCACCAGATGCCAAATTATCCCCAATATAATCGCATTGTTCATCTTATTATCCTTCGTTGTGATGGTGCGGGTAGGCGCAGAACCAGAAGGGCGCATAAACCGCTGATAACGAAGGAGTCTAAATAGTGTGCAGTCTTGTCACCTTCGGCTGACTGCCTTAGGACAAGGAATACTGGCAAAATTCAGTGGGTAAGAAGGATAACGATCACAGAATGGAATTCTGGTGGTTGGCGGCTTGTTTGGTGCAGAGAGTCACGGAGTATTCGGCTCATTTGATGAGCCGAATAGCGGCATTAATCGGCTCATCAAATGAGCCGATGTCATATTACTTGGTCATCTTCTTATACTTGATACGGTGTGGTTCCAGTGCTTCGGCACCCAGGGTGCGTTTCTTCCACTCTTCGTATTCAGTAAAGTTACCTTCGAAGAATGCCACTTTACCCTCATCCTGATAGTCGATGATATGGGTAGCAATTCGGTCAAGGAACCAACGGTCATGGGAAATAACCATCGCGCAACCTGGGAATTCCAGTAAGGCGTTTTCCAGCGCGCGCAGCGTTTCGATATCCAGGTCGTTAGTTGGTTCATCGAGCAGCAACATGTTACCGCCAACCTGTAGCAGTTTGGCCAAATGGATACGGCCACGCTCACCACCAGACAGCTCACCCACACGCTTGCCCTGATCAATCCCTTTAAAGTTAAAGCGGCCTACGTAAGCACGGCTTGGAATTTCAAAGTTACCGATCTTCATGATGTCCTGACCGCCGGAAACTTCTTCCCATACGGTTTTGCTGTTGTCCATGTTGTCACGGAACTGATCAACCGATGCCAATTGCACGGTATCACCCAGTGAAATCGTGCCGGAATCAGGTTGTTCCTGCCCAGATAACATGCGGAACAGTGTTGATTTACCGGCACCGTTCGGCCCGATGATCCCCACTATCGCCCCTTTCGGCAGCGCAAAGGTCAGATCATCAATCAGCAAGCGGTCACCGTAAGACTTGCTCAGGTGCTCAACTTCCAGCACTTTGTCGCCCAACCGTGGACCCGGTGGAATGAACAACTCACTGGTTTCGTTACGTTTTTGATACTCAACGCTGTTAAGCTCTTCAAAGCGGGCCAGACGTGCTTTACCTTTCGCCTGACGGCCTTTGGGATTCTGACGAACCCACTCCAGCTCTTTCTCAATAGACTTACGGCGTGCGGCTTCGGAAGAGGCTTCCAGTGCCAGACGAGCATCTTTCTGCTCCAGCCATGAGGAGTAATTGCCTTCCCACGGAATGCCTTCGCCACGGTCCAGTTCCAGAATCCAACCCGCCACATTATCAAGGAAGTAACGGTCATGGGTAATGGCGACAACAGTGCCCTCGTAGTCGTGCAAGAAGCGCTCCAGCCAAGCCACGGATTCGGCATCCAAGTGGTTAGTGGGTTCATCCAGCAACAACATGTCGGGTTTTTCCAGCAACAGGCGGCAAATTGCCACACGGCGGCGTTCACCACCGGATAGATTGGCAATTTTGGCATCCCACGGCGGCAGGCGCAGAGCATCGGCAGCACGTTCTAACTGGTTATCCAGGTTATGTCCATCATGGGACTGGATAATCGCTTCCAGCTCGCCTTGTTCCTTCGCCAGCTTATCAAAGTCAGCATCAGGATCGGCATACAGCGCATAAACCTCATCCAGACGGGTCAGCGCGCGTTTAACTTCACCCACAGCCTCTTCAACCGATTCACGCACGGTTTGCTCAAGATTTAGCTTAGGCTCCTGCGGCAGGTAACCAATTTTGATACCAGGCTGCGGGCGGGCTTCGCCTTCAATATCAGTATCAATACCCGCCATGATACGCAGTAAGGTAGATTTACCCGAACCGTTAAGGCCCAGCACACCAATTTTGGCCCCAGGGAAGAAACTCAGGGAGATGTTTTTCAGAATATGACGTTTCGGCGGAACGACTTTGCCGACACGATGCATAGAATAGACGTATTGAGCCACGTTGCGTCTGCCTCTCTAGATCAGTTTTTATTAGGATATCTGGTGCGGAGTGTAGCCCGTTTTACTATACCCGTCATCTTTCAAGTCGCAGGGGTGTTCGCTGCTGTCGCTAACCCGAATCACTTACTTATTGTAAGCTCATCGGGATTACCTCCTTTGCTGCCTTCCTGCGGCTCGAAATCTATAGGGTATATGTTGGTGTCATCTTTCAAGTCGCAGGTGTATTCGCTGTTGTCGCTAACCCGAATCACTTGATTGATGTAAATTCATCGGGATTACGGAGCGGTCACTATCATAGATACCCGGCGGTTTTCAGCTCGCCCTTTAGGGGTATGGTTATCGGCGACGGGTTCTAACTTACCACGGCCTCGAACATCAATATTGGCTCGTGGAATACCGATGGTTGCCAGTGCATCTGCTACCGCAGAGGCTCGTTCCAGCGACAACTGTTGGTTATAACCGTCTTCACCGATGGAATCAGTATGCCCATCAACCCGCATATGATGAATGCCCACATTCGCCAGTGCACGGCCAATTTTTTGTACTCTCTGTACGCCTGACGGATTCAATTCTCTCACGTCACTGTCGAATAACACTTTGTTTGCCAGACCAAATTCCCAGCCATTATCAGTTAATTTAAACCCTTGCTCCTGTAATGCCGCGATCTGCTCCGGCGTTAATCCTGGTGGTTTCGCTGCCTGACACCCGGCCAATATCAATAAACTCATGGCGAAAAAACTGATCCAGATATGGCTTATCAAACTATTTTTTTTCAATCCCTGCATGTCACCTATCCTAAGCTTTCAGTGAGAGTAATATCCGATTGATGAGTAATAACGCCACCGGACGGGAAACTTTTCTTCGCTTGATACATGGCTTCGTCGGCCCGTTGTAATAGGTCTTCGGGGGTCTGCGCATGATCAGGGTAAATTGCAATACCGATGCTAATAGAGGTAGTTATCTCACTACCATCAACAAGATCAATAGGTTGGTTCATACTGTCGATGATTTTATTGGCGATGGTAAGAACATCATCGGTATTGTGGATCGGTGCCAGTAAGACTGCAAACTCATCACCGCCCAAACGTGCCACTAAATCGGTTTCACGTAACAGTGAGCGGATACGATCGGCAATCGCGGTCAGCACCAAATCGCCAGCAGCATGGCCGTAGTTATCATTGATTTCTTTGAAGTGATCACCATCAATAAATAATACGGCCAGTTGTTCATCAGCAGCGCAATCACTCAGCGTACGGCTTAGTCGACCCTCAAAGAAAGCACGATTAGCCAATCCAGTCAGGCTGTCATGGGCAGCGCGGTGTGCAAGGAAGTCATTTTCCTGTGTTAAATGGTCTTGCCAAACCTCCAGTTCTTCCAACAATCCATTGAAGTCATTGCTTAACTCGTTGAGTTCGGCAATTTTCGCTGACGGCACACGCTGACCAAAGCTGCGATGGCGGCTAACATTGTGAGCAACTTCGGTGATTTTGTTCAACGACTCAATAATGCCAAAAAGCATTCTGCGAGACAGGAATAGCGCCACTATCGTGCTGAGGATTAAGCAGATAAATAAGCCCGCCAACCCTTGCAACAGAAAACGCAACAGGTTACCGCCATGGCCGAAAATCACGATGCTGCCGACTTTTTTACCGGAATGCTCTATTGGGAGTACCACCGGTTCAGGCAGTGCCCAACGGGCGATTTTTTGTTCCATATCAAACATTGGACCATCGTTGGGTAATGTCCAATTAGCCACTTCTCGGCCATCCACATCGAGAATTTTAGCTTGGGCAACTTCTTCATTTTTCGCAATCAAGGACAGCGCTTCGTTGGCAACCACGCTATCACCAAACACCACGGCGGCTTCGGTGGTGTAACTGATTGAGCGAGCAACTAAATGTAGGTTATGGTCGGCATATACCCGTAAGGCAAACAGTGCTGCCAGTGTTAGAAAAATACCTGCCGTCGCGACCGACACTAATGCTACCGTGATATGTATACGGCCCAGGACTCGGCCCAGCGTGGGGAGTTTCGCAGTGTTTGGGCGATTCTTTGTCTGTTTGACTGACTTATTCTGTGTTGAATTCATAATGCATCTGTCTTTTTACGGGCAAGTTGCAACACATTGGGATGAACCCTTATCCCGCTGCGCGCTAATGCATCCATATTGACCTTGAAAGAAGCCTGCTTATCTTCCAGTAACAAACAAAATGCACTGCCAAACGTACATTCGTCATAATCTTCACTGATGGTAAGAATGGGGTATCCCGACAGTCGGGTTGTCAGTTCCTGGCGCAGTTGTGGCTCGGTACGCCCCAGATAAACGACATCGCAATGGGTTGCAATTGAGGTATCCGAGAGGGAATAACGCTGAGTTTTAATGGGATGTGCGGTTTCCATAAATGCCGGGTTAAATAGCGCTTCCGCATAGTTTGTCGGGGCTACCACACATAAACGTGTTACGACGGGGGCTACGGGCCAGCGAGCATAGCTGATAATGCCTAGCACCATTTTGGTGACGGCATCACTGCGTTCATGGATAAGGGCTTCATTTAGGGTATTTCCCGCCTTTGATGGCAAGGGGGTAAATAAACTTGAGAGAAGTAATAAAATAGAGGCACAAGGCCGCCAGAGATGCCGCAGTGTCATCAGTTTTAGCGGATAAAAGCGCTCATAAATACTGACGCCGTTAATTGCGCAAGTTGCAGTGTTCATTTTTGCGCTTCCTGTAGGGCGGCATAATTCACATGTTCATTGCAGCGATCGCATAATAAATCGCCGCTGTTCTATTATAAGATTTAATTGATGCAATAATAGTCATGATATCGGCAATATGCGATTTATCTTAAATCATATTTCTAAGTGATAAAAAAGCCCGGCTGATTAGCCAGGCTTTGGGTGTTGCGATGTCTGGATATCAGACAGGATTCGATCCGCGCTTAAAGCGACCGATAACCCACTTTTCGATTTCTACTATTAAGAAGATGGCGATAGAAACCAACAATGTTAAGCCCCAGTAATAGGCAGGCAAGGGTTCGGTACCAAACGCGGTATTCATAAATGGCAGGTAGATGATGGCTAACTGCAACACGATCAGTACACCTGATACTAACCACAGCCCTTTGTTAACAAAGACTTCTTTGTTCAGAGGGAAACGGTCAGTCACTCGGCAGTTAAACATATAAATCCACTGCGCGGTAACCAAGGTTTGCATCAACACGGTGCGGATAAATTCAGTGCTGTAACCGCGTGGCTCCATATAGGCTTCCAAGGCAAAAGCACTTAAAGCAATCAACGTACCGACAAACGCGATGCGCCAGATGGCATGGCCGTCTAACACATGTTTTGATGGGTCACGCGGATTGCGGCGCATAATGCCTCTTTCTGCCGGTTCAAATGCCAAACCGAAAGAGAGCGTGGTGGAGGTAGCCATGTTTATCCAGAGGATTTGCAGTGGCGTTAAGGGAATAACTGCACCGGCGAGGATGGCAAAGATAATAAGCAACCCTTGCGCCAGGTTGGTAGGCAATACAAACAGAATGGTTTTCTTCAGGTTATCGTAGACACGACGGCCTTCTTCAACCGCACTGGCAATGGTCGCGAAGTTATCGTCTGACAGCACCATATCGGCAGCTTCTTTTGTCACCTCGGTGCCCTTGATACCCATGGCGATACCTACGTCGGCCTGTTTCAGTGCTGGCGCATCATTCACACCATCACCGGTCATACCGACAATTTCGCCTTTCTCTTGTAACGCTTTAACCAAACGCAGTTTATGTTCCGGGCTGGTACGGGCGAAAATATCATAATGAACGGCCGCCTGTGCCAGTTCGTTATCGTCCATATGCTCCAACTGACCACCGGTAATAGAATCTTTACCATTACCAATTCCCAGCATGGCACCAATCGCCATCGCGGTTTCCTGATGGTCGCCGGTGATCATTTTCACGCGAATGCCGGCCTGCTGGCAGGTTGCTATTGCATCGATGGCTTCAGGACGTGGCGGGTCCATCATGCCAGCGATACCCACAAACACCATGCCTTGCTGGATATCACTGTGATCCAACTCGCTGACCGGTTGTTCTGTTGGGCGGAAGGCTGCGGCTACCATGCGTAGACCTTGCTTGGCATAACGCGCCATCTCGGCTTCCCAGTAATCGCGGCGGAACGGCGCAACACCCTGATCCGTCAGTTCTTGCTGGCAGAACGTAAACAACACATCAGGTGCGCCAGTCAGGAAGATACTATGTTCTGCTTGAACCTGATGGCTGGTAGCCATGTATTTATAGGCAGAATCAAAAGGTATTTTACCGTGCTGAGTCACCTGACCCAGCTCAATACCGGATTTAGCGGCTAACACTTTCAGCGCGCCTTCTGTCGGGCCGCCGGTAATGGCCCAATGACCTTGCTCGTTCTTCTGAATTTGGCTGTCATTACACAAATTCACCGCAGTGATAAATGTCTTTAACGTGCCGTTGGTATCAAGTGAGGCTTGCTGGTCACTCCCTTCTGGATAGATGTTACCAACAGGTTCGTAGCTTTCGCCTTCTACGCGATAGCAATGGTCTGCCAGAATGACCGCTTTAACGGTCATTTCGTTCATCGTCAGTGTGCCGGTTTTATCGGAACAGACGACAGTCATGGCACCTAAGGTTTCTACCGTTGGCAGTTTGCGGATAATCGCGCGGTTGCGCGCCATCGCTTGTACACCCAGGGAGAGGATTATGGAAATAATCGCCGGTAAGCCTTCTGGAACCGATGCCACCGCCAGACTGATTAATGCCAGTAACAGTTCATTGACCGGCAGGTCGCGCAGGATAAAGGCGAAGACAAACAAGAAGGCCATCATGACCAGGATCAGGATGAAGATGGCTTTACCTAAACGATCCATCTGTTGCAGCAGCGGGGTACGGGTTGATTCAACCGCCGACATCATTTGGTTAATATGGCCCAGTTCGGTATCACCGCCACTGGCAATCACCAAACCTTTCGCGGTACCGGCACTGATGGTCGTTCCTGAGAACAGCAGGTTTTTGCGATCACCAATCACCGACTCGTTCTCAATCACGCCGATTTGCTTCTCGACCACCGTTGACTCACCGGTCAGGATAGCTTCTTCAATCTGAAGATTGTGGGCTTCCAGCAAGCGCAGATCTGCCGGGATTTTATCCCCTGGTTTCAAGGTGACGATATCACCGGGGACCAGATTTTGTGCATCAATGACCTGAGCGCTACCACCACGAATGACCACCGCTTTACTGGAAAGCATATTCTGTATGCTTTTCAGCGACTTCTCGGCTTTATTTTCCTGCACATAACCAATTAAGGCATTAATAACTGCCACACAAAGGATAATAATAGTGTCAACTGAATGACCCATCAGGCCTTTGACCAACGCTGCGGCTAATAAAATGTAAATCAGAACATCATTAAAGTGGGCTAAAAACTGTAGCAGGGGATGTTTTCTTTTTTTAGCAGGTAGTGAATTGGGGCCGTATTGTTTAAGGCGTTCCTCCGCCTCTTGTGGTGTTAACCCTTCTTCGCGGCTATTTAAATGCTGCAAAGACTCTTCCGCAGTAAGTTGATACCAAGCCTTACCCTCTGGGGGCGGGGAGGCGGATTTATGGTCTGATGAGTTTTGCATTGAAAGAACCTTCTTAAAAATTAATAAATCTAAAATCTATCTATCCGTTTCATCGTGGGGTGGGGCAGAGAAAATTGTCTTCATTTCTTCCGTGAAGAGGCGTTGTGAATCTAGCCTGTTCCTTAATTGTTTGATTTTGATTAAAAAGCAAAAAAATACGTTGAAAGATATATTTACAACAACCTAGTTATATTAAGCAAGGATAGTAGGTTTTCATCAAAATAGTGCTTTGATCTGAGATAATAAACATGAAACATTTAGCAACATATGGTTGGTAACCTTGTGAATAGTAAGTAATTACAGGTTGAACTATCCTGCCGGTTATCTTTTTGCTGATGTTGAATGTTTCACTGATATTGAGTGATAACACATAATGATGAATCTTCATTTCATATTGGCCCGTGTTATTGCTGGCTATCAGGTAAAGCTCTTCGCTAGTATGTTCTGCTGCCGGAACTAATTAGGCATATG
Source organism: Yersinia intermedia (assembly GCF_900635455.1). Taxonomy (NCBI): domain Bacteria; kingdom Pseudomonadati; phylum Pseudomonadota; class Gammaproteobacteria; order Enterobacterales; family Yersiniaceae; genus Yersinia; species Yersinia intermedia. The sequence goes on along the minus strand of NZ_LR134116.1, from coordinate 3,962,685 downwards.
CTAATCAGAAGTTGCGGTAAGTGACATAATGATGTGGCGATAAGTAAAGTGCAGTAGCCAACAACCAGTGAGGAAACAGTAAGTATGGACAAGTGGCGATATCTGGCGATTGGCGTGTGTCTGGTGACGACTTCAGGAGCGGCATTCGCTGACTCTATTGATGCCCAACGGCAACGCTATCAGCAAGTTAAACTGGCCTGGGACAGCAATCAGATGGACACAGTGATACAACTGATGCCCACGTTGCGCGATTATCCCCTGTACCCGTATCTGGAGTACCGCCAGTTAACGCAAGACCTGAGCCAGGTGAGCGCGGCGCAAGTGAACGATTTCCTTAGCCGTAATCCAACCTTGCCGCCAGCACGTTCGCTGCCATCTCGTTTTGTTAATGAATTAGCCCGCCGGGAAGATTGGCGTGGGTTATTGGCATTCAGCCCGACAGCACCGAAGCCGGTTGCTGCCCGTTGCAACTATTACTATGCCAAATGGGCTACTGGCGAACAGCAGGTAGCCTGGGATGGCGCGAGTGAAATTTGGCTAAACGGCCAGACACTTCCAGGCAGTTGCACTAAATTATTCAGTGTCTGGCAACAAGCTGGGCATCAAACTCCTCTGGCAACGCTGGCACGGATGAAGTTGGCCTTGAAAGAAGGCAATGCCAGTTTAGTGAGTTATTTACTCAAACAACTGCCAGCGGATTATCAGACTATGGGTACGGCACTGGCGAAACTGCAAAGTGACCCGGCCAGTGTTGAAAACTTCGCCCGTACTGTCGGGCCGACCGATTTTACCCGCTCTGCTACCACCATTGCTTTTACCCGCCTGGCGCGCCAGGACGTAGAAAATGCACGTGCAATGATTCCAATCCTTGCACGGCTACAAAAAATGAGTGACAGCGAAAAACTGGAGCTGGAAGAGGCGGTTGCCTGGCGTTTGATGGGGACAGATGCGACTTATGATCAGGCCAAATGGCGGGATCAAGTCACTCTGCGTAGCCATTCAACTTCCTTGCTGGAGCGCCGTATTCGTATGTCTCTGGGCAGCGGCGATCGTCAAGGGGTAGCGACCTGGTTGGCTCGCTTACCGGCCGATGCGCAAGATAAGGATGAATGGCGCTATTGGCGTGCATCGCTATTATTGGAGCAAGGTAAAAAAACTGAGGGTGAAGCTATCCTGCGTAGCCTGATGCAGGAACGTGGCTTTTACCCCATGGTTGCGGCCCAAAAGTTGGGGGTTCCATATCCCATTAATGTTGAGGTAGCGACCAAACCGGATGCATCGTTGGCACAGCGGCCGGAAATTATCCGGGTGCGTGAGTTGATGTACTGGAATATGGATAATTTGGCCCGTAACGAGTGGAGCTATCTGGTTGCCAGCCGCAGCAAGCCGGAACAGGAAGCACTGGCACGCTACGCATTTAACCAGAAGTGGGCGGACTTAAGCGTACAGGCGACCATCGTTGCCAAATTGTGGGATCATCTGGAAGAACGCTTCCCGCTGGCATGGCCAAAGGAGTTCCGTCAGGCGACAGAAGGCAAAGGGATAACCCCAAGTTATGCTATGGCCATTGCCCGTCAGGAAAGTGCCTGGAACCCGAAAGCACAGTCACCAGTAGGGGCTGCAGGGTTAATGCAGGTGATGCCGCGAACCGCTGAACACACAGTAAAACTCAATAATATCAGTGGGTATGTCAATAGCAGCCAATTGCTGGATCCGCTCACAAACATTGAGATCGGCACCAGTTATCTGGAAGAGGTTTACCAACAGTTCGGGCGCAACCGTATCTTATCCAGCGCCGCCTATAACGCCGGCCCATCGCGAGTGAATACCTGGCTAGGTAACAGTGGCGGGCAAGTGGATGCAGTAGCCTTTATCGAGAGCATTCCATTCTCTGAAACCCGTGGCTACGTGAAGAATGTGTTGGCATACGATGCCTTTTATCGGCACTTTATGAATCGCCCAGCTAAGGTGTTGAGTGATGCCGAGTGGCAGCGGCGTTACTGATCCTCTTCGTCCTTGACGCTGTGGCGGTGTTAGCGGCGCTCGCGCACCCGAATCACTTACTTGTGTAAGCTCATCGGGGTTTGCTCGCTTGCTGCCTTGCCACAACGCCAATGACTTTGAGGATATTCCCGTTCTGGGCGGCGCTCGCGTACCCGAATCACTTACTTGTGTAAGCTCATCGGGGTTTGCTCTCTTGCTGCCTTGCCGCAACACCAATGACTTTGAGGATACTCCCGTTCTGGGCGGTGTTAGCGGCGCTTACTACCTTGGCGTTGCAGGCTGTTTACTGGCAGCAACGCAACGCCAAGTCCTTTGGCTATGTCTGACGTTATGGTATGCTCTCGTACTAGTTAAATAGTACCTTGGGTATCTATCATGACAAAATTACGATTGACCGATGATCTGTCGGCTGACGAAAAAAACATGCCTAATATCCACAACTCGGTAAATACATCTTCTGCGCCAGATCCGGCGTTATCCCCTGAAGATAATCAGCACTGGCTGAGCTTTGTTGGGCTGTTGGAAAACGCTATTGCGCAAGACCTGCATTTGCCCTTGCTGCAATTGCTGCTAACACCGGACGAACGCACGGCTCTGGGGACTCGGGTACGTATTATCGAGGAGTTAATGCGTGGGGAATTAAGTCAGCGTGAACTGAGAAATCAGTTAGGTGCCGGTATCGCGACCATCACTCGTGGTTCTAATAGTTTGAAAATGGCCCCACCACAGCTCAAAAGCTGGCTTGAGGCCCAATTGCTGACAAACAAAAAATAACCCGTCATCTTTCAAATTGCAGGTGTGTTGGCCGCCTTCCTGCACGTTGAAATCTATAGGGTATTGCTTGCTGGGCGCTGATATATTTCGTTGTGAAATGGTACTAGCGCTAACAGCAGTGCCTGGTGATAAACACTGCTACGAGTCAATTTACCGTCGGTAAAAATGCCGATGGCACCACCCTGATGCTTAACATTCGCAATGCCAGTTAAAACTGCCATTTCGTCGCCTAGCTCACGGCCTTGGCGAATCCCATGCAATATAATATCGGGCAGCATTAAGCTGGCAGAACGGGATTCTCCCCGTAACTGTAAGTGTTCAATTACCATCCAGGCAAAGGTCATATTATCTTCAATACCGGCTTCAACCCCAACCCAAAAATCAGCCTCAGGGCGAATCTTACGTGCGTTGCTTACCCGCTGCCTGGCACCTGTGCGTGTCTCAATACTGCCGATGGGTTGCAGGGGAACACCGCTATCGACATTAACGCCTTCAATACGATAGTGACCGGGGCCATAAACATCATCGAACGCGAGCGTGATAGCCTTAATCTTTGCAGGGTTGGTAGTTGCGGCAACAACATGGTACATAATGAGTCTGGTATCCTATTCCCTTGGTACTTGAAGTCGCTGTCTACCGGCTGCTCCAACGTCTTTGGGGTTATCTAAAGTAATAGTTTTTGTGCCTATTTTACGCAGTATAACGGAAAAACGACATGTTACAGGTATATCTCGTGCGTCACGGTGAAACCCTCTGGAACGCCTCACGCCGCATTCAGGGCCAATCAGACAGTCCTCTGACCGACATCGGTATCCGTCAGGCCAATTTGGTCGCGCAACGGGTTAGCAATCAGGGCATCACCCATATTATTACCAGCGACCTTGGCCGCACTCAGCAGACAGCTAAAATTATTGCTGATGCTTGTGGGCTAACCATGGTGACAGACGCACGCCTGCGTGAGCTGAATATGGGTGTGTTGGAAGCGCGCCCCATTGAGAGCTTATCGGTGGAAGAAGAACAATGGCGTAAGCAGATGGTTAATGGTACCGAGGGCGGGCGTATTCCTGAAGGTGAGTCGATGACTGAACTGGGTAGCCGTATGCATGCGGCGCTGAATAGCTGTCTGAAGTTGCCAGCCGGCAGCAAGCCGCTGTTAGTTAGCCATGGTATGGCGCTGGGATGTTTGTTGAGTACATTACTGGGTTTGCCTGCGCATGCTGAACGGCGTTTGCGTTTGCGCAACTGTTCGCTATCACGAGTTGATTATCAAGAAAGCCCTTGGCTGGCCTCTGGGTGGGTTATTGAAAGTGCTGGCGATACCGCTCACTTGGATATGCCAGCACTTGATGAGCTACAGCGTTAACAACGGATAGGAATGAGATATTCACATTTCAGCGAGGTTGGAGGCCCGTCTTTCGGCCTCCCCTGCGGGAAGAAGCGCTCTATATCGTATCCTTGGCGGCGAGTTAGCTCTAATTGCGGCAGACAGGTGCCATAGAGTGTCAGGATGAAGTTTTGCAATCCCTCCAGCGGCCCCTCATAGTTGAACTGCACGTACTCACCACCCTGCAAGATAACCGGTTGCCCTTCTGGCACATTACCCGGAACATGCTGCGGCTCAATGGCCGTGGTATAGAAAATCTCTTGCTCGTCATCCTTCTCCTGATTAGGGCGAGAGTGATGTAAGCCATAGAGTACCGGCGGCAGGTGATCGGCATCACCGAGATATTGTTGCCAAAAATGCAAACGCAATTCAGTACGGTGAGTTGTTATCTGCTCAAGCGTACAAGAGTAGCTTTGTGTCACGCCAATCAGGTGCTGTTCAGGCAAGGTGATGAATTCAGGTTGAGGTAACGTATATGTCCCCAGCCGAATCGGTGGACAAATCCCTGCCGAGTGCCAATCTTCTGCCCGACGGTACAGCGCCGGTGTTTGCGCAAATTGTTTTTTAAACGCCCGGGTAAAGGTTTGCTGCGAATCAAAGCGATATTGCAGGGCGATGTCCAGAATGGGGCGACTGGTTAATCGTAACGCTACAGCGGCTTTAGATAACCTTCTGGCACGGATATAAGCACCGATAGCATTTCCGGTGACATCCTTGAACATTCGCTGCAAATGCCATTTAGAATAGCCAGCTTTGGCAGCAACATTGTCCAGTGCTAAAGGCTGGTCTAAATGACTTTCTAGCCAGCTAAGCAAATCACGAATGATACTGGCTTGATCCATAGATCTTCCTCGTAAAGCGGCTTAAATTTAGGGTATTAGTCATATGAAAAGAATAGCTCTGGCGAATAGTAGCAACTTTTTATGTTCCCGACTGCTTAAGAATTTCATGGCATAGTGTGTTAAAAAAGAGCCTAAGATTTATAAAATAGCTTTTTATCGGGTATTTTATTTTTAGTACAAATAGTTAACGTTGAATAACGTTATTCAACGGAATGGAGTAAGTGTATGAAAAAGAAGTGGATATTTATTGGTTGTCTACTTTCGTTTGGGGCAATAACTGCTCATGCAGAGGAAATTGGCTCAGTCGATACGGTCTTTAAACTACTGGGGCCAGATCATAAAATCGTGGTTGAAGCCTTCGATGACCCTGATGTTAAAAATGTAACTTGTTATATCAGCCGTGCTAAAACCGGGGGTATCAAAGGTGGATTGGGGTTGGCGGAAGATACTTCTGATGCCGCGATTTCCTGCCAACAAGTGGGGCCGATTGAGCTAAGCGATAAAATTAAGAATAAAAAATCTGAAGGTTCAGTGGTTTTTCAAAAGCGGACCTCATTGGTGTTTAAAAAGCTACAGGTGGTGCGTTTCTACGATCAAAAGCGTAATGCCTTAATCTATCTGACCTATTCCGATAGAGTCATCGATGGTTCGCCGAAAAATGCGATCAGCGCCGTTCCGATTATGCCGTGGTAACTATTTGATAGATATAAAAAAGCCAGCATAGAAATGCTGGCTTTTTACTGTAGAGAGCAGGCAGAGGTTTACTCTTCCAAGTCACCACAGAAACGGTAACCTTCACCATGGATTGTGGCGATGATTTCTGGTGTGTCCGGCGTGGATTCAAAATGTTTACGAATGCGGCGGATAGTCACATCAACGGTACGGTCATGAGGCTTCAGCTCACGGCCTGTCATTTTCTTCAACAATTCGCCACGGGATTGAATCTTGCCTGGGTTTTCACAGAAGTGCAGCATGGCGCGGAACTCACTACGTGGCAGCTTATAATGCTCGCCAGCAGGGCTTATCAGTGAGCGGCTATTGATATCCAGCTCCCAGCCATTAAATTTATAGCTCTCAACCAAGCGGCGCTCTTCACCCACGCTACCCAAATTCATGGTGCGTGACAGTAAGTTACGTGCCCGAATGGTTAATTCACGCGGGTTGAAAGGTTTGGTGATGTAATCATCTGCGCCAATTTCCAAGCCAAGGATCTTATCTACTTCGTTATCACGACCTGTCAGGAACATTAGGGCAACACTTGCTTGTTCACGAAGTTCTCGTGCTAGCAGCAGGCCATTCTTGCCCGGCAGATTGATGTCCATGATAACTAAGTTGATATCATTCTCAGACAGAATGTGGTGCATTTCTGCGCCATCATTGGCCTCATGAACTACATAGCCTTCCGCCTCGAAAATGCTCTTCAGGGTGTTACGAGTAACTATCTCGTCTTCTACGATCAGAATGTGCGGGGTCTGCATGTTTGCTACCTAAAATTGCCAACAAAATAGAAATAGGAAGTACAGAAGTCTTTGTTATACTAGGATTTTTATTGACTTATTACTCGTCATCCCGTTCATCACATGACTAAAGTACGTAAACGCGTTCTTGATGCACTTTCCATCAACGTCAACAACATCATTAGCTTGGTCGGGGTGGTACTCCCTACAGCCCCAAAGGTGACAAAAGCGGCGCATATCCTAACCCTATTAACAGCAATATAACAGTGTGAGCCGAATCTACCACCCAACAAAACTACGCTTTGTTGACATATATCAAATTCAATTGTAGCACGTTAACACTTTTGTGAAAAAGACTTACAAGAATACCAGCTTAAGCGAAAGTTGGTTAAATTATGTGATCGATTCAGTGTTATTAATATTAAAAATTGAATGTCAAACGTAACAAAAAAAAGATTTTTCTAATCTATTGATTTTTATTGTTTAAAATCAATATTCTTCCGCCATTACAGTCAGTGGATGGTTTTTCTTGTCAGCGGCGTATTTTGGCTAAAAGCATAAGAGGAATTATCGTCAATGTTAGTCAAATGTAAAGAAATGGGGGAAACTTTTCATATTTGTTGTTTTTTACCTCATTTGGGCGAATCAATGACCCTTCATTTGCTATTTAGTGTCTTCAAGCGGATTTCATTATCGAGATCCAAACAATTACCTGCTGGTGGCTTTTCAGTCATTTAGCTAAAAAAAAACTTTAAAGTAGATAGTATTGATTAAAGCGAATATCCCAGATTTATTATCTGGTTTCTTGATTGAATTTTTATTGGTATCTGCTGATAACCCCCATTGAATGAGTAGATTACCCATTGTCGTTAGGCGTGTTTTTTTAGGCCGTTGGATGAAAAAATTTGACTTGAGGAGGCGATTGCTTTAACCAATAGAGGGACAGCTTCATTATTTATGAGACAGACAGACAACATGCGATACATCAGCCTGAATACAACAATTATTACCACCACCGAAACCACAGGTTACGGGGCGGGCTGACGCGTACAGGAAACAACAGAAAAAAGCCCGCACCTAGACAGTGCGGGCTTTTTTTTTCAATCAAATCTTTGCAAAAAAGTTTGCGATAAAAAAGCGCGAAAGCGGGAGAGAACCAGAAATGCGAGTGCTGAAATTTGGCGGGACATCAGTAGCGAATGCAGAACGCTTTATGCGTGTTGCCGATATCATCGAAAGTAATGCACGTCAGGGACAAGTGGCTACAGTGTTATCCGCTCCCGCTAAAATTACCAATCATCTGGTTGCGATGATCGACAAAATGGTCGCCGGGCAAGACATCTCGCCAAATATCAGCGACGCGGAGCGGATTTTTTCCGACCTGTTGCGCGGTTTGGCTGATACTCAGCCGGGGTTTGACTATGAGCGCTTGAAAGCACTGGTGGCACATGAGTTTGCGCAACTCAAACATGTCCTGCATGGCATCTCATTGCTCGGCCAGTGCCCGGATAGCATCAACGCGTCAATCATTTGCCGTGGCGAAAAACTCTCCATCGCCATCATGGAAGCGCTATTCCAGGCGAAAGGTTATCAGGTTACTGTGATTAATCCGGTCGAGAAGTTGCTGGCTCAAGGCCATTACCTCGAATCCACTGTAGATATCACGGAATCTACTCGCCGTATCGGATCGAGCAGCATTCCGGCCAACCACATCATCCTGATGGCCGGTTTCACTGCCGGTAACGATAAAGGTGAGTTAGTGGTACTGGGGCGTAATGGCTCCGACTATTCAGCCGCAGTGCTGGCTGCTTGTTTACGCGCGGATTGTTGTGAGATCTGGACGGATGTTGATGGGGTTTATACTTGTGACCCGCGTACTGTACCTGATGCCCGTTTACTGAAATCGATGTCATATCAAGAGGCGATGGAGCTTTCCTATTTTGGCGCTTCCGTCCTTCACCCCCGCACTATCGCCCCCATTGCCCAGTTCCAGATCCCTTGCCTGATTAAAAATACCTCTAATCCACAGGCACCGGGCACCCTGATTGGCGGGGAAAGCAGTGATGATGGCTTCCCGGTCAAAGGTATCACCAACCTGAATAACATGGCGATGATTAACGTCTCAGGTCCGGGGATGAAAGGCATGGTCGGTATGGCTGCCCGTGTTTTTGCTGTGATGTCACGCAGCGGCATTTCAGTGGTACTTATCACCCAGTCTTCTTCTGAATACAGCATTAGCTTTTGTGTGCCGCAAGGGGAGCTAGACCGCGCTCGTAGAGCATTGGAAGATGAGTTCTATCTGGAATTGAAAGATGGCCTCCTGGAACCACTCGATGTGATGGAGCATCTGGCGATTATCTCCGTGGTGGGTGATGGTATGCGCACATTGCGTGGCATCTCCGCTCGCTTCTTCTCGGCGTTGGCGCGTGCCAATATTAATATCATTGCGATTGCGCAAGGCTCATCTGAGCGCTCTATTTCGGTGGTGGTGAGTAATGATGCGGTTACCACCGGTGTGCGTGTCTGCCATCAGATGCTGTTTAACACTGACCAAGTGATTGAAGTGTTTGTGATAGGCGTCGGCGGTGTCGGCGGGGCACTAATCGAACAAATCTACCGCCAGCAACCGTGGTTGAAACAGCGCCATATCGATCTGCGTGTGTGCGGTATCGCTAATTCCAAAGCCATGCTGACCAATGTCCATGGCATTGCGTTGGATAACTGGCGTCATGAACTGGCGGAAGTGAAAGAGCCATTTAACTTAAGCCGCCTGATTCGTTTGGTAAAAGAGTATCACTTGCTTAACCCGGTGATTGTCGATTGTACTTCCAGTCAGGCTGTTGCCGATCAATATGCTGATTTCCTGGCTGATGGTTTCCATGTTGTGACACCAAACAAGAAAGCCAACACCTCATCGATGAATTACTACCGTCAGATGCGTACAGCAGCGGCGAAATCTTGTCGCAAATTCCTGTATGACACCAACGTGGGGGCGGGTTTACCGGTAATCGAAAACTTACAGAATTTGCTCAATGCCGGTGACGAATTGATGCGTTTCTCTGGCATCCTTTCGGGGTCGCTATCCTTTATCTTCGGCAAGCTGGATGAAGGCATGACATTGTCACAGGCAACCTTGCAAGCCAGGGAGATGGGATACACCGAACCTGACCCACGCGATGACCTCTCTGGCATGGATGTTGCGCGTAAATTGTTGATCTTGGCCCGTGAAGCAGGTTACAAACTTGAGTTGACGGATATTGAAGTTGAATCCGTTCTGCCAGCCAGTTTTGATGCTTCTGGTGATGTAGATACCTTCCTGGCGCGTTTGCCGTCACTGGATGCCGAGTTTACCCGTTTGGTGGCAGATGCGGCAGAGCAGGGCAAAGTGCTGCGTTATGTTGGGGTTATCGAAGAAGGGCGTTGTATCGTCAGAATGGATGCTGTTGACGGTAACGACCCGCTGTATAAAGTTAAAAATGGTGAGAATGCCTTGGCCTTCTATACCCATTATTATCAACCTATTCCGTTGGTGCTGCGCGGATACGGTGCGGGTAATGACGTGACTGCTGCCGGGGTATTCGCCGATCTTTTACGCACATTATCATGGAAGTTGGGAGTTTAAATATGGTTAAGATCTATGCTCCGGCATCGATTGGCAATGTCAGCGTTGGGTTTGATGTCTTGGGCGCAGCGGTTTCGCCGGTAGATGGCACCTTGCTTGGCGATTGTGTCAGTGTGACGGCGGCAGACAGTTTCAGTCTGCGCAATGAAGGCCGCTTTGTTAGCAAACTGCCTGATGACCCGAAAGAGAATATTGTTTATCAATGCTGGGAGCGTTTTTGTCAGGAAATGGGCAAACAGATCCCAGTAGCAATGGTGCTGGAAAAGAACATGCCGATTGGTTCAGGGCTGGGTTCCAGCGCTTGTTCGGTGGTTGCTGGTCTGATGGCGATGAACGCGTTCTGCGGCAACCCACTGGATAAAGTCAGGCTGTTGGGCATGATGGGTGAGCTGGAAGGGCGTGTTTCTGGCAGTGTGCATTATGATAATGTTGCACCTTGTTACCTGGGTGGGATGCAGTTGATCCTCGAACAGGAAGGCTATGTAAGTCAGAACGTCCCCGGCTTTGATGACTGGCTGTGGGTGATGGCATATCCGGGCATTAAGGTCTCAACCGCCGAAGCGCGCGCCATTTTACCGGCGCAATATCGCCGTCAGGATTGTATCGCTCATGGGCGTAATTTGGCTGGATTCATCCACGCTTGCCACACTCAACAACCTAGTCTGGCCGCTCAGATGATGAAAGATGTCATCGCCGAGCCTTACCGCACCCAACTGTTGCCAGGCTTTGCCGCCGCCCGCCAAGCCGCACATGATATTGGTGCATTGGCTTGTGGTATTTCCGGTTCTGGCCCGACGCTGTTTGCCGTCTGCAATGACCATGAAACCGCGCAGCGCATGGCGGGCTGGCTACAAAAGAATTACCTGCAAAACGACGAAGGTTTTGTTCATATTTGCCGTCTGGATACCGCAGGCGCACGACTACTGGGATAACACATGAAACTGTATAACCTTAAAGATCACAACGAGCAGGTCAGCTTCGCGCAAGCGATCAAACAAGGCCTGGGTAAGCATCAGGGGTTGTTCTTCCCACTGGAATTACCAGAATTTGAACTGACAGAGATTGATAGACTGCTGGATCTGGATTTTGTGACGCGCAGTAGCCGTATCCTGTCTGCTTTTATTGGCAGTGAAATTGCCCCTGAAACTTTAACCAAACGCGTTCAGGCGGCATTTGAGTTCCCGGCACCCGTGGCTCAGGTTGAGAATGATATCGCTGCACTGGAGCTGTTCCACGGCCCGACACTCGCGTTTAAAGATTTCGGCGCGCGTTTTATGGCGCAAATGTTAGCTGAAGTGGCGGGTGATCAGCCGGTGACAATCTTAACGGCGACTTCCGGTGACACAGGGGCGGCGGTGGCTCATGCATTCTATGGTCTGAAAAACGTGCGTGTGGTTATCCTCTACCCACGAGGCAAAATCAGTCCATTGCAGGAAAAACTGTTCTGCACGTTAGGGGGTAATATCCACACCGTGGCAATTGAGGGCGATTTTGATGCCTGCCAGGCCTTGGTGAAACAGGCCTTTGATGATGAAGAGCTGAAGCAGGAACTGAGCCTTAACTCCGCCAACTCGATCAACATCAGCCGTTTATTGGCACAAATCTGCTATTACTTTGAAGCGGTAGCCCAGTTGCCACAAGAAGCACGTAATCAACTGGTTATCTCGGTGCCCAGTGGTAACTTTGGTGATTTGACCGCCGGGCTGTTAGCGAAGTCATTAGGTTTGCCGGTTAAGCGCTTTATTGCCGCCACCAACGCCAACGACACTGTGCCGCGCTTCTTGGTTAACGGCCAGTGGCAGCCAAAACCTACTGTTGCGACACTCTCGAATGCAATGGATGTCAGCCAGCCGAACAACTGGCCACGCGTTGAAGAGTTATATCGCCGTAAAATCTGGCAGTTGAAGGATTTAGGCCACGGTGCGGTGAGTGATGAAGTGACCAAAGAGACCATGCGTGAGCTGGCAGAGCTGGGTTATATTTCTGAACCTCATGCGGCGATTGCGTATCGTGTCTTGCGTGATCAGTTGCAGGACGGCGAGTTTGGGTTGTTCATCGGTACCGCTCATCCGGCGAAATTCAAAGAGAGCGTAGAAGAGATCCTCGGCCAGGAACTCCCGTTGCCAAAACCACTGGCTGTTCGGGCGCAACTGCCATTGCTGTCTCACGATTTGCCAGCCGATTTTGCGCAATTGCGGGCTTTCTTGATGGCTTTGCCGAAATAACTGGTAACCATCTGTAAAGAAGTAGAACGAAGGGGAAGCGTGCCGTTGGGGTCGTAATGGCGTAAGCCATCGGAGTGCCCCTAGGTGCGTTAAACCCTTCGCTCGCCAAATTTAAAAGGGTGGGTAGTCCTTTTAAATTTACCGGTTAGAAGCTGTAATCAATAAGATTAGTGCTGTTCAGCGCGCTTAAACACCAGTTCATTTTTCGCCGACAGCCCGGCATCAAACTCATAACCTTCCAGATTGAAATCAACCAGTTGTTCTGGTTTGGTTAACTTATTCTGGATGATAAAGCGGCTCATCAGGCCACGGGCTTTCTTGGCATAGAAACTGATGATTTTGTATTTGCCGTTCTTCTCATCCAAAAAGACCGGTTTAATCAGTGAGCCTGCCAGCTTGGCCGGTTTAACCGCTTTAAAATATTCATCAGAGGCCAGATTAATCAGTACATTATCACCTTGTTGCTCCAATGCCTGATTCAGTTTTTCAGTTATCTGGTCACCCCAAAACGAATAGAGATCTTTGCCGCGCGGATTAGCCAGCTTAATCCCCATTTCCAGACGGTAAGGTTGCATTAAATCCAGCGGGCGTAACAGGCCGTACAAGCCAGAAAGCATGCGCAAATGCTTTTGCGCAAAATCAAAATCGGCGACGCTGAAATCCTGTGCTTGCATACCGGTATAGACATCACCTTTAAAAGCCAAAATCGCCTGACGTGCATTGTCTGGGGTAAAATCAGGCTGCCAGTCGCTAAAGCGGGCGGCATTTAAACCGGCCAACTTGTCGCTAATCCCCATCAGACTGCTGATTTGGGCTGGCGTCAGCTCACGACAAATCTCAATAAGTGCTTGTGACTTATCCAACATTTCAGGCTGAGTAAACTTATTGGTCGCTAATGGACTTTGATAATCAAGGGTTTTAGCCGGAGAGATAATAATAAGCATAACGAGACATCCTGTTAATACCCATCATACTTCAAGCGGCATGTGCGTTGGCTGCCACGCGAATTATTTAGGGTATATTTAAATAAGACACTGTAGCAAAAAGCAGAGGTCAGCAAAAAGAAGATTGGGCAATTGCTAAGATAGGTATCCCCATCATACCCAAAGTTGTAGGGTTGTCAGAGATGATAGCGCTAAGCTAAATCGTCTCAGCACGATAAGAATGGACGAAATTGCTATTAACCAACCGGTTTCTGGCTGTTTTGAACGGCGAAAACGGTTGCTAAGCGAAAAGCGTGGGTTTGCGCTTTTTTTAATCAGTTTAACTGCCTTGCACCAAGGCTTACGCATGTTATTATCAAGACAAGGCAGTGCGTCCAGATAGCCACTATTGCGAAATGGCTAACATTTCGAAAGAGCAGAAAGCAGCTTAAGAAAACAGATTCTTGAGAAAATGCGTTCTTTAGGAAATGAACAGTTTTGACATGCCAAAAGTTCATGCACAAACGACGAGAAACGACAACATGACCGATAAACTTACTTCCCTACGTCAAATTACCACTGTAGTAGCAGATACCGGGGATATCGCGGCAATGAAGCTGTACCAGCCGCAAGATGCAACCACTAACCCATCACTTATTCTGAATGCGGCTCAAATTCCTGAATATCGCAAACTGATCGATGAAGCCATTGCCTGGGCGCGCGAACAAAGCAGTGACCATGCTCAGCAGATTGTTGATGCCACTGACAAATTGGCTGTAAATATTGGTTTGGAAATTCTGAAACTGATCCCAGGGCGCATTTCTACCGAAGTTGATGCCCGTCTTTCCTATGACACCGTTGCCAGTGTGGCAAAAGCCAAGCGCCTGATTAAACTGTATAACGAAGCAGGCATCAGCAATGATCGTATTCTGATCAAATTGGCCTCGACCTGGCAGGGTATCCGCGCTGCGGAACAACTGGAAAAAGAAGGCATTAACTGTAACCTGACTCTGTTGTTCTCCTTCGCTCAGGCGCGTGCTTGTGCTGAAGCGGGTGTGTTCCTGATTTCACCGTTTGTTGGCCGTATTCTTGACTGGTACAAAGCCAATGGCGATAAAAAAGAGTTCGCGCCACACGAAGATCCAGGTGTTGTTTCAGTTACCGAGATTTACCAGTATTACAAAAAACACGGTTATAGCACCGTGGTGATGGGCGCAAGTTTCCGTAATCTGGGCGAAATCATTGAGCTGGCCGGTTGTGATCGCCTGACTATCGCACCTTCTCTGCTGAAAGAACTGGCAGAAAGCGAAGGCCCAATCGAGCGTAAACTCGCTTATACCGGTGAAGTTCAGGCGAAGCCTGCGCCACTGACCGAAGCTGAGTTCTACTGGCAGCACAATCAGGACCCTATGGCTATCGATAAACTGGCTGACGGTATCCGTAAGTTTGCTATCGACCAAGGCAAACTTGAGAAAATGATCTCTGACCTGCTGTAATTCGAGTTGTGTGTCAGATAAAAGGTGGCGTAAGCCGCCTTTTTTATTGCCCGTTAACCAGACAGGTTTGCGCGCCTGCCCCCACGCTAATTACGTTGGATATGCTATTATTCGCCCTGGATAACAGGCATTTCGTCGAGGTAGTTGTATGAATACATTACGTATAGGTTTAGTCTCCGTCTCTGATCGGGCATCGAGTGGGGTATATCAAGACAAAGGCATTCCGGCACTGGAAGAGTGGCTGGCAAGTGCGTTAACCACCCCTTTTGAAATAGAAACTCGCCTTATCCCCGATGAGCAAACTCTGATTGAGCAGACATTGTGTGAGTTAGTCGATGAAATGGGCTGCCACTTGGTGCTGACCACTGGCGGTACCGGCCCGGCAAGACGTGATGTTACCCCTGATGCCACGCTGGCAATCGCGGATCGGCAGATGCCTGGTTTTGGCGAACAAATGCGCCAAATTAGCTTGCATTTCGTTCCCACTGCTATTTTATCCCGTCAGGTAGGGGTTATCCGTAAGCAAGCATTGATTATCAACTTACCGGGGCAACCTAAATCTATCAAAGAAACCCTTGAAGGGGTTAAAGATGCTGAATCAAAAGTGGTCGTCGCCGGTATCTTTGCCAGTGTGCCTTATTGCATTCAACTACTGGATGGGCCTTATATAGAGACCAATGCTGAAGTGGTAGCGGCTTTTCGCCCGAAGAATGCCATTATCGATATAAAAAACTAAATTAAAATTTTTTACAACATAAGGCACCATTCTAACCGTGTGGGGAATTTTGTACGGTATAGTCCTATTAACTTTACAAAAAGCTGAAAATATTTTTCTTCCCCAACTCTGGTTTATTACGGTGTCATATGTCTCAAGAACACAATTCATCTCAAGTCGACTTATCTCAACCTCATGTTGCTCAAGAGCATAATTCTAACCGTCGATTGAATAAGCAAGATTATAAAACGCTCACTCTGGCTGCATTAGGGGGCGCTTTGGAATTTTATGATTTCATTATTTTCGTCTTCTTTGCTGCGGTTATCGGCGATCTTTTCTTCCCGGTAGATATGCCTGAGTGGCTGCGCCAGGTGCAGACATTCGGCATTTTTGCGGCCGGTTATCTGGCTCGCCCATTGGGCGGTATCATCATGGCGCATTTTGGCGACCTGGTTGGCCGTAAGAAAATGTTTACTCTCAGTATTCTGTTAATGGCCTTACCTACGTTGGCGATCGGTATGTTGCCGACTTATGCTTCGATTGGTATCGCGGCCCCATTACTGCTGCTCTTGATGCGCGTGTTACAAGGTGCGGCAATTGGCGGTGAAGTCCCCGGAGCATGGGTTTTCGTGGCTGAACATGTACCGCGTCGGCGCATCGGGATTGCCTGTGGTACGTTAACGGCCGGTTTGACTGCGGGGATCTTGCTGGGGTCGCTGGTGGCTACCGCTATGAATACTGTCTTAAGTCCTCAAGCCATCTTAGCCGGTGGTTGGCGGGTGCCATTCTTCCTGGGGGGAATTTTTGGTCTGTTCGCGATGTATCTGCGCCGTTGGTTGCAAGAAACACCTATCTTTAAAGAGATGCAGGCACGTAAAACTTTAGCCGATGAGTTGCCACTGAAATCTGTCGTGGTTAACCATAAGAAAGAAGTGTTTGTTTGCATGTTGCTGACCTGGTTGCTCTCTGCCGGGATCGTAGTAGTTATCCTGATGACCCCGACGTATTTACAAAAGCAGTTCGGTGTACTGCCCGCGCTGGCATTGCAGGCCAATAGTTTGGCGATTGTCGCGCTGGTGTGTGGCTGCGTGATTGCCGGGCTGGTCATTGACCGCTTTGGTGCCAGTAAAACCTTTATCGTTGGCAGCCTGATGTTGGCGGCATCCACATGGTCGTTCTACCACACTAATTTGACTGATCCAACCCAGCTCTTTACGCATTATATGATGGCTGGATTCTGTGTCGGCATCGTCGGTGCGGTACCTTATGTGATGGTACGTGCATTCCCGGCAGAGGTTCGTTTTACCGGTATATCCTTCTCTTACAATGTGGCCTATGCCATTTTTGGTGGTCTGACACCGATTGTGGTGACCCTATTAATGAAGATGACACCAATGGCCCCGGCCTATTACATGCTGTTGTTATCGCTGGTAGGGGTGCTGTTGGGGATTTATCTGCGTAATGATATTAATAGCGATGTTAAAGTGCCTCTGCCAAAGAAAGCTCTGGCTGAGTCCGTGGGGGATTAAATAAATCTCCCTGCCAGGAAATAGCCCATAACTTTATGGGCTATTATTTGCCCGGTATAATTTAAAATTCATTCTTAAAATTAAAACCGACCTTCTGTTTGACGCGGGCCGAAGGTTGAGAAATGACTTGAGAGTACAATGTGCGAGCACCCTGTTGTTGTAAATATCGGCCCAGTTCTCTGACTGCCGCCGTGCCCGCGCCTCTTACGGTTCCTTCTCGGTCAGGAAATAAGACATAGTCTGGCAGGGTTGCAGATGCGACCAGTTCAACTTCATCTAGGTTATTAAAACGGTCAGCAAGTACTATCGCGATAACTCTTCCTCGCAGTTTAACAATTACATATATTTCACCGGGGCGATGAAGAGAGAGTCTTCGATTGATAATACCCGTCACAATATTTCCAGCGCGCAGCAGTTTTATGCGGGCATCATTCATTTCATCTGTAGCTGCATCTGCATTGGCGGCTTGAGCGGGGTAACTTCGGTCATACTGCTGTTCCCAGTGAGTAATGGTTTCTTTCAGTTTTTTCCGCATCGCTTTGGCATTACTCACTGCTACACTTGAAAGTTTTTCTTCTTCCTCTGGTGTCGGTGTTGGCAGCACTTCTATTTCGAATTCCAATTCAGGTTGCTCGACGAGTTCACCTTGTGAAATGATTATTGGAGTCGTCGGTCTAAAGACGAAAGTCTCTAATAACAACTCATAAATGCCTAATGGTAATAGCTCCACCTGTGATGGTGATTCATTAGATGAATAAAAAACGCTGAAAGATATATAACTAAGCTGAGCATAATCAAAAGCGGTTTTAATATCAGCAAAGGCATTATTAGTGGTTCTATCGGTTACTTTTTCTTTTATAGCTTGGATTAGCCTATTTTCTACTGCTTGATTTTCTACGGCAACGCCGGTACTTCCTGTCCTTATTATTGAATCGACTAATTGACCAAAAAATGCAGTATTCCAGGTTTCTAAACTATTGCCAAATAACAAGGTAAAGTCAGTCATAATCTCCAATGTCCAATCAATACAATGGGGCCTTATTTGACGTATTGGACGAGAGTTAAATAAAGAGTGGAGCGAAACCATGCAGGTTTTAGCTACCGCCGGGAGACTGAGAGATTGCTTCCGTTGACTGCTATCTATATAAGTTAATGTCATGTAGTTATCGACCTCATCAGGCATCTGTAACTCTTCTTCTTTGGCGGACTTTGGTTTTAGTGGGGAACTGTTTCCGGCAATATGTAATGTTTTTCCTTTTGTATTATGGTTAAAAAAATCATCTGCACTGAATACAATGCTATTCAATTGTTGGCATTTACCTCGAATAATATAATTATAAATATTTAAAAAAGGAGTAAACGCACAGAGTATCTTACTTGTTTGTCCTAAATCTCTTTTTTCCCAATCTTTATCTCCTGTATCAGCGGTAAGTATGGTTTTTGCGATAACTAAAGGTTTATCTTTATTGTAGTTAGTTATTACTATCTCTGGAATTGCACTAATGCCATTATCCCAATCAAAGAAAATGATTGGGGATATATTTACTAAGTTATTTCTCAATGTTTGAATGTACTGTACTTGTGCAATATCTTTTTTCATTTGTATAATGAAAGATAGGTTGTCGCTGCGATCATAATGTTCAAAATAAAACTTAGTGTTCATTTTTTCGTTATAGAATTCAACTCTACTATTATTAATGTTAATAGTGGCATCGTTAAATAGCGAAAGAACATAATTATCACCTTCGCCTAAATTCATAGTATTAAAAACCAATAAAACTTGCTTATTCTTCAGGCGTTCATCACTCCAGTATTCTTTAAATACATCAGCAAGTTTTATGGTATGGCTATTTATAATGACACATTGCTGATCACAATTAAGACCTTTTATTTCTGCCACCTTGATGCTAGTGATTGCATCACTCATTTCCAGTGCTTTTAGGCTATTATCAGTAATGCTTTCGGTTAACTTAAAAAAAGGGGCATTGAAATTATCATTCCTGTAGATTGTTGCTATCATTCCTTTGGGTATTGTGATGGATTGAATACTATCATTATGAATAGGTAGTACTTCTCTGTTAGACTCAATGATGGCTTCTATATCGTGATAAAAATCTATTTGTTGATTAGATGCTAAACAAGTACTGTCTCCTTGAAACTCATCTTCTGTATAAAAACAGATTGCCGGTGCTATTTGATATGAGTTTATCTTTTTATAAAACCCTGATGATTTTAGTTGCTGTAGATTAATATCATTCTTTAATGTTATTTTTCTACCAGAAAGATCAATATCATCATAAAGGGTTACAATCATGCCCAGCGGAACCGAAATTGATTCTATTTTATTATTGAATTCATCATTATAAGCAGACATTGATTCATTCTCTGCTGCGCAAAATGATTCCCCACTAAAATCTGCCAGTTCATAAAAACAGACTTTCGCCTCACTTGAATAGACGGATTCTGATATCATTAATATAGCGCTTATCAATAGTTTTGTGACTATTTTCATGGGCTATCCCTTAAGTCTATTAATTGGAATATTTAATATTACTTACCTCGACTTGATGTTATATGATTTGTTTTTTATTTACTTTATCAATTTTTATTCTTCTATTTAATTATTTTGTAATATTAATTTTAATCAAATAATCTATTTTTTTAGACGTGATAAATAAACATAAAAAACCCCTGAACATGAATAGTCAGGGGGAGTTAAATTTAAACTTCCTACGTGAACTGTAATTAAACTACATGTCGTGCTGTCAAAGTTTGAGTCGGTTCGCCAATTGGCAGCACGGTGCGGCCATATTGTTCGTTCAACACTTCAGCCATTGCCAAATAGATTGCACTGGCACCACAGATAATGCCTTCGAAGCCCGCAAAGACCAGCAGCGAATGGTTACCAGTAAAGTTACCCACTGCCAGTAGAGCAAACAGTACTGTTAAGCTACCAAAAACAAATTGTAAGGCGCGGTTAGCAGGCAAGGTGCCGAAGAACATAAACAGGGTGAAGATGCCCCAAAGACCTAAATAAACGCCGAGGAATTGTGCATCAGTTGCTTCTGCCAGACCCATTTTAGGCAACATCAGCAAGCCAACCAAACTTAGCCAGAATGCGCCGTAGGAGGTAAATGCGGTTGCGGCGAAGGTATTGCCTTTTTTATACTCCAGCATACCTGCCAGAATTTGTGCCAGACCGCCGTAAAAAATCCCCATACTCAAAATAACAGAGGTCAGGGGGAAGAAACCTGCATTGTGTAGGTTGAGCAAGACGGTTGTCATCCCAAAACCCATCAGGCCTAACGGGCCAGGATTTGCCAACTTGGTGGTGTTCATAAGTCCTCTGCAATTAACAGAATGCTAAAAAATGGATAATTATCCGAATAAGTATCAAGCGCCTGAATGACCAAAAAGTCGTCGATTCCTTCAGTGCGCGCCGCATCATAATGATCCAGGCGGTTGGAAACAATGATCTCAAGGGTGATAAAAAGTAATTTTTTTTCATCTGCCCCCTTGATGCTGCGTTTCGTGGCCCCATCTTATTCCCAACCGCAGGGACTAATCGTGGATCAGCGGACACATGCATCAGTAAAATATTGGGCATGAAAACATTGATTAACAAAATACGGGCAGTTGAAAAAAAACAATCCGCCCACATATAGATTAGTAACTTGACCGAATATGACTTTTTAGTGGAGGCGTTTTAGATGGGTAAAATTATTGGTATCGACTTGGGTACTACCAACTCTTGTGTAGCAGTTATGGATGGCACTAAAGCTCGTGTGCTGGAAAACAGCGAAGGCGACCGCACTACGCCTTCTATCATCGCTTATACCCAAGATGGTGAGATTCTGGTTGGTCAACCGGCTAAACGTCAGGCTATTACTAACCCACAAAACACACTGTTTGCCATCAAACGTTTGATTGGCCGTCGTTTCCAGGATGAAGAAGCACAGCGTGATAAAGATATCATGCCGTATAAAATCGTGGCAGCCGACAATGGTGATGCTTGGGTTGAAGTAAAAGGCCAGAAAGTTGCACCACCACAAATTTCTGCTGAAGTTCTGAAGAAAATGAAGAAAACAGCGGAAGATTTTCTGGGTGAACCAGTAACTGAAGCTGTTATCACCGTACCGGCTTACTTCAACGATGCTCAGCGTCAGGCAACTAAAGATGCTGGTCGTATCGCAGGGCTGGAAGTAAAACGTATTATCAACGAACCAACCGCAGCGGCACTGGCCTACGGTCTGGACAAAGAAGTTGGTAACCGTACTATCGCGGTTTATGACCTCGGTGGTGGTACTTTCGATATCTCTATTATCGAAATCGACGAAGTTGACGGTGAAAAAACCTTCGAAGTTCTGGCAACCAATGGTGATACTCACCTCGGTGGTGAAGACTTTGATAGCCGTCTGATCAACTACCTGGTTGATGAATTCAAGAAAGACCAAGGTATGGATCTGCGTACCGATCCACTGGCAATGCAGCGCCTGAAAGAAGCCGCTGAAAAAGCAAAAATCGAGCTGTCTTCAGCTCAACAGACCGATGTCAACCTGCCGTACATCACGGCTGATGGTAGCGGTCCAAAACACATGAATATCAAAGTGACCCGCGCTAAATTGGAGTCACTGGTAGAAGATTTGGTTAATCGTTCTATTGAACCACTGAAAGTGGCTTTACAAGATGCTGGCCTGTCTGTTTCCGATATCCAGGACGTTATCCTGGTAGGTGGTCAGACTCGTATGCCAATGGTTCAGAAGAAAGTTGCTGATTTCTTCGGTAAAGAACCACGTAAAGACGTTAACCCAGATGAAGCTGTAGCAATTGGTGCAGCAGTGCAGGGTGGTGTTCTGTCTGGTGAAGTGAAAGACGTTCTGTTATTGGACGTTACCCCACTGTCACTGGGTATTGAAACCATGGGTGGTGTGATGACCCCGCTTATCACTAAAAACACCACTATCCCAACTAAGCACAGCCAGGTGTTCTCTACTGCAGAAGACAACCAGTCTGCGGTAACCATCCATGTGCTGCAGGGTGAGCGTAAACGTGCTCAGGATAACAAGTCTCTGGGTCAGTTCAATTTGGACGGTATCCAGGCTGCTCCTCGCGGTATGGCGCAAATCGAAGTGACCTTCGATATCGACGCCGATGGTATTCTGCATGTGTCTGCTAAAGACAAGAATACCGGTCGTGAGCAGAAGATCACCATCAAGGCATCTTCTGGTTTGAATGAGGAAGAGATCCAGAAAATGGTACGTGATGCTGAAGCTAACGCAGAAGCAGACCGTAAGTTTGAAGAGCTGGTTCAGACCCGCAACCAGGCTGACCATCTGATTCACGGCACCCGTAAACAGTTGGAAGAAGCCGGCGACAAACTGCCAGCAGAAGACAAAACTGCGATCGAAGATGCTTTGAAAGCGCTGGAAGCTGCTCTGAAAGGCGAAGACAAAGCTGAAATTGAAGCGAAAACTCAGGCTCTGGTGCAAGTTTCTGGCAAATTGCTGGAAATGGCTCAGCAGCAGCAAGCGGCCGCAGGCGGTGATGCTGGTGACACCAGTGCTAAGAAAGAAGACGACGTTGTAGACGCCGAATTCGAAGAAGTAAAAGACAAAAAATAATCGCCCTTAAGCGGGCACAGCAGTGGTAGGCCTTACTGTTGCTGGAAACCAGCACGGGCGTCGAGGAAACTCTACGCCCGTGCACGCATGTTAAGGGTAGGAAAAAAAGAGAATGGCGAAGAGAGATTATTACGAGGTTTTAGGCGTTAAAAAAGACGCTGATGAACGTGAAATCAAAAAGGCCTATAAACGCCTGGCAGTAAAGTATCACCCGGACCGTAATCAGGACGAGAACGATACCGGTGAAAATTTCAAAGAAGTTAAAGAAGCTTACGAAATTCTGACTGACCCACAAAAACGTGCAGCATACGATCAGTATGGTCATGCAGCCTTTGAACAAGGTGGTATGGGCGGCGGCGGTTTTGGTGGTGGCGGTGGTGCTGATTTTAGCGACATTTTTGGTGATGTTTTCGGTGATATCTTTGGTGGTGGTCGCCGTCAACGTGCTTCCCGTGGTTCCGATCTACGCTACAACATGGATCTGACCCTGGAAGAAGCCGTGCGCGGTGTGACTAAAGAAATCCGCATCCCAACGCTGAATGAATGTGATGTTTGCCATGGTAGTGGCGCTAAGCCGGGGAGTTCACCTGTCACTTGTTCGACTTGCCGTGGTGCAGGTCAGGTACATATGCGTCAAGGGTTCTTCACCGTCCAGCAGGCGTGTCCTACTTGTCACGGCAATGGTCAGATCATTAAAGATCCTTGCAACAAGTGTCATGGGCATGGCCGTGTTGAAAAATCAAAAACACTGTCGGTTAAGATCCCCGCAGGTGTTGATACCGGTGACCGCATTCGCTTAAGCGGCGAAGGTGAAGCAGGCGAACATGGCGCGCCAGCAGGTGATTTATATGTTCAGGTGCAAGTTAAAGCGCACCCAATCTTCGAACGTGAAGGCAATAACCTGTATTGTGAAGTGCCAATTAACTTTGCGATGGCAGCCTTGGGCGGCGAGATTGAAGTCCCAACGCTGGATGGGCGGGTTAAGCTGAAAGTTCCTGCGGAGACCCAAACCGGCAAGCTGTTCCGCATGCGTGGCAAGGGTGTTAAATCTGTACGTGGCGGAAGCCAGGGTGACCTGTTATGCCGTGTTGTGGTTGAGACACCAGTCCATCTGAGCGAAAAACAGAAACAGCTACTGCGCGAACTGGAAGAGAGTTTCGTCGGAGCTGCGGGCGAAAAAAATAGTCCCCGCTCCAAAAGCTTCTTAGATGGCGTTAAGAAATTCTTTGACGACCTGACTCGCTGATCAATGGGTTGTTAACCGGCGAGTAAAGCGCAAGAAAACTAAAAATCCTCGATTAACCTCGGGGATTTTTTTCATCTCCGACTGACTATTATGTGTGAACCAGATCATTAATAGATCGGTTTTCCCGATCATTTAATGCAATAAAAACGACTTTTTTCGAGTTGAAGACTATTCTAAAATTGATGCATTGATTCGCCGAGCACAGGCTCACTGTCCGATGTAAGGAGTTATTCATTGTGACAAACATGATCCGTCAATTTTTACGCCAAGAGGCTGCTGGTGGGCTGATTCTAATTTTTGCTGCCACCGTCGCCTTATTTATGGCTAACAGCCCCTTATTTAGCATTTACCAATCATTTCTTGATGTACCGGTATCGGTAAAGATAGCCTCGCTGGATATCAGTAAGCCACTATTACTGTGGATTAATGACGGTTTAATGGCGATATTCTTCCTGGTTGTCGGGCTGGAAGTTAAACGCGAGCTGATCGAAGGCTCGTTGGCTGGCCGCGATAAGGCGGTATTCCCAGCGATTGCAGCATTAGGTGGTATGCTGGCACCGGCTTTGATTTATCTATTATTTAACGGTGCTGATGAGGTTACCCGCCAGGGTTGGGCAATTCCGGCGGCTACTGATATCGCCTTTGCGTTAGGTGTAATGGCCCTGTTAGGAAACCGAGTTCCAACCAGCCTTAAAGTCTTTTTACTGGCACTGGCCATTATTGATGACTTGGGTGTCATCATCATTATTGCGTTGTTCTATACCCATGCGGTTTCACTACAAGCCCTGACAATTGCTGCCGCGGCTATTGCGCTACTGGCATACATGAACTGGCGTGGAGTAGGGAAGACATCAGCCTACCTACTGGTGGGATTAGTATTGTGGGTCTGCATCCTCAAATCAGGTGTGCATGCGACCTTAGCCGGTGTCATTGTCGGCTTTATGATACCGCTGCATACGAAAAATAATCGTTCGCCGTCAGAATCGCTCGAACATGGTTTGCACCCATGGGTTGCCTACTTAATTCTGCCATTGTTTGCATTTGCCAACGCGGGGGTTTCGTTGCAAGGGGTTTCTCTCTCTGGGCTGACATCATTGCTGCCGTTAGGGATAGCAAGCGGCCTATTTATCGGTAAGCCACTGGGGATTTTCCTCTTTAGTTGGCTAGCGGTTAAGTTTGGGGTGGCTAAACTACCTGACGCAATAAACTTTAAGCAGATTTTTGCTGTATCAGTGCTCTGTGGTATTGGTTTCACAATGTCGATATTTATTGCTTCATTGGCATTTGAAGGCGCGGAGCAGGCCCTGACAACGTATTCTAAACTCGGAATATTGTTAGGTTCGACCATCGCCGCTATTGTCGGTTACAGCTTGTTGCGTATGGCCTTGCCGGCGAAAAGAAAAGCGGTGAATTAATCGGCTTTTACACTGATGGCGTTTTATCACCGCCGGTGTGAGGGTAATGACACCGGCGGTTTTGTTTGGCAATTCCTGACTCACAGTTAGTGTGGTCTCAGAACAAGGACCGTTTGTCGTGGATGGAGCCATGTATCTGCCCGCGATATGTTAAGGGGATAACAACATGCGAATGTCACATATCAATTTCAATCATCTTTATTACTTTTGGCAGGTCTGTAGAGAAGGCTCTGTTGTCGGTGCAGCCGAGGCGTTATTCCTAACGCCACAAACAATTACCGGGCAAATTAAAGCGTTGGAAGAGCGCCTGGGCGGTAAATTATTTAAGCGCCAGGGGCGAGGCTTGGTGCCATCAGAACTGGGGCAGTTGGTCTTTCGTTATGCGGATAAAATGTTCATGCTCAGCCATGAAATGCTGGATATCGTTAACTACCGTAAAGAAGCTAATCTGTTGTTCGATGTGGGTGTGGCCGATGCATTATCCAAGCGTTTAGTGAGCCAGGTACTGGAAACGGCCGTCGTTGAGAATGAAAAAATTCATCTGCGCTGTTTTGAATCGACCCACGAAATGCTGCTGGAGCAGTTAAGTCAGCACAAGCTGGATATGATTCTGTCCGATTGTCCGGTTGATTCCAGCCAACAAGAAGGGTTGTTCTCTGTTAAGTTGGGCGAATGCAGCGTGAGTTTTTATTGTCGTCAGCCTATCCCGGATTTACCTTTCCCTGCTTGTTTGCAGCAAAAACGTTTGCTGATACCGGGCCGTCGTTCCATGCTTGGGCGCAAATTGTTGAATTGGATTAACAGCAAAGGGCTACAGGTAGAGATTCTGGGGGAGTTTGATGACGCGGCACTGATGAATGCTTTCGCTATTTATAACAATGCTATTTTTGTCGCACCGACAATGTACGCTGCTGATACCTATGCTAAAGATGACCAGATTGTTGAAATTGGCCGCTTAGACAGTGTGCAGGAAGAGTATTACGTGATTTTTGCCGAGCGGATGATCCAACATCCGGCAGTACAACGAGTATGTAACAAAGATTTTTCCGCGCTTTTCAGCGGCTAACTATCCCCGTCATCTTTCAATATGCAGGAGTGTTGGCTGCCATCACTCCCCCAATCCATTGAGTTATCTCAACTCCTTGGATTCATTTCGTTGCCGCCTACCTGCAACTCGAAATCTATAGGGTATAGATCGGGCTGACAGTAAAGAGGTTAAATTGTAAGCAATATCAATCATTGGATATAAAAAAACCGGCCTAGGCCGGTCTTTTTACTAAGCAATCGACGTAATGCAATTACTGCATTGCGTTGATTTGCGCGACTAAGTTTGACTTATGGCGCGCTGCTTTGTTTTTGTGGATCAGACCTTTACAGGACTGACGATCCACGATTGGTTGCATTTCATTAAATGCTTTTTGCGCTGCGTCTTTATCGCCAGCTGCAATTGCCGCATACACCTTCTTAATGAAGGTACGCACCATTGAGCGACGGCTAGCGTTATGCTTGCGGCGTTTCTCAGACTGTACGGCGCGTTTCTTAGCTGATTTGATATTAGCCAAGGTCCAACTCCCAAATATATTCTATTGAGGACAATTCAAAGGCCGAGGAATATGCCCTTTTAGCCTTCGTTTGTCAATGGATTTGTGCAAATAAGCGCCGTTTGTACGGGCGGCACTTGCTACGTTGTGATGGAGCGGGATTTTACCAGCTTCACACTGCGGAATACAGTCTTTCGAAAGAAAAATCCACAGTTCACTGCCTTGAAGGGATTCGACGGTGGTTCTTGTAAAAATCTCAGCCTGCTTCTGTATTCAAACTCCGTGCGCATTCTACAGGATAAAGTGAGTAAAAGGGATTTTACCTGCACAATATTGGCAAAATGGTATGACTTTCGGTTAAAGGTACCAATCGCGGGTTAACCTTAAGGGCTGTACAAGGTATAATCCGGCGATTTCCACTGTTTTGAGCCAGCTATGGAGCTAATTCGCGGTATACATAATATCCGGGCACGCCACCATGGTTGCGTGCTAACTATCGGTAACTTTGATGGTGTCCATCGTGGACATCAGGCCTTATTGGAGCAGCTAAAGCGTGAAGGTCGGCGCTTAGGGTTGCCCGTAATGGTTATGATATTTGAACCGCAACCTCTGGAATTGTTTGCAGCGGACAAAGCACCAGCAAGGCTGACACGCCTGCGGGATAAAGCCAGATATCTGGCCGAGGCCGGCGTTGATTATCTGTTGTGCGTAAAATTTGATCCGCGTTTTGCCGCTAATACTGCGCAAGCTTTCGTTGCCCAGTTGCTGGTAGATAAGTTGGGTGTTAAGTTTTTAACTGTTGGTGATGATTTCCGCTTTGGCGCAGAGCGTCAGGGGGATTTTCAGCTGTTACAACAAGCCGGTGCTGAATTTGGTTTCGATGTTATCAGCACAGATAGCTTTTGTGATGGTGGGTTGCGCATTAGCAGCACCGCTATTCGTCAGGCACTGTTTGATGATGATTTGGTGTTGGCTGAGGCGTTGCTTGGCCACCCCTATAGCATTTCCGGCCGAGTGGTTCATGGTGATGAGCTGGGGCGGACGATTGGCTTCCCCACGGCGAATTTGCCGTTAAAACGTTTAGTCGCTCCGGTGAAAGGAGTGTATGCGGTTGATGTGTATGGCTTGGGTCCAGAGCCATTACCCGGTGTTGCCAATATTGGCACCCGGCCTACCGTTGCTGGTGTTCGCCAGCAGCTAGAGGTTCATCTGCTGGATGTAACTATGGATCTTTATGGGTGCCATATTGACGTGGTGCTCCGCGCGAAATTGCGCAACGAACAGCGTTTTGCTTCGCTCGATGCCCTGAAGCAGCAAATCGCCCATGATGTGGTGACGGCCCGAACATTTTTCGGGCTAAAGACACCGGTTTAATATTTCTAGCCGAAACGGAACCGAGAATCTAATGAGTGACTACAAGAATACCCTGAACTTGCCTGAAACAGGGTTCCCGATGCGCGGCGATCTGGCTAAGCGTGAACCTGACATGCTGAAACGTTGGTATGAGCAGGATCTGTACGGGATTATTCGTACGGCCAAGAAAGGTAAAAAAACCTTTATTTTGCACGACGGCCCTCCTTATGCGAACGGCAACATTCACATTGGTCACTCTGTTAACAAAATTCTCAAAGACATTATTGTTAAATCGAAAGGAATGGCGGGTTACGACTCTCCTTATATTCCAGGGTGGGACTGCCATGGTTTGCCGATCGAGTTAAAAGTTGAACAGTTAATTGGTAAACCGGGCGAGAAAGTCAGTGCCGCAGAGTTCCGTGCTGCCTGCCGTAAATATGCTGCTGAACAGGTTGAAGGCCAGAAGAAAGACTTCATCCGCCTGGGCGTATTGGGCGATTGGGACCATCCTTATCTGACGATGGATTTCAAAACTGAAGCCAATATCATTCGTTCATTAAGCAAAATCATTGATAACGGCCACCTGCACAAAGGCGCGAAGCCAGTGCATTGGTGTACCGATTGCGGTTCGTCACTGGCTGAAGCAGAAGTTGAATATTACGATAAAACCTCACCTTCTATCGATGTGCGCTTTAATGCCGTCGATGTAGCGGCAGTGAGCGCCAAATTTAATGTTGCGGCGATTAACGGCCCGATTTCACTGGTTATCTGGACGACAACTCCGTGGACCTTGCCCGCTAACCGTGCGATTTCACTGAATGCTGAATACATTTACCAACTTGTCCAGGTCAATGGCGAATGCCTGATTCTGGCAGAAGACCTGGTTGAAAGTGTCATGAAGCGCGCAGGTATTGCTGAATGGACGGTATTGGGGAGCTGCAAAGGTTCTGATTTAGAACTGCTGCGTTTCAATCATCCGTTTATGGGCTTTGATGTGCCGGCAATTTTAGGCGATCACGTCACACTGGATGCCGGTACTGGTGCGGTTCACACTGCACCTGGTCACGGCCCGGATGACTTTGTTATCGGCCAGAAATACGGTTTGGAAGTTGCCAATCCGGTTGGTCCAAATGGCTGCTATTTGGCGGGGACGTATCCTGGTCTGGATGGCATGTTCGTCTTTAAAGCCAACGATGTGATTGTTGAGTTGCTGCGTGAAAAAGGCGCACTGCTGAAAGTTGAAAAACTGGTTCACAGCTACCCGTGCTGTTGGCGTCATAAAACACCTATTATCTTCCGTGCTACACCACAATGGTTTATCAGCATGGATCAGAAAGGCCTGCGTAAGCAGTCGCTGGAAGAGATTAAAGGCGTGCAATGGATCCCGGATTGGGGTCAGGCGCGTATCGAAACCATGGTGGCAAACCGCCCGGACTGGTGTATCTCGCGTCAGCGCACTTGGGGCGTGCCGATGTCCCTGTTTGTGCACAAAGAGACTGAAGCACTACATCCACGCAGTACCGAGCTGATGGAAGAAGTCGCTAAGCGCGTTGAGCAAGACGGTATTCAGGCATGGTGGGATCTGGATCCTGCGGACATCCTGGGTGCTGATGCTGCCGATTACACCAAAGTGCCAGACACCTTAGACGTATGGTTTGACTCCGGTTCAACCCACTCGTCGGTGGTTGACGTGCGCCCTGAGTTTGGTGGTCATAGCCCGGATATGTATCTGGAAGGTTCTGACCAACACCGTGGCTGGTTTATGTCTTCACTGATGATTGCAACCGCGATGAAAGGCAAAGCGCCTTATCGCCAAGTGCTGACCCACGGTTTTACCGTTGATGGTCAGGGGCGTAAAATGTCCAAATCCATCGGTAACACCATCAGCCCGCAAGATGTGATGAACAAACTGGGTGGTGATATTCTGCGTCTGTGGGTGGCATCAACTGATTACACCGGTGAGATCGCGGTTTCTGACGAAATCCTCAAACGCTCTGCTGACTCTTATCGCCGTATCCGTAACACTGCGCGCTTCCTGCTGGCAAACCTGAATGGGTTTGATCCTGCGCTGCATCAGGTGAAACCGGAAGAGATGGTAGTAGTGGATCGTTGGGCAGTCGGCCGCGCCCAAGCGGCTCAGGCCGAGATCATGGAAGCGTACGAAAATTACGATTTCCACTTGGTGGTGCAGCGCTTGATGCAGTTCTGCTCGGTTGAGATGGGATCCTTCTATTTGGATATCATTAAAGACCGCCAGTACACCGCGAAAGGTGACAGTGTTGCCCGCCGCAGTTGCCAGACCGCATTGTTCCATATCGCAGAAGCATTGGTGCGCTGGATGGCACCTATTATGTCCTTTACCGCAGATGAGATCTGGAACCAACTGCCCGGCAGTCGTCCACAGTATGTCTTCACTGAAGAGTGGTATGACGGTCTGTTCGGGTTGGCGGGTGATGAAAGTATGAACGATACTTTCTGGGCCGAGCTGTTAAAAGTCCGTGGCGAAGTCAACAAGGTGTTAGAGCAAGCCCGTAGTGATAAGCATATCGGTGGTTCATTGGAAGCGGCAGTCACCTTGTTCGCTGAGCCTGAACTGGCTACGCGGTTGAACAGCTTGCAAGATGAATTACGTTTTGTGCTGTTGACCTCTGCCGCAAAAGTCGCTCCTTATGCCGATGCGGGTGATGATGCGCTGCAAAGTGAATTGATTGCCGGGTTGAAAATCACCTTTAATAAGGCTGATGGTGAGAAGTGCCCGCGTTGCTGGCATTACACTCAAGATGTCGGTTTGGTGGCGGAGCATGCAGAATTGTGCGGCCGCTGTGTCACTAACGTTGCCGGAGACGGTGAAGAGCGTAAGTTCGCCTAATGAGTAAACCTATTTGTTCGACCGGATTGCGCTGGTTATGGCTGGCGGTATTGGTGGTTATTTTGGATCTCAGCAGCAAACAGTGGGTCATGACCCACTTTGCCCTGTATGAGTCAGTGCCGCTGATCCCTTTTTTCAACCTGACCTACGCACAGAATTTTGGCGCAGCTTTTAGCTTCCTTGCCGATAAAAGTGGCTGGCAGCGTTGGTTCTTTGCGGGCATCGCTATTGGTATTTCAGTGATACTCATGGTGCTGATGTATCGCTCTACTGCCAAACAACGCCTGCTCAATTGTGCTTATGCTCTGATTATCGGTGGGGCATTAGGTAACTTATTTGATCGCATGGTGCACGGTGCGGTGATCGATTTTATCGATTTCCACGTCAATAACTGGCATTTCCCAACCTTTAACATCGCCGATACCGCTATCTGTATCGGTGCTGCGTTGGTTATCTTTGAGGGTTTTTTAAGCCCTGCTGAAAAAACGGCCATGAATAAAGGTGAATGAGATGTCTGAGCGTGTACCAGGTAATCAAGTACAAGACCATTTTGTACAAGACAAGAGCGCCGTATTGGTGCACTTCACTCTGAAACTGGAAGATGGTTCAACGGCGGAATCAACACATATTCACGGCAAACCTGCGCTGTTTCGTTTAGGCGATGACAGCCTTTCTGATGCACTTGAGCAGCAGTTGATAGGTTTGAAAGTGGGTGATAAACATGCTTTCACCTTGCAGCCTGAAGATGCGTTTGGTTTGGAAAGCCCTGATCTGATTCAGTATTTTACCCAGCGTGATTTTGCTCAAACCGGTGTGCCAGATGCCGGTACTATTATGCTATTTACCTCCCGCGATGGCAGTGAAATGCCAGGCGTGGTGCGGGAAGTGGCGGAAGAGTCTATTACTGTTGATTTCAATCACCCGTTGGCAGGGCATTCCATTAGCTTTGAAATTGAAGTGCTGGAGATTGACCCCCAACAGGAGGCAATGCATGCAGATATTGCTGGCTAATCCACGCGGTTTTTGTGCCGGAGTTGATCGGGCTATCAGTATTGTTGAACGCGCGATCGAAATGTATGGCGCGCCAATTTATGTGCGCCATGAAGTGGTACACAACCGTTATGTGGTTGATAGCTTGCGTGAGCGCGGTGCTATCTTTATTGAGGAGATAGCAGAAGTGCCAGATGGCTCTATTCTGATTTTCTCAGCCCATGGCGTGTCGCAGGCTGTGCGAGCAGAAGCTCGTGAGCGCAAGCTGACGATGCTGTTTGACGCAACCTGCCCATTGGTGACCAAAGTTCATATGGAAGTCGCACGCGCTAGCCGCAAGGGTAAAGAAGCCATCTTGATAGGGCACGCTGGTCACCCGGAAGTGGAGGGTACCATGGGGCAATACAGCAACCCGCAAGGGGGCATGTATCTGGTTGAATCACCTGATGATGTATGGGCTTTGCAGGTTAAAGATGAGAACAATCTGTGCTTTATGACACAGACGACTTTGTCGGTTGATGATACCTCTGCAATTATCGATGCCTTGCACCAGCGTTTCCCGAAGATTGTCGGTCCACGCAAAGATGATATCTGCTATGCCACGACCAACCGGCAGGAAGCGGTGCGCAATCTGGCTAATGATGCTGATGTTGTCTTAGTGGTTGGCTCGAAAAACTCCTCTAACTCTAATCGGTTGGCTGAGTTGGCACAGCGGATGGGTAAACCTGCTTATCTAATTGATTCAGCAGCGGATATACAAGAGTTATGGTTGCAGGGTGCGGCACGTATTGGTGTTACTGCTGGCGCATCTGCTCCTGATATTCTGGTTCAACAAGTCATCGCACGCTTGCAAGCTCTTGGTGCTGGTGGATCTATCGAACTCAGTGGCCGTGAAGAGAGTATCGTTTTCGAAGTACCTAAAGAGTTACGTGTCGATGTAAAACAGATCGACTGATTGATATCGTGCTTCAGCGTTAAAAAGCAGCCCTCAGTGGCTGCTTTTTTATGGGTATATTTCACCATAACTGCATGAATATGCGAAATAACCGCACTATGCCAGATGAAGTGTTTCCGAGTATTTTACCCTAAATAATTCGAGTTGCAGGAAGGCGGCAAGAGAGATACAAATTGGTCGGGAACCGATTTGAACGCAGCCAACGCACATGCAGCTTGAAGTATGACGGGTATGTAAGGAATTAAGTGGTTTCACTGATAAAAGCACGCGTATATCATTTTTTTCTAATACAGATTAAATAGGCTGGCAGAGTCCATAGCGGGCGGCTAATCTGAACCTTGGTCAGGGTAGATGACACAATATGAGAGGAAGTATGACTGATTCAACAATTCGTATCGCTGTTGTCGGCGCGGGTGGCCGTATGGGCCGACAACTTATCCAGGCAATTACTCACACTGAAGGTGTGGTGCTGGGGGCTGCTGTTGAACGTGTCGGATCCACATTAGTGGGGAGTGATGCCGGCGAACTGGCCGGAGTGGGGTTGTTAAACATCACAGTAAGTGATGATTTATCTGACGTAGTTGATCATTTTGATGTGTTGATCGATTTTACCCGGCCTGAAGGCACGCTGGCGCATTTAGCCATTTGTCGTCAATATCGTAAGGCGATGATAATTGGCACGACTGGCTTTGATGATGCAGGTAAAGAAGCAATCAGGGTTGCGGCAACGGACATTGCTATTGTGTTCGCTGCCAACTTCAGTGTTGGGGTCAATGTGGTGCTAAAACTGCTAGAGAAGGCAGCGAAAGTGATGGGCGACTATACCGATATCGAAATAATCGAAGCACATCATCGGCATAAAGTTGATGCGCCTTCAGGTACCGCGCTGGCGATGGGGGAAGCAATTGCTGACTCACTAGGGCGTTCACTGAAAGATTGTGCAGTTTATAGCCGTGAAGGTCATACCGGTGAACGCAAACCTGGCACCATCGGTTTCGCAACTGTGCGTGCTGGCGATATCGTTGGAGAGCATACGGCTATGTTTGCTGATATTGGTGAGCGTGTTGAGATCACACACAAAGCGACCAGTCGTATGACTTTTGCCAATGGCGCGGTTAAATCGGCTGTTTGGGTGTCAACGCGCAGTAATGGCTTATTTGATATGCGTGATGTACTGAATTTGAATGAACTTTAAAGGTGTAAAGCACAGCCAGTGATGTGGTTGTTTTTATCATAATCGTTTGATAACAGGGCAATATTTTATTGTCCTTTTTTATTTGTTTTAATAAATAATTGTTTCATTATTAATTGTTTGTATAACCTTTATTTATCTGTGTTTTTGTCTGTTTTTTTGTCTTTTAATCCCTTCCTTGGTCATTGGCCCTGATTTTTACTGCTCTGGAACGATATTTCTCAGTCACTACACCTCGCAACCGTTTACTATGTTAAGTTAGCATGTGTTTTTACCGCTATAATCCCCTCATTTTAATGAGAACGGTAAAAAACAGAGAAAAAATGGCACTTTGGCTAGACAAGAGCGTCACTCATCATTAAAATGCGCCCAATTTGCCAAAAATTAGCTTTGAGGGCGGTTTTTGCATTGATTTAGATCGCTAGATATGAATTAATATGCAAATAATGTGACTGTTTATTCCTTGGAGGATGTTTTGATTAAGTCAGCGCTATTGGTTCTCGAAGACGGAACCCAATTTCACGGTCGGGCCATCGGGGCAGAGGGTACGGCAGTGGGGGAAGTGGTCTTCAATACGTCAATGACCGGTTATCAAGAAATCCTCACTGATCCTTCCTACTCCCGCCAGATCGTTACTCTTACTTATCCTCATATCGGCAATGTCGGCACTAATGCCTCCGATGAAGAATCCTCCGCAGTACACGCCCAAGGTCTTGTTATTCGCGACCTGCCTTTGATTGCCAGCAACTACCGTAATGAAGAAGGCTTAGCTGAATATCTCAAGCGCCACAACATTGTTGCGATTGCTGATATCGATACGCGTAAGCTGACACGTTTGCTGCGTGAGAAAGGGGCACAAAATGGCTGCATTATTGTGGGTGACTTGTCTGATGCCGCTTTAGCACTCGAAAAGGCGAAAGCATTCCCAGGCCTGAAGGGGATGGATCTGGCAAAAGAAGTGACCACGAAAGAGCGTTATGACTGGTTACAAGGTAGCTGGACTCTGGAAGGTGACTTACCTGCGGCAATGCAACCAGAAGATTTGCCCTTCCATGTAGTGGCATACGACTACGGCGTGAAGCGCAATATCCTGCGCATGCTGGTGGACCGAGGCTGTCGCCTGACGGTCGTTCCTGCACAGACACCGGCAGAAGAAGTGCTAAAACTGAACCCAGATGGCATTTTCTTATCCAACGGCCCAGGTGACCCAGAGCCATGTGATTATGCTATCGCGGCTATCAAGCGTTTTCTGGAAACCGACATTCCGGTGTTTGGCATCTGCTTAGGCCACCAATTGCTGGCGCTGGCCAGTGGCGCAAAAACAGTGAAAATGAAGTTTGGTCACCACGGTGGCAACCACCCGGTGAAAGATTTAGATGCCGATTGCGTGATGATCACCGCACAGAACCACGGTTTTGCGGTAGATGAAACCACATTGCCATCCAACCTGCGAACTACACATGTTTCTTTATTCGATGGTTCTCTGCAAGGGATTCATCGCACTGATAAAGCCGCATTTAGCTTCCAGGGGCACCCAGAGGCCAGCCCAGGTCCACATGATGCAGCGCCATTGTTTGATCACTTTATCGAACTGATTGAAGCTTACCGCGCAACAACTGCAAGCCGTAACAGTAGCCATACCAATAAATAATCAGGAGCCTCAAACCATGCCAAAACGTACAGATATAAAAAGCATCCTGATTCTGGGCGCTGGCCCAATCGTTATCGGCCAGGCCTGTGAGTTTGACTACTCTGGGGCTCAGGCTTGTAAGGCACTGCGTGAAGAAGGCTACCGTGTCATTCTGGTGAACTCCAATCCGGCAACCATCATGACTGACCCGGAAATGGCCGATGCCACTTATATCGAGCCAATCCACTGGGAAGTGGTACGCAAAATTATTGAAAAAGAGCGCCCGGATGCAGTGCTGCCCACCATGGGTGGTCAAACCGCACTGAACTGTGCGCTGGAACTGGAGCGCAAGGGCGTTCTGGCTGAATTCGGTGTCACCATGATAGGTGCCACTGCCGATGCTATCGATAAAGCAGAAGACCGCCGTCGCTTTGATATCGCGATGAAGAAAATTGGTCTGGATACTGCGCGTTCAGGTATTGCGCACAATATGGAAGAAGCTCTGGCTGTAGCGGCTGATGTGGGCTTCCCTTGCATTATCCGCCCCTCTTTTACTATGGGTGGCACCGGTGGCGGTATCGCGTATAACCGTGAAGAGTTTGAAGAGATTTGTGAGCGCGGGTTAGATTTATCGCCAACCAAAGAGCTGTTGATCGATGAATCGCTGATTGGTTGGAAAGAGTATGAGATGGAAGTTGTGCGCGACAAAAACGACAACTGCATCATCGTCTGCTCCATCGAAAACTTCGATGCGATGGGCATCCACACCGGTGACTCTATCACTGTTGCACCAGCTCAGACTCTGACTGATAAAGAATACCAAATCATGCGTAATGCCTCGATGGCAGTGCTGCGTGAAATCGGCGTAGAAACCGGTGGCTCCAACGTGCAATTCTCGGTTAACCCGAAAAATGGCCGTTTAATCGTTATTGAAATGAACCCGCGAGTGTCCCGTTCCTCCGCTCTGGCCTCTAAAGCAACCGGCTTCCCGATTGCCAAGATTGCCGCCAAACTGGCGGTAGGTTATACGCTCGATGAGTTGATGAATGATATCACTGGTGGCCGCACGCCGGCCTCCTTTGAGCCATCTATCGACTATGTTGTCACCAAAATCCCACGTTTTAACTTCGAAAAATTTGCCGGTGCGAATGACCGCCTGACCACGCAGATGAAATCGGTTGGCGAAGTGATGGCGATTGGCCGTACCTTGCAGGAATCGCTGCAAAAAGCCTTGCGCGGTCTGGAAGTTGGCGCGACCGGTTTTGACCCGAAAGTGAGTCTGGATGATCCAGAAGCACTGACTAAAATTCGCCGTGAATTGAAAGAAGCCGGTTCTGATCGTATCTGGTATATCGCCGATGCCTTCCGTGCAGGCATGTCGGTTGATGGTGTTTTCAATCTGACTAACGTTGACCGCTGGTTCCTGGTGCAGATTGAAGAGTTGGTTCGTCTGGAAGAGAGCGTGGCAGAGTGCGGTATTAATGGTCTGAATGCTGATTTTATGCGTCAGTTGAAGCGCAAAGGCTTTGCCGATGCCCGTCTGGCAAAATTGGTCGGTGCGGCGGAAAGTGAAGTGCGTAAGCTGCGTTATAAACAGGGCCTGCATCCGGTGTACAAGCGTGTAGATACCTGCGCGGCTGAATTCTCTACCGATACTGCCTACATGTACTCAACCTACGAGGAAGAGTGTGAATCCAACCCAACCAGTGATCGTCCGAAAGTGATGGTACTGGGGGGCGGCCCGAACCGTATCGGCCAGGGTATTGAATTCGACTACTGTTGTGTACATGCGTCACTGGCGCTGCGTGAAGACGGTTACGAGACCATCATGGTGAACTGTAACCCTGAGACGGTTTCGACCGACTACGATACCTCTGATCGCCTCTATTTCGAATCTGTCACCCTGGAAGATGTGCTGGAAATCGTGCGTATTGAGAAGCCGCAAGGCGTTATCGTGCAGTACGGTGGGCAGACTCCATTAAAATTAGCGCGTGAACTGGAAGCCGCCGGTGTCCCTGTTATCGGGACTAGCCCGGATGCAATCGACCGTGCAGAAGACCGTGAGCGTTTCCAACAGGCGGTAAATCGTCTGGGCTTGAAACAACCAGCGAACGCGACGGTTGCTACTATCGAACAAGCCGTAGAGAAAGCCACGGGTCTGGGTTATCCGTTAGTGGTCCGCCCATCGTATGTCTTGGGTGGTCGCGCGATGGAAATCGTTTATGACGAAGTTGACCTGCGCCGCTACTTCCAAAATGCAGTGAGTGTCTCGAACGATGCACCAGTGCTGCTGGATCGTTTCCTTGATGATGCCGTTGAAGTGGATGTTGATGCCATTTGTGACGGTGAGCGCGTGTTGATCGGTGGCATTATGGAGCACATTGAGCAAGCAGGGGTGCACTCCGGTGACTCAGCCTGTTCATTGCCCGCTTACACCCTGAGTAAAGAAATTCAGGATGTAATGCGCCAACAAGTTGAAAAACTGGCGTTTGAGCTTTGCGTGCGCGGTTTAATGAATGTGCAGTTTGCCGTGAAGAATAACGAAGTTTATCTGATTGAAGTTAACCCTCGTGCAGCCCGTACCGTACCATTTGTGTCTAAAGCCACCGGTATGCCACTGGCAAAAATCGCCGCACGCGTGATGGTGGGGCAGTCATTGGCAGAGCAGGGTATTCTGGAAGAGATTATTCCCCCTTATTACTCGGTAAAAGAAGTGGTATTGCCGTTTAACAAGTTCCCAGGTGTGGATCCGATTTTAGGGCCAGAAATGCGCTCTACCGGTGAAGTGATGGGGGTCGGTCGGACCTTCGCTGAAGCTTTCTCTAAAGCGATGCTGGGCAGTCAGTCTGGTATGAAAAAGAGTGGCCGCGCACTGTTATCTGTCCGTGAGGGAGATAAACACCGGGTGGTTGATTTGGCCGCCAAGTTGCTTAAACAGGGCTTTGAATTGGATGCAACCCACGGTACTGCGGTGGTTCTGGGCGAGGCAGGGATAAACCCACGTTTAGTCAACAAGGTACATGAAGGTCGCCCACACATTCAGGACCGTATCAAGAACGGTGAATATACTTATATTGTGAATACAACGGCAGGGCGTCAGGCGATTGAAGATTCTAAACTGATTCGTCGTAGTGCTTTGCAATATAAAGTGCATTACGACACCACCTTGAATGGTGGCTTCGCAACAGCAATGGCTTTGAATGCGGACCCTACCGAGCAAGTGATTTCAGTACAAGAAATGCATGCCAAGATTAAGAATATGAAAGCTTAATTTGGGCGCTAAAAAAGGGGGCGATGGATACATCGCCCCCTTTTTTATGCTCATATATCCTTCGTTCTTGAAGCCACAGGGGTGCCTACCTGCAACTCCAATGACTTTGGATATAAAATCGCGCTTTTTACCCGCATAAACAGTGTTTTTTATGCACAGAAGTATTATTCATAAACGATAGTATTGTTCATAAACAACATTGGTGAAGATCAATGTTCGTGCGGGTTGTGAATAGTAGCTTATAGCCAGGCGTTAAGAATCGGCGCAGTTAGCTTAATGCAACTTTGATACCCAGGCCGATCAACAGACCACCCAGTAATTTATCGACAACTTTTTGCACTTTCGCCAAACCTCGGCGTACCGGTGCACTTTGAATCAGAATCACCAGTAGGGGCCACCAGATAACAGCCAGTAGCCAGATGATTGAGGCGTACCACAGTTTCTCACCCACGCCGGAGTTTATCTGTAATATTTGTGTGAAAACGGCGAGAAAGAAAAGAGTCGCTTTGGGATTTAATAAATTGCAAAGATATCCCTGCAAGAACGCGGCTTTCAGTGTGACGGGATATTGTGCAGTGTTATCGATACTCAGCTTACTATTTCCTCGTGACAGCAGGGCCTGGA
This sequence comes from Yersinia intermedia, assembly GCF_900635455.1. Taxonomy (NCBI): domain Bacteria; kingdom Pseudomonadati; phylum Pseudomonadota; class Gammaproteobacteria; order Enterobacterales; family Yersiniaceae; genus Yersinia; species Yersinia intermedia. The sequence continues at coordinate 3,923,007 of NZ_LR134116.1, read as the reverse complement.
TACCAATCCAGATCAAATAACAGGCTCCGGCATATTTCAGCAGATTGAATAGCCATGGCGTGGTAGCGATAACGACTGCCAGGCCAGCCACGCAATAAGACATATGTGTCGCAACACCCAAAATTACGCCGAGGGCTGTCATCATGGCTGCGGGGCGGCGATAGCGGGCAGCGTTTTTGATTACCAGAAAGAAATCTGGCCCGGGGGAGAGCATGCCCAAGGTAGCAAGTGTGGCAACGAATAAAGAGGTTTCAAGCATAAGGATTACCGAATGAGAGTGGTACTATCTGGCGATAATAACGCCACTTGGCTTCCTCTGCATTATTCTTATTTGTTATCTGTGGTGGTTTGCTTATCAGTAGTAATGGGATTGCCGCAGATGTCTTTTACTCTTTTGACGGATAGTGATGCACGAATATGAGCCTGGATAATGTAATAAGCAGTGATGTTTTGCATCAACAGCAGCGAGAAATTACGCGGTTGTGCATCAAATGTGCCCTATTGTTGTTGCAGCATGGGGCCGAAAGTATGTTGGTTGAGCAGCTATCTGCACGGCTTGGCATGGCTCTGGGGATGGACAGTGTCGAGAGTTCTATCTCGGCTAACGCAATTGTGCTGACCACAATAAATCAGGGTAATTGCCTGACATCCACCCGTAAAAATACCGATCGTGGGATCAATATGCAGGTGGTAACGGAAGTACAGCATATTGTGATTATGGCGGAGCACCACATACTGGATGCAAAAGATGTAGAAAAACGCTTCGAGCATATTAAACCTCTTCGCTATCCGCGCTGGCTGGTCGTCGTGATGGTGGCGCTCTCTTGTGGTTGTTTCAGTAAATTAAACGGTGGTGGTTGGGATGCGTTTTCTATCACCTTTTTAGCCAGTGGGTTGGCGATGTTTGTGCGCCAGAGCCTGACGGCACATCATATGAATCCGCTGATTAATTTCTGTATCACTGCTTTTGTTGCCACATCAACATCTGGTTTGTTAATGCGTTTACCGTTTTTCCAAGAGGCGTCCAGTGTGGCGATGGCCGCCAGCGTATTGCTGTTAGTACCGGGATTCCCGTTGATCAATGCAGTAGCCGATATGTTTAAGGGCCACGTTAATACTGGTTTGGCCCGTTGGGCAATGGCAAGTTTATTAACGTTATCAACCTGTATTGGGGTGATATTTGCGATGGCGTTATGGGGATTGCGGGGGTGGTGATGAATTTACTCTGGGCATTATTACAAGACATGGTGTTGGCGGCTATCCCGGCATTGGGTTTTGCTATGGTATTTAATGTGCCGGTGCGGGCATTGCGTTACTGTGCATTGCTGGGCGCTGTCGGGCACGGTTCGCGTATGTTAATGATCCATTTTGGAATGAATATCGAGCTGGCTTCATTATTGGCTTCAATTATGATTGGCGTCATCGGGATTAACTGGTCACGCTGGTTGCTGGCACATCCAAAAGTTTTCACTGTCGCGGCCGTTATTCCTATGTTCCCAGGTATTTCCGCTTATACCGCGATGATATCGGTCGTTGAGATTTCTCACTTGGGTTATAGCGAGGCGTTAATGTCCACGATGATGACCAATTTCTTGAAAGCCTCATTTATTGTTGGCGCGTTGTCGATTGGTTTATCCTTGCCTGGATTGTGGTTATATCGCAAACGTCCTGGTGTATAAGGTTTTTTTTCTTCTCTGTTTATATATCGGGCTAAGAGCAATCTTATATGTGTGATTAGCCTGCTTATCGCTATCGACGCTTGATTAGGCTTTACGTATAGTGTGAGCAATTTTTCGGTATTGGCTCTTGTAGCCTACAGGGTTTAAACATGATTATCAGCCTGATCGCTGCGTTGGCAGCGGATCGCGTTATTGGTATGGAAAACGCCATGCCATGGAACTTACCGGCTGATTTAGCGTGGTTCAAACGTAACACGCTAAATAAACCGGTTATTATGGGTCGTAAGACCTTCGAATCTATCGGTCGTCCTTTACCGGGGCGGCTAAATATCGTTATTAGCAGCCAACCAAGTGCTGATGAGCGCGTGACCTGGGCTACGTCAATTGAGGAAGCTCTTTCTTTCGCAGGCGACGTGGAAGAAGTTATGGTCATGGGGGGCGGGCGTGTTTATAAGCAATTCTTGGCTCGCGCGAATCGTATGTATCTTACCCATATCGATGCGGAAGTAGGAGGGGACACTCATTTCCCTGACTATGAACCGGATGAGTGGGAAAGCACATTCAGTGAGTTTCATGACGCAGATGAAGCGAACTCGCACAGCTATTGCTTTGAGATCCTTGAGCGCCGCTGATTATAAGATCTTCACTAAAAACAAAGGCGCATATTATGCGCCTTTGTTTTTTCAATTTTTAGTTATCAGTGAGTTATAGATAACTAAAGGGATCTTTTGCCGCGGCTATTTCATCCGTGCTACTTATTTCTGCTTCCACCTTGAATGCATGTTGGGTGAAATAACGTTTATCTTCCCAGCGGAGCAGCGTTAAATCGCCCCCCCAGCAACAGCCGGTATCCAAGCCATAGATACCTTCAGGAACACCTTTTCCTTCCAGCGATGCCCAGTGACCAAAAATAATTGAATAGTCAGGGGACACCGACCTTGGCAACTCGAACCAAGGCTTGAGCGGAGCAGGGGCATTTTCTGGCGTATCTTTACAGATCATATCCAACTGGCCGTTCGGGAAACAAAAACGCATGCGGGTCAGGGCATTAGTACTAAAACGCAAACGTGCTAGCCCGGATAGCTCTGGTGACCAGTTGTTAGGCATATCACCGTACATGGCATCGAGGAAGAGTGGATAGCTATCACTGCTTAATACCGCTTCCACTTCACGAGCACACATTTGGGCGGTTTCAATATCCCACTGAGGTGTTATCCCCGCATGAGCCATGATCAATTTTAATTCATCATCAACCTGTAAGACGGGTTGGCGACGCAGCCAATTAATCAACTCATCAGCATCAGGTGCCTCGAGCAGTGGAGTAATACGATCTTTGGGTTTATTACGGCTGATGCCTGCATAAACGGCCAGTAAATGTAGGTCATGGTTGCCCAGAACCATACGAACAGCAGGCCCTAATGAACGGACATAGCGTAAAACATCCAGTGAAGCTGGGCCACGGGCAACTAAGTCACCGGTTAACCACAATGTATCCTGCTGCGGATCAAAGCTCACCTGCGCTAATAACGCAAGCAGCTCATCGAGGCAGCCATGAACATCGCCAATAAGATAAGTAGACATAGTTGAAAGGTCAGAGTTAATGGATCAGTGCTGGGATCGCTAAGCGGAACACCGGAATCGCAGTACGGAAAGCCTGACCAAGGTGATCGACCATCTCATAATGCCCTTCCATGGTACCCAGCGGGGTTTCCAGAACGGCACCGCTGGTGTATTGAAACTCGTTACCTGGCAGGATCAACGGTTGCTCACCGATGACCCCTTCACCCTGAACTTCAGTCTGCCGGCCATTACTATTAGTGATTAACCAATAACGGCCAATCAGTTGCACATTTGAACGACCCAAATTGCGTATCGTCACGGTATAAGCGAAGACGAAACGTTCTTCGTCGGGTATCGACTGGGTTTCCACATAGATACTTTGCACTTGTACACAAACGCGGGGCTGTTCAATCATAATGTGCTCCTGCTTATTCTTGCGGTGTCGATTGAGCTGAAAGCCAGTTAGCCAGCTTACAGTATTGCGCTACCGAAATATTCTCTGCCCGCAGTATTGGGTCAATACCTAATTCGATTAACTGCTCTGGAGTGAATAGGTCTCCTAAGCTGTTACGCACGGTTTTTCTGCGTTGATTAAATGCTTGCGTGGTAACGCGGCTAAGCATACGCACGTCACCCACCGGATTTGGCATGTTGACATGTGGAATCAAGCGCACAACTGCCGAGTCAACTTTTGGAGCAGGGGTAAACGCCGTTGGCGGTACTTCTAGCACCGGGATAACATTGCAATAGTATTGCGCCATCACCGTCAGCCGACCATACGCTTTACTGTTAGGCCCTGCGACCAGACGATTGACTACTTCTTTTTGCAGCATGAAATGCATGTCACGAATAGCATCAGTATAGCTGAAAAGATGGAACATTAACGGGGTGGAAATGTTGTATGGCAAGTTACCAAACACGCGTAATGGTTGCCCTGCAAGCTCCGCTAACTCAGAAAAATTAACTTTCATCGCATCTTGCTGATGGATGGTCAGCTTGTCTTTCAGTTGTGGATGGCTGGCTAAACGAGCCGCCAAATCGCGATCGAGCTCGATCACTGTCATATGATCCATACGTGCAGCAACAGGTTCAGTCAATGCCCCTAAACCGGGACCTATTTCAACCACGGCTTCACCAGGAACTGGGTGGATCGCAGAGACAATACTGTCGATGACAAACTGATCGTTTAAAAAGTTTTGTCCAAAGCGTTTGCGGGCAAAATGCCCTTGGTGGACTCTATTATTCATTGCTGTTATTTATCATTTTAATGGCTAAGTTTAATGCCGTAATGAAACTGCCAACATCGGCAGAACCGGTTGCGGCGAGTTCTAAAGCGGTACCGTGATCCACAGAAGTGCGGATAAAAGGCAAACCGAGAGTGATATTTACTGCCCGGCCAAACCCTTGATACTTCAGCACTGGCAATCCTTGATCATGATACATCGCAAGAACTGCATCTGCATGTTGCAGATATTTAGGCTGAAATAGGGTGTCTGCCGGTAGAGGGCCAATAAGATTTATGCCTTTCTGACGCAGTGCATCCAGCGCAGGAATGATGGTATCGATCTCTTCATGGCCCATATGACCACCTTCACCCGCATGGGGATTCAGCCCGCACACGTAAATCTGTGGTTGGCTAATACCAAATTTGGTTTTCAGGTCATTATCAAGGATCGTGATAACTTCATGCAGGCTAGCCTGAGTGATCGCGCCAGGCACAGCCAGCAAAGGCAAGTGAGTTGTCGCCAATGCTACACGTAACTCTTCTGTTGCCAGCATCATCACTACCCGTGGGCAGAGGCTGCGATCCGCGAAAAATTCGGTGTGCCCGATAAACGGGATGCCAGCATCATTGATAATACTTTTTTGTACCGGGCCTGTGACCAATGCGGAGAATTCCCCGCTTATCGCACCATCACAAGCCTTGGCCAATGTTTCCACAACATAGTGGCTGTTTTGGACGTCAAGCTTACCAGGAATCACTGCCGTGGCCGTTTTCACCGGTAATATTGTGAGGGTACCTGCAAGCTGCGCCAACGCGGGTTTACCCGGCTGATATTCACGCAACTGCAATGGCAGGTTAAGCTGACTGGCCCGAGCAAGTAGCAGGGCCGGATCAGCGCACACCACTAACTCAACAGGCCAATCCTGTTGAGCCAGGGCGACGACTAAATCCGGCCCGACCCCGGCTGGCTCACCGGGGGTAATAACGATACGATTATTGTGGTTGTGCATTACTACCATCAAGAATTTTTACATAAGCAGCAGCACGCTGCTCTTGCATCCAGGTTTGAGCTTCTTCAGCGAACTTACGGCTAAAGAGCATACGGTATGCCCGGTCTTTCTGTGCTGCATCAGTTTTGTCTACCTGACGTGTATCGACAACCTGAATTAAGTGCCAGCCGAAAGAAGAATGAACCGGTGCACTGATCTCACCTTTTTGCAGTTTCATCAACGCATCACGGAACGCGGGATCATAAATATCAGGTGATGCCCAACCCAGGTCACCCCCTTGCACGGCAGAACCGGGATCCTGAGAGATCTCTTTGGCAATAGTGGCGAAGCTGGATTTACCACTTTTGATATCCGCCGCTGCTGCCGCTAACTTGGTGCGAGCCTGATCGTCGGTCATTACCGGTGAAGGTTTCAATAAAATGTGGCGGGCATGAACTTCAGTCACGGAAATGGTCTTATCCGCACCACGGATATCATTGACTTTCAGGATGTGGAAGCCAACACCAGAGCGGATTGGACCGACAACATCACCTTTGTTGGCAGATTGTAATCTTTCAGCAAACAAAGAAGGCAGCTCTTGTAATTTGCCCCAACCCATCTGGCCGCCTTTCAACGCCTGAGAGTCCGCCGAGTTGGCGATAGCCAGCTTACCAAAATCAGCGCCGCTTTTAATGTCGGATACTAATTTTGTCGCCAGCTCTTCAGCCTGATCAACTTGTTGCTGAGAAGGATTTTCTGGCAATGGGATAAGAATATGGCTGAGGTTCAGTTCAGCATCACCGCTGGTCTGGTTACCAATTTGTTTAGCCAGCGATTCAACTTCCTGTGGCAGGATGGTGATTCGACGGCGCACTTCGTTGTTACGCACTTCAGAAGTCAGCATCTCTTTACGAATCTGCTCGCGGTAAGTGTCGTAATTCAAGCCATCAGCGGCCAGACGGCTGCGCATCTGAGCGGTCGTCATACGGTTTTGCGCGGCAATATCAGCAATGGCTTTATCTAATGCTTCGTCATTGATAGTAATGCCCATCTTCTTCGCCATCTGTAACTGGATATTATCCATGATCAGACGCTCAAGAATCTGATGGCGCAATGTCGCATCATCAGGAACTTGTTGCCCAGACTGCTGTGCATTCAGTTTTACTGATTGTAACAGACCGTCAACGTCACTTTGCAGCACGACGCCGTTATCAACCACTGCGGCAACTTTATCAACTTCTTGTGGTGCTGCGAACGCGGTATTGGCACAGACAACCAATCCGAGAATAAGCGTTCTCCAGTTCTTCATACCTTTTCCATTTATGTAATCCGCTTTAGCGGGTTAAAATTCACTGTATTCAGTGTGTTACACAGTATCAGAATGCACTTTGATAAGGCAGAATACCTGAGCGCAGCATTTGTGCAGTACCCAGGTTGTGGTCGCTACTCAGACCACGTAATTCAATGTTAAAGCCAATCTTGTTGTCATACTTACTGGCTTCAGTTTGTGAATTCCAGCCGGTAATTTTACGTTCATAGCCCACGTTTATCGCCCAACAGCAGGTGTTGTATTGTAAACCAACTAACTGGCTCGCAGGCTGGTTAGCTTTGGTATCGTAGTAATAAGCGCCGACCAGTGCCCAACGATCGGCAATCGGCCAACTGGCAGTAGTGCCAATCTGAGAAATACCTTGCTGATAACCAGGACTTTTTACATTCGGTACTGCTGCCTGAATATATTCCGGGCTAGCATAGCGGTAATTCAATTGAATCATACGCTCAGAATCTTTCCTATACTCCAGTACCGCATTACCCAGGGTCAAACTCCCCAGACGGGTATCATACTGAGCGCCACCTTTTAGACCCACTTGATCACTGATACGCCAGAATGTATCACCAGCCCAAACAAGGCTACCAGTATCATTACTGTTATCAATTGTTTCGCTATTACCGGTACGCGAGCGGCTGAAGTAATAGATTTGACCCACAGAAGCATTAAAACGTTCAACCAGCGCATCATCATATATGCGTGAAGTTAAACCGGTGGATACCTGATTCGCAGACGCTATGCGGTCGAGGCCACTATAGGTACGGTCACGAAACAGGCCAGAGTAGTCTGACTGCATCAGCGTGGTATCGTAAATATAGATATCATCCTGATCCCGATAGGGAATGTAGAGATATTGTACCCGTGGTTCGAGTGTTTGGGTGAAGCCTTTACTCCAATCCATTGGCCGATCAAATACCACTTTGCCATCAACTTTAAATTGCGGCATAACCCGGTTAACCGAATCTTTCAGATCAGGAACTGTCGCGTCATTACCATTTTGGTTTTTGTAATTACGGGCAAAGCCGTTCGGAATATCCTGTTGATAGTGAGTTGCCAGTAATTTGGCTTCGGTATTCAGGCTACCCCAACCGTTGGCCAGTGGTAAGTTAATTGCCGGTTCAATATGGAAGCGGCTGGCCTCTGGGTTTTCTGGATTGACGCTGGTGAATTTGGCGGCTTGACCGTAAACATGCAGATCAAACGGACCAATATCATTTTTATAGTAGTTCATGTCCAACTGAGGTTGGGCACGGTAAGCATTGCTATTACCGGCGTCAGTAAAGACCTGGAACTGTTTGGAGGCCAAAGTGGCATTCCAATTTTGCTCAGCATAGCCAACGCTGAATATTTGGGTTGCATAGCCGTCGGTGGTAGAGCCGTATTGCGACGTTAAATCAGTAAAGTAATTTGGGTCACTAACACGGGTATAGTTGACGTTGAAACGCCAGACTTGATCCATCACCCCGGAATGGCCCCAGTAGTACAACCAGCGGGTAGTATCTTTGTCGTTGCCATCGGTGCCATGGTACAACCGATCACTCGGTAGCCAATCTAATGCCATGGTGCCGTTGCCCGGTGCCAGCAAGTAGCGGAACTCGTTCTGCCACTGTAACCCACGCCGCTCCATGTAGTGAGGGGTAATCGTAGCATCGAAGTTGGGGGCAATATTCCAGTAGTATGGCAGCATAAATTCGATGCCGTTATTACTGGTATATTTAGCATTAGGGATCAGGAACCCTGAGCGGCGTTTGTCACCAATCGGCAACTGCATGTAAGGGCTGTAGAACACCGGTACTTTGCCAATCTTAAAGCGGGCATTCCAGATTTCTGCTACTTGTTCTTCGCGGTCATGAATAACCTCGGAGCCCACAACACTCCAACTATTATCACCCGGCAGACAGGAGGTAAACGTCCCATTCTCTAAGATGGTATAGCGGTTCTGACCACGTAACTTCATTAAATCCGCATCACCACGCCCTTGACGGCCGACCATCTGATATTTGCCTTTATCCATATCAGTGTCTTTGGTGTTCAAGTTTGACCAGCCTTTCGGGCCTTTTAGCTTGATTTGTGGATCGTCATAATTAACGTCGCCAGTGGCAGTGACAGTACGCACCGGGATAGCTGCATCAGGTTTCTGTACTTGCGTCAGCTCGACCTGATTAGCGGTCAGGGTGCTATTGCCTTGTTGGACAATGACATTGCCAGTGAACAAGGCATTGTCGGGATAGTTGGCTTCGGTTTTATCCGCATTAATACGGACCGGTAGCTGGTTGGGATCACCGGTAACCAATGGCTGGTCATAGGTGGGTACACCAAGCATACATTGCTCAGCGAGTCCGGCCAGCGATTGCTGGCTATATAGTGCCGTCCATATCAATGTGGCCAGCAGTGTTGGGAATCTTTTTTTCATACGCGGTTTTGGTGTTCCGTCATCGGGGGGCATCATGCCGGCAAACGGTCTGAGACTATATTACTCATCACAGTTGCGCTAGTGTTAAATCCGGCCGTTTGCACCTCTCGTTGTTAGGCGCTGAGCTGAATGCCGAGTATGATAATGCAAATTTTGACTGACGGCATGATGAATTGAGGAGTATATGCGGTATTGGGGAAAACTGCTCGGTCTGGTATTGGGCTTAATGTCTGGTGCTGGTTTCTGGGGTGTGGTACTGGGGTTGCTTGTCGGCCATATGGTAGACAGGGTGCGAAGCACGAAGCGCCGCGGCTATTTTGCCGATCAACAAACACGACAATTAATTTTTTTCCGCGCCACTTTCCAGGTCATGGGGCACTTAACCAAGGCCAAAGGGCGGGTGACGGAAGTTGATATTCAACTTGCCAGTCAGTTGATGGATCGGATGCAATTGCACGGTGACGCTCGAACAGCCGCACAGCAAGCGTTTCGCGAAGGGAAAGAAAGCAATTTTCCATTGCGTGAAAGATTGCAGGAATTACGTGGTGTCTGTTTTGGGCGTTTTGATTTAATTCGGATGTTTCTGGAAATTCAGTTACAGGCCGCATTTGCCGATGGCTCTTTGCATCCCAACGAGCGGCAAGTGTTATATGTCATTGCTGAAGAGTTAGGAATTTCGCGCGGTCAGTTCGATCAGTTCCTGAGCATGATTGAAGGCGGCCGTCAATTTGGTGGTCATGGCGGTTGGCAAGGTCAACAGGGCGGATACTCTCACGGGGGCTATCAGCAAGCGTCGAATGGCCCGACATTGGAGGATGCCTGCAAAGTGCTCGGCGTTAATAGTACCGACGACAGCGTGACCATCAAGCGTGCTTATCGCAAGTTAATGGGTGAGCATCATCCAGATAAGTTGGTGGCAAAAGGTCTGCCACCTGAAATGATGGAGATGGCGAAGCAAAAAGCCCAAGAGATTCAAGCTGCGTATGATTTAATTAAGCGCGAGAAGGGATTCAAGTAGGTTTTGTTTCAAGAGTGCCCACCTCAGATCGGCGTTAATGCGCCGTTCTGGGGGGATTTCGAGCCAATATTCTTACGACAAAAATTAAAACTCTGCCTCACATGTAAAATGCATCGCCGTTCCAAACTCAGGGTGAGTAATACACAGCTCCTGAGCATGTAACTGCAAGCGGGATGCCATCGCTTTGGCCTCTGGATGGGCGTAGAAGCCATCACCAAGGATCGGGTGACCCATCGCCAGCATATGGACCCGTAATTGGTGTGAGCGCCCGGTGATGGGCGATAACTTCACTCGTGTGCTGCCATCAGTATCGCGTGAAAGCACCCGATACTCAGTTTGTGCCGATTTACCGGTTTCATAACAGACTTTCTGCTTTGGCCGGTTCGGCCAGTCACAGATTAACGGCAGGTCTATCAACCCTTCATCTTCGGCCAGATGCCCCCAGACGCGGGCAATATAAGACTTTTTCGGTTCACGTTCACGAAATTGGCGCTTAAGCTCGCGCTCAGCCGCTTTGGTCAGTGCCACGATAATTACGCCACTGGTGGCCATATCCAGCCGATGAACGGACTCTGCCGCCGGAAAATCAGCCTGAATGCGAGTCATGATACTGTCTTTATTCTCCGGCGCGCGACCGGGTACAGAAAGTAGCCCGCTTGGTTTATTGACCACCATGATGTGCTCATCTTGAAACAGGATGTGCAGCCAAGGGTCGCGTGGGGGATTATAGGGTTCCATTAGTGCTCCATTTATACCCTGCATTGTTCAAGTCGCAGGTGTGTTGGCTGCTCTCGTTAACCCGAATCATTTGACTGCATAAGCTCATCGGGGTTAATGAGCCTCATCCTTGAGGCTAGCATAAATGCTATTCAAATCGGTTCCCAACCGATTTGTCTCTCCTTTGCCGCCTGCCTGCATCTTGAAATCTATTGGGTATATTGCAGAAACTGATTATTACTCAGGATTACTGATGTGTGACCACCACCAGGCGGATAGCATCTAAACGCCAGCCCGCTTGATTAAGGTTTTCCAGCACCATTTTACGGTTATGCTCCAGTGCTTCTATTTCGTCATCACGAATATTTGGGTTAACCGCTTTCAGGGCTTCCAAACGTGCCAGTTCGGTACTCAGCTTATCATCAGCTTCGTGCTTGGCCGATTCAATCAACAGTTTTGCCTGCTCTTCAACCAGTGCCTCTGCTTGTTGCAACATGGCGTGGACTTCTTGTTGCACTGCGTTGACCAGCTTGCTGGAGGTATGACGGTTTACCGCATTCAACTGACGGTTAAAGGTTTCAAATTCAACCTGTGCCGCCAGATTGGTGCCATTTCTGTCCATCAGCATCCGCACTGGGGTGGGTGGCAAGAAGCGGGTTAATTGCAGGTGTTTCGGCGCTTGAGCTTCTACCACATAAACCAATTCAGCCAACAGTGTTCCTACTGGTAATGCTTTGTTTTTCAATAAAGAAACTGCACAGCTTCCGGTATCGCCGGACAAGATCAAATCCAAACCATTACGGATGATCGGGTGCTCCCAACTCACAAACTGGGCATCTTCCCGCGATAACGCCTGTTCACGATCGAATGTCACGGTACAGCCGTCTTGCGGCAGCCCAGGGAAGTCCGGTACTAGCATGTGATCAGAGGGGGTAAGTACGATCAGGTTGTCACTGCGGTCTTCTTGGTTAATCCCGACAATATCGAACAGGTTAAGCGCAAAACTGACCAAATTAACGTCATTATCTTGATCTGCAATGATCTGCGCCAGTTGTTGACCATGCTCGCCGCCGTTGGAATGCATCTCCAGTAGCCGATCACGACCTTGTTCCAGTTGCAGTTTCAACTCTTCGTGCTGTAGACGGCAGGCGTGGATAAATTCATCCAACCCTTCTTGTTCACTTGGCGTTGCCAGATAGCCAATCAGTTCTTGATAGCCGCTGTCATAAATGGTGCGTCCGGTCGGGCAGGTGTGCTCGAAAGCATCCAAACCTTCATGATACCAACGCACCAATATCGCCTGCGCGGTATGTTCCAGATAAGGCACCATGATCTGGATTTCGCGGTTTTGACCGATACGGTCCAGACGACCAATACGTTGTTCCAGCAAGTCCGGGTTAAACGGCAGGTCGAACATCACCAACTGGCAGGCAAACTGGAAGTTACGGCCTTCTGAACCTATCTCAGAACACAGTAATACCTGAGCGCCATCTTCTTCAGAGGCAAAATAGGCCGCAGCGCGGTCACGCTCTATCAGTGATAAACCTTCATGGAACACGGCGGCGCGAATAGCTTCACGTTCACGTAGCACTTGTTCAAGTTGTAAGGCAGTGGCTGCCTGGGCACAGATAACCAACACTTTCTCATTACGGTTAGCAATCAGATAGTTAAGTAACCACTCTACCCGTGGGTCAAAGTTCCACCAGGTTGCGTTCTCACCTTCAAACTCCTGATAGATTTGCTCGGGATACAGCATATCTTTGGCGCGCGCTTCCAGCGTTTTTTTGGCACTCATGATGCCTGATACTTTAATCGCCGTCTGATATTGGGTTGGCAATGGCAGTTTGATTTGATGCAGGACGCGGTGCGGGAAGCCTTTCACCCCATTACGGGTATTACGGAACAAGATACGGCTGGTACCATGTCTGTCCATCAGCATTGTCACCAACTCTTGGCGAGCAGCTTCGCTGTCTTCACTTTGGCTGTTGGCCGCTTTCAGCAAGGGCTCAATATCCTGCTCATCAATGAGTTCGCCCAACAGATTCAGTTTATCGTCAGTTAAACGCTCACCACCCAGCAGCAGTGTTACTGCATCTGCAATTGGGCGATACTTCTGCTGTTCATTGACGAACTCTTCGTAATCGTGGAAGCGATCGGGATCCAGCAAACGCAGACGGGCAAAGTGGCTCTGCTGGCCCAATTGCTCAGGTGTTGCGGTCAACAGCAGCACCCCTGGGATATTCTCAGCCAATTGTTCAATGACTTGATATTCACGACTTGGGGCTTCTTCGCTCCAGGCCAGATGGTGCGCCTCATCCACCACCAACAGATCCCAAGACGCATCTGCCAGTTGTTCCAGGCGTTGTTTATTGCGGCGCACAAAATCCAGTGAACAGATAACCATCTGCTCGGTTTCAAACGGGTTAGAACTGTCGAGCAGGGCTTCGGAATAACGGCTGTCATCAAACAGTGAGAAGCGCAGATTGAAGCGGCGCAACATTTCCACCAACCACTGATGTTGCAGGCTTTCCGGCACCACAATCAGGATACGTTCAGCACGGCCTGACAACAGTTGTTGGTGAATGATCATCCCGGCTTCGATGGTTTTACCTAAACCGACTTCATCGGCCAGTAATACCCTTGGTGCATGGCGCTGACCCACTTCATAGGCGATATGTAATTGGTGTGGGATCAAGCTGGCACGGATACCGCGTAACCCACTCCATGGCAGACGGAACTGCTCACTTTGATATTTACGAGCGCGAAAACGCAGGGCAAAGCGATCCATACGATCGATCTGACCGGCAAATAGCCGATCCTGCGGTTTGCTAAACGTCAGTTTGCTATCGAGCAACACTTCACGCATCGAAACGCCGGTTTCCTCAGTATCCAAACGGGTGCCGATATATGTAATCAGCCCATTTTCATGAGTCACTTCTTCCACTTTTAGCTGCCAGCCTTCGTGGTTGGTGATGGTATCGCCCGGATTGAACATGACGCGGGTGATTGGCGAATCATTTCTAGCGTAAAGGCGGTTTTCACCGGTTGCGGGAAACAGTAAGGTAATCATGCGCACGTCGATGGCAACGACAGTACCCAATCCAAGTTCGCTTTCTGTGTCGCTGATCCAGCGTTGACCAAGTGTAAAAGGCATAAATTATCGGCTCGATTTTTTTGTTGGACAGTTAAGAAAATGCTTTTAAATTATCTGGTTATAAATAATTAGTGACAGCCAAATATCATAAAACCACTGGCAATAGTCTACCCTCCGCGCAGGCGATACGGCCTGAGAGTCTGTCTGAAAATGTAGCATCTACAGGCAGCACCCAATAAGAAGGAGTATTACGGCTAGCGGTTATGTAAATGTGATTAATGCGAATTTTGGCAAGGGCGCTATGGTAATGGAAGGCGAGCGTTTCGTCACCTGTAAAATACCCGTCATGCTTCAAGCTGCATGTGCGTTGGCGGCCGCAGTTTACCCCAGTCACTCACTGCTCTTGATCTTAAAATTAATAAGCTCTTGGGGACTTGCTCACTTGCCGCCTTCCTGCAACTCGAATTATCTAGGGTATCAGAATAGCCCCATCTGACCAGTTATCAGTGTTGTGAAGTCATCATGCATGAAGGGAAGTATAGCGTCTGCTACCGGTTGCAACTGTCGTGTCAGGTAGTGATCGTAGTCGATAGGGGATTGCCGAATCTCAAGGGGTTCGGGGCCAGCGGTGGTCATAACATAGCTTATCCAGCCCCCATTTTGATATTGCAGCGGGCGGCCGAGCTTGCGGTTAAACTCATCCGCCAACCGTGCCGCTCTGGCGTGTGGTGGCACATTGCGCTGATAATCATCCAGCCGTCGGCGCAGGCGTTTGCGGTAAACAAGCTGCTCGTCTAATTCGCCGCTAAGGGTTCGTGCTACGTAGTCCCGCAGATAATCCTGATAGGGTTGCCGCTGAAAAATGCGCAGGTACAATTCTCGCTGAAATTGCTGGGCCAGTGGTGTCCAGTCAGTGCGCACGGTTTCCAGCCCTTTGTACACCATCTGATCACCCTCAGGGGTAGAAATCAACCCGGCATAGCGTTTTTTACTGCCTTGCTCTGCACCCCGGATGGTTGGCATCAGAAAACGCCGATAGTGAGTTTCAAATTCCAGTTCCAGGGCGCAGGGTAGATTAAAGGTTTGTTGTATATGCTCTTTCCACCATAGATTGACCTGGCGTACCAACTCTTTACCTATCTGTGATGCCTGCTCTTCACTGTGCGCATTTTTCAGCCAGACGAAGGTTGAATCGGTATCGCCATAAATCACCTGATAGCCCTGAGCTTCAATGAGTTCGCGGGTCTGGCGCATGATGTCATGGCCGCGCAAGGTGATAGACGATGCCAGTCTGGGATCGAAAAAACGGCAGCCGCTGGAACCCAATACGCCATAAAAGGCGTTCATAATAATCTTCAGTGCTTGTGATAACGGTTTGTTTTGGTGGCGTTTAGCGGCTTCCCGACCTTGCCAGATTTGGTTAACGATCGCCGGCAAACAGTGTTTCTCGCGCGAGAACCAGGCACCGCGAAACCCCGGTACCGAGTGCTGTTCATCAGGCTGAGCCATACCTGCCACTAAACCGACCGGATCGATTAAAAAGGTGCGAATAATCGACGGATACAGGCTTTTATAGTCAAGTACCAATACCGAGTCATATAAGCCGGGTTGGGAGTCCATCACAAAGCCGCCAGGGCTGTGCTCTTCTGGCAATTCACCTAAATTGGGGGCGACGTAACCGATGCGGTGCATACGCGGCAGGTAAAGATGGGTAAACGCGGCCACAGAGCCACCGCTACGATCCGCGGCTAACCCCGTCACTGTGGCGCGTTCCAGCAGGAAGCTGAGCAGCTCGGTTTTGGCAAAAATCCGCGTCACCAGCTCACAATCTTTCAGGTTATAGCGCGCTAGCGCCGGTTTGTCATGGGCGAAACGTTGATTGATTTCATCCATTCGCTGATAAGGGCTGTCACTGGCTTTGCCTTCGCCCAGCAGGGTTTGTGAAACAGATTCCAGACTAAATGACGGGAAATTTCAGGTGGCGGATTTTAGCGCCTCGATGCCGTCGATAATCAGCCGACCGGCTGCCGAGACAAAAAAATGCCCTTGTTTAAAGCCGTGTTCACGCCATTCCAGCAGGTTACCACCACGGCCAAAGCGCAGTGGGATCTGATAACGGTCCGCGTGTTTTTGCAGAACACGTAAGTCGAACTGCACCAGATTCCAGCCGATAATGGCATCGGGATCATGCACTGCCAGCCACTGGTTTAGTTTTTCCAACAACTGCGGGCGGCTGGCGACGTATTCCAGATTGAAATCCAGCGCTGCACTTTCAGCCGTATCACCGTTAGGTGGCCCCAACATGTAAACCTGGCGCTGGCCGCAACCCTCCAGCCCAATACAGTACAGCTCGCCATGTTCGCTGGTTTCGATATCCAGCGACAGCAGTTTTAGTGTCGGACGATAATCCTCGGCCGGTTTCATTTGGGTGTTAAGCAGCGGGCCATGGTTATTGTCATCACCGCTGAACCACACCGGCGCGGTAATAAATCGTTCCATCAGAAACCGCTCTGGTGGGCGAATATCGCCTTCATAGACATTCACACCACTTTCTCGCAGCAGTTTTTCCAAACGAATTAATTGACGATGTTGACTGCAATACAGGCCCAGCACCGGGCGTTGGTGGAAGTCAGTCAGTTCAAGTGGGCGCAACTGCCAGCGGCGTTCATCACGCAGCACGGTTTCAGCCCGTTGCCGTTGTTCGGCCGGGATAAATGCCACTGAGGGTTGAGGGGGCAGCCTGACCTGCTGTGGCCCTTCATCGGTGGCTAACCAGAATTCAACTTCGGTGCCTGCCTGCGTGTCGCGCCAGTGGCGAGTAAGCAGGAAGCCCTGACGGTGTTGCGCCACAATGCTAACCTTTATAGGTAATGTACAGGCTATTTTATTTGTCATTTTGAACTTGGACAGTGCTCGATATCCTCACGTACTACGTGTACGCTCCGGTTTCTCCGCGCTGTCCGCATCCAAACTGACTGCAACAATAACGGCTGAGAGTTTATGCTATCCTAGTATGGTTATTTATACAGTGTTTGTCTATTTTAATGATGATTTCCATTCGCTCCATGTATACCCAAAGTCATTGGAGTTGCAGGTAGGCGGCAAGTGGTCTAATCCCGATGAGTCTATTCATTTTAAGGTCAACGGCCAGTAAGTGATTTGGGTGAGTGAGCACAGCTAACAACCCTGCGGCTTCAAGGACGAAGGGGAAATTTGTTGATTGACTCATTTCACGACACACCGGACAATCCTCCGCCCTGAACCTTGGGTGTTACCAACGGACAACTTTATGGAAGCCTATTTATTACATTTATTGACGCAATCTCTGGCTTTCACGCTATTTATCGTCATGTTTGTCACTTTTCTCGAATCATTAGCGCTGGTGGGGATGTTACTTCCCGGTACGGTGATGATGACCAGTGTGGGGGCGTTGATTGGCAGTGGCGAAGTCGGTTTTTACTCGGCCTGGGCCGCTGCAACTGTCGGCTGCCTATTGGGGGATTGGATCTCGTATTTTATCGGTCGGCGCTTCAAAGAACCACTGCACCGTTGGTCCTTCCTGAAAAAGCATAAGTCGATGCTGGATAAAACCGAACACGCATTGCATAACCACAGTATGGCAACCGTCCTACTGGGGCGCTTTATCGGCCCGGCACGGCCGATTGTCCCGATGGTGGCGGGTATGCTAAACCTGCCACCGGCAAAATTTGCCTTGCCCAACGTGATTGGTTGCCTGACCTGGCCACCGCTCTACTTCTTCCCAGGCATACTGGCAGGTGTTGCTATTGATATCCCACCGAGCGCCAATAGCTATATGTTTAAGTGGTTGCTATTTGTGGTGGTGATGCTGATTTGGCTGGCACTGTGGCTATCATGGCGCTGGTGGCGGTTTGGCAAGCGTAGCCCTGACCGCCTGAGCCAATGGTTGCCGCTGGCTCGCCTGCGCTGGGTGACCATGCTGGCTATGGTGGCGGCGATTACCAGCTTTGCCTGGTTGCATATGCAGCCCATCATGCCGATTTATCGTCATTTGTTGTGGAAGGTTCTCGCTGGGTAATCCCCTTGGGTATACAAGTTATTATGGTCGGGTAGTAATGCCCAGCACACTGGCTTCGGGGGCGGTGCCGTTAACCAGCGCCTGGGTTGGGCCGTCGTAGTAAATACGGCCATCGACAACGAGCAATGTCCGATCGGCGATGCGGGCGGCATCATCCAAATTGTGTGACACCATCAGTAATGTCAGTTGCCGGTGGGTACACACCTGATCAACCAATTGCAGCATTTCATTGCGCAACGCCGGATCGAGCGCGGAAAATGGCTCATCCAGTAGCAGGATTGGCTGACTGCGCACTAAACAGCGCGCCAATGCTGCCCGCTGGCGTTGGCCGCCGGAAAGTTGTGCGGGTAGTCTCGCAAGGCAATCTTCCAGTCCAACCTGCTGGGCAATCTGGCGTAACAGTAACTTTTGCTCATGGCTGAGTTTCAACCCCGGATGTAAACCCAACCCGATATTCTGTGCGACGGTCAAATGTGAGAACAGGTTGTTTTCCTGAAACAGCATTGATACTGGCCGCTCGGCGGGGGCTGTTACCGTGTGATCCTGATTATTCAGTAGCATACGGCCACTGGCGGGGGCGAGAAAACCAGCAATCAGGCTTAGCAGTGTGCTCTTACCTGCGCCACTCGGACCCAGGATTGCCACCCGCTCACCGGGCTGAATACGCAAATCAAAACGCATCGGTAAGTGGTCATACAAATAGGTGATTTTCTCAAGCTTTAGCATGGCGGCTCGGCAGTCGTTCGATAAGAGTAAACAGCAAGAAACAGAGTAACAACAACAGTAGGGCGGTAACTGCGCCGTCGTTGCTGCGATAAGAGCCTATCTGCTGGTAAAGATAAAACGGCAGAGTGCGGAAATGTTCATTGCCAAACAGTGCCACTACACCAAAATCACCGATGGAAAGCACGCTGGCAAAGGCGAGTGCTTGAGCCAGCGGGCGTTTTAGTGCCCTTAACTCAATCAGGCGCAAACGATGCCAGCCATGAATATCCAGTGATAAACACAGCGGCGTGTAGCGTTCAGCCAGATCACGCATTGGGTTATCCAACACTTTTAACGCGTAGGGTACAGCCATCAGGGCATTGGTGAGGATCACCAGCCCGTAAGGGGATTGTGGCAAGCCAAAGGTATCGTTGAGCAATAAAAAGAAGCCGGTCGCCAGGACAATACCCGGCATCGCCAGAATCACCATACCACTGACTTCCAGTGCCTGCCCAGCGGCCATCTGCTGGCGCAGTTTCAGTTCACGGCTGCTCCATAGCAACATCATTGTGAGTGTCACACACAGCAACCCAGCCCCGATAGCAATCGTCAATGAGGTAAAGAAGGCTTGCCATAGTGCAGATTGTTGTAGCACCGCCAGCATAGTTTGATTACTGCCATCAATCACTACCGCCAGTAATGGTGGCACCATCAATAGCAAAGCTGCGCCGATGAGCAGGGTGTCGCTGATGCGAGACCAATAACTATCCTGCTGACTACGCCAGAGTTGATCGTGAGTATTACCTACCGCCAATACCGTGTTCAGCCGCAGGCTTAGCACCACCAAACCCAGACAGCACCCCAGTTGGATCAGCGCCAGTAAGGCCGCACGCCCCAGATCGTAGTCATAACTGAGTGCTTGATAAATAGCCAGCTCGATTGTAGTGGCTTGCGGCCCGCCGCCCAGTGACAGCACGGTGGCAAAACTGGCAAAACAGAGCATAAAAATCAGTGCTGCGGTTGGCAGGATTTGGCGGCGCAGATAGGGCCATTCAACCCAGCGCAAGTGCTGCCAGCCATTCATCCCCAGTTGTGCGGCTAACTGGCGTTGTTCAACTGCGATGCTTTCCAGTGACTGCAATAGCAAGCGAGTCGCCAGTGGCATATTGAAGAAGATATGCGCCAGCAAAATGCCCTGTAAACCATAAGGTGAGAAGCGGTAATCAACCCCCAGCCAGTTAAACAAAGCCGCCAGCCAACCCTGACGACCATAAACCGTCAGAATACCAAACAGCGCCACTAACACGGGTAGCACCAGTGTCATGGCGCATAAACGCAACATCAGTTGTCGGCCGGGAAAGCGGCGGCGATACAGGGCTCGCGCTAAGAAAATGGCAGGGATGACGGACAGCAGGGCGGATAAGAATGCCTGCCAAAAGGTAAAGCGGATCACATGCCACAGATAGCGGTCATGCCAGATACTTTGCCAGTCTGCCGCAGGCGCGTGACGCCAGATAGCGGTGAACGCCAGTAAGGCGACACCGACTATCAGTAAGGCAGCCAGTAGCCCTGGCCACAACCATGAAGGGATCAGTGGCTGACGGCGGATTGCCATGCCTGAATCCATTTGCCGCGATTATCTGCCACATCTTTAGCATCAAACTGCAACGCTTTTTGCGGCACGGTAAGGGCTTCAAACCCAGCCGGTAAATCCATTTTAATCACCGGATACATCCAATTACCGGTAGGAATATGGTCCTGGAATGCTGGCGTCACAATAAATTGCATAAAGCGCTGTGCCAGTTGCGGCTGTTTGCTTGAGGCAACCTGGCCTGCGACTTCAACTTGCAGATAGTGGCCTTCGCTGAAATTAGCCGCTGCATAGTTGCTTTTCTTCTCTTCAATCAGATGATAAGCCGGAGAGGTGGTGTAGCTCAGCACCAAATCCCCTTCACCTTTCAGGAACAGGCCATAAGCTTCGCTCCAACCCTTGGTGACGGTGACGGTTTTTTTCGCCAATTGCTGCCACGCCTGTGGCGCTTTATCACCATAAACTTTCTGCATCCATAGCATCAGACCAAGGCCTGGGGTGCTGGTGCGCGGGTCTTGATAAATCACCTTCCAAGGCTCTTTGCTATCGACTAATTCTTGCAAGCTCTTCGGTGGGTTTTTCAGTTTGTCTTTGTTATACACAAAGGCGAAATAGCCATAATCGTAGGGGACGAAGGTCTTATTCTGCCATTTCTCTGGGAGCGTAAGGTTCGCAGTATCCACTTGGCTTGGTGCGAATAATCCAGTTTGTTCTGCCGCCTGCACCAGATTATTATCTAATCCTAAAATCACGTCGGCCTGACTATTTTTACCTTCCATCCGCAGGCGGTTCAGTAATGAAACACCGTCTTCCAGCGCCACAAATTTAAGCTGGCAATCACACTCGGCTTCAAAGGCTTTTTTAATCGCCGGCCCTGGTCCCCAGTCGGCAGCAAAGGAGTCATAGGTGTAAACCGTCAGTGTCGGTTTATCGGCGGCCACCGCAGCAGCAGATAGCAAAAACAAGCAGGGAATAATGCGTTTAAACACTTTGCACTCCTTAACAATAAAGGTGGCAAAGGTATCTGAGGCGGTAAATAACAGCGATAGCATGATAATGCGGTGTTATTTTTCTCAAATCCCTCCGCCGGGGTTAGCCGGATCAGGTTCGACGGGTTTGCTCTCAGCGAAAAACTTGCTGCGGTTAGGTTGATCCGGTGTTGGGCAGTACTCGAAATCCTCACGTACTACTTGTACGCGCCGGTTTCTGCGTGCTGTCCACCTCCGACTGAACCTACCTCGCGACGTTTTTGTTTCATTGTTAATGGAACGAACCAGTATGAATTCTGGACACGACCACAACAGTTTTTCCGCACCCCGTTGAGACAACGCCATTGTAGAGACTAATCTGGGCGGATGAAAGCGGGTTAGCCCTCTGGTGGCGTAAACCAGGCCGATTTGAAATCAAACCAGCCGAGCGTGTTCATACGCACCCCGCGCATACTGTGCTGCCCATATAATTCTAACCAATGATGGAACAGCGGGTGGAATTGATTCTGGCTAACTAACCGTTGGCTCCAATCCGCCATCGGCAGGGTATTATTTCGCCATAATTCAACATCCTGATGCAGTTTTTCATCCAAACAATGTTGTAGCAGCGGCAGTTCGTACAAGGTGGCAAACAGGGAAAACTCCAGTGGCAGATAGAAGTTCGCACTGCCGAGCCAGATATCACTGTGGGCATCGCCCTGATACCAACTGACATAATCCAACACTTGAATCACCAATGTGACGCCGTGTGCCGCCAACAATGTGGTCAGTGTTTGGCTGATGGCATCAAACTCGGAATGTTCGCTGTAAAACGTCAGCGTCAATTCGGTCAGCCCTTCGGGCTTTGGCTCAAGGGTGGTTAGCCGGTTGTGATGCCAGCGGGGCAGCATGCCATAGGCCGGTGACCAGTAGCGTTGATAGAAAGGATCTGCATGGCTGAGCAGGGCGACCGGTGTTATCAACTCACACAACCAGCGGCGGATCTCTGGGTTACTGGTCTGAGGCGATCGTTGATCAAACAGTAAAAAATAGCAGCCTTCCTCCAGCCGACTTTCCAGCTCATTTTTACTGGTATCGTCAGCCTGTAATTGCACCCCGGAATAAACCAGCTCCTCAGACAACTCAGGTAGTACCCAGATATTGACCTCATCAATCAGTGCGCGGAAACCAAAATAGTTATCAAAAGCCTGTATTTTCAACTGATTATGATGGTTTCTAATCACCGAGTAGGGGCCAGTACCAATAGGGTGGCGGCGGAAGTCGGGTTGATTCTCCCACTCTTGCGGCAAAATCATGGCGTGAACGCTACCCAACAACCATGGCAACCAGTGATCTGGGCAACTGAGATGGATATCAATCACATAGGGTGTTGGTGAGCGCACGGCGGAGATATGTGAGAACAGGGGCTGCGGAATAAGCCGGGTCAGGCTGCTGATAACATCATCCATTTCCAGTTCACGCCCATGGTGAAAATGGATGGCAGGGCGCAAATAAAAGCGCCAATGCAACGGGCTGATAGTTTGCCAGTGGTGGGATAAATCCGGTTCCAGTTCCCCATTTTCCTCATTTATTCGTGTCAGGCCATTAAAAATCTGCCGCACCATATGTGTTTCGGAGCGGCGCAGCGCGGTACCGGGTAACAGATTCTGTAGCGAGCGATAATAGAGCACCCGTAGGATATGTTTCCCTTGGCGGAAACTGCGCCCCAACTGGGATAGCAGCATTTGGCGCACTGCTTTTTTATCCCCCACCAACTGCACTAACTGCTCGATATGGTCCTGTTCCAGTAGTTCTTCGGCCCGCTGTTGTTGCAGTGCCAGCCCGGAGTAGAGAAAGGCCAGTTGTGAGCGTTTACCGCGGCCCGCTTCGGCCTGCCAGCTTAGCCACCCCTCTTGCTGCATGCTTCCCAGCAAGGATCGCACATGGCGGCGTGAACAACTGAGCACGTCCGCCAGCTCTTGTAAGGTGGTTTCTGTGGGCTGACCATTAAAACGTTGCCAGAGGCGAATAAACTGCTGTTGTAGACGTGAGGCAGACATAAAAGAGGAACTCCACGGCAAATTTCATCAATTTTTCTTTCCCTATATTACGCAGATACTGGTTGCCAATGAAAGCGGGTTATCGTGGCAATGCCGCCAACGGGAGGAATAAGATGATTTTTAATTTACAGCGTTATTCCACCCATGACGGCCCCGGTATTCGCAGTGTGGTATTCCTGAAAGGCTGTTCGCTGAGTTGCCGTTGGTGCCAAAACCCGGAAAGCCGGTCACGTAAAGCGGAGGTGTTATTTGATTCTCGCCTGTGCTTATCAGGTTGTGAGTTATGCCAACAAACCTGCCCGCAGGCCATTGAGCGCATTGACGATCGCATTGTTATCACGCGCCAGCGGCTGGAAGAGGATGACCTTCAGGCACTCACCGTGCGTTGCCCGACGGGTGCGCTTACGGTGTGTGGCAGCCCGATTGATATTGATGCCACTATGGCAACGCTACTGCGGGATATGCCGTTTTACCGGCGCAGTGGCGGTGGTGTGACGCTATCCGGTGGTGAGCCATTTATGCAACCCGATGTCGCGGCTGAATTATTGCAACGTTGTCATCAGCTTGGTATCCACACAGCGGTTGAGTCTTGTCTGCATACGCCGTGGCATTACATCGCACCCTCTTTGCCGTGGCTGGATCTGATGCTGGCGGATTTAAAACACACGGATGAAAACCGTTTTCGCCAGTGGACGGGTGGTTCGGCTAAACGGGTGATGGACAACTTTCGTCAGTTAGCGGCTGCGGGCACCAACATTACGGTACGGGTGCCGTTGATCCCGGATTTCAATGCGGATCGCCACTCGATACAAGGGATCGTCGATTTTGCCGCTGATGAGATAGGCGTTAAAGAGATTCATTTTTTGCCTTACCACACGCTAGGTATCAACAAATATTCGCTGCTGGGTGAAGAGTATCGGGCAGCAAGCACACCGTTGGACGCTCCTGAACTGCTTCACTTCGCGGAAAGCTATGCCCGTGATAAAGGCTTGACCGCAATTTTACGAGGATAATGCTATGACCACTCTTGATTTGGTAACGCTAAGCGAACGGACGAAACAACATAAAAACGCACTGATTCACATTGTGAAACCGCCGGTCTGTACCGAGCGAGCGCAGCATTATACCGAGGCTTATCAGCAGCATCAGGACAAACCTCTCCCCGTCAGGCGTGCGCTGGCGCTGGCACATCACTTACAGCTTCGCACCGTCTGGATCAAAAATGACGAGCTGATTATCGGTAATCAGGCCAGCCAACTGCGCGCCGCGCCAATTTTCCCTGAATACACCGTGAGTTGGATTGAAAACGAAATTGATGAGCTGGCCGATCGCCCCGGTGCGGGTTTCTCGGTCAGTGCAGCAGATAAAGCGGTATTGCACAGTATTTGCCCGTGGTGGCGCGGCCAAACAGTGCAGGACCGCTGCTACGGCATGTTTACCGATGAGCAAAAAGCGTTATTGGCTACCGGCATTATAAAAGCCGAAGGTAATATGACTTCCGGTGATGCGCATTTGGCGGTTAACTTCCCGTTATTGTTAGAAAAAGGGCTGGATGGCCTGCGCAGTAAAGTGGCGAGTCGCCGCGAACGGTTACAACTGACGGACTGGAGTGACCTGCATAAAGAGCAATTCCTGAAAGCCATTGATATTTCATTGGTGGCGCTGAGTGAACATATCGAACGTTATGCGGCGGTTGCGCGGCAAATGGCAGAAGAAGAAAGCCGTGATTGGCGGCGCATTGAACTACACACTATCGCCACAAACTGCGAGTTGATTGCTCACCAACCGCCACAAACCTTCTGGCAAGCCTTGCAGTTGTGCTATTTCATCCAATTGATGCTGCAAATTGAATCTAATGGTCACTCGGTTTCTTTTGGCCGCCTCGACCAATACCTCTATCCATGGTATCGCCGTGACGTGGAGCTGGAAAATACCCTTAGCCGCGAAAAAGCCATTGAGATGCTGCATAGCTGCTGGCTCAAGTTGCTGGAAGTGAATAAGATCCGTTCCGGCTCGCACTCTAAGGCCTCGGCGGGCAGCCCGCTGTATCAGAATGTCACTATTGGTGGGCAGAAGCTGGTGCAGGGTAAAGCGATTGATGCGGTTAACCCGCTCTCTTATGCGGTGTTGGAGTCCTGCGGCCGTTTACGTTCGACTCAGCCGAATCTCAGCGTGCGCTACCATGCCGGTATCAGTGATGATTTCCTTGATGCTTGTGTGCAGGTCATTCGCTGCGGCTTTGGTATGCCGGCATTTAATAATGACGAAATTGTTATTCCTGAATTTATCAAATTGGGCGTAGAACCACAGGATGCTTACGATTACGCAGCCATCGGTTGCATTGAAACTGCGGTGGGGGGGAAATGGGGCTATCGCTGTACCGGCATGAGCTTTATTAATTTTGCTCGCGTGATGCTAGCGGCGCTGGAGCAAGGTAAAGATGCAACTTCCGGGCAAGTATTCTTGCCGCAAGAGCAGGGGTTATCACAAGGTAACTTCACTGATTTCTCACAAGTGATGGCGCAATGGGATCAGCAGATCCGTTACTACACGCGAAAATCCATCGAAATTGAGTGTGTGGTAGATACCGTGTTGGAAGAGAATGCCCACGATATTGTCTGTTCTGCACTGGTGGATGATTGTATTGAGCGCGGTAAAAGTATTAAGCAGGGCGGCGCGCGCTATGACTGGGTTTCTGGCTTGCAGGTGGGCATTGCCAATTTGGGTAATAGCCTGGCAGCGGTGCGCAAACTGGTGTTTGAACAACAGCTTATCGGCCAACAGCAACTGGCAACGGCATTAGCTAATGACTTTGCTGGCCTGAACGGTGAGCAATTACGCCAACACCTGGTTAATTCAGCACCGAAATACGGTAATGATATTGATGATGTTGACCAACTGCTGGTGCGCGCTTATCAGACGTATATTGATGAATTGAAGCAATATCACAATACCCGTTTTGGTCGCGGCCCGATCGGCGGTACCTATTACGCCGGAACATCGTCTATTTCGGCTAACGTGCCGTTTGGTGCGGCAACGATGGCAACGCCGGATGGACGTAAAGCCCACAGCCCACTGGCGGAAGGCGCAAGCCCTGCCTCCGGTACTGACCATTTGGGGCCAACGGCGGTGTTTAACTCACTGTCAAAACTGCCGACAGCTTCTATTCTGGGTGGGGTGCTACTGAATCAAAAACTTAATCCGTCGACCTTAGATAACCCGCGTGATCGCGAAAAGCTGATGATGATGTTGCGTACCTTCTTTGAGGAGTATCTGGGCTGGCATGTGCAGTACAACATTGTATCGCGTGAGACATTGCTTGATGCCAAGCAACACCCAGACCGCTACCGTGATCTGGTGGTGCGGGTTGCGGGTTACTCGGCATTCTTTACCGCGCTATCGCCAGATGCACAAGACGATATTATCGCCCGAACCGAGCACACTTTGTGAGCTGTAGTAAATGATAATGGATGTTGATATTTGTTAAATGAACCCTGTCTTATTTTGCTGTGTACCAAAAATTTCTGAGTAATGGTGTTTTTCACCAGCCAGTGGGTTCAACAATCTGCTGGCTTTTTTTATCCTGCCTCCTTGAGGTTGAAACACGGTCGACCGCATCCATTATTTGGATGTGAAATTTATGTGGCTGGTATACTTTTCTCTATATAAATCTACACGCTTCTGTAGCATAGCGTTTAATTGTTATTTCTGGCGCTGGAGCCTGGAATGAAATCTGCTTTGACCTTTTCCCGCCGTATTAACCCGGTGTTTCTTGCTTTCTTTGTGGTGGCTTTTCTTTCCGGTATCGCCGGCGCGTTACAGGCACCGACATTAAGCCTGTTCTTAAGCACTGAAGTGAAAGTACGCCCACTGTGGGTTGGATTGTTTTATACCGTCAATGCCATTGCCGGGATTACCGTCAGCTTTGTACTGGCCAAACGCTCAGATTTACGTGGTGACCGCCGTAAGCTAATTATGGTTTGTTACTTGATGGCGGTGGGGAACTGCCTGCTATTTGCCTTTAATCGTGACTATCTGACGCTAATCACCGCCGGTGTGTTGCTGGCGGCGGTGGCCAATACCGCCATGCCGCAGATTTTCGCCTTAGCGCGAGAATATGCCGATAGCTCGGCGCGGGAAGTGGTGATGTTTAGCTCGATTATGCGTGCGCAGCTTTCATTGGCTTGGGTTATCGGCCCGCCGCTGTCGTTTATGTTAGCGCTGAATTATGGTTTTACGCTGATGTTCAGTATCGCCGCCGGTATTTTTGTCCTCAGTGCGCTGGTGGTGTGGTTTATTCTGCCTTCGGTGCAGCGAGCAGAGCCGGAGGTGGATGCGTCAGCGGTGGTGCAGGGCAGTTTGTTTGCCGATAAAGACGTTTTGTTGTTGTTTATTGCGTCAATGTTGATGTGGACTTGCAACACCATGTACATCATTGATATGCCGCTGTATATCACGGCAAACTTGGGGTTGCCTGAGCGGTTGGCTGGTCTGTTGATGGGGACCGCTGCCGGACTGGAAATCCCTATTATGCTGCTGGCGGGTTACTCGGTCAGGCGTTTTGGTAAGCGCAAAATTATGCTGTTTGCGGTGCTGGCGGGTGTGCTGTTTTATACCGGATTGGTGTTATTCAAATTCAAAACTGCACTGATGCTTTTGCAGATTTTTAATGCCATTTTTATTGGTATTGTCGCCGGGATTGGCATGCTCTATTTTCAGGATTTAATGCCTGGCAGGGCCGGAGCAGCAACCACGCTGTTTACCAATAGTATTTCCACTGGGGTGATTTTGGCTGGGGTTCTGCAAGGGGTATTGACCGAAACCTGGGGCCATAATTCGGTATATGTGGTGGCGATGGGATTAGCGATTCTGGCGTTAATCATCTGTGCTCGGGTGAGAGAGGCATAGCGCCCCGCAGGGCGCTTGCGAAAGAGCTTAATAGATGGGTAACAGGTTCAGACTGGATAAAATATGGGCGATGGCGTTAACCGCCCCAAACAGTAAAATCACAATAATCAATGGGGTACCGCCCCACACACGATACAGTGGGCTGCCGAAGCGCTTACGTGAAGCGCGTGCCAGCAGTGCCGGTACGATGGCCGCCCAGACGGTAGCTGCCAGCCCGGCATAGCCGATAGCGTAAATGAAACCATCTGGATATATCAGCCCACCCAATATTGGCGGCAGGAAGGTGATAACCGCAGTCTTCCCACGTCCTAAGCGACTGTCGTCAAACTTAAATAAATCCGCAAGATAATCAAATAGTCCCAATGTTACACCAAGGAATGAGCTGGCGACCGCGAAGTTTGAGAAGACAGTTAGCAGCAGGTCCATCGATGAACTTTGCAAAATCCCACCAAGCGCACTGACCAATACATCAATATTGCCGCCCTGGCTGGCTATCTCGCGAAATTGTGGCCGTGGGATATTGCCCATCGTGCCGACCAGCCAGATGATATAGAGGGTCAGCGCCAGCAGAGTACCAATCAGCAGGCAGTTACGGATACGATGTGGATTCTTGCCGTAATACTTCATCAAACTGGGGACGTTGCCGTGGTAACCGAATGATGCCAGGCAGAACGGCAAGGTCATCAGCAGGTAAGGCAGATAGCTGGGATTGGCTTCGCTCAGGTTAAACAGTTTCACCGGTTCGACATGGCCCAACAGCCCGCCGAACGTCATAAAGAAGGTGAGAATTTTAGCGCCCAGCACGATGGTGGTCATCCGGCTGACGGCTGTGGTGCTGAGCCAGACAATAAAGGCGACGAACAGAGCAAAGAACAGTCCGCCTAATCGGGCCGGAAAATCGATCCCCATCCCGCGCAACGTGTGTTGAATAACCGAACCGCTGGCAGAGATATAAGCGTAAGTCAGAATGTAGAGCACAAAGGCGACAGTCAGGCCATTGATTACATTCCAGCCGTTACCCAGTAAGTCTTTGGTGATGGTGTCAAAACTGGCACCGGTATGATAATTGAGGTTAGCTTCGAGGATCATTAATCCTGAATGAAGCATACAAAACCAGGTAAAAACCAAAACGGCAATAGACCAATAAAACCAGATCCCTGACATAACGACCGGTAATGAAAACATACCTGCGCCGACGATGGTTCCTGCAATAATCATTGCTCCGCCGAGCAGGGAAGGATTTTTAATTTTACGTGCTGCGACCTGATCTTCCAGTGTTGTTTGGGCCATAGTAGGGTGTCCTCGTGTGGTTTTACCACTTATAGAGGTAGCGATTTGGCAGCAATATTCCCCCTGCCTGAAGTGAACAGGGGGCGTGTTGTTAGAGTGGTCGTCGCGCTTTATTCGACCGGTTTTAACCGGGCAACAAAGTGGCGCAGAACAGGGGGTTCGTAAGTAAAGGTTAAGCCTTTGATATCATGAGCGCGTGATTTGAGCGAAATCAGTGCGTCGGCGATGTAATCCATATGGTCGTTGGTGTAGACCCGGCGCGGGATCGTCAGGCGCAGCAGTTCCAGCGGTGACGGTTTTTGTTTACCCGTTTCTGGATCTCGCCCCAGCAGTAGCGAGCCAATTTCCACACTGCGGATACCTGCCTCCAGATACAGTTCGTTATTCAAGGCTTGGGCTGGGAATTGCTCAGCCGGAATATGTGGCAGCAGAATCTTGGCATCGACAAATACTGCGTGGCCGCCGGTAGGATACTGAATTGGGATCCCGCCCGCCCGCAGGCGGTCACCCAAATATTCTACCTGTCCGATACGGTACTTCAGGAAGTCCTCGTTCATTCCTTCTTCCAGCCCGATGGCCAGTGCTTCCATATCACGACCAGCTAAACCGCCATAGGTGACAAACCCTTCCATTGGCACGCAACGGATGCGAACATCGTTGAATAGGTCTTCATCGGTACGGAAACAACATAATCCACCAATATTTACCATGGGGTCTTTTTTGGCAGACATGGTTAACATATCGCCATATTGGTACATCTCTAAAATGATTTCTTTGACGGATTTATCCGCGTAACCCGGCTCTCTTTGTTTGATAAACCAGGCATTTTCACAGAAGCGAGCGGAGTCGATCACCACTGGAATATTGTGCTGCTGAGCGATGCGATACACTTCGCGCATATTGCTCATAGAAATAGGCTGACCGCCGGAGCTATTACAGGTCACGGTGGTAATAATAGAAACCACGTTTTCTGCACCATGTTCGGCAATGGTTGCTTTTAACTGATCTAAATCGAAATCCCCTTTCCAGTCATAATATGCAACGGTATCAAAGGCTTTCGGTGTGACTACGTTAATTGCCTTCGCACCGTTCATCTCAACGTGAGCCGCCGTGGTATCAAAGTGGAAATTGGAAATAAAGACTGGCTTCTTACCCCCACCGGCCTTTTGTTTTTTCGCAATCAGGCAAGGGAACAGAATCTGTTCAGCGCCACGCCCCTGATGGGTTGGGATAGTAAACGGATAGCCAATCAGTTTCTTCACTTGGTCACACAAGTGATAGTAGTTACGCGAACCGGCATAGGCCTCATCGCCCATCATTAACCCGGCCCATTGGCGGTCACTCATCGCACCGGTGCCAGAGTCGGTGAGCAAATCAATATAGACATCTTCACTCGGCAGTAAGAATGGGTTATAGCCTGCTTCGATTAATGCTTTCTCACGATCTTCCCGGTTGGTCATCCGAATATTTTCAACCATTTTAATACGGAAGGGTTCTGGGATACGTTTCATGGCTTATGACTCCAAATACCCTTGATACTTGCAGTCGCAGCTAACGGCTCTGCAACTCCAATTACTTTGGGCATATATATTAATATTAAAAATGCAGTCATGTATGGCGAGCGAAAATAGTTATTCGCATTACCAATGACGGCAATAAAATAAATAAATGAGTGTTTTCAGCCTAAGCTGAATAAGCAATGGAGGTGTTAACGCGGGAAATCGTTGGCGAGGCGGTAATCTATATTAAACCAGGCTCGGCTATCGCCGGAGATGCGAGCTTCGTAACGCAATGCAATGCGTGTCATAAGGCGCCCTCTAGGTGTGGATGGAGGATGACAGCATACCGTGGTTGAAGAAATAAAAAGTGACCGCCAGCACAAAATATAATCAAATTAGTCAATATCAGAATCATTAATACTTAGTTAAAATAATAACTTGAGAAACTGTTATATAACAAGTTGATTGATATGGGATTTGGCTTTTTTCGTGAAAAATGAACTAAGAAAGGATGCGTTTTTAATTAGTATTTTTATAGATTTTGAATTGTTGGGTCAGGGCTTACCTGACACCAACAATATACTCACAAAATTAACTTAAAATAAATTAACGTAAAAATGCCGGTTGCTGTTTTTCATATGCAGAAATATTACTTTCATGTTGCAACGTCAGGCCAATACTGTCCAAGCCATTAATCATACAATGGCGGCGGAAGCTGTCTATTTCAAAAGAATAACTATTGCCACCGGCCTTCACGGTTTGCTCTTCCAAATCAACAATAAACTCAATGCCTTCATTGTCGTTAACCAATTGGAATAAGGTATCGATATCCGCTTCGCTTAGGGTCACCGGTAATAATTGGTTATTAAACGAGTTACCGTAAAATATATCAGCGAAACTAGGGGCAATAACCACTTTGAAACCGAAATCGGTCAGCGCCCATGGCGCATGTTCCCGCGAGGAGCCACAACCGAAATTCTCACGCGCCAACAGAATAGTTGCACCCAGATAGCGGGGTTGGTTCAGCACAAACTCAGGGTTTGGCACCTGGCCTGCATCGTCAAGAAAACGCCAGTCGTTAAATAAGTGTTGGCCGAAGCCAGTGCGAGTCACTTTTTGTAAAAACTGTTTTGGGATAATCGCGTCGGTATCGACATTTGCCGCATCCAACGGAGCGACCAAACCCGTGTGTTGAGTAAATTTAGCCATAATGGTGTCTCCGGTTAGTGGGTAGCGGCTTCTAAGTCGCGAACATCAGCAAAATGACCACTGACAGCGGCGGCGGCGGCCATGGCCGGGCTAACCAAATGTGTGCGGCCACCACGGCCCTGACGGCCTTCAAAGTTACGGTTGCTGGTGGAGGCACAACGCTCTCCGGGTTCCAGGCGGTCGTTGTTCATCGCCAAGCACATGGAACAACCGGGCAAGCGCCACTCAAAACCGGCCTCGATAAAGATCTTGTCCAGACCTTCCGCTTCTGCCTGCGCTTTTACCGGGCCTGAGCCAGGTACCACAATGGCTTGCACGCCCGTCGCGACTTTACGCCCTTGTGCCACGGCGGCAGCGGCACGCAAATCTTCAATACGTGAGTTGGTGCAGGAACCGATAAAGACTTTATCAATTGCTACTTCGGTCAACTTAATGCCGGGGCGCAAATCCATATACGCCAAGGCTTTTTCCGCCGAGGCACGTTCAACTGGATCACTGAATGACTCAGGCGCAGGAATCATGTCATTAACCGCAATGACCTGGCCTGGGTTGGTGCCCCAAGTGACTTGTGGCGCGATATCTGCGGCATCCAGGGTGACGATAGTGTCAAATTTGGCATCAGCATCAGATTTCAACGTGCGCCAGTAGGCCACACCTTGTTCCCACTGCTCGCCGGTTGGGGCGAACTGACGACCTTTCAGGTAGTCGAAAGTGGTGTCATCCGGGGCGACTAAACCGGCTTTAGCACCCATCTCGATTGCCATGTTACATAATGTCATCCGGCCTTCCATGCTCAGTGCTTCAATGGCGCTGCCACAGAACTCCACCACATGCCCGGTGCCGCCTGCACTACCGGTTTTGCCGATAATCGCCAATACGATGTCTTTGGCGGTAATCCCTGCACCGACAGTACCGTTAACTTCGATTTTCATGGTTTTGGCTCGGCCCTGTTTCAGGGTCTGGGTTGCCAGCACATGCTCAACCTCTGAGGTGCCGATACCGAAGGCCAATGATCCGAATGCGCCATGGGTCGCCGTGTGTGAGTCACCACAGACGATGGTCATGCCCGGTAACGTCATACCTTGTTCAGGGCCAATCACATGGACGATGCCTTGGAACGGATGATTCAGGTCATATAAAGAGACACCAAACTCAGCACAGTTCTTAATCAGCTCCTGCATCTGGATACGGGCCATTTCGCCGCTGGCATTGATATCTTTGGTTTGGGTTGAAACGTTGTGGTCCATCGTGGCAAAGGTTTTGCCCGGCTGACGCACCGGGCGACCCATCGCACGCAAACCATCAAAGGCTTGCGGCGAGGTAACTTCATGTACCAGATGGCGGTCTATGTACAACAATGGCGTTTCATTTGGCGCTTCGTAAACGATGTGCGCATCGTACAATTTTTGATATAAGGTCTTGTTTTGATATGACGTCTTGCCCATTTTATACTCCCTCCATTACGAATTTAGCGATAACATCGCCCATTTCGTTGGTACCGATGGCTTTACCTTCGCCAGCCAAATCAGCCGTGCGATAGCCTTGTTCTAATGCCTGGTTGATCGCGCGCTCAATAGCATCGGCGGCATCGTCTTTACCCAAACTGAAACGCAATAGCAGAGTTAATGACAGAATCTGGGCAATCGGGTTGGCGATATTTTTGCCCGCGATATCGGGTGCGGAGCCACCTGCGGGTTCATATAAACCGAAACCTTGTTCGTTCAAGCTGGCCGACGGCAACATCCCCATTGAACCCGTTATCATGGCGCACTCATCAGACAAAATATCGCCAAACAAGTTAGAACACAGCAACACATCAAACTGGGAAGGGTCTTTGATCAACTGCATGGTGGCGTTATCGATATACATATGGGACAACGCAACATCTGGGTAATCGGCTGCAATGGCGGTTACCACTTCACGCCACAGAATAGAGCTTTGCAACACATTGGCTTTATCAATAGAAGTAACCTTGCCACGGCGTTTACGCGCAGATTCAAAGGCAATTCGGGCAATACGTTCAATTTCAAAGCGATGATAAACTTCGGTATCAAAAGCGCGCTCGTGCTGGCCTTGGCCTTCACGGCCTTTGGGTTGGCCGAAGTAGATGCCGCCAGTTAATTCACGCACACACAGAATATCAAAACCTTTAGCGGCAATATCGCTGCGCAATGGGCAGAAATCTTCTAACCCTTGATACAACCGCGCCGGGCGCAAGTTACTGAATAATTTAAAGTGCTTGCGCAATGGCAACAACGCACCACGCTCTGGTTGTTCTGCCGGGGGCAAATGTTCCCATTTCGGGCCGCCTACCGAGCCAAACAAGATAGCGTCAGCCTGCTCACATCCGCTGACCGTCGCTGCGGGTAACGGGCTGCCGTGACGGTCGATGGCTGCACCACCCACATCATAAGCGCTGGTTGAAATCTTGATGCCGAAACGCTGACGCACCGCATCCAATACTTTATTTGCCTGAGCCATTACTTCAGGGCCAATACCGTCTCCGGGCAAAACGGCAATATGATAAGTCTTAGTCATGTTCACACCATTTCCTGATTATTTTGTTGCAAGCGCTGCTTCTCAATATCTACCTGATGAGCGCGCCAGATGTTATTTAATACGTGAACCAACGCCTTCGCGGATGACTCGACAATATCTGTTGCCAGACCCACGCCGTGGAAGCGGCGACCTTTATGGTCAACCACGATATCAACCTGACCCAATGCATCTTTACCCTGACCGTTGGCAGACAGTTGATATTTCACCAGTTCAATCTCATAACCGGTAATGCGATTGATGGCCTGATACACCGCATCAACCGGGCCATTACCTGTGGCTGCTTCTGATTTAATGTCTTCGCCACAGACCAATTTGACGGATGCCGTTGCCATTACGCTGGAGCCAGACTGCACGCTGAAATAGTCTAAACGGTAGTGTTCTGGCTCTTCCTGCTGTTTATTAATGAAGGCTAACGCTTCTAAATCGTAATCAAATACCTGGCCCTTTTTATCCGCCAACTTCAGGAATGCGTCGTACAAGGAGTCCAAATTGTAATCTTTATCCTGATAACCCATCTCTTCCATGCGGTGTTTGACCGCTGCGCGACCAGAACGGGAGGTCAGGTTCAACTGCACTTCTTTCAGGCCGATGGATTGCGGTGTCATGATTTCGTAGTTTTCACGATTTTTCAGCACGCCATCCTGATGAATACCGGATGAGTGAGCGAAAGCATTACTGCCGACAATGGCTTTGTTAGCGGGTATTGGCATGTTGCATAACTTACTGACCAATTGGCTGGTGCGGTAAATCTCTTGATGATTGATATTGGTATGCACGCCCAACATCTTTTCACGCACTTTAATAGCCATGATCACTTCTTCCAGTGAACAGTTACCAGCGCGTTCGCCTAAACCATTAATCGTACCTTCTACCTGACGTGCACCGGCTTGGACCGCAGTGATGGAGTTGGCAACTGACATGCCTAAATCGTCATGGCAATGGACCGAGATAATGGCTTTATCAATATTTGGCACTCGCTCATACAAGTCGGTGATAATTCCGCCGAATTGATAAGGGGTCGTGTAACCGACAGTATCAGGGATATTGATGGTAGTAGCGCCGGCATTAATCGCGGCTTCTACGATGCGACACAGGTTATCAATAGGCGTACGGCCTGCATCTTCACAAGAGAACTCTACGTCATTGGTATAGTTGCGGGCGCGTTTCACCGAGTGGACAGCCATCGCCAACACATCATCAAATGAGCGCTTTAATTTAGATTCGATATGTAAGGTGGATGTCGCCAAGAACACATGAATACGGAAGGCTTCAGCAATACGCAAAGCTTCGGCGGCGACATCAATATCCTTGTCTACACAGCGAGCCAAGGCGCAAACGCGGCTGTTTTTGACTTGCTGAGCGATGGTGCGCACTGACTCAAAATCACCAGGGGAGGAAACCGGGAAACCGACTTCCATGACATCGACACCCATTCGTTCCAGTGCAAGCGCAATTTGCAGCTTCTCTTTAACACTCAGGCTGGCTTGTAATGCTTGTTCACCGTCGCGCAATGTTGTATCGAAAATAATGACTTGTTGGCTCATGGTTTGTTCCTTGTCGTGTTTACTTTTGCGCTTAGCGGGTAAAAAAAAACCCGCGCATTTGCGCGGGCTTGTTAATCTTGATGACTGAATCAGTTCTGATTTCCGTCCACCAACATACCGCGCAAGTGAGATGCGTTAAGTAGTAGGCTTAGTAGACGGGTTGAGTAGAACATAATTTTTCAGTTTCTCATTGGTTAAAATAATGCGTTGCCTAAATTGATACGTGAATTTTGTGGTCATGTCAACTTTTGTTTAAAATGGCGTGTTCAACTGGTTACGCGGGTTATAGATTCCTTATAACGACATAAAAAACCTAAAAATTAAATATATAGGGTTTTTAATCTAAAAATAGATACTGATGATTTTGTTTTATTTGGCATAATCTTCATAATATGGATTATTGTGCTTCTCTGATATTTTGGGCCATAAATCATCTGCCTAGAGAGGAAAACGTCGGTTTTGGTATGCCACATTGAGGTCTCCTTGGTAGGGAATGAGATAAGTAATAGCAGCCTGTTAGTTATTACAATGATAAATTCACAATAAATCTTATTATTTTTACAATATATATTTTTTAATATAAATATTCATCACTATTATAAATAATAGCGTTTGTTATTTTTAAATGTTATGAGTTTGTTCTGTGGGTATAATTAAATGACGAGATTAAATTCATTATTTAATATGTTGATGCTAATAACTAAGGATTAATAAGTTTGAATTGATGAATTTATTATTTATTAATGACATAGTTGTCAATCATCTCATTTTGTGATGTGATTATCTTGTTAAGTTTATTATTGGTACTTATGATTAAACGGGTTGGCATTTTTGATGTAAATTTCTGTGGAAATATATATAAGATATTTTATGTGAATACTTTGTTCGCGAATTTATCTATGGGCGTTATTGACTAAAAGATAGGGAGTAAATTAATACTTTTGCATTTATACAAGGATGAGACTCATTTTACTCAACAAGAGTAGTGATGAGAACATTGGTATTGTTAATAGTAAGAGAATAAAGATATTTTGAGGTGTATATAAATATCAGTAAAGTTCTTTTATTAATCATGCCATCTGCATAAAGCTTAGTGGAGTTAAGCATGTTTGAACACAACTTAGTAGCCGACGACCAAGTAACTAAAAAAGAAGGTAGTGATGTTCACTTAAGAAGTGTCGACCTCAATTTATTAACCGTTTTTGATGCCGTGATGCAAATGCATAACGTGACACGTGCAGCCCAGTCACTGGGAATGTCCCAGCCAGCAGTGAGTAATGCCGTTGCCCGTTTGAAAGTGATGTTTAATGACGAGCTGTTCGTTCGTTATGGCCGAGGTATTCAGCCTACCTCCAGGGCTCGTCAGTTGTTTGGGCCGGTGAGGCAAGCCCTGCAATTAGTTCAAAATGAGTTGCCCGGTGCCGGCTTTGAAGCCAAAAAGAGTAAGCGAATCTTTAAATTATCTGTTTGTAGTCCGTTAGATATCAGATTGACGGCACAAATAATACAATGCATTAAGCAATTAGCGCCTAATGTTCAGATCATGATCAAATCCTATTTGAATGATAATATTGAGCATCAGTTGCGCTATCAAGAGACCGAATTTGTTATAGGTTATACCAAATTTGAGCGCCCGGACTTTCATTATTTATCAATCTCTAATGATGAATCCGTTCTGGTAGTCTCGAAAGACCATCCCCGTATTGGTAATTCAATTACGCAAGAACAACTCCTTTCAGAGCTACATGCGGTAGTGTCATTGGATAAAGTAGGTTCTTTCAGTGGGCATTATTATGAGTCAGAGGTCAGTGCTCAAACTATTGTATATGAAAGTACTGATATGAATAGTGTGCTTAATATTGTATCTCAAACTTGCTTTGTGGCAATTGCGC
Organism: Yersinia intermedia; assembly: GCF_900635455.1. Classification (NCBI taxonomy): domain Bacteria; kingdom Pseudomonadati; phylum Pseudomonadota; class Gammaproteobacteria; order Enterobacterales; family Yersiniaceae; genus Yersinia; species Yersinia intermedia. The sequence goes on along the minus strand of NZ_LR134116.1, from coordinate 3,884,700 downwards.
CTCGTTGGCTTGCTCAAAAATACAGCGATGCGCTTAATCTGAAACTTATCTCTTTACCTTGGAAAAATACAAACCGGCCATGTTATCTCACGTGGCATGAATCTACTGATAGAGATAAAGGCCATCAGTGGATGAAAGAGCTACTCAGCCAACTTACTATTCCTGCGTAATTATTTTTGTTAACCCCTGCTGCTGGAATTATCTTATTCTCAGTAGCAGGTAAGGTAACAACTAACTTAACGTGTGTTTTTGTTGTCGGCCATTGTTCAGTTCAACGCCACGCTATTGTCCTGCCGACTCCCCTTGCCGCCCTAAATGCTCTATTTTTCATCAAAGTCAATTTCAGCTCACACTTCTACTCTGAATTTTATTTGCTCTAACCGATAGAGCGGGTAGACTGCGCGAAAAAAAGTGAACACATGTAAGCTGAATGCCAATTAGCTGCAAGTTGCAGTACACTTTAATGGATAATCAATACCCAATAGATTTCAAGGTGCGGGACGGCGCTAAGCGAAAGGCTCCCGATAAACTGGTCCAGTCACCTGATTTGGATAAGCGCAAGCCGCTTCACAGCAGTAACTTGAAAGATGGCGAGTACAAAGCGAGCGGCGATGTTATGACCCACACATTAGAGCAATACCACCTTGTGCGCCGACTGCGCCAACAAATCAGCCACCGTGCTGACCAAATAGCCTTGCGTGAATGGTCGCCAGAGGGCGAACAGCAATTAAGCTGGCAGCAGGTTGATACCCATGTCACCCAAATTTCAGCCGCTCTGTTATCCCTAGGGGTTGCCATCCAAGAGCGCATTGGGATTTTTGCCAATAACAGCATGACCTGGTCGTTGGCGGATTTAGCTATTTTGCAGTTACGTGGTGTCAGTGTTCCATTGTATGCCACCAATACCAGTGCTCAGGCCGCCTATGTGCTCAATGATGCCGATGTGCGTATTTTATTTGTCGGCGGACAAACGCAATTTGATGTAGCCGCAACGCTAAAGCCGCTGTGCCCGCAACTTGCTCAGATTATTGTGTTAGACCCTACAGTTGATTTACGCGGTTGTGAATATGCCCAACACTTAGCTGATTTTGAGCAGCAGCCTGATGCGGTACAGCAACATCTACTCACTGCACGTATAGATAGCTGCGACTTAAATGATTTATTCACACTGATTTATACCTCGGGAACCACCGGTGAACCGAAAGGTGTGATGCTGGATTACCGTAATATGGCCGCCCAGCTTTATTTGCACGATCAGCGTTTAACCCTGACAGCAGAGGATGTCTCTCTTAGTTTCCTGCCGTTATCCCATGTGTTTGAGCGGGCCTGGAGCTTCTATGTGATGCATACTGGCGCCCAAAATGTGTATATCAGCAATACTGATTGGGTGCGACCAGCGATGCTGGCAGTAAAGCCGACGGTGATGTGTGCTGTCCCTCGGTTTTACGAGAAAGTGTTCAGTGCCATCAATGACAAAGTCGCTCTGGCAAAATGGCATCGCCGGATGTTGTTCCGTTGGGCGGTAGGGTGTGGCGAGCGCCAATTCCAAAGCCTGCAACGTGGGCAAAAATTATCATTGTTATCCGGGCAGATGTACAAGCTGGCGGATCGCTTGGTATTGAGTAAATTGCGTGGGGTATTAGGCGGGCGGGTGCGCTTTTTACCGGCCGCCGGTGCTCGGTTAGATGACAATATCATCCTGTTTTTCCAGGCAATCGGTATCAATATTAAGTACGGCTATGGCATGACCGAAACCTGTGCCACCGTTTCATGTTGGGAAGAGCAAGATTTCCGTTTCGGCTCTATCGGTAAGCCGCTGCCGGGGATTGATGTGCGTTTGGGCGCAGAGAATGAAATTCAGGTACGCGGTCCCATTGTGATGCGCGGCTATTTTAACAAACCGCAAGAGACGGCTGAGTCGTTCACCGAAGATGGTTGGCTCAAAACGGGGGATGCCGGGGCGTTGGATGCCCAAGGGAACTTGTTTATCACCGAACGTCTGAAAGACTTGATGAAAACCTCCGGCGGGAAATATATTGCGCCGCAAATGATTGAGGGCACACTTGGTCAGGATCGTTTTATTGAACAGGTTGCGATTATTGCTGATACGCGCAAATTTGTCTCCGCGCTGATAGTGCCCTGTTTTGAGTCACTTGAAGAGTATGCCCGTTCGATAAACCTGAAATACCACGACAGGTTAGAGTTATTACGCCATAGCCATATTGTCAGTTTGTTTGAACAAAGGCTGAAAGATATGCAAAAAGAGTTGGCGCTGTTCGAGCAGGTTAAGCGCTTTACGTTGTTACCGCAGGCATTTACCATGGAAACGGGTGAATTGACCCCTACTATGAAGCTGCGCCGTAAAATCATTCTCCAGCGTTATCAGAATGAAATTGACTCTATGTACCGCGATTAGTCGATACTGTCATCATGTTGCTGCCTGTTCTGATACAGGCAGCCGCTGTTTTTCTGAACGTTCAGCCCCTTCACTTACCTGGCCCGGTATCATCCCACGTTTTTTCTTCTACCAACGCGTAAAATTCTTAGCCTGATTAAGTTCTATGATTAATTATCTTGGCGGTGTTTAAACTAAGGTCAGCCCTTCTCAGGCAGTTTTTTGTTTTTGTAATGTGAACAAAAACAGAGTGCGGCCAACTAAATTGTCTTTAGTGCAGCGAATTGCCATTTGCCTGCCAGAAAATCTGACGTTATGTTAATAAGTTATTACGTACAAATAATAAATATAGGAATTAGGGCGAAGTGCCTTTCCTACAGGATCCCGTGGAAATGACTTCCCGTTATCCAATGAGCAAACTAAGCCTGGAGGCAAAACCCATGGAGATGTTGTCAGGAGCCGAGATGGTTGTCCGATCGTTAATCGATCAGGGCGTGAAGCATGTATTCGGTTATCCCGGCGGGGCCGTACTTGATATCTACGATGCCCTGCACACGGTCGGAGGCATCGATCACGTGCTGGTGCGCCATGAACAAGGCGCGGTTCACATGGCCGATGGCTATGCACGAGCAACCGGCGAGGTTGGCGTGGTACTGGTTACTTCAGGCCCAGGTGCGACCAATGCCATTACCGGTATCGCTACTGCGTATATGGACTCAGTACCGATGGTGGTGCTTTCCGGTCAGGTACCTAGCTCATTGATAGGCTACGATGCTTTTCAGGAATGTGACATGGTGGGGATCTCCCGCCCAGTGGTGAAACACAGTTTTCTGGTGAAGCGGACTGAAGATATTCCAACAGTACTGAAAAAAGCCTTCTATCTGGCATCAACTGGCCGCCCAGGCCCGGTCGTTATCGATTTGCCAAAAGATATTGTTGGACCTGCAGTAAAAATGCCTTACGCCTACCCGGATCAGGTTAGCCTGCGTTCTTATAACCCCACAGTACAAGGCCATCGTGGGCAGATTAAACGCGCGCTGCAAACTATTCTGGCGGCCAAGAAACCCATCATGTATGTCGGCGGTGGGGCGATTAACTCTGCCTGTCACGAAGAGCTGCTCGTTCTTGCTGAGAAACTGAATTTGCCGGTGACCAGCTCTTTGATGGGGTTAGGGAGCTTCCCAGGAACTCATCGCCAAAGCGTAGGTATGCTGGGGATGCACGGAACATTTGAAGCCAATATGGCGATGCACAATACGGATCTGATTTTTGCCGTTGGCGTGCGCTTTGATGACCGTACCACCAACAATCTGGCGAAATACTGCCCGAATGCCACGGTAGTACACATCGATATCGACCCGACTTCAATTTCGAAAACCGTAAATGCAGATATTCCAATAGTTGGTGATGCCAAACAAGTCTTGGTACAGATGCTGGAGTTGTTGTCTCAGATTGATTGCACACAGGATTGCGATAGTTTGCGTGACTGGTGGCAATCCATCGAACAATGGCGTGCCCGCAATTGCCTGAGTTACAACAAAGACAGCGGTAAAATCAAGCCGCAGGCGGTGATCGAAACCTTACATCGCCTCACCAGCGGTGATGCCTATGTCACCTCTGATGTCGGTCAACACCAGATGTTCGCTGCACTTTACTATCCGTTTGATAAGCCACGCCGTTGGATTAACTCCGGTGGACTGGGGACGATGGGCTTTGGCCTGCCCGCAGCACTTGGCGTCAAGCTGGCGTTACCAGACGAAACCGTAGTTTGCGTCACCGGTGATGGCAGTATCCAGATGAATATTCAGGAATTATCCACTGCATTGCAATATAACTTGCCGGTGCTGGTGTTGAACCTGAACAACCGCTATCTCGGTATGGTGAAACAGTGGCAGGACATGATCTACTCTGGCCGACACTCACAGTCTTATATGGATTCGCTGCCTGACTTCGTCAAATTGGCTGAAGCCTATGGCCATATTGGCGTTTCTATTCGCACGCCGGATGAGTTGGAAAGCAAACTGGCTGATGCCCTGACACAATTATCCGAGACCAAGCGTTTGGTATTTGTGGATGTGACGGTTGATGAAACGGAGCATGTTTACCCGATGCAGATTCGTGGTGGTGGCATGGACGAAATGTGGCTTAGCAAAACGGAGAGGACATAATTATGCGCCGCCGGATTTTATCAGTTCTACTGGAAAACGAATCAGGTGCGCTCTCAAGAGTTGTGGGCCTGTTTTCTCAACGTGGTTACAACATTGAGAGTTTAACGGTCGCGCCGACCGACGATCCGACACTGTCCCGCATGACGATTCAGACCGTGGGCGATGCTAAGGTTCTGGAGCAGATAGAAAAACAACTGCATAAACTGGTCGATGTACTGCGTGTTAGTGAGTTGGTTTCTGGCTCACATGTTGAGCGTGAGATCATGTTGGTGAAGTTGCAGGCCAGTGGTTACGGGCGTGAAGAAGTGAAACGGTGTGCGGAAATCTTCCGTGGGCAAATTGTGGATGTGACCGCCACGCTTTACACCGTCCAACTGGCTGGCACCAGTGATAAGCTGGATGCATTCCTCAATGCGGTGCGGGAAGTGGCAGAAATTGTCGAAGTTGCCCGCTCAGGTATTGTCGGTGTGTCACGCGGTGACAAGATTATGCGTTAATGAAACTTATTAACACTGACTAATCTCCAATAATCAGGCTCGGCAGGTGTGTCGGGCTTTTTTTTCTTATTTTTTAACCGAGATAGCGTTATATGGCGGTTAAAGCGGTTGCTCAAGAGTGAGTTCTGCGGTTAGATCTACAGTGTGCTATATCCGTAGTTAAACTATGTCTATAAATCTTGTGGTTTAGCTTGTGACACCGCAGTTTATCGGCGTTTTTGAGAATCACTGGGATACTTAGCTCTGGCAGACATCATGCCTTTCATCACTTTATTGGGTTTATAAGGGGTTAATGTGAAACTGGATGAAATCGCGCGTCTTGCGGGCGTTTCGCGTACAACGGCCAGTTATGTCATTAATGGCAAAGCGAAACAGTACCGAGTCAGCGACAAAACAGTAGACAAAGTTATGGCGGTTGTCAGGGAACATAACTATCACCCAAATGCTGTTGCGGCAGGATTGCGCGCGGGCAGAACCCGTTCCATTGGTTTGGTGATCCCGGACCTTGAGAATACCAGCTATACCCGTATTGCAAATTATCTGGAACGCCAGGCGCGCCAGCGCGGTTATCAACTGTTGATCGCCTGTTCTGAAGATCAGCCAGATAATGAGATGCGTTGTATCGAACACCTGTTACAGCGCCAGGTTGATGCCATTATCGTTTCTACCGCATTGCCCCCTGAGCACCCTTTTTACCAGCGCTGGGCTAATGATCCATTGCCAATCATTGCATTGGATCGGGCGCTTGATCGGGAGCATTTCATTAGCGTCGTCGGCGCGGATCAAGAAGATGCACTGATGCTGGCACAAGAACTACGTGCCTTCCCCGCAGAGTCGGTATTGTATTTAGGCGCGCTGCCGGAACTCTCGGTCAGTTTCTTGCGTGAGATGGGATTCCGTGAGGCGTGGAAAGATGATCCACGTAAAGTCGATTACCTGTATGCCAATAGCTACGAGCGCGAAGCTGCTGGCGTGCTGTTTGCGCAGTGGCTTAAGACCCACCCAATGCCACAGGCGCTATTTACCACCTCATTCCAGCTACTACAGGGCGTTATGGATGTGACCTTAAAGCAAAGTGGGCGTTTACCCAGTAATCTGGCGATTGCTACTTTTGGTGATAACGAGCTGTTGGACTTCCTTGAGTGCCCAGTACTGGCAGTGGCACAGCGCCACCGTGATGTTGCCGAGCGCGTGCTGGAGCTGGTATTAGCCAGTCTGGATGAACCGCATAAACCGAAACCGGGGTTAACCCGTATTCGCCGCAATTTATTCCGCCGGGGCAGTTTGAGCCGCAAGTAACCGAGTAATAAATATTCCGGTTAGGGCGGTTAATACCCAATAAATTTCATGGTGTAGGAAGCCAACAGCGGCCTCAACGAGGTGAGGCCGCTGTTGGGCCGAGTAGTGACGCCAACACACCTGCATTATGAAAGATGACGAATATTCTCAAACATAGCCTGCCACGCGGAACAACCGGCGGCAGTATTCCAGAAAGTAGCCGTAAGCCACACCCATCGCCATTGAAACCAACGCGTTACTGGTAACCGCCGTAGTAATTTGTTCTAAATCAGCCCCGACCGACCACAAGATTATGGCATAAACCGGAGACTGGAAGCTGACATAGGCCAGTAAGTCTGCCAGATTCCGCGCCCAAGAATGCTTATCGGCATGATGGCGCGCAAAGCGGATAAAGGCATCCCGATACACACCATAAGGCCAGGCAATAAGGATATTGACGGGTATTGAAACCAGGCGGGAAGAGAGTGACTGCTGGAAGGTCATTCCCGAGATCACGATTTCAATTATCATACCGATGACAAAACAATACACCACGAGCGCAAAAGTATCGGCTGCAGCACTACGCAGGCGGGACCCAGTTGAAAACATTGTCATTAACTCCCTACTTGGGGGAAAAGTCTGCCAAAATACCAATTGATGAGATTTTTAGCAGGATTTATACATTGCTTATCATTTAAATTGCAGGTGATTATATTGCTATTTTGCTTTTTATATAGTTTACAGTGCTATCGTTATTAATATAACCAGCTTAAAATTTTTATTTTTAACATTTGTCTGGTTTTTATACTTTGTACTGTGAGGAATTGAGCTTTGGGTGGTTTTTTAAATGGCGGGATGTCTATTTTTTCTTTAAAAACATGTGGTTGTGTTTTTTGATGTTGACGAGGAAAGGGCCGGCAACGTAACTCAAATTTTAAATAAGGTGTGAAACAGAAACTAATTTACTTAAATTTCTAATTTAAGATTTATCTGCCTGAAGACATTCATATTTCAGTGATGCTAAGAAATATGCGCCAATAATTTATTTCAAAATAGATTAATCCCCATTGGTTAATTGAAGTAAAATGTCGCGCCAGTAACACTCGTTGTTTCCAAGGTTATTATTGTGCTGCTGTGGGTTTTGCCGCCGACTATCGCTGTTTTTCCTTAGGAGACGCCAGCGGTAGCGGGTTTTGTACTCAGGCTGTTTATTTTTAGACCGTACAATTTTCATACTAAAAATGAGACATTCCTTGCAGAAGGAAATAATGAGACAATTAATCGGCAATTAATTATTTATTTAAGTAGCTAGAATTATTGGCGGAAAAATAGCCCGTTTATCATGACGTTAATTTCTATTACAACCACTAAAATAGCCCCTTCTACGAGATATATCTCAAAAATGGCCCATAAATATTGTCAAAGCGCATCGGCTCTGGCTTGACAAGGTTTTCATACCATCCGTAAACTCTTTAATGTGGGGATTTGTGGGGTAAAGTGGCGAATTGGGTCATGAAGGGGTAACTCAGTCATGTTTCGTGGTGCAACGATGGTTAACCTCGACAGTAAAGGGCGGCTTGCCGTACCTACCCGTTATCGGGATTTACTGAACGAGGAGTCGCAAGGCCAGATGGTCTGTACCATAGACCTTCACCAACCATGCCTGTTGCTTTATCCACTCCCTGAATGGGAAATCATTGAACAAAAATTATCCCGTCTGTCGAGCATGAATCCGGCTGAGCGTCGGGTCCAGCGTTTGCTGTTAGGGCACGCCAGTGAATGTCAGATGGATGGTGCCGGGCGCTTACTGATCGCAGGAACATTGCGACAGCATGCCGGGCTGAATAAAGAAGTGATGCTGGTTGGGCAGTTCAACAAGTTTGAACTGTGGGATGAACAGACCTGGTATCAACAAGTCAAGGATGACATCGACGCAGAACAGTCCACTCAGGAACCCTTGTCTGAGCGGCTACAGGACTTATCGCTATAAGCATGGTAGATAACAACAAAATTGTAGATAACAACTACAAGCATACAAGCGTATTGCTGGATGAGGCGGTAAATGGCCTGAACATCCGCGATAACGGCATCTATATTGACGGCACTTTTGGCCGTGGTGGCCATTCGCGTCTGATTCTGTCCCAGCTTGGGCCAGAAGGGCGTCTGATTGCAATTGACCGTGACCCACAAGCTATCGAAGCGGCAAAATCTATTACTGATCCACGTTTCTCTATCGTACACGGTCCTTTTTCCGAGTTAGCGCATTATGTGCGAGAACTGGATTTAGTTGGTCGCATTGACGGTGTATTGCTCGATCTAGGGGTTTCATCACCCCAGTTGGATGACCCTGAACGTGGTTTCTCTTTCATGCGTGACGGGCCATTGGATATGCGTATGGACCCCTCCCGTGGATTATCTGCTGCTGAGTGGTTGATGAAAGCCAGCGCCGACGATATCGCGTGGGTGTTAAAAACCTTTGGTGAAGAGCGTTTTGCCAAGCGCCTGGCTAAAGCCATTGTTGAGCGCAACCTTACTCAACCGATGACTCGCACCAAAGAGCTGGCTGATTTGATTGCCAACGCCAGCCCATTCCGCGAAAAGCACAAACATCCCGCTACCCGTAGCTTCCAGGCTATTCGTATCTATATCAACAGTGAATTGGAAGAGATTGAGCGCGCACTTGATGGCGCACTTGAAGTTCTGGCCCCTGCGGGCCGTTTGTCAGTGATTAGCTTCCACTCTCTTGAAGATCGCATTGTTAAAAACTTTATTCGTCATCATAGCCGTGGCCCACAGGTTCCTGCAGGGTTGCCATTGACGGAAGCGCAGTTGCGCAGCATGGGTGGGCGCACATTGAAATCGGCTGGCAAAATGATGCCTCCAGATGCTGAGGTGGCGGAAAACCCACGGGCACGAAGCTCGGTATTGCGTTTTGCCGAGAGGATTAAAGAGTGATAGGCAACGAACGCCACGGTTTAGTTGGGGTCATCAGCGGTGATTTAATCCGCAATGCGAAGATCCCGTTAATTTTACTGATCGCGGTGTTGGTGTCTGCTGTTTTCGTGGTAACCACCGCTCACCGTACACGCTTGTTGACCGCAGAGCGTGAGCAGTTGGTGCTGGAACGGGATGCGCTGGATATCGAGTGGCGTAACCTGATTTTGGAAGAGAACGCGTTGGGTGACCACAGTCGTGTTGAAAGTATCGCGACTGACAAACTGAAAATGCAACATGTTGATCCATCACAAGAAAATATTGTGGTTAAACAATAGGTTATTTCCAATAAATAAAGGAATTAGTCGCCACCATGACGTTGAGTAGCCAAGGTAACGGATGAAAGCAGCGCGCCCCGGGAAGTTAAAGCGCCAGGAAGAACAAGCCAGCTTTATTAGCTGGCGTTTTGCGTTGCTGTGCGGCTGTATTTTGCTGGCATTGGTCGGTTTGATGTTACGTACCGCGTACCTGCAAGTGATTAATCCTGACAAACTGGTGCGCGAGGGTGATATGCGCTCGCTGCGAGTGCAGGAAGTACCGACGGCTCGTGGCATGATCAGTGACCGCTCAGGCCGCCCGTTGGCGGTAAGCGTGCCGGTCAATGCGGTTTGGGCTGATCCGAAAGAGCTGACCGAGCGTGGTGGTATTACGTTAGATACTCGCTGGAAAGCGCTATCGGATGCTCTGGAAATCCCACTGGATCAATTGGCGACCCGTATTAATGCCAATCCTAAAGGGCGTTTCGTTTATCTGGCGCGTCAGGTTAACCCCGCGATTGGCGACTATATCCATAAACTGAAACTCCCCGGTATCTATCTGCGGCAGGAATCACGCCGCTACTATCCGGCCGGTCAGGTGATGGCACACATTATTGGTGTCACCAATATTGATGGCCAAGGCATTGAAGGGGTTGAGAAAAGTTTTGACCGTTGGCTCACTGGGCAACCAGGTGAGCGTACGGTACGTAAAGACCGCTATGGTCGTGTCATTGAGGATATCTCTTCTGTTGATAGTCAGGCCGCACATAACCTGGTGTTGAGTGTTGACGAGCGCCTACAGGCGCTGGTGTATCGCGAATTGAACAATGCGGTGGCATTCAACAAAGCAGAATCAGGCACTGCGGTGCTGGTAGATGTGAGTACCGGCGAAGTATTAGCAATGGCGAATAGCCCGTCTTATAACCCGAATAACCTGACCGGAACGCCGAAAGATGCGATGCGTAACCGGGCGATAACCGATATTTTTGAACCCGGCTCCACAGTGAAGCCAATGGTAGTGATGACGGCATTGCAGCATGGCGTTGTGAAAGAAAACAGCGTGCTGAATACCTTGCCGTACTTTGTTAATGGGCACCAGATTAAAGACGTGGCCCGTTACGCAGAGCTGTCCGTGACCGGGATCTTGCAGAAGTCGAGTAACGTCGGTGTTTCTAAGCTGGCGTTAGCGATGCCATCCTCAGCGTTAGTAGATACTTACTCACGGTTTGGGTTTGGGAAAGCGACCAATTTGGGGTTGGTCGGAGAAAGCAGTGGCTTATATCCTAAAAAACAACGGTGGTCTGACATAGAGAGGGCCACCTTCTCTTTCGGCTACGGGCTAATGGTAACACCGTTACAACTAGCGCGAGTCTATGCAACCATCGGCAGCATGGGGATTTATCGCCCGCTGTCGATCACCAAAGTTGACCCGCCAGTGGCCGGTGAACGCATTTTCCCTGAACCGCTGGTTCGTACCGTGGTGCATATGATGGAAAGTGTGGCATTACCTGGCGGCGGGGGCACGAAAGCCGCCATTAAAGGCTACCGTATTGCCATTAAAACCGGTACTGCCAAGAAGGTTGGCCCGGATGGCAAGTATATGGACCGATACCTCGCTTACACCGCCGGCGTTGCGCCCGCGAGTAACCCTCGATTTGCTCTGGTTGTGGTCATCAATGACCCGCAGGCAGGGAAATATTACGGTGGTGCGGTTTCTGCACCGGTGTTCGGTGCCATCATGGGCGGCGTTCTGCGTACCATGAACATTGAGCCAGATGCGTTACCCACCGGTGATAAAAGCGAATTAGTGATTAATACAAAAGAGGGTTCAGGTGGCAGATCGTAACTTGCGCGACTTACTCGCTCCTTGGGGGCTAGACGTCCCGGAGCGTGCGCTACGGGAAATGACATTAGACAGCCGTGTTGCCGCTGCCGGGGATTTGTTTGTCGCCATTGTCGGCCACCAGACGGACGGGCGTCGCTATATCCCGCAAGCTATCGCACAAGGTGTTGCAGCCGTGATAGCCGAAGCCGATGGCGTGGCACCGGATGCCAGTGTGGTAGAGATGCATGGTGTTCCTGTTATTTATTTGCGTAATTTGAATCAACATTTATCCAAGCTGGCGGGGCAATTCTACCACCAGCCGGGTGCAGCATTACGTTTGGTCGGTGTGACGGGGACCAACGGCAAAACCACCACCACCCAACTGTTGGCACAATGGAGCCAGGCACTGGGGGAAACCAGCGCGGTAATGGGTACGGTTGGCAATGGTTTGTTAGGGCAAGTGATCCCGACGGAAAATACCACCGGTTCAGCGGTTGATATCCAGCATTTACTGCGCAATTTGGTTGATCAAGGGGCTACTTTTGCGGCGATGGAAGTTTCTTCCCACGGTTTGATTCAAAACCGCGTAGCTGCATTGCCGTTTGCTGCCGCCGTGTTCACTAACTTAAGCCGCGATCATCTGGATTATCACGGCAATATGGCGAGTTATGAGGCGGCAAAATGGTTGCTGTTCTCCACCCATCAATCCGAACACAAAATTATCAATGCTGATGACGAAGTCGGTCGCCGCTGGTTAGGGCAGTTGCCGCAAGCAGTCGCTGTCAGCATGGAAGGCCAGGTTCCTACGGGCTGGAATGGCCCGTGGTTATCGGCGAATAACGTTCATTATCACGATAACGGTGCCAGCATCGCTTTTGACTCAAGCTGGGGCGAAGGCAAATTAGAAAGCCGTTTGATGGGGGCGTTTAACGTCAGTAATCTGCTGGTGGCACTGTCAACACTCCTTTCACTGGGTTATCCGCTAGCACAATTATTAGCAACCGCACCAAACCTGCAACCGGTATGTGGGCGTATGGAAGTGTTTAACGCGCCAGGTAAACCGACGGTGGTCGTGGATTATGCTCATACCCCGGATGCTTTGGAAAAAGCCCTGGCTGCGGCCCGCTTACATTGCAAAGGTCAGTTGTGGTGTGTGTTTGGTTGCGGTGGTGATCGTGACAAAGGTAAGCGCCCACTTATGGGCGGTATCGCAGAACAACTGGCGGATCGGGTGGTCGTCACCGATGATAACCCACGCAGTGAAGAGCCGCAGGCTATCGTGGCGGATATCCTCAGTGGCTTGTTGGATGCTGGGCATGCATTGGCAATTCATGGCCGCGCCGAAGCGGTGACCAGCGCCATTATGCAAGCCAAAGAAGAAGATGTCGTCCTGGTGGCAGGTAAGGGACATGAAGATTATCAATTAGTGGGTAATCGCCGCCTGGATTATTCAGACAGAGTTACCGTCGCCCGTTTGTTGGGGGTGATGGCATGATTAAGGTCTCGCTGCATTTCCTGTCTACGCTGCTTAACGCTGAATATATTGGCAGTGAAAACGTCGATATCACTGAAGTGACCATTGATACCCGTAAGGTTACAGCGGGTTGTTTATTCGTGGCACTGAAAGGCGAGCGTTTTGATGGACATGATTTTGCAGAAGATGCAGTTGCCGCAGGCGCTGGCGCTTTGCTGGTAAGTAAACGCTTACTGGTGGGGGCACCGCAGTTAGTGGTCAAAGACACTCGTCTGGCGCTGGGGCAATTTGCGGCGTGGGTGCGTGAACAAGTGCCTGCTCGGGTGGTGGCTTTAACCGGCTCATCCGGTAAAACCTCGGTAAAAGAAATGGTGGCTGCCATTTTACGTCAATGCGGCAATGTGCTGTATACCGCCGGCAACTTCAATAATGATATTGGGGTGCCACTGACTTTACTGCGTTTGTCGCCTGAGCATGATTTCGCCGTGATTGAACTGGGGGCGAATCATGTTGGCGAAATCGCCTATACCACGGATTTAAGCCGCCCTGAGAGTGCTTTGGTTAACAATTTAGCTGCCGCTCATCTGGAAGGTTTTGGTTCACTGGCGGGAGTGGCGAAAGCCAAAGGTGAAATTTTTGCCGGGTTGCCTGCTAACGGGACGGCAATTATTAATGCCGACAGCAATGACTGGCCGCACTGGCAGGAAATGCTGCACAACAAGCGCGTTTGGTATTTTTCACCTCGCGGTGCGGAAGATATCGATTTCTATGCCAGTGATGTGCGTATTACACCACAGGCGACGCATTTCACCCTGCATTCGCCCTTTGGCACCATAGCCATCGAATTACCCCTGCCGGGGCGGCACAACATTGCCAACGCCTTAGCTGCAACGGCGTTAGCCATGTCAGTTGGCGCGGATTTAGCTGCCGTCCGCCAAGGGCTGGCACAATTACAAGCTGTACCGGGCCGTTTATTCCCGATTCAATTATCGGCAGGTAAATTGCTGCTCGATGACTCTTACAACGCCAACGTCGGTTCTATGACTGCTGCGGCACAAGTGCTGGCAGAAATGCCCGGTTACCGCGTGCTGGTGGTGGGGGATATGGCTGAATTGGGCGATACCGCCGTAGATTGCCATCGTCAGGTGGGGGAAGCTGCCAGACAGGCGGGTGTCGATAAAGTGCTGAGTGTTGGCTCATTGAGTCAGACGCTGAGTGATGCGAGCGGTAACGGCGAACATTTTCAGGATAAGAACACATTGGCAGCCCGTGTGAGTGAATTGCTGCTCGAACATCCGGTTATCACCGTTTTAATTAAAGGTTCACGTAGCGCCGCCATGGAAAATGTCGTGCGTGCGTTACAGGAGAATGCATCATGTTAGTTTGGTTGGCTGAATACTTAGTAAAATTTTACTCGGGCTTTAACGTCTTTTCCTATTTGACGTTCCGAGCCATTGTCAGTCTGTTGACGGCACTGTTTATTTCTTTGTGGATGGGGCCGCACCTGATTGCTTATTTGCAGAAATTGCAGATTGGTCAGGTAGTCCGTAACGATGGGCCAGAGTCACATTTCAGTAAACGCGGCACGCCAACCATGGGCGGCCTGATGATTTTGTTCTCTATCACCATTTCGGTGCTGATGTGGGCTTACCCTTCCAATCCATATGTCTGGTGTGTGCTATTCATTCTTGTGGGTTATGGCATCGTCGGTTTTATCGATGATTACCGCAAAGTGGTGCGTAAGAACACCAAAGGTTTGATCGCCCGCTGGAAGTATTTCTGGCAGTCAGTGATTGCACTGGCGGCAGCATTCGCCATGTACAGCATCGGTAAAGACACCGCGGCTACCGAGCTGGTGGTGCCATTTTTCAAAGACGTCATGCCGCAACTGGGTTTGATGTATATCTTGCTGGCTTACTTTGTGATTGTCGGTACCAGTAACGCGGTGAACCTGACTGACGGATTGGATGGTTTAGCTATCATGCCGACCGTGTTCGTCGCCGGTGGTTTTGCATTGGTTGCCTGGGCGACCGGTAACGTGAACTTCGCCGCATACTTGCACATTCCTTATCTGCGCCATGCCGGTGAACTGGTGATTGTCTGTACCGCGATTGTCGGTGCTGGGTTGGGCTTCTTATGGTTTAACACCTATCCGGCACAGGTCTTTATGGGTGATGTCGGCTCGTTGGCCTTGGGTGGTGCGTTAGGCACTATCGCGGTATTACTGCGCCAAGAGTTCTTATTAGTGATTATGGGCGGGGTATTCGTGGTTGAAACGCTGTCGGTAATCCTACAGGTAGGTTCCTTTAAGTTGCGTGGGCAGCGTATTTTCCGCATGGCCCCGATTCATCATCACTACGAACTTAAAGGCTGGCCAGAACCACGGGTTATCGTGCGTTTCTGGATTATTTCGCTGATGCTGGTGCTGATTGGCCTGGCGACGCTGAAGGTGCGGTAATTATGGCTGATTATCAGGGTAAAAAAGTAGTCATTATCGGGCTGGGGCTAACCGGCCTTTCCTGCGTTGATTTCTTTATGGCGCGTGGTGTTACGCCGCGTGTGATGGATACCCGTATTAATCCGCCAGGCCTGGATAAATTGCCTGAAAGCGTTGAGCGCCATGTCGGCGATCTTAATCAGCAGTGGTTATTAGATGCAGATTTGATTGTGGCCAGCCCAGGCATTGCGCTGGCACATCCTGCCTTGAATGACGCAGCCGAGGCTGGTGTCGAGATTGTCGGCGATATCGAGCTGTTCTGCCGTGAGAATCAGGCACCTGTAGTGGCGATTACCGGCTCTAACGGTAAAAGCACGGTGACCACGCTGGTGGGCGAGATGGCTAAAGCGGCGGGCTGGCAGGTAGGCGTCGGTGGCAATATCGGTGTTCCGGCACTGACGTTATTGAGACAAGAAAACCAACTGGTAGTACTAGAGCTGTCGAGCTTCCAGTTGGAAACCACCTCAAGCTTGCATGCCAGTGCGGCCACCATCTTGAACGTAACAGAAGATCATACTGACCGTTATCCGTTCGGTTTGCAGCAATATCGCGCAGCTAAACTGCGAGTTTATGAAAACGCTAAAGTCTGTGTTGTGAATGCCGATGACGCGCTTACCATGCCGGTGCGTGGCGCTGATAGCCGCTGTATTAGCTTTGGTGTGGATGTGGGTGATTACCATCTGAATAAGCAGCAGGGAGAAATCTGGCTGCGGGTTCGGGGTGAAAAAGTCTTGAATACCCGCGAAATGAAATTGACCGGTCGCCATAACTATACCAATGCGTTGGCAGCACTGGCACTGGCTGATGCCGTAGGGATTCCCCGTTCGTCAAGTTTGAAAGCATTGACCACATTTACCGGCTTATCACACCGCTTCCAACTGGTGTTTGAGCACAACGGCGTGCGTTGGATTAATGACTCTAAAGCAACCAATGTGGGCAGTACGGAAGCAGCGTTGGATGGCATACAGGTTGAAGGCACCTTGCATTTATTGCTGGGGGGCGACGGTAAATCCGCTGATTTCTCAGGGTTGACGCGTTTTCTGCAAGGCGACCATATCAAAGTTTACTGTTTTGGTCGTGATGGTGAGCAACTGGCTGAACTGCGGCCCGAAGTCTCTCAGCTTACCGAGACAATGGAACAGGCCATGGTACTGCTGGCGAAGAGCTTGGCACCGGGGGATATGGTGCTGCTGTCTCCTGCTTGCGCCAGTTTGGACCAATTCCGCAGTTTTGAGCAACGTGGTGATGAGTTTGCTCGCCTGGCAGAGGAGTTGGGCTGATGCGCATGCCGGGGCTGGGGCTGTTTAATACCGTAAAACACTTTGTGATGGGATCGCGGGAGAGCGATACCACCAGCATGGTGCTTTACGACAGAACCTTGCTGTGGCTGACATTTGGTTTGGCGATTATCGGTTTTGTGATGGTGACATCGGCATCAATGCCGATTGGTCAGCGTCTGGCCAGTGACCCCTTCCTGTTTGCCAAGCGTGATGCCCTCTATCTGGCGCTGGCATTTGGTTTGTCGCTGGTGACATTACGTATCCCGATGGCGGTTTGGCAGCGCTATAGCAACATTATGCTGCTGATTTCGATAGTGATGCTGCTGGTGGTATTGGTGGTGGGTAGCTCGGTAAACGGGGCGTCACGCTGGATTTCACTGGGGCCGCTACGTATTCAGCCTGCGGAATTATCCAAGCTGTCACTGTTTTGTTATCTGGCCAGCTATCTGGTGCGCAAGGTTGAAGAGGTTCGCAGTAACTTCTGGGGCTTTTGCAAACCGATGGGGGTCATGGTCATTCTGGCGGTGTTACTGCTGGCACAGCCCGATCTAGGCACGGTGGTAGTGCTGTTTATTACTACCCTGGCGATGCTGTTTCTGGCTGGCGCGAAAATGTGGCAGTTTTTGGCGATTATCGGCTCTGGTGTGTTTGCGGTTTGTCTGCTGATTGTTGCTGAACCCTACCGTATGCGCCGTGTGACATCCTTCTGGAATCCATGGGCTGATCCGTTCGGCAGTGGCTATCAGTTAACCCAGTCACTGATGGCTTTTGGCCGAGGTGAATTCTGGGGGCAAGGCCTAGGGAACTCAGTGCAGAAACTGGAGTATTTGCCGGAAGCGCACACTGACTTTATTTTCTCGATTTTAGGCGAGGAACTGGGGTATTTCGGTGTGGTTCTGGCACTGTTAATGGTATTCTTCGTCGCTTTTCGTGCTATGTCCATCGGGCGTCGCGCATTAGAGATAGATCAGCGGTTTTCTGGCTTTTTGGCTTGCTCAATCGGGGTCTGGTTTAGTTTTCAGGCACTGGTTAACGTTGGGGCTGCTGCCGGGATGTTGCCGACCAAAGGTTTGACATTGCCACTGATCAGTTACGGTGGTTCGAGCCTGATTATTATGTCAACGGCAATTGTGCTGTTGTTACGTATTGATTTTGAAACACGTCTGGCAAAAGCCCAGGCGTTTGTAAGGAGTGCCCGATGAGTGGCAAGACCAAGCGTTTAATGGTGATGGCGGGTGGCACTGGGGGGCATGTCTTCCCCGGATTGGCCGTGGCACATCATCTGATGGCGCAAGGCTGGCAGGTGCGTTGGCTCGGCACCGCAGACCGAATGGAAGCGTCATTGGTACCTCAAAATGGCATTGAGATCGATTTCATCCAGATTTCTGGTTTACGCGGCAAGGGGCTGATGGCCCAACTGATGGCACCAGTGCGGATTTATCGCGCGGTGCGTCAGGCCAAGAAAATCATGCGTGATTACCAGCCGGATGTAGTGCTGGGCATGGGCGGTTATGTTTCCGGGCCCGGTGGTTTGGCCGCATGGCTGTGCGGTATTCCAGTGGTGTTGCATGAGCAGAATGGCATTGCGGGTCTGACTAATCGCTGGCTGGCCAGAATTGCTAAAAAGGTGTTACAGGCCTTCCCCGGCGCATTCCCAAATGCAGATGTTGTTGGTAATCCGGTTCGTACCGATGTTCTTGCGCTGCCATTGCCGGCGCAACGTTTGGTAGGCCGTGAAGGGCCGATTCGTGTATTGGTTATCGGTGGTAGCCAAGGTGCGCGGGTGCTAAATCAGACGATGCCGCAGGTTGCCGCACTGTTGGGTGAGAAAATCACGCTGTGGCATCAGGTAGGTAAAGGCGCATTGCCAGAGGTATTACAGGCATACCAGCAAGTAGGGCAGGGTGGCGATAAGCATAAAATTACTGAGTTTATCGACGATATGGCAGCCGCTTATAGTTGGGCCGATGTCGTGGTGTGTCGTTCGGGCGCATTGACGGTCAGTGAAGTTGCCGCCGCAGGTTTACCCGCGATTTTTGTGCCGTTTCAGCATAAAGATCGGCAGCAATATTGGAATGCATTGCCGCTGGAAAAGGCCGGTGCGGCCAAAATTATCGAACAGCCGCAATTTAGCGCCGAGGCGGTCAGCAGCCTATTGGAACAGTGGGATCGAGCAACCTTACTGACCATGGCAGAACGGGCAAGGTCCGTGGCTATCCCGGATGCCACTGAGCGCGTAGCCGCCGAAGTGGTCGCGGCCAGTAAGTAATAGTAAAAACAGATAATGAACAGCGGGCAGTTAGGTTAATGCGGGCTGTGAATATGCAACAGACAAAAAAGTGAAGAGAAACGTGAATACACAACAACTGGCGAAACTACGAACTATCGTGCCCGAGATGCGTCGCGTCCGGCACATTCACTTTGTTGGCATCGGTGGTGCTGGCATGGGTGGTATCGCTGAAGTGTTGGCTAACGAAGGTTATCAGATTAGCGGTTCAGATTTGGCACCTAACCCGGTCACCCAGCATTTGACTTCTTTGGGCGCACAGATTTATTTCCATCACCGTCCTGAAAACGTTCTGGACGCCAGTGTGGTCGTGGTTTCAACCGCCATCTCTGCGGATAATCCAGAGATTGTTGCAGCTCGCGAGGCGCGTATTCCGGTGATCCGCCGCGCAGAAATGCTGGCAGAGTTGATGCGTTTCCGTCATGGGATTGCGGTTGCGGGCACCCACGGCAAAACTACCACCACGGCAATGGTTTCCAGTATCTATGCTGAGGCCGGTCTGGATCCAACCTTTGTTAACGGCGGGTTGGTGAAAGCGGCAGGTACCCATGCTCGTCTTGGGTCCAGCCGTTACCTGATAGCGGAAGCCGATGAAAGTGATGCGTCATTTTTGCATCTGCAACCGATGGTGGCGATTGTCACGAATATCGAAGCCGACCATATGGATACTTATCAGGGCGACTTTGAGAACTTAAAACAGACGTTTATTAACTTTTTGCATAACTTGCCATTCTATGGCCGTGCAGTGATGTGTATTGACGATCCTGTGGTGCGCGAGTTGCTACCACGGGTAGGCCGCCACATTACCACCTACGGTTTCAGTGATGACGCTGATGTGCAGATAGCCAGCTACCGGCAGGAAGGCCCACAGGGGCACTTCACGCTCAAACGCTTGGATAAGCCATTGATGACGGTGACGTTGAATGCGCCGGGTCGTCACAATGCGCTAAATGCAGCGGCGGCGGTTGCCGTGGCGACAGAAGAAGGTATCGAAGACGAGGATATTCTGCGTGCGTTGGTAGGGTTCCAGGGGACTGGCCGCCGCTTTGATTTCCTCGGCAACTTCCCGCTGATGCCGGTCAATGGCAAAGAAGGCAGTGCGATGCTGGTTGATGACTACGGCCATCATCCAACTGAAGTGGATGCCACCATTAAAGCTGCGCGCGCGGGTTGGCCGGATAAGCGCATCGTGATGGTCTTCCAGCCGCACCGTTATACCCGTACCCGTGACCTGTACGACGACTTCGCCAATGTGTTATCGCAGGTTGATGTGCTACTGATGTTGGATGTGTACGCTGCCGGTGAACCGCCGATCCCAGGGGCTGATAGCCGCTCGTTGTGCCGTACCATCCGTAATCGTGGCAAGTTAGACCCAATTTTGGTTTCAGACAGTGAAACCGTACCGGAAGTATTGGCGCAAGTGCTGAACGGCGATGACCTGATTCTGGTTCAGGGCGCAGGTAACATTGGTAAAATTGCTCGTAAATTGGCTGATATTAAATTGCAGCCACAGACAAAAGATGAGGAACATCATGGCTGAGAAAGTCGCAGTACTGCTGGGTGGTACCTCCGCTGAACGTGAAGTGTCATTGCTATCAGGTCAGGCGGTATTAGCGGGCTTGAGAGAAGCGGGTATCGATGCCCATGGGATAGATACCAAAGACTTCCCAGTGACTCAGCTTAAAGAACAGGGCTTTGATAAGGTCTTTATCGCCTTACACGGTCGTGGTGGGGAAGATGGCACCCTGCAAGGGGTGTTGGAGTTCCTGCAACTGCCTTATACCGGCAGCGGCGTGATGGCATCAGCCCTGACGATGGACAAATTACGCACCAAATTGGTGTGGCAAGCCTCAGGTTTACCGATTTCACCGTATATCGCGTTGAATCGTCAACAGTTTGAAACACTTTCGTCAGTGGAATTAATGGCATGTGTCGCTAAGCTTGGCCTGCCATTAATTGTGAAGCCAAGCCACGAAGGCTCCAGTGTTGGCATGAGCAAGGTTGATCAGGCCGATCAATTGCACGGTGCCTTGGAAGAAGCCTTCCGCCACGACAGTGATGTGCTGATAGAAAAATGGTTGAGTGGCCCGGAATATACCGTCGCGATCCTCGGAGACAACGTTTTACCGTCAATCCGTATTCAGGCGCCTGGTGTGTTCTATGATTATGAAGCCAAGTATCTTTCTGATGAGACACAGTATTTTTGTCCAAGTGGCTTAAGTGATGAGCTGGAACAGCAGTTAGCAACACTGTCATTGCAGGCTTACCAGGCGCTGGGTTGCAGTGGTTGGGGCCGGGTTGATGTCATGCAAGACAGTGACGGCAATTTCTACCTACTTGAAGTGAACACTTCACCGGGTATGACCAGCCACAGTTTAGTGCCGATGGCAGCCCGCCAGTCTGGGTTGAGTTTCTCCCAGTTAGTGGCGCGAATTCTGACGTTGGCTGACTGATATGTCGCAAGCTGCCCTGAATGCGCGCGAACGTGCGGCGGAAAACAGCGTAGCCCGGCGCAGTAACGGAGGCCAATTAGCAGGTCTGATTTTCCTGCTGATGGTTTTGGGTACCATGCTCTGGGGTGGGTGGGTCGTTGTGGGGTGGATGAAAGATGCCAGCCGATTACCACTGTCAAAACTGGTGGTGACTGGTGAGCGCCATTACACCACTAACGATGATATCCGCCAGGCAATTCTGGCATTGGGTGCACCGGGTACTTTTATGACGCAGGATGTGAACATCATCCAACAGCAGATTGAAAGGTTGCCATGGATTCAGCAGGCCAGTGTGCGTAAACAGTGGCCGGATGAGCTGAAAATCCATCTGGTGGAGTATGTGCCTTTTGCCCGCTGGAATGATTTACATATGGTCGATGAGCAAGGGCGGTCATTTAGTGTGCCATCCGAGCGGGTCGGCAAACAGAAATTGCCATTACTGTATGGCCCGGAAGGCAGTGAACAGGATGTTCTGGAAGGCTACCGGGCAATAAATAAGGTGTTAGCGGCCAATAAATATCAGCTAAAAATGGTGGCAATGAGCGCCAGGCATTCTTGGCAGTTGGCCTTAGATAATGATGTTCGGCTGGAGCTGGGACGGGATGACCGGATGGGGCGTTTGCAACGTTTCATCGAGTTATATCCGATGTTGCAACAGCAGCCAGATAAACGAGTCAGTTATGTTGATTTGCGATATGAGACAGGGGCTGCAATAGGTTGGGCTCCAGTATTTATCGACAGTCAGGGTGGTGAGCCACCAATAAATGGCCAGCAGAACAGTAATCCGCAACAGAATCAGGCACAGGCAAAACAACAATGATCAAGTCGACGGACAGAAAACTGGTAGTAGGTCTTGAGATCGGCACGGCAAAGGTCTCCGCATTGGTAGGGGAAGTTCTGCCCGATGGCATGGTCAATATTATTGGGGTCGGCAGTTGCCCATCCCGTGGCATGGATAAGGGTGGAGTTAATGATCTTGAATCGGTAGTGAAATGCGTGCAGCGCGCTATCGATCAGGCGGAGTTAATGGCGGATTGCCAAATTTCATCTGTTTATTTGGCTTTATCGGGTAAACATATCAGTTGTCAGAATGAAATAGGGATGGTTCCTATTTCAGAAGAAGAAGTAACTCAGGAAGATGTAGAGAACGTAGTGCATACCGCGAAGTCGGTGCGTGTGCGTGATGAGCATCGTATCCTGCACGTTATTCCACAGGAATATGCCATCGATTATCAGGAAGGCATCAAAAACCCTGTTGGTCTGTCTGGCGTGCGGATGCAGGCTAAAGTACACCTGATTACCTGCCATAACGATATGGCGAAGAATATTGTTAAAGCGGTGGAGCGTTGTGGTCTGAAAGTGGATCAACTGATTTTCGCCGGTTTGGCAGCAAGTTATGCAGTATTGACTGAAGATGAGCGTGAGCTGGGTGTCTGTGTCGTTGACATCGGCGGTGGCACCATGGATATGGCGGTTTATACCGGTGGCGCGTTACGGCACACCAAAGTTATCCCTTACGCCGGGAATGTGGTCACCAGCGACATAGCTTATGCTTTTGGTACGCCGCCTACAGATGCGGAAGCGATTAAAGTTCGGCACGGCTGTGCGCTCGGGTCGATAGTCAGCAAGGACGAAAGTGTAGAAGTGCCAAGTGTTGGCGGACGCCCTCCCCGTAGTCTGCAAAGACAGACGCTCGCTGAGGTTATAGAACCACGCTACACCGAGTTGCTGAATTTAGTTAATGACGAGATTTTACAATTGCAGGAGCAGTTGCGTCAGCAAGGCGTGAAGCATCATCTGGCAGCCGGTATCGTGCTGACTGGCGGTGCTGCACAAATTGATGGGCTGGCTGAATGCGCACAACGGGTGTTCCATGCCCAGGTTCGTATCGGTCAACCGCTCAATATCACCGGGCTGACGGATTATGCACAGGAACCTTATTACTCCACTGCTGTTGGGTTATTGCATTACGGTAAAGAATCTCATCTCAGTGGTGAGTCAGAAGTAGAAAAACGTGCCTCAGTGGGCAATTGGTTTAAACGTATCAATAGCTGGCTGAGAAAAGAGTTTTAATGTTTCAACAAAGAGATCATGCTGAACATATTTTTTGATCTCGAAGCGACAGGCACAAAACGGAGAGAAACTATGTTTGAACCTATGGAACTAACCAATGACGCGGTGATTAAAGTCATCGGCGTCGGTGGTGGCGGTGGTAATGCCGTCGAACACATGGTGCGCGAGCGCATCGAAGGTGTTGAATTCTTCGCCGTTAATACAGACGCTCAGGCGCTACGTAAGACGGCTGTTGGCCAAACCATCCAAATTGGTAGCGGTATTACCAAAGGTTTGGGTGCTGGCGCGAACCCAGAAGTGGGCCGTAATTCAGCCGAAGAAGACCGTGAAGCACTGCGTGCGGCTCTTGAAGGCGCGGACATGGTCTTTATCGCCGCAGGTATGGGTGGTGGTACCGGTACTGGTGCTGCTCCTGTTGTTGCCGAAGTGGCAAAAGAACTGGGTATTCTGACAGTCGCCGTGGTTACCAAGCCTTTCAACTTCGAAGGCAAGAAGCGCATGGCATTTGCTGAGCAGGGTATTGCTGAGTTGTCCAAGCATGTGGACTCACTGATCACTATCCCGAATGACAAATTATTGAAAGTTCTGGGTCGTGGCATTTCTTTACTGGATGCATTCGGTGCAGCTAACGACGTGTTAAAAGGTGCTGTTCAGGGGATCGCCGAACTGATTACCCGCCCAGGCCTGATGAACGTTGACTTTGCCGACGTGCGCACCGTGATGTCCGAAATGGGTTATGCCATGATGGGTTCTGGTGTGGCTTGTGGTGAAGACCGTGCAGAAGAAGCAGCAGAAATGGCTATCTCCAGCCCGTTGTTGGAAGATATCGACCTGTCTGGTGCCCGTGGTGTGTTGGTTAACATCACTGCTGGTTTCGATTTGCGTTTGGATGAATTCGAAACCGTGGGTAATACTATCCGTGCATTCGCGTCCGACAATGCCACCGTTGTTATCGGTACATCGTTAGACCCGGAAATGAACGACGAACTGCGCGTAACTGTTGTTGCGACCGGTATCGGTATGGATAAACGCCCAGAAATTACGTTGGTTACCAACAAGCAGACTCAGCCTGTAATGGACCATCGTTACCAGCAGCATGGCATGTCACCTTTACCTCAGGAAGTTAAACCTGCGGCTAAAGTGGTCAATGACCCTACTGCTCAAACCAATAAAGAGCCCGATTATTTGGATATCCCGGCATTTTTGCGCAAGCAAGCCGATTAATTTTCGAATATTTGGAATCTCCGCTCTTTGTGCTAAACTGTCCCACCGACCTTGTTATAAACTTGGTCGGTAGGATGGATAACATTGCGAGATAAAACGATGATCAAACAAAGGACTTTAAAACGTATTGTTCAGGCAACTGGCGTCGGTTTGCACACCGGTAAGAAAGTCACGCTGACAATGCGACCCGCGCCGGCTAATACCGGGGTCATCTATCGTCGCACTGACTTGAATCCACCGGTTGATTTTCCGGCAGATGCAAAATCCGTGCGTGATACCATGCTCTGTACTTGCCTGGTCAATGAGCATGACGTGCGTATTTCTACTGTTGAGCATCTCAACGCTGCTTTGGCAGGGTTAGGGATTGATAACATTATTATTGAAGTTAACGCTCCCGAAGTGCCGATTATGGACGGTAGTGCCAGTCCATTCGTGTACTTGCTGCTGGATGCCGGTATCGAAGAGTTAAACTCTGCGAAGAAATTCCTGCGTCTGAAAGAGACTGTACGGGTTGAAGACGGTGATAAGTGGGCTGAATTGTCTCCATTCAATGGATTCCGTTTAGATTTTACCATTGATTTTAATCATCCGGCGATTGACTCAAGTACTCAGCGTTACCGTCTGGATTTCTCGGCCGATTCATTCGTCCGTCAAATCAGCCGTGCGCGTACTTTTGGTTTCATGCGTGATATCGAATATCTACAGTCCCGTGGTTTGTGCCTGGGCGGTAGTTTCGATTGTGCCATTGTGGTAGATGATTACCGCGTGCTTAATGAAGATGGCTTGCGCTTTGAAGATGAGTTTGTTCGTCACAAAATGCTGGACGCGATTGGCGACCTGTTTATGTGTGGCCATAATATTATTGGCGCATTCACTGCGTTTAAATCGGGCCATGCCTTAAATAACAAGTTGTTGCAGGCTGTTCTAGCTAAGCAAGAAGCTTGGGAATTTGTGACGTTCCAAGACGAAGCTGAAATGCCACTGGCATTCAAAGCTCCGTCTACAGTATTAGCTTACTAAGTACTTTTATACCCAAAGTCATTGGCATTACAGCTAGCTAACCTCGCTGTAAGTGCAAAGGGTAAAGCTACTTATCACTTTTGGTTGCGTTGGCACTCTCTCCGGCCAACGCAGCCAATCGTTCCAATATTATTCTAAGTTTTTCAGGGCTACGGCTCGCTAATCCTCTTAATTCCTTAGCACTTTCCAAACTTAGATGACGTAATGGCGGCGATTTGTCAGGATCTTGCGCTGATTTTGCCGCATCTTGCGTAATGTTATGGCCTTGGGCCATTAACGACGGATTAATCCTGATGTCGATTGAAGACAATGATGGTAGAATTTGCGCTCGTAGTGCAGAGAGCAGCGCGGGTTGTTCATAACGTAAGCGCATTAACCAGCTAGCGTTCGCGGTCTCTAGCACTAAAACACTCTGTCGATAGTTAGCGACACGGCACCACGGCTGCATTTGTGAAGGGAGCAATCCTTTTACCGCACGGTTCAGTTTTAACAGTGCAGTAGCGCGTTGTTGTACGTTATGTAGCGGTCCGTTTTCTGCTGCAATGGCATCGTCGAACAGAACATCTAATAATTGTGGGCGGTTTTCACGCATTGACAAGGCTCCGGCGGATTTTAAACTTGTGATCGGTATTCTAAATCGTTGGCGACAATTTGGCAGACGTTATTTCTGGCCGCATCTCTTGTTAGGGATGGTAGCGGCGAGTCTTGGCGTGCCATCAAACCTGTCTGGCGTTCCAGATCAAACTGCAATACCGAACACATCATCAAGCCAAAGCCGTCAGAATTACGGTGTGACAAACTTTAACAGTTTGGCATTGTTGCATGATATGCATCGCCGTCCTTCATTCAGCGTAGACTACTGGCAACAGCATGCACTGCGCACGGTTATTCGTCACCTCTCATTTGCGTTGGCACCTCAGGTCGCTTATGCGCGGGTGCAAGAAGTTGCCGCAGTCGAGCAAGCTGAACCATCACAAATTCAGCAACTTGCACTGTTGGATACCCTCAATGCACTGCTAACACACGAGTTTAAGCCACCGGCTATCATTCGTTACACCGAGCAAGTTAAGCGGCCTGTTCTTTCGTTACACAAACCTGGACTCTGGCTTGCACAAGTGCAAGGCATTCGGGCCGGGCCTACTATCCTATACCTTAAATAATTCGAGTTGCAGGAAGGCGGCAAGCGAGAAAATCTCGATGAGCTTACATAAGTAGGTGATTCGGGTGATTGAATGTAGCCAACGCACATGCAGCTTGAAGTATGACGGGTATAAGCTAATTATTCTCTTGGTTTACCTCAATTTTATACAACCTTTGGCCGCCGGTTTGGTGGTCTTGTAAGAGATATTAAGAATCATGCTAATCAAATTATTAACCAAAGTCTTTGGCAGCCGTAACGATCGTACTCTACGCCGTATGCGCAAAGTGGTTGATCAAATCAGCCGTATGGAGCCAGAAATTGAAAAACTGACCGATGCTGAGTTGCGTGCCAAAACAGATGAATTCCGCGAGCGTCTGGCAAAAGGCGCTGTGCTGGAAACCTTGATTCCTGAAGCTTTTGCGGTAGTTCGCGAATCAAGTAAACGCGTATTTGGCATGCGTCACTTCGACGTGCAGTTGCTGGGCGGTATGGTACTGAATGAGCGTTGCATCGCAGAAATGCGTACTGGTGAAGGTAAAACCCTGACTGCAACCCTGCCAGCTTACCTGAATGCGCTGAGTGGCCGTGGCGTTCACGTAGTTACCGTCAACGACTATTTGGCTCAACGTGACGCCGAAAATAACCGTCCATTGTTCGAATTCCTCGGTCTGAGCGTTGGTATCAACCTGCCGAATATGGCTGCACCCGCTAAGCGTGCTGCTTATGCTGCTGACATCACTTACGGTACTAACAACGAATACGGTTTTGACTATCTGCGCGATAACATGGCATTCAGCCCGGAAGAGCGTGTGCAGCGTAAATTGCACTATGCACTGGTGGATGAGGTTGACTCCATCTTGATCGATGAGGCTCGTACCCCGCTGATTATCTCTGGCCCGGCGGAAGACAGTTCCGAGATGTATATTCGGGTTAATAAACTGATTCCAAAACTGATTCGTCAGGAAAAAGAAGACTCAGACACCTTCCAGGGTGAAGGTCACTTCTCGGTAGATGAAAAATCACGTCAGGTTCACTTAACCGAACGTGGTCTGATTCTGATTGAGCAAATGTTAGTGGAAGCGGGCATCATGGAAGAAGGTGAGTCGCTGTACTCTCCAACCAACATTATGCTGATGCACCACGTCACGGCCGCGTTACGCGCCCATGTGCTGTTTGCCCGTGATGTTGACTACATTGTGAAAGATGGTGAAGTTATCATCGTCGACGAACACACCGGCCGTACCATGCAAGGGCGTCGTTGGTCAGATGGCCTGCATCAGGCTGTTGAAGCCAAAGAAGGCGTGGAAATCCAGAACGAAAACCAAACACTGGCTTCCATTACCTTCCAGAACTATTTCCGCCTTTATGAAAAATTGGCCGGTATGACCGGTACGGCGGATACCGAAGCATTTGAATTTAGCTCAATCTACAAGCTTGATACTATTGTTGTACCTACTAACCGCCCAATGATTCGTAAGGATTTAGCTGATTTGGTCTATATGACCGAGCAGGAAAAGATTGGTGCGATTATCGAAGATATCCGTGAGCGTACAGCGAACGGTCAGCCAGTATTGGTTGGTACTATCTCAATTGAGAAGTCCGAAGTGGTATCGGCTGAATTGACCAAAGCGGGCATTGAGCACAAAGTTCTGAACGCTAAGTTCCATGCCATGGAAGCAGAAATAGTCTCCCAGGCGGGTCAACCCGGTGCGGTAACTATCGCTACCAACATGGCAGGTCGTGGTACCGATATCGTGTTGGGTGGTAGCTGGCAGAGTGAGATTGCTTTGCTGGAAGATCCGACTGAAGATCAAATCGCCGCCATTAAGGCCGCCTGGCAGATTCGCCATGATGCGGTGCTGGCATCAGGTGGCTTGCACATTATTGGTACCGAACGTCATGAGTCACGTCGTATCGATAACCAGTTACGTGGTCGTGCGGGTCGTCAGGGTGATGCCGGTTCTTCACGCTTCTACTTGTCAATGGAAGATGCCTTGATGCGTATTTTTGCCTCTGACCGTGTGTCTGGCATGATGCGTAAATTGGGGATGAAACCGGGCGAAGCCATTGAACATCCATGGGTGACGAAGGCCATTGCTAACGCACAGCGTAAAGTTGAAAGCCGTAACTTTGATATTCGTAAGCAACTGCTTGAATATGATGATGTCGCCAGTGATCAGCGTCGTGCCATCTACAGCCAGCGTAATGAATTGCTGGATGTATCTGACGTTAGTGAAACTATTAACAGTATCCGTGAAGACGTATTCAAAACAGTTATCGACAGCTACATTCCAACCCAGTCACTGGAAGAAATGTGGGATGTTGAAGGCCTTGAACTGCGCCTGAAAAATGATTTCGACTTGGATATGCCAATTGCACAATGGTTGCAAGATGAGCCACAACTACATGAAGAAACGTTACGTGAGCGCATTCTTCAACAAGCGATTGAGGTGTATCACCGCAAAGAAGAAGTTGTTGGCATCGATATGATGCGTAACTTCGAAAAAGGCGTGATGCTACAAACACTCGACTCCTTGTGGAAAGAGCACTTGGCTGCAATGGATTATCTGCGTCAGGGGATTCATTTACGTGGCTATGCGCAAAAAGATCCTAAACAGGAATATAAGCGCGAATCTTTCGCCATGTTCGCTGCCATGTTGGAATCACTAAAATATGAAGTGATCAGTGTGCTGAGCAAAGTACAAGTGCGGATGCCAGAAGAGGTAGAAGCGCTGGAAGTACAACGTCGTGAAGAAGCCGAGCGTTTGGCGAAACAGCAGCAACTAAGCCATCAGTCTGACAACAGTGCTTTGATGTCAAAGGATGAAGTCAATGTTGCCGCTAGCCTTGAGCGTAAAGTGGGTCGTAATGATCCGTGCCCATGTGGTTCAGGCAAAAAATATAAACAGTGTCATGGCAGCCTACAGTAATACTTTAGGCCATTGGTGATACTGAAAATGAGGGCGGCTTAAAAACCGCCCTTTATTTTAGTTTTTTTGTCGTTCTTTTTAGAATAGATACCAAGAGGCCACATAACTTACTGTTTATGCTCTGATCAGGAGAAAGAGAATTGAAACATTTACAGATCGCGGTAGGGATTATCCGCAACTCCCAGCAGGAGATTTTTATTACTCAACGCGCTGCTGATTCTCATATGGCAGGTTTTTGGGAGTTTCCCGGTGGCAAGGTTGAGCAGGGTGAAACAGCTGAGCTTGCTTTAAAACGTGAGCTATCAGAAGAAGTAGGGATCGTGGTACAAGAGGCTGTTTTACTCAACGTCTTGGAGCATACTTTTACCGATCGTATCGTGACATTAAGTTTCTATATGGTTGAAGCGTGGGATGGTGAACCTTTTGGCCGTGAAGGGCAGCCCATTCGTTGGGTAAGGCAATCCGAATTGGTTGCCGAGGAGTTTCCACCAGCGAATGCCGCAATCATTGCATTACTCACCAGATAACCCCATATTATTTATTAATAAAATTGTAATGAATACAATGGGAAGGGAGCAAAACACGGTTGCTCCCCAATGATATGCGCATCAATGCGTTGGGGGTTCTTCCTCACTCCATTCATCACTGTCAGATAACTCGCCATGGCTTGAAATACGCTTTTCTTCGTCAGCCCACTCGCCTAGGTCGATCAGTTGACAGCGTTTACAGCAGAAAGGGCGATATGGGCTTTGCTCTCCCCAGATAACGATTTTCCTACAGGTAGGGCAGTTAACTTCGATTTCTTCTAAGTCCATATTCTCTCCTTAAAAACCAACTGATTGATTGCCACATCAGCAGCAGGCTAATTCAAACGATAAACGGGCCGGAACGGTACCATTTTCACTGTCGAGCGGTAAAAAGCGAATAGCATACCGTGTTTTATGACCAGAAATTTGTGGGTATAGTTGTGGGTCTAATGGCAAGCGCAGCCGCAGTAGATCAGCACCTTCGGCATTATCTTGAAAGAAACCATTCAAGCTGATTTGTGCCCGCAACGGACCCGACTGGCGAATTAAATCTAAAATGATGGTTAGAGACTGATTGAGTGGCGCTAAGCTTACCAGCAATTTATCAATATGTTGGTCACGCTGCGCCTGTGGTTGATGTAGCCAGGTATGTAACGTGGGTAAATCAAAGCTGCAGTAGCCACCGGGAATACTAAGACGTTGGCGAACGACAGCGATTAAACGGTCTTCTTTTAATGATTGCCCGATACGTGGCGCGGACATTAATACTGTGGCATGGTTTTTTAGTTTACTGCGCAAGGAGTCCACTCGCGACATATCCACACCGGGTATATCAGCCCATTGCTGCAACTTTTGTTGTTGGCGCTCAAGCTCTTTAAGTAAATCAGTGCGGACTTCGCCGCGATCCAAAACTTCAATCAAATCGCATGCGGCGCGGAAAAACGTTAATGCAGTGGCAATATTATCTAATGAACGGTGGCTTTCTAATTGTTGTAATAAAAACTCTATTCTTAGCCAGGTACGCATTTTTTCATTTAGCGGATGTTCAAAAAGTATTGTTGAGGTGAGGTCACTCATTGGTGTAAATCCTGTTGGGCCACGGCTGCCAATATTAAATACTGCTGGTGTAATGAAGCAACTTGCGAAGCGATAATGGATGGATCGCCGCTATTGTCAATAATGTCATCGGCACAGGCCAGCCGTTGTTGCCGCGAAACCTGTGACGCTAAAATATGTTCTGCCTGTTGGCGAGTAATACCATCTCTTGCCATCGTGCGCGTGAGTTGTATTTCAGGCGCTACATCTACCACTAACACACGATTAGCACGGTGCTGTAAACCATTTTCAAGCAACAAAGGAACAATCCAAAGTGCGTATGGTTTATCAATATCCGCTAATTGGCGCTCAGTTTCTTGCTGAATAAGTGGATGCAGCAATGAATTTAACCATGCTTTTTCCTGCGGCTCACTGAAAATTTTTGTGCGCAATGCACTCCGGTTTAATGAACCATCTGCTTGCAAAATAGTGTCGCCATAGCGGGATGCGATAGCCGCTAATGCTGGCATACCCAGTTCAACAACCTGGCGAGCGATAATGTCAGCATCAACAAGGGGCACCCCGAAGTTGGCGAATGCATCTGCTACGGTGCTTTTGCCGCTGCCAATCCCGCCAGTGAGAGCCACAATATAGGTCATCGCCTAGCCTTGTATACTGTCAGTGAGTGGTCGAATTGTATCTGAAAGCAGGTGGGAAGAGATAGTAAGGTATGCATTCTGTTTGAGCTACGTGGAAAAATAAATGAAGTGAGCGCGCAGATAAAAGCGCTGTTGCCTCTCTTCAAGTAATTTGTGGGATTATAGCGTAAATAAAGGTGGATTCGCAGTCTTGCCGTAGAATTATTCATGCGTATGATAGCTTCACTGGGATGGCGTGATTTACGCCCGATCACTTTTGCGATCTATCGCCACTAACCAGGAAATAATAAGCCATGCGTATTGAAGAAGGTTTGAAATTAGGTTTTAAAGATGTGTTAATCCGCCCTAAACGTTCCACACTGAAAAGCCGCTCTGAAGTAGAACTGGAACGCCAGTTTACCTTCAAACATTCAGGTTGGAATTGGTCTGGTGTACCTATCATCGCTGCTAATATGGATACTGTTGGCACCTTCCGCATGGCTGAAGTTTTGGCATCATTTGATGTACTTACCGCAGTTCATAAACACTATACGGTTGAACAATGGGCTGAGTTTGTAAAACGGGCTCCTGAATCTGTATTGCGCCATGTCATGGTGTCAACAGGGACTTCCTCTGCCGATTTCGACAAAATGAAGCAAATTCTGGCGTTATCTCCGACTCTGAAATTTATCTGTATCGATGTGGCTAATGGCTACTCTGAGCATTTTGTTTCCTTCCTGCAAAAAGCGCGCGAAGCCTGCCCGGACAAAGTGATTTGTGCCGGTAATGTAGTGACCGGCGAGATGGTAGAAGAGCTTATCCTTTCTGGTGCGGATATTGTTAAAGTGGGAATTGGCCCTGGCTCTGTCTGTACCACGCGAGTTAAGACCGGTGTTGGTTATCCACAGCTATCTGCTGTGATCGAGTGTGCCGATGCTGCCCACGGTTTAGGTGGGCAGATTGTCAGTGATGGCGGCTGCTCTGTACCGGGTGATGTGGCTAAAGCTTTCGGTGGTGGTGCTGATTTCGTCATGCTCGGTGGCATGCTGGCAGGGCATGATGAGTGTGAAGGCCGTGTGGTTGAAGAGAATGGCGAGAAATTTATGCTGTTCTACGGTATGAGTTCAGAGTCCGCCATGAAACGCCATGTTGGTGGTGTCGCTGAATATCGCGCCGCAGAAGGTAAAACTGTTAAACTGCCGTTACGGGGTTCAGTTGATAACACGGTACGCGACATTATGGGTGGCTTGCGTTCTGCTTGTACCTACGTGGGTGCTTCGCATTTAAAAGAACTGACTAAGCGCACCACTTTTATCCGCGTTGCGGAGCAAGAAAACCGTGTATTCGGCAGTAACTGATTACTGATGTAAACAGGGCGCTATTTAACGCCCTGTTTCGAATTGCCTTTTTCCCGCCACATTCTGCCCTCAATACCTGTATTACCCAATAACATCCCCTAGTTGAAATATCGGTAAATACATCGCAATCACTAGAACCCCGACGATACTGCCAATAATTAACATCAACAGTGGCTCTAACATTTGAGTGAGATTATCGGCTAAATCCTGTGTTTTTTGCTGATGCCAACTTGCTAATTTTTCTAATAACACATCCAATGCGCCAGATTCCTCACCCACACGAACCATTTGTTGGCATAGCGGTGGGAATAGACGATGTTGTTGTGCAAGGGCGGTATGCAGCGGCTCGCCTTGATTGATCTGTTGTTGAATATGCCTTAATGCTTGCTGATAGGCACAGTTATTGATGGAAAGGAGCGCGGCATCCAATCCGGCCGTCAGCGGTAATCCAGCATGTTGCGTGATGGCTAATGTTTGAAAAATTTGGCTAAGGCAGCCCCCACGAATTAATGTGGAAATGAATGGGAGGCGTAATAACAACGTTTGCTCCCATTGTTGTACGTGCGCCTGACGCCGCCGAGCATAAAGGTATCCCATACATATTGATGTTAATAACACAGCAATATATGGCCCGTAAGCAGTAAGAAATACTGAAATCAGCAACAATGTGGCTGTCAGTGTGGGTAATGGTGTATCAAATGATTGATAAATCTGCGCAAATTCAGGCAATACCATGACCAGCATAACCAGGCTAACAACCATTGCGATAATGCAGACAAATACTGGATATTTGAGTGCTTTAATCACTTTCTTCTGCAGTTTTTGCTGCCGTTCCTGGTGCTGTACCAACTGAATACAGCACTGTTCAAGGTTACCCGTGAGTTCCCCCATCGCAATTACTGGAGGATATAATCGGGGAAAGGTATGTGGATAACGCGCCATCGCTTCAGATAGTGATAGCCCCTGCGAAACCTGTTGGCTTATGTCCTGCAATAAGCACCGCCATGGTAACGCATCTATTTCTTTCGCTAGCAGTTGCAAGCTATTGACCAAAGGCAGACCGGCTTGCAGCAGCGTCGCCAATTGGCGAGTAACAGCCACCAGACGCTCACCTCGCCAATAACTAATTGATAATTGCTTGCCACCCTTAACATTTAATGGTTGTAGCCCTTGGCGGAACATTTGCTCATAAACAATATTTCGCTCGGTTGCTAATTGCGTGCCAGTCTGTAATTGGCCTTTATTATCAATGGCTTTCCAGTAAAATAAACGCTGGTGGCTCACGATGTTGCCTCGGGTTCTTTCAGGGTTCCTACAACACGATTAATTTCACTAAGTGTAGTAACACCACTTTCGACTAATGCCAAACCAGCAGAAAGCAATGTGACTTGTTCCTGCTTTTGCGCAATCTGAGTGAGTTTTGCCGGGCTGACATTGCTGAGCAAGGCATGTTGAATTTGCGGAGTTACACTCAGCATTTCGTAAATACCCGTGCGTCCATAATAACCTGCACAGCAGTGTTCGCAGCCCACCGCCAGATAATGCTGTAATGGACTCGGCCAAACGCCTGCCGGAGCCTGAAAAAGGCTAGGAGAGGCCTGACGACAGTGTAGGCAGAGCCTGCGAACCAGTCGTTGGGCGATAACTAATGTCAGGCTCGATGCAATTAAGTGACGTTCTATTCCCATTTGTGTCAGGCGTATTAGGGTTTCAGACGTTGAGTTGGTATGCAGTGTTGAAAGTACCAGATGCCCGGTTAAAGCGGCCTTAACTGCTATCTCAGCAGTTTCATTATCGCGAATCTCGCCGAGCATAATCACATCAGGATCCTGCCGTAGCATCGCGCGTAATACACAAGAAAAATCCAACCCAATCCTATTGTTAGTTTGAGTCTGATTTATGCCATCAGCCTGGATCTCAATAGGATCCTCAACACTACAGATGTTTCTTTGCGGTTGATTGAGTTGGTCTAAACTGCAATACAGCGTCACTGTTTTTCCGCTGCCAGTAGGCCCAGTAACCAGAACTAAGCCTTGCGGAGCAGATAATGCGCGTGTGAGTTGTTGGTGGGCGATAGTATTCAACCCCAGATTAGCCAGTGTAGGTTGTTGATGAATATTCAATATACGTAGCACCACTTTTTCACCGAACTGTACGGGGAGAGTGGCTATTCTTATGGAGTAGCGAGTGCCATTTAGCACTAAAGCTAGTTGACCATCTTGCGGCAACCGTTTTTCAGCGATATTCAATTTAGCCATGACTTTTAGGCAACTGCTGATGCGGCTGGCTAATTCTGCTGTGGGGGCCGGGGATTCGTGTAGAACGCCATCAATTCTGAAACGAATACGATAATGATGCTGATAAGGTTCAAAATGGATATCTGATGCACGTTTCTGAATCGCCAGCCTGAGTGTTTGAGTTATAAATTGAATAACGGGGGTATCACTTTCATTATCCAGCAACGTTTCATCTAAGTCCTTTGGCGGCAGTAAAGATAAGTCGCCTCTTGCTCGTTCTTTCTCTTGTCGCGATACACCTTGGCTATTTGGGGTAGATTTTACATCCCGGTTTAGTGGCTCTTTTGCTGATGACTCAAGGTTTAATGACTGTTCAATCTTGGCCTCAGGCCAATATTCTACGGTGATTTTACGCCCATAAGTAAAACGCAGGGCAGTTAATAATTCGTCACTTACTGGCTTTGATGATGCGATAGACAGGTTTTTGCCATCAAGTTTTAAGGCGATTGCCCTATAACGACGACAGAGTTTGTGCAATTCAGTGCTGATTCGCTCGGGTTGGTGTGCCATAAATTCAGTCATTTCATTAAACCTTATCATTGAAGCGGAACACGGTCTTACAGCTATCAGCAAGATTGTTATCTACGGTGGTACATGTTCTGGTCCAGACGATATTTCCACTACTACTGAATGTGGGAGTCATCGCTAGAGTCAGGTCGGCAAGGGTATGTTGACCGGTAAAACTAATCACCCCTTTATCAATGGTTGTTGCACTGACATAACGCGATGATTGTCCGGCCGGTATGCCGTTATTGCCCGCACTACAGTTATCGAACTTGGCATGCTCCAGAGCACAAAGCTCCACGGCCATTTTGTAGGGGACGATGGCTTGTAACATATCGGTGAGTGCGGCTTTTTGGATATAGCGCTGGTAGGAAGGAATACCAATACCGCTGAGCACTGCAATGACGGCGATGGCGACCATTAATTCAATTAAGGTAAAACCCTGTTGCTTATTCATTTGCCACTTTCCTTGTGTGTGAAAACGAGGCAAGAGTGCAGCTTTTTTATTGATAGCAACAGGGGCATTACATCGATTTGCGAAGCAGGCTGTCGAGTATTTAGGTTGTTACAGTGGGGTCACAGATATCTTCGGCGATGCTCGCAAAAACAGAATTCGAATCTGCTAATGGCTATCATCGGCCGAAGATAATTTGATAGGCTTATTGAAATCGCATGGAAAGGTCTAATGCGGTAACGTGTTTGGTTAGTGCGCCGACCGAGATGAAATCAATACCTGTTTCGGCATAGCTTCGCAGAGTTTCTAGCGTAACGTTGCCAGAAACTTCCAGTTGTGCGCTCTCTTGGGTCTTGGCAAGCTCATTACGCATGAGTACAGCATCACGCATCATTGGAATAGTAAAGTTATCCAGCATAATGATATCGGCACCTGCGGTTAATGCTTGCTGTAATTCATCAAGGGATTCAACTTCAACCTCGACCGGGACATCGGCATGAATCCAAAATGCTTTAGCAACCGCTTCTTTAATAGAGCCAGTAGCAATAATGTGATTTTCCTTGATAAGGAAAGCATCCGACAAACCGAGTCGGTGATTATTGCCGCCACCGCAGAGGACGGCATATTTCAAAGCGGTACGTAGCCCTGGCAAGGTTTTCCTGGTATCGAGTAATTGTGTATGTAGCCCAGAAAGCTCCGCTACATAGCGGCCAACCTCGGTAGCGACACCGGATAAGGTTTGTAAGAAGTTAAGTGCAGTGCGTTCACCCGTAAGTAGGGTACGGGCAGGGCCAGTCAGATGGCAAAGTACCTGATTGGCTGTCAACTTGTCGCCATCCTTAACTAACCATTCAACTGCCACTTGGGCGCCAAGTTGAATAAACACTTCATTCAACCAGCGCTGACCACAAAAAATACCAGCTTCGCGTGTAATAATCGTGGCATTGGCTTGTTTATCCGCTGGGAGCAATTGTGCGGTGAGGTCGCGGTCTGCATTAACCTCACCACCAAGGTCTTCGCTCAACGCTTGGGCAACAGTTGACGGGATATCACATTGAATTCGTTCCAATAGCTCGGCACGGCGGCTGTCGGCATTATAGCTGCGAGTCGGCATAGAAAACTCCGAAAGGGCGGATAGATAATAGTTCAAACATGCTACTCTGTTGCTGGCTGAAGTGCCATAAAAGAGCCAGTTGAAGTGTACTATTAGGGGGCTTAGATAAGCAATGCAGTTAGAGAATGGCTGGATTTCAGGGGTTAAACGGGTTGTTTCCCCCATTTTGATCAACGGCCAGAAGGCGAGTTACCTTCGCTGCTGGTAATTCATAATATCAGTTTGCCCCCTGGCGAGTTCGGTGGCCCATACATCGATCAACTCTTCACTGGCACACTAAATGCTGATGAACATCCTTATTTTGCTGATATTGTTCATTTGCGAGTTTCAGCCCACTGTCTGATTCGTCGTGATGGTGAAATTATTCAATATGTTCCGTTTGATCACCGCGCCTGGCATGCTGGAGTATCGAGCTTTGGTGGGCGTGAGCGGTGTAATGATTTTTCGATAGGGATCGAGCTGGAAGGAACGGATGTGTTACCGTTTACGTCCGCACAGTATCGTAGTTTGAATGAGATAAGTGCGCTGTTGTTTGCCAATTATCCGATAACCATTGATCGGGTGGCGGGGCATAGTGACATTGCGCCACAACGTAAAACCGACCCTGGTCCCGCTTTTGATTGGGCGTTGTATCAGCAGAATTTGGTGAAGTTATCATCGCCATCGTAATGTGGGCGATTTAGTCTTTACCGCAGGTTCGTTGTCGAGGGATCATCTGCTCGTCGCCTGTTTTTATCGTTTGGTTTATGCATGCCGGGAGGCATATGCCCTGTTCAGGGCTGGTTAAGTGCTAAAGGGAGAATAAGAGCTAATGACACTGTTTACGCTGCTGCTGGTACTAGCATGGGAGCGCTTGTTTAAACTGGGCGAACATTGGCAGTTAGATCATCGCCTTGAAGTCGTATTTGCGCGTTTACATCGCTTTTCGTTGGCACAAACTATTTTGCTGACCGCTGTGTGGATGGCCTTGGTATGGCTGATTTTGCAGTTAGTGCAGAATATCTTGTTTGGTTTCCCCCTGTTGTTGATTTGGATTCTGATTTGCCTGCTGTGTATTGGTGCGGGGGGCATTCGTAAACACTATCGAGCCTACCTTAAAGCTGCACGCCAAAATGATGCTCATGCCACCGATAAAATGGCAGTGGAGTTAGCGTTAATCCATGGTTTACCCATGGATAGCGGAGAGAAAGCTCGCTTACAATCCCTGCAAAATGCCTTGTTGTGGATAAACTTCCGGTATTATTTAGCCCCTATATTCTGGTTCGTTGTGTGTGTTAACTATGGCCCTGTGGCGCTAGCGGGTTACGCGATGTTACGCGGATACCAAACTTGGTTAGCCCGGCACCATACGCCTTTGCAGCGTTCTCAATCTGGTATTGATCGTCTGTTACATTGGCTGGACTGGATACCTGTGCGGTTGGTGGGCGTGGCATATGCCTTATTGGGGCACGGCGAAAGAGCATTACCAGCCTGGTTTGCCTCACTAGGCGATTTCAGAGCTCAGCAGTATCAGGTTCTGACTCAATTGGCGCAGTATTCTTTGGCTCGTGAGCCTCATTTAGACCCTGTACAGACGCCAAGAGCTGCGGTCTCGTTGGCACGAAAAGTGACACTAACGGTGATTGTAGTGGTGGCTTTACTGACTATTTACGGTGCACTGGTGTAGTTTTCTGATTTACGGCACTGGCCGGAGAGTTTGTACTCGGCCAGTGCCATCTCAACGGAATATGATTAATTAGCCCGCATTTATTAATGTGATAATTTGGCCAGTTTCACGCGTGGGTTGTCTGCCGGTGGTTCGCCGAAAACCGGCATACCTTGATTATCCTAACTGATGGTTTTGATGCGAGGATGGCGAGTCAGTCGAACATGGTTTTGTTAAACAATAAAATAAACGGGCCAGCGCTGTGGCTGACCCGTTAGCTATGATGTTGTCAAATTCCCCAGAGAAACCTGCTTTTCTGCTATCAGGATTTCGCGCGTTGGTTGCGATTTTTCAGGATATAGCCAACAGCCAGTAGCAATACCCAAGCTGGAATCAACAACACAGAAATCTGGATGCCCGGAGTCAGATACATAATGATCAAAATGCCGGTTAGGAACAGCAAGCACAGGTAGTTGCTGAACGGATACCAGAAGGCTTTGAACTGTGGAATAACACCTTGGCGGTTTTTAGCTGCACGGAATTTAAGGTGCGCGAGGCTAATCATCGCCCAGTTGATTACCAACGCCGATACCACCAGTGCCATCAGTAATTCGAAGGCTCGGCCTGGAATCAGATAGTTAATCAATACACAGAAAGCGGTGGCAAATGCAGAGACGGCGATCGCAATAACAGGTACACCGCGACCATCGACTTTCAGCAGCATTTTCGGGCCGTTGCCTTGTTTGGCTAAACCAAACAACATGCGGCTATTGCAGTAAACACAACTGTTATAGACCGACAATGCCGCTGTCAGTACCACGATATTCAATACAGTTGCAACCACATTACTGTTCAATGCATGGAAGATCAGTACAAATGGGCTGCCGCCTTCGACCACTTTCCCCCATGGGTAGAGTGATAATAAGATTGCCAGAGAACCGATATAGAACAGCAGGATACGGTAGATAACCTGATTGGTTGCTTTGGGGATGCTTTTAGCAGGGTTCTCTGCTTCTGCGGCGGTAATCCCAACTAACTCAAGGCCACCGAAGGAGAACATGATCACCGCCATGGCCATAACCAAGCCCATGATCCCGTTAGGGAAGAAGCCGCCTTGTGCCCACAAGTTAGTCACAGTGGCTTCCGGGCCGCCTTGCCCGCTAAGTAGTAACCATCCACCGAACAGAATCATTGCAATGATAGCGACCACTTTAATGATGGCGAACCAAAACTCCATTTCACCATACACTTTGACATTCGCCAGGTTGATGGCATTGATGGCTAAGAAGAAGACCGCCGCTGACACCCATGTCGGGATCTCCGGCCACCAATATTGTACATAGATACCTACAGCAGTCAGTTCGGCCATCGCCACTAACACATACAGTACCCAGTAGTTCCAACCGGAAGCGAAACCGGCAAAGTTCCCCCAATATTTGTAAGCAAAGTGACTAAAAGAACCCGCTACTGGCTCTTCGACTACCATTTCTCCTAACTGGCGCATAATCAGAAACGCGATAAAGCCGCCGATTGCATACCCCAGTAGCACTGAAGGCCCCGCCATTTGAATGGTTTGCGCGATACCAAGGAATAATCCGGTACCAATTGCGCCACCTAAGGCAATAAGCTGTATGTGGCGGTTTTTAAGCCCCCGCTTTAGCTCTGCACCTTCTTGTTGAACACTCATTGTTGCATCCTCTGTCGTTGTCACTTTTAGCTGGCAAACCCGTCATCTTTCAAACTGCAATGTATTGGCTGTACTCGTTACTCGGCTCATCCTTGGGATTACCGCCTTCCCGCCACTTGAAATCTATTGGGTATAAATAGGTGCTGTTTGCTATGCGTAAGGTTTTGATTACATTATTTGTATTATTTTGTTTACGGTGGCTTTTCTAGGAATTTTCTCTTTAGGCTACCGTTTAAAAGAGAATAGTGGTAGGCGAGAATTATTGCATCTGCTTTTTATTTTAATCGGCGAAGTTTTAGCCAAAACAGCAAGAAAAATGTTGATGCGTGATCAAGCTGTTGTTTTGAGGAAAAGTAGGAATGCGCTTTTTTTGGTTAAAAAGCCACCAGTGAGCCATTTTTATAATGGTCATACCAGTTTTAAGGGGCGAAACAGAGGGATACAGACTTTTCTTATTTTGTTTTGAATATAAATTCAAATTTATAGGTTTTATATTCACAAATAAAATCACTTTACCGCTTCAGCTTGCCTAATTATCCGTTTCATAAAAGTTAAAACTCGCTCATATCAAGTAATGGTATTACCACTGCTACGTTATCACTTTGCATTGCTTTATCGGTGAAGTTGTTAAAATGTGCTGGGTTTCATGATTTTGGTCAAGGTCCGTATGGACAGCTAGTGAATACTTTGTTACTTTATCGTCACGTTTTTGAAATTGGTATTACCAATTGACTCCGCGCTACTCGCAGAGACGATTCACTCAATACGGCTTACAGCGCGACTTACACAAATTATGGCCTACAACAAAATACGTCAGCCCAAATTATCAGATGTCATCGAGCAGCAGCTCGAATACCTGATCTTGGAAGGGACGCTACGCCCTGGTGAGAAATTACTGCCTGAGCGCGAGTTGGCGAAGCAATTTGATGTTTCCCGACCTTCTTTGCGAGAAGCAATTCAGCGCTTAGAAGCTAAGGGACTGCTATTGCGTCGTCAGGGGGGCGGGACTTTCGTGCAAACCAATCTGTGGCAAAGCTTTAGCGATCCGCTGGCAGAACTACTTGCTGACCATCCAGAAGCACAATTCGATCTGTTAGAAACCCGTCATGCCCTCGAAGGTGTTGCTGCCTATTATGCAGCATTGCGCGGCACTGATGAAGATCTGCAACGTATCCGTGAATGCCATACTGTTATTCAGCAAGCGCAGGATAACGGCGATTTAGATGCTGAGGCAGATGCCGTTATGCAGTATCAAGTGGCTGTCACAGAGGCTGCGCATAATGTGGTTTTGCTGCATTTACTGCGTTGCATGGGGCCGATGCTGGAACAAAACGTAAGACAGAACTTTGAATTGCTTTACTCGCGCCGCGAAATGCTGGCAACAGTAAGCAGTCACCGCGCCGGGATTTTTGAGGCGATTGTGGCACGCGAGCCAGAGAAAGCCCGCGAAGCTTCACACCGTCACTTGGCGTTTATTGAGGAGATTCTGTTGGACCTCAGTCGGGAGCACAGTCGCCGTGAGCGATCTTTGCGTCGGCTCCAACAGCGCAAGGACTAGAAACGAATCATTCAGGTTGCGCCTCTGCAAGACCTCAATAACTCGTTTTATACCCCTCGTACTTGAAGCTACAGGGTTGTTAGCTGCGTGAACTCACCCGAATCACTGACTTGGGTCAGCTCATCGAGATTCGTTCTCTGGCAGCGCTGCCGTAACTCCAATTTCGTTGGGTAGTTATTCTCATTTGAGAATTATTAGCGGCAACTAAACTGATGGGCCTATCTTCCGGTGTTTTCACCAGGGCACGTGCTTTAGCCTGGGGTTAAAGCACAGGAAGATAGGCTCCAAATAAACCATTAGAAACAGATAAGGAATACCACCATGTCAGAACGTTTAAATAATGACGTGGATCCGATCGAAACCCGCGACTGGCTACAGGCGATCGAATCGGTCATCCGTGAAGAGGGTGTTGAGCGTGCTCAGTATCTGATTGATCAGGTTTTGGGCGAAGCCCGTAAAGGTGGTGTGAGCGTTGCGGCAGGTTCTGCCAGCCGTGATTACATCAACACCATCCCGGTAGAAGACGAACCCGCTTACCCTGGCAACCTGGAGCTTGAGCGTCGTATTCGCAGCGCTATCCGTTGGAATGCCGTGATGACCGTGTTGCGTGCGTCGAAGAAAGATCTGGACTTGGGCGGCCACATGGCATCCTTCCAGTCTTCCGCTACCTTCTACGAGGTTTGC
Source organism: Yersinia intermedia (assembly GCF_900635455.1). NCBI lineage: Bacteria > Pseudomonadati > Pseudomonadota > Gammaproteobacteria > Enterobacterales > Yersiniaceae > Yersinia > Yersinia intermedia. Next base: position 3,841,367 of record NZ_LR134116.1, on the reverse strand, counting down.
TTCAACCACTTCTTCCGCGCTCGTAACCAAAAAGACGGCGGCGATCTGGTTTACTTCCAGGGTCACATCTCTCCAGGTGTTTACGCACGTGCTTTCCTTGAAGGCCGCCTGACTCAAGAGCAAATGGATAACTTCCGTCAGGAAGTTGATGGTAAGGGGCTATCTTCTTACCCGCACCCGAAACTGATGCCTGAATTCTGGCAGTTCCCAACTGTATCGATGGGCCTTGGCCCAATCAGTGCAATCTATCAGGCCAAGTTCCTGAAATACCTCCATCACCGTGGTCTGAAAGACACTGCAGCACAGACCGTGTACGCCTTCCTGGGCGACGGCGAGATGGATGAGCCAGAATCCAAAGGTGCGATCACCATCGCGACCCGTGAAAAACTGGATAACCTGGTCTTCGTTATCAACTGTAACTTGCAGCGCCTTGATGGCCCGGTTACTGGTAACGGCAAAATTATCAATGAGCTGGAAGGTATCTTCAGTGGTGCTGGCTGGCAGGTGCTGAAAGTGATTTGGGGGAGTCGTTGGGATGAGCTGCTGCGTAAAGATACCAGCGGTAAACTGATCCAACTGATGAACGAAACACTGGATGGTGACTACCAGACCTTTAAATCCAAAGACGGTGCGTATGTCCGCGAACACTTCTTTGGCCGTTTCCCTGAAACTGCTGCATTAGTGAAAGACATGAGCGACGATGAGATCTGGTCTCTGAACCGTGGCGGTCATGATCCGAAGAAAGTCTTTGCTGCACTGAAAAAAGCACAAGAAACCACCGGTAAACCTACTGTTATCCTGGCCCACACCATTAAAGGTTACGGCATGGGCGAAACAGCAGAAGGTAAAAATATTGCTCACCAGGTGAAGAAAATGAACATGGAAGGGGTTCACCACTTCCGCGATCGTTTCAATGTGTCAGTTGCCGATGCTGATATCGAAAAACTGCCTTACATCACCTTTGATAAAGATTCTGAAGAAAACAAATATCTGCATGAACGTCGTCAGGCGCTGGAAGGCTATGTGCCAACCCGTATGCCTAAGTTCACTGAGAAGCTGGAAATCCCTGCGCTGTCAGATTTCAGCTCCTTGCTGGAAGAGCAGAATAAAGAGATTTCTACCACTATCGCTTTCGTGCGTGTGCTGAACGTGATGCTGAAGAACAAATCTATCAAAGACAGAATTGTTCCAATCATTGCTGACGAAGCGCGTACTTTCGGTATGGAAGGTCTGTTCCGTCAGATTGGTATTTACAGCCCGAATGGTCAGCAGTACACCCCGCAAGACCGTGAACAGGTTGCTTACTACAAAGAAGACGAGAAAGGCCAGATCCTGCAAGAAGGGATCAACGAACTGGGTGCTGCCTCTTCATGGCTGGCTGCTGCGACCTCATACAGCACCAATGATCTGCCAATGATCCCGTTCTACATCTACTACTCCATGTTCGGTTTCCAGCGTATCGGTGACCTGTGCTGGGCTGCGGGTGACCAACAGGCGCGTGGCTTCCTGATCGGTGGTACTTCAGGTCGTACTACTCTGAATGGTGAAGGTCTGCAACATGAAGATGGTCATAGCCACATTCAGTCACTGACTATCCCGAACTGTATCTCTTACGATCCAGCTTATGCTTATGAAGTTGCTGTCATCATGCATGACGGTCTGGAGCGTATGTACGGCGAAGCGCAGGAAAACGTCTATTACTACCTGACCACGCTGAACGAAAACTACCACATGCCAGCAATGCCACAGGGCGCAGAAGAAGGTATCCGTAAAGGTATCTACAAACTGGAAACTGTTGCAGGTAGCAAAGGCAAAGTGCAGTTGATGAGTTCAGGTGCAATCCTGCGTCACGTTCGCGAAGCGGCTCAGATTCTGGCTAACGACTACGGTGTTGGTTCTGATGTGTACAGCGTAACTTCATTCACTGAACTGGCTCGTGATGGTCAGGATTGTGAGCGTTGGAACATGCTGCACCCAACAGAAACGCCACGTGTTCCTTATGTGGCTCAAGTCATGAACGACGCACCAGCAGTTGCTTCAACTGACTACATGAAGCTGTTCGCTGAACAAATTCGTAACTTCATTCCTGCCAGCGAGTTCCGCGTTCTGGGTACAGATGGTTTCGGCCGCTCTGACAGCCGTGAGAACCTGCGTCACCACTTCGAAGTTGATGCTTCTTACGTTGTGGTTGCAGCTCTGGGTGAATTGGCTAAACGCGGTGACATCGACGCCAGCGTAGTTGCGCAAGCAATTACCAAGTTTGGTATCGACGCCGATAAAGTTAACCCGCGTCTGGCATAAGAGGTAAAGAACAAATGGCTATTGAAATTAACGTACCAGACATCGGTGCAGATGAAGTGGAAGTCACCGAAATTATGGTGAAAGTAGGCGATACCGTTGAAGCGGAACAGTCACTTATCACCGTTGAAGGTGATAAAGCTTCCATGGAAGTCCCATCACCGCAGGCGGGCGTAGTTAAAGAAATCAAAATTGCAGTTGGCGATACTGTCGCGACCGGCAAACTGATGATGATCTTTGAAGCAACAGGTGCCGCTGCGGCACCTGCGAAAGCGGAAGAGAAAGCGGCAGCCCCTGCTCAGGCAGCGGCTTCTGTGACCAGTGCTGCGAAAGACGTTGCGGTGCCGGATATCGGTTCTGACGAAGTTGAAGTCACCGAAATTATGGTCAAAGTGGGCGACACTGTTGCGGCTGAACAATCACTGATCACTGTAGAGGGCGATAAAGCCTCTATGGAAGTGCCAGCGCCATTCGCCGGTACCGTTAAAGAGATCAAAATCAGCACTGGCGATAAAGTCAGCACTGGTTCTCTTATCATGGTATTTGACGTGGCAGGTGCTGCGGCACCCGCTGCGGCAACTGAGTCAGCCCCGGCAGCAGCACCGGCAGCGGCAACAGCCTCTGCGGTTAAAAATGTCGACGTGCCAGACATCGGCGACGATGAAGTTGAAGTGACTGAAGTGATGGTTAAAGTCGGCGATAAAGTTGCCGCTGAACAATCACTGATCACCGTTGAAGGCGATAAGGCTTCAATGGAAGTACCGGCACCGTTTGCGGGTACAGTTAAAGAGATCAAAATCAGCACTGGCGACAAAGTTAAAACCGGCTCGCTGATTATGGTGTTCGAAGTGGAAGGCGCAGCCCCTGCTGCCGCGCCTGCCCAGCAAGCGGCTCCTGCTGCGGCACCGGCTAAAGCGGCCACCGCTCCCGCCGCGAAAGCTGAGAGCAAAGGCGAGTTCGCTGAGAATGACGCTTACGTGCATGCCACGCCGGTTATCCGCCGTTTAGCGCGTGAATTTGGCGTAAACCTGGCGAAAGTGAAAGGTACCGGCCGTAAAGGTCGTATCCTGCGCGAAGACGTTCAGGCCTACGTGAAAGATGCGGTCAAACGTGCTGAAGCAGCACCAACTGCTGCCACTGGCGGCGGTCTGCCGGGCATGCTGCCTTGGCCGAAAGTTGATTTCAGCAAGTTCGGTGAGATTGAAGAAGTTGAATTAGGCCGTATCCAGAAAATCTCTGGTGCGAACCTGAGCCGTAACTGGGTCATGATCCCTCATGTGACCCAATTCGATGAAGCGGATATCACTGAAGTTGAAGTGTTCCGTAAGCAACAGAACATCGAAGCTGAGAAGAAAAAACAGGATCTGAAAATCACCCCACTGGTGTTCCTGATGAAGGCGGCTGCCAAGGCGTTGGAAGAGTTCCCACGTTTCAACAGCTCTATTTCTGAAGATGGTCAGAAACTGACACTGAAGAAATACATCAATATCGGTGTGGCGGTTGATACCCCTAACGGTCTGGTTGTTCCAGTGTTCCGTGATGTGAACAAAAAGGGTATTGTCGAGTTGTCTCGCGAGCTATCTGTTATTTCCAAGAAAGCGCGTGATGGTAAATTGACTGCATCTGACATGCAAGGCGGTTGTTTCACTATCTCCAGCCTGGGCGGTATCGGCGGAACGGCGTTTACGCCAATCGTCAATGCGCCAGAAGTGGCTATCTTGGGTGTGTCTAAATCATCCATGAAACCAGTCTGGAATGGTAAAGAGTTTGCGCCACGTCTGATGCTGCCTCTGTCTCTGTCCTTCGACCACCGTGTGATCGATGGCGCAGCAGGTGCTCGCTTCGCAGCCTATATCGCGACCATTATGGCTGATATTCGCCGTTTGGTGATGTAATCGCCAAGGCCGGCTTCGTGCCGGCCTTGTTTTTATATAGATTAGGGTTGTTGAGACACTCGTCACTCGATGTTGCTTTTCAGATTATTAACAATTCTGTAAACTGCTCGCGGTGCAAGCGTCCCGGTGGATGAAGGGCGTTATGAAATTAATTAGCCTAATATATTCGATAGATTTCAAAATGATGTCTGACCCGCCGGACAAACAATTAAGAGGTCATGATGAGTACTGAAATTAAAACTCAGGTCGTGGTACTTGGGGCAGGTCCAGCAGGGTACTCTGCTGCTTTTCGTTGCGCGGATTTAGGTTTAGAAACCATTCTGGTTGAGCGTTACTCTACTTTGGGTGGTGTTTGCCTGAATGTGGGTTGTATCCCTTCCAAGGCATTGTTGCACGTTGCCAAAGTTATCGAAGAAGCTAAGGCGCTGGCTGAACACGGTATCGTTTTTGGTGAGCCTAAAACTGACATTGATAAAGTCCGTGTCTGGAAAGAGAAAGTTATCAATCAGTTGACCGGTGGTTTGGCAGGTATGGCTAAAGGCCGTAAAGTCAAAGTGGTTAATGGTTTTGGTAAATTTACTGGCGCGAACACCTTAGTGGTTGAAGGTGAAAATGGCCCAACTACGATTACCTTCGATAACGCGATTATCGCCGCCGGTTCTCGCCCAATCCAACTGCCATTTATTCCTCATGAAGACCCACGAGTTTGGGACTCAACTGATGCACTGGCACTGAAAACCGTTCCTGAACGTCTGCTGGTTATGGGCGGGGGCATCATCGGTCTGGAAATGGGTACGGTTTACCATGCGCTAGGCTCGAAAATTGATGTGGTAGAAATGGCTGACCAGGTTATTCCGGCTGCTGATAAAGACGTGGTGAAAGTCTTCACCAAGCGCATCAGCAAGCAGTTTAACCTGATGCTGGAAACCAAAGTGACGGCGGTAGAAGCCAAAGAAGATGGTATCTATGTCACGATGGAAGGCAAAAAAGCGCCAGCAGAACCACAGCGCTATGATGCCGTTCTGGTAGCTATTGGCCGTGTACCTAACGGCAAATTGCTGGATGCCGGTCAGGCTGGCGTAGAAGTTGATGAACGTGGCTTTATCCACGTTGATAAACAACTGCGTACCAACGTGCCGCATATCTTTGCTATCGGTGACATCGTGGGTCAGCCAATGCTGGCACATAAAGGTGTGCACGAAGGCCATGTTGCTGCTGAAGTTATCTCCGGCCTGAAACATTACTTCGATCCGAAAGTCATTCCATCTATTGCATACACTGAACCTGAAGTCGCATGGGTGGGTCTGACCGAGAAAGAAGCGAAAGAAAAAGGCATCAGCTTTGAGACCTCCACCTTCCCGTGGGCGGCATCGGGCCGTGCTATCGCTTCAGATTGCGCAGACGGTATGACTAAACTTATCTTCGACAAAGAAACTCACCGTATTATCGGTGGTGCCATTGTCGGGACTAACGGTGGTGAACTGTTAGGTGAAATCGGTCTGGCGATCGAGATGGGTTGTGATGCGGAAGATATCGCATTGACCATCCATGCTCACCCTACCTTGCATGAATCTGTCGGTCTGGCAGCGGAAATCTACGAAGGTAGCATTACCGACTTGCCTAACCCGAAAGCGAAAAAGAAATAATTTTTGCGGATACAGTAAGATAATGAAGCGGCTCCTTAACAGGGGCCGTTTTTTTGTTTAAAGGTTTCTATCACCCAGGTATTTTTATTGAACTTGTTTTTCTTATCGATCAAACATTGGCCCCGCCCGTAGTTGACTGGGTGAAATATGAAAGGTACGCCGCAGTGCGGTGGCAAAATTGGCCGGGCTGGTATAGCCAGCAATGGCGGCGGCTTGATCGATACTGATCCCTTCTTTTTGTAATGCCAGCATGGCCCGCTTTAAACGACAATGGCGCAGATATTCAAATACCGTAATGTGGTAATTTTCACGAAAACGTCGCTGCAACGTGCTCTGGCTCATATTCACCAGACTGGCTAATTCACTCATCGATAGGTGGTCAGCCTCGCCACTTTCCAGCCAGTCACGTACCTGCTGAACCCGGTTCAACCCGCGTAATGAGATTTTATTTTGCTGCTGAGCTTGCTGCTCTAGTGAGCTGAACGCTTCAATGATCAGCCCAATACATTGTGTTTCCCATTGCAGTCGCTCCAGTGGCGTTGAAAAGGGTTTGGCGCTCGCTATTTTCTGAGCAATGGCTTGCGAGTGAACCGATGGACGCCATAAATGAATCGCCAGGTGCTGTTGGGTAAAGTTATACAGCGTATCCCATGCGCCAGCTTGTGGCAGCAAATCGCCATACAGCCATTCGCGGTCAAAAGTCAGTGTTAGCGTGCGCTCGTGACGGTTGTTTTTACCGTGGCGGGTAAACAGGGTGTTTTCAGTTAACGAAACCAACGAAGCATCGCCTTTTTCCTGCAAATGCAACTGTTGACCGCCGAATGAGACATGCGCGCTGCCGTTAACCACAATAGCCAGCTTCAGTGCTGGATTAAGCCGGCTTTGTGTCTTGATATCACAGAGGTTGGTGACATTCGCGGTATGTAAAATCAGATGTGGGTTCAGACGCAATACTTGAAAATCGCCAAACAATACCGGGTCAGTGGGCAATGACTTCACGCTGCTCAGTTGATAATCACTGGCAACCAGATTCGATTGTTGCACAATTTGTTCACGATAAATCGGTTTGGATGAGGGAGAGACATTGAGCAATTTGTTTTTCTTCACCGTCGACATGATGAACTCTCCACTGACATTGACGTTATGACAAACAGATTTGCTGTTTGCACAAACCTTTTTCCTACATGCAAATGTAACAATTAGCGCGATGAATTGATAATGAAAATAATTATCAATCTTGTTCGTTTTTGTTGCCCCATGAATAGATTGCCAGAGATTTTACTGTGCGGATATTTGCTGTGGGCTTTTTTGCATCAGGGGAAAATGTAATGAAAGTAAAATGGCAACGGCGTTCTCTGACGACATTGATGGGTATCTGCATATCGACTCCGCTCTGGGCACAAACTCAAGCGGCAAATCAAACTGAGTCCACAGCAGCGACACAGACGACAGCGCAAACAACCGTCACCACATCGCAGCAAGAACCTACCGCGGCAGATGGGGCGGCAACCACCGGTGATACGCTGGTGGTGACCGCTCAGCAGCAAGTTCGTCAAGCGCTGGGGGCATCAACCATCACCGCAGACGATATCCGCAAACGGCCACCCGCGAATGATCTGTCCGAAATTATCCGCACCATGCCTGGCGTTAACCTTTCCGGTAACTCCGCCAGTGGTCAACGCGGCAATAATCGCCAAATTGATATTCGTGGTATGGGGCCAGAAAATACATTGATTATGATCGATGGCATACCGGTTTCGAGCCGTAATGCGGTGCGTTATGGCTGGCGTGGTGAACGTGATACCCGTGGTGACACCAACTGGGTTCCCGCGAACATGGTTGATAAAATCGAAGTCTTACGCGGCCCGTCAGCGGCACGCTATGGCAACGGTGCCGCAGGTGGCGTGGTGAATATCATCACCAAACAACCGGATAAAGAGTTACACGGTAGTTGGAACGCCTACATGAATATGCCACAGCACAGTGAGGAAGGGGCGACCCGCCGTACCGACTTCAGTCTGATGGGGCCGTTAAGCGATACTGTCAGCTTCCGCCTATACGGTGGCTATAATAAAACCGATGCTGATGATTGGAATATTAACTCAGGCCATGAATCTGCCCGTACCGGTAACCAGGCCGGGACACTGCCTGCTGGCCGTGAAGGGGTACGAAATAAAGACATCAACGGGTTACTGCGTTGGGAATTCGCCCAAGGCCAATCTCTGGAGTTCGAGGCAGGTTATAGCCGTCAGGGGAATATTTATGCCGGCGATACGCAAAACACGAACAGCAATGCCATTGTTCGCAGCTTATATGGTGCGGAAACTAACGTTATGTACCGCGATAATTTCTCGCTAACACACCGTGGTTTTTGGGATAACGGCGTCAGTACAACCTCCTATTTTCAGTATGAGGATACGCGTAACTCACGAATTAATGAGGGGCTGGCGGGGGGTACAGAAGGCATATTCTCAAATAAATATTTCAGTACTATCAAGTTGGACAACTATTTAGCCCACTCTGAGATTAACCTTCCATTTGAATTGGGTGTTAATCAGGTGCTGACCGTGGGGGCGGAATGGAATGACCAGAAAATGAACGACCCCAGTTCCAATACCCAAACAACGAGTGAGGGTGGCAGTGTCAGCGGCTTGACAGGGACTGGGCGCAATACTCGTAGCTCGGCGCAGATAGCCTCGGTATTTGTTGAGGATAATATCGAGTTGACGGATACCACTATGCTCACCCCAGCACTGCGTTTTGATCATCACAGCACGGCGGGAAGTAACTGGAGTCCGGGCCTGAACCTGTCACAGGAACTGGGTGATTACTTCACCATGAAAATGGGTATCGCCCGTTCCTATAAAGCGCCAAACCTCTATCAAACCAATCCGAACTATCTGCTGTATAGCCGTGGTCAAGGTTGCTATGGCGGTGGCGGCAGTTGCTACTTGATGGGCAATGATTCTCTGTCTGCTGAAACCAGCGTAAACAAAGAGATCGGGTTCGAGTTCCACGATGACGGCATTATTGCTGGTATCACTTACTTCCGTAATGATTATCGTAATAAGATTGAGCCGGGTTTGGTCTCCCTTGGGACTGCCAGTGGTGGTACCGGTGCTTATGCTAATTCCGATATCTTCAAATGGAGTAACGTGCCGAAAGCATTGGTGGAAGGGCTGGAAGGTAACCTGACCGTACCATTCACCGAGACGGTAGAATGGCGCAGTAATCTGACCTACATGCTGGAGTCGAAGAACAAAAGCACCGGCGATTACTTATCGATTACGCCGGAGTTTACCTTAAATAGTTCACTGAACTGGCAGGCAACTGATGATTTGTCACTGCTATCCACCGTGACCTGGTATGGGCGTCAGAAGCCGAAAAAATATGACTATCAAGGTCTGCCGGTCACAGGTACGGCACGTAATGAAGTCAGCCCTTATGCCATCTTTGGTCTCAGTGCTAGCTATACAGTGACAAAAAATGTCAGTGTCACCACCGGGATTGAAAACCTGTTCGACAAGCGCCAATTCCGTGCCGGGAATGCTCAGAACGTAGCCGGTATCGCGGGGGCGGGGGCGGCGACTTACAATGAACCGGGCCGGACATATTTTGTTAGCTTGAATACCCAATTCTAAATGCCCTTCCTACTAGGAGCATAACGTCTTTTGGCAAAGCAGAAACAGTCATTATCGGCTGTTTCTGTTTCATTTATCGCCACAATATTTTCCCTTCGTTATTTATCGCCCTAAAAGTCATATCGATAGCACGAGATCCTCACAGAGAGATGGTATCCATTCATTTACTATGGTTATCTTACAGCGATGTTTTTTGCGGGAATTGCCCTGCAGTAGGGGGCTAACTGAGAGCGGCTATCAATACTTCAGGTGATTACACTGCGCTCAACGATTCAGCAAAAATTTAATGTTGCTTTTATGTGAACGAATTAACACGGAGTTCAAATACTGATATGCTGGCTGAGCGAAACTGGGCATCTTACCTACACCTGGTGCATCAGTGATGATGGCTGGTGGCTACTGATAGCCTGGAAATATACCCAATAGATTTCAAGGTGCAGGCAGGCTGCCAACGAGAGAGTCCCGATGAGCTTACATAAGTAAGTGATTCGGGTGAGCGAGAGCAGCCAACACATCTGCGGTTTGAAAGATGATGGGTATAAATGACAATAAAAGCGAGGAGAGAGTCGTGCTAGAAGAATACCGTAAGCACGTAGCTGAGCGTGCTGCTGAGGGCATCGTCCCCAAACCATTAGATGCATCACAAATGGCCGCGCTGGTTGAATCATTAAAAAATCCGCCTGCGGGCGAAGAAGAATTCTTGTTAGATCTGCTGATCAACCGTGTTCCACCTGGTGTTGATGAAGCAGCCTACGTTAAAGCCGGTTTCCTGGCGGCGATAGCCAAGGGCGAAGCCAGCTCCCCTCTGATTAACGCTGAAAAAGCGATTGAACTGCTTGGCACCATGCAGGGTGGTTATAACATTCATCCGCTGATTGATGCGTTAGATAACGAAAAGCTGGCCCCGATTGCGGGCAAAGCGTTATCTCACACCTTGCTGATGTTTGATAACTTCTACGATGTAGAAGAAAAAGCCAAAGCGGGTAATCCACACGCCAAGAAGGTGATGCAATCCTGGGCTGATGCCGAATGGTATCTCTCCCGCCCTGCGTTAGCCGATAAGATCACTGTCACAGTATTTAAAGTGACCGGTGAGACCAACACCGATGATTTGTCTCCGGCACCAGATGCCTGGTCACGCCCAGATATTCCATTACATGCCTTGGCGATGCTAAAGAATGCCCGTGAAGGTATTCACCCGGATCAACCGGGTAGTGTAGGCCCGATCAAACAGATCGAAGAACTGAACAAAATCGGTTTCCCGTTGGCCTACGTCGGCGATGTGGTCGGCACTGGCTCTTCCCGTAAATCCGCCACTAACTCCGTGTTGTGGTTTATGGGTGATGACATCCCTCATGTGCCAAACAAACGCGGCGGTGGCGTGGTGCTAGGCAGCAAAATCGCCCCGATCTTCTTTAACACCATGGAAGATGCTGGTGCGCTGCCAATTGAAGTGGATGTTGCCAATCTGAATATGGGCGACGTGATTGATATCTTCCCGTATTTGGGCGAAGTACGCCGCCATGATACCGGTGAGATACTCGCAACCTTCGAGCTTAAAACAGACGTATTGCTAGATGAAGTACGCGCTGGTGGCCGTATTCCACTGATCGTTGGCCGTGGCTTGACCACCAAAGCTCGTGAATCACTGGGTCTGCCAGTTAGCGAAGTATTCCGTGTGGCGAAGCCGGTTGCCAAAAGCAATAAAGGCTTCTCGCTGGCACAGAAAATGGTTGGTCGCGCATGTGGCGTTGAAGGCGTGCGCCCAGGTGAATACTGCGAACCTAAGATGACCTCGGTCGGTTCACAGGACACCACTGGCCCGATGACCCGTGATGAGCTGAAAGACTTGGCATGTCTGGGCTTCTCTGCCGATTTGGTGATGCAGTCATTCTGCCATACTGCCGCTTATCCTAAGCCTGTTGATGTGACCACTCATCATACTTTGCCTGATTTCATTATGAACCGTGGTGGTGTATCACTGCGCCCAGGTGATGGCATCATCCACTCGTGGTTGAACCGCATGCTGTTGCCAGATACGGTGGGTACTGGTGGTGATTCCCATACCCGCTTCCCTATTGGGATCTCCTTCCCGGCAGGTTCTGGTCTGGTGGCCTTTGCAGCAGCAACCGGTGTAATGCCGCTGGATATGCCTGAATCTGTATTGGTGCGTTTTAAAGGTGAAATGCAACCGGGTATCACTCTGCGTGATCTGGTGCATGCTATTCCTTACTACGCAATCCAGGAAGGCTTACTGACGGTTGAGAAACAGGGTAAGAAGAACATCTTCTCTGGCCGTATTCTGGAAATTGAAGGTTTGCCAGAGCTGAAAGTCGAGCAAGCGTTCGAACTGGCTGATGCCTCTGCTGAGCGTTCTGCTGCCGGTTGTACCATTAAACTGGATAAAGCGCCGATTATCGAATACCTGCAATCCAATATCGTCTTGTTGAAGTGGATGATTGCGGAAGGCTACGGTGACCGTCGTACGTTGGAGCGCCGTGTTAATGGTATGGAAAGCTGGCTGGCGAATCCAAATCTATTGGAAGGCGACGCCGATGCGGAATATGCAGCGGTGATCGAAATCGATCTGGCTGATATCACGCAACCTATTCTGTGTGCGCCAAACGATCCAGATGATGCCCGCTTATTGTCTGATGTGGCGAATAGCAAGATCGATGAAGTGTTTATCGGTTCTTGTATGACCAACATCGGCCATTTCCGCGCGGCAGGTAAGTTGCTGGATCAACACAAAGGCCAATTGCCAACACGTTTGTGGGTTGCACCGCCGACCAAAATGGATGCCGCGCAGTTGACCGAAGAGGGCTACTACAGCGTCTTTGGTAAGAGTGGTGCCCGTATTGAGATCCCAGGCTGCTCACTGTGTATGGGTAACCAGGCTCGCGTTGCGGATGGTGCGACGGTTGTTTCTACGTCAACCCGTAACTTCCCGAATCGCTTGGGTACCGGTGCGAATGTTTATCTGGCTTCGGCAGAACTGGCGGCGATCGCGTCATTGCTGGGGCGTTTGCCAACGCCTGAGGAATATCAAACTTATATGGCTCAGGTTGATAAGACCGCAGAGGATACTTATCGCTACCTGAACTTCGATCAGTTGAGCCAATATACTGATAAAGCTGACGGTGTTATCTTCCAAACCGCCGTCTAAACAGCGATACCCTTTGTCTTTGGCGTTACAGGGTTGTTAGCTTACCGCCTACCTGTAACACCAATTACGTTGGGTATGATGTATAATCCGTATCTGACGGGAGGCCAATGGCCTCCCGTTTCTATTTTAAACAAATCGTCTGGTAGTGAAATCTTAGCGGTATTTACCGGCTTTGCGAGCTTGCGCCAAGTGGGTGGGCTAAATACGGTTACAATAATTATAAGAGCATCAGGAGGGCATGCTATGGACTATGAATTCTTGCGTGATCTAACAGGGCAAGTACTGGTCAGATTCTCCATGGGACATGAAGTGATCGGCCATTGGCTCAATGAAGAGATTAAGGGCGATTTGGCGAAACTGGATCAAATTGAAGCCGCCGCCATGGAAGTGAAGGGCAGTGAGCGGCAGTGGCAGTTGACCGGTCATGAATATACGTTGTGGCTGGATGGGGAAGAAGTGATGGTTCGTGCCAATCAACTGGATCTTGACGGTGATGAGATGGAAGAGGGCATGAATTACTATGATGAAGAAAGCCTCTGCCTGTGCGGGTTAGAAGACTTTCTATTGGTATTGAAAGGCTATCGTAGCTTCATCATTTCTAAATAAAATATTTACTCAAAAAACTTGGAGTCGCTACCTACTTGCGGCTTCAAGTCCGAAGGGGATTGCGGCTGGCAGACCAGCACAGCAGAGAACCGACTACCACCATCGCCACTCCGGGCCAGAACGCGGCTGAGGGCTGGGTATTGAGCCACAAGCTGGCAATCAATATCGAGAGCAGTGGTGTGAAATAGGACAACGCAGCCACTAATGTGGCATTGCCCTTTTTCATGGCAATATCCCAACACAGATAGGCCAGCGCAGTGTTGGCGCCCATCAGTAATAGCTCAAAGGTGGCGCGCTGGGTGAAATGCAACTTGCCGGGGGTCAGCATAAAGAACATGACCCACAAACACAGGGCGCAGGCGAGTAAAAACAGCGGCAACGCCCCTGGCCCCTGACTGTACAAACGAACCAAATTGGAATAAGCCGCCCAGGTGAACGCCGCGATAAGTGCCAGGCTGTAGGCCAGTGGGTTACTGCTGACATTGGCACTCAATACGCCGATATCTAGCCCATCCCCCCCACTGACTACCCAGATTACACCGAATAGAGCCAGTGCTGCGCCCGGCCATAACCACCAACGGGCGCGCAGTTTAAGCAGCGGAACCGCTAATAGCAGGGTTAAACTTGGCCACAGGTAATTGATCAGGCCAATCTCCAGTGTCTGCTGACGGTCATTAGCCATACCAATAGCCAAAGCGAACGCCACCATATACACCACAAATAGCAAACCACAACCGTACAGATAAGCTGGATGCTGCCCACGCAGCGTAGGTTTACCCGCCACCAACCACACCAATACCCCGCTCACGCTATAAATTGCCGCCCCCGCGCCAAACGGACCCAATGTTTCAGATAGGCCGCGTGTTAAAGCGACACTCATGCTCCAAAGCAGGATTGCAATGATGCCATACAGGGTGGGGAGGCGGTTCATTCGAGGGGCCATTCCTTGCAGTGGAGGGAATAACCGGGCAAAAAGAACCATGCCCGGTTAATCAGTTTCTTTGTGACTTATTATTGATTAATAACCTATAAATACAAATGATTATCAGCAATCTATCACATTTCTGGCAAATTACGCCCGTAGTAAATTTCCTGCATTTCTTTGTATAACAGGCGAGTAATACGTTCTCGTTCTTCTGCGTTCAGCTCTTCTGGCTTGGCGTTAAACAGGTAATGCTTCAAATCGAAGTCTTTCAACATCATTTTGGTATGAAAGATGTTTTCTTGATAAACATTCACATCCATCATGTAATACAACGATTTCATATCGTCTGACATAAAGTTCTGAATCGAGTTGATTTTATGATCGATAAAATGCTTAACCCCATTGATATCACGGGTAAAACCCCGCACACGATAATCCATCGTAACAATGTCGGACTCTAACTGGTGGATAAGGTAATTCAGGGCTTTAAGCGGTGAAATTACGCCACAGGTTGAGACTTCGATATCTGCGCGGAAAGTGCATAACCCCCCTTCAGGGTGGCTTTCTGGATAGGTATGGACACAGATATGGCTCTTGTCCAGATGGGCCACTACTGCATTTGGTAGCGGGCCGGGGTGCTCAGAGGTATCAACATCGCACGGATCGACCGGCTCTTCGCTAACCAGAATGGTGACACTGGCTCCCTGAGGGTCGTAATCCTGACGTGCGATATTCAATATATTCGCGCCAATGATCGAGCAGGTTTCGCTCAAGATCTCGGTCAGGCGGTTGGCATTGTACTGTTCGTCAATGTAGGCGATATAGCCATCGCGGTCGTCTGCGGTCTTGGCATAACAAATATCGTAAATACAAAAACTCAGGCTCTTGGTCAGGTTGTTGAAGCCGTGTAGTTTAAGCTTGGACAATTTAGTTCACCTCCTTACGGATTATCAACGTTTGGCCGTTAAGGCATCCAGCAGATACTGTGGCAAGGCAAAGCTGCCGACATGAATAGCTGGGTTATAGTAGCGGCAGGTCAGGCCCGCATTGGCAAAACGCTGTTGCAGGGTGGGCAGATCTAACAGACGCAGCGATGGGTTCTGAGTTGCCCAAGCGAAGGTCATGATACCGCCGTAATATGTCGGAATTGCTGCCTGATAAAAACTAACATCGCTGAAATAGTGACTAAGCTTATTGTGGCTATCCACGGCTTCATCCTGTTGTAGGAAGCAGACACCGTTTTGTGCCACAAAAATGCCGCCTTGGTTCAGGCTACGGGCGCATCCCTCGTAGAAAGCGGAGGTAAACAGGCTTTCCCCTGGGCCGATGGGGTCGGTACAGTCGGAGATGATAACATCGAATTTTTCAGTGGTCTGGTTAACGAAGTTAACACCATCATCAATAACCAATGTGAACCGCGGATCATCATAGGCACCCGCACTGTGATTTGGCAGATATTGGCGGCAGAACGCCACAACACCGGCATCAATTTCCACCATGGTAATCTGTTCGATATTTTTATGGCGGCTGACTTCGCGCAGCATCGCACCATCGCCACCACCAATGATAAGCACCTTTTTCGCCTGACCGTGGGCCAGTAAAGGCACATGAGTCATCATTTCGTGATAGATAAACTCATCGCGCTCAGTGGTTTGAACCACGCCATCCAGTGCCATGACACGGCCCAGCACGGGATTGTCAAAAATCACCAGATCCTGATGCTCGGTTTTCTCGCGGTACAGCACATTTTCTACTGAAAAATACTGGCCGAAATTGGCATGTAATGTTTCATACCATAGTTCTTTCTGTGACATGTTCGGGGCTTCTCCTTCGCAGTAACAGCCATGAAAAATGGGGGCAACATCATAGCCAACTCTGGATGAGGTTGCACGGTGGAATTACAGACTGAAAGGGTAAAGGCGGGATCGTTAGTTTGCGTAAGCCAATAAACTCAAAGAGTCACGGGCCAGAGACTTGCATTTGGTAGGAACTGGAATAGCGATACCACGCAGGTCGCGATAGCTATCTTCGCCTAACGCTTTCATATTAAAGCTATTGTAGTTACGCAGATCCCAACGATTTTGTTGAGCAAAATAGACGATAGCCCGCTTAATTTCGTTATTGGGTAATTCGTTATAACCACAATCATTTTTCAGATAGACAAATACCGCAGTCAGATCCGCAAGATCTTCTGCTTCGGATTCACTTAATGCAGAACTGGCGGATGAAAATCCGCACAGAGTAAGCAGCAGCATAACTAACGTTGTTCTTTTCATAGCGGAAACAGGCTTATTTATTGTTAACAGACGTTATCACACTGTGATGGTCCAGAGTAAATTTTA
The DNA here is from genome assembly GCF_900635455.1 of Yersinia intermedia. Lineage (NCBI taxonomy): Bacteria > Pseudomonadati > Pseudomonadota > Gammaproteobacteria > Enterobacterales > Yersiniaceae > Yersinia > Yersinia intermedia. The sequence continues at coordinate 3,824,848 of NZ_LR134116.1, read as the reverse complement.
TTATGCCCTTTATACTTGAACGCAGGGGGAGTTACGTTCGTATCCGCGCCAGGTAAGAGCACTGTAAACAGCGTTTAAATCCACTGATGGCAGATTTGTCACCCGAATCACTTACTTTACGTGGATTGATTCACCGAGTGATTGATTACATCTTGACCTTCCAGTAAGGGGAGGGTTTAAGCTCACAGACTGCTGTTTTTGTGTCTTGCAGGCACCCACTTATTATACAGAATGGAGACGACCATGCATCGCCGTGATTTTATCAAATTAACGGCAGCTCTTGGAGCCGCCACTTCACTACCTTTATGGAGCCGCGCGGCCTTAGCCGCAGATTTCTCACCGCTCCCTATTCCACCTTTGCTCCAGCCCGATGCCCATGGAAAGATTAACCTGAATATCCAGACCGGTACGGTGGCCTGGTTGCCTTCCGCCGCGACGCAGACCTGGGGCTATAATGGTAATCTATTGGGGCCAGCCATCCGTTTGCAACGAGGCAAACCGGTCACTATTGATGTCACCAACTCCCTACCAGAAGCGACCACGGTGCATTGGCACGGTCTGGAAATCCCCGGCGAAGTGGACGGTGGCCCACAGGCACTGATTCAACCCGGCACAACCCGGCAGATTACTTTTAGTGTCGATCAACCCGCGGCTACCTGCTGGTTCCATCCTCACACTCACGGGAAAACTGGCCATCAGGTGGCCATGGGGTTAGGTGGGTTGGTACTGATTGATGACAGTGATAGCGAAAAACTTCCTCTGCCGAAGCAGTGGGGTGTAGACGATATCCCCGTTATTTTACAGGATAAATTACTGGGTAAAGATGGGCAGATTGACTATCAGTTAGATGTGATGACTGCGGCTGTTGGTTGGTTTGGCGATCGGATGTTTACCAACGGGGCACACTATCCGCAGCAAATCACCCCGCGCGGTTGGGTGCGACTAAGACTGCTCAATGGCTGTAATGCCCGCTCCCTTAATCTGGCTCTCAGCGATGGCCGCCCGATGTATGTGATTGCCAGCGACGGTGGCTTACTGGCCGAACCGGTAGCCGTGCGTGAGTTACCTATATTGATGGGCGAACGTTTTGAGGTGCTGGTAGATACCGCTGATGGCAAGCCGCTTGATCTGGTTACCTTGCCGGTGAAACAGATGGGCATGACGTTGGCACCGTTCGATAAACCATTACCAGTATTGCGTATTCAGCCATCACTGGCCGCAGGTAGCAAGGTGTTACCTGATTCGCTGGTTGTGATACCGGCATTAGCCGATGCCGCAGGCCTGCAAGAGCGCTGGTTGCAACTGATGATGGATCCAAAATTGGATATGCTAGGGATGCAAGCGCTGATGAGCCGTTATGGTATGCAAGCCATGGCTGGCATGAACATGGGTACCGGAGCCATGAATGGTATGAGTCACGGCAATATGGCCGGTATGGAGAGCGGCAATATGAAAGGTATGGATCATGGCGCAATGAAAGGCGAGGCGGCTTTTGATTTCAGCCACGCCAATATGATTAACGGTAAAGCATTCTCGATGACTGAACCGGCGTTTGATGCCAAGCTCGGGAAATTTGAGAAGTGGACCGTTTCTGGTGAAGGCGACATGATGTTACACCCCTTCCATGTGCACGGGACACAGTTCCGTATTTTGACAGAAAATGGTAAACCACCAGCAGAGCATCGCCGAGGCTGGAAAGATATTGTGCGAGTGGAAGGTGCGCGCAGTGAGATATTGGTACGTTTTAGTCACCTTGCTCCTGCCAGTACGCCTTATATGGCCCACTGCCATATGTTGGAACATGAAGATACTGGCATGATGCTGGGCTTTACCGTCAGCGCTTAAGGCGTATCAACAGGTTATGTTTGCGGCGGGTGAGTCCGTCGCAACATGGCTCAGGCTATGGTAAACTCAGCGGCTTTCTTCCGGCAAGCAACGTAAAAAAGCGACGTGAATACTTATGAAACACACTGTAGAAGTCATGATTTCCGAACAGGAAGTCAAAACCCGAATTGCCGAATTAGGCCGCCAAATCTCCGAACACTACCGTGACAGTGGCAGTGAAATGGTGCTGGTAGGGTTGCTCCGTGGCTCATTTATGTTTATGGCTGACTTATGCCGTGCTATTGATGTTTCTCATGAAGTCGATTTTATGACGGCCTCCAGCTACGGCAATGGCATGAGCACCACGCGAGATGTGAAAATCTTGAAAGATTTGGATGAAGATATTCGTGGTAAAGATGTGCTGATTGTTGAAGATATAATCGATTCCGGTAATACATTAAGTAAAGTGCGTGAAATTCTGCAATTGCGTGGGCCGAAATCATTAGCTATCTGCACGTTGCTGGATAAACCAGAGCGTCGTGAAGTGCAGGTGCCAGTTGAGTGGGTTGGTTTCACTATTCCTGATGAATTCGTTGTGGGTTACGGTATTGATTATGCCCAGCGCTACAGGCATTTGCCGTATGTAGGCAAAGTCGTGATGTTTGACGAGTGATCAGGAGCGGCTACTGTACGTCGCCATTTTGAGATTACGCAGTACTCAGGATCCTCACGTAGCCTTGATTTATAAAGTCATGGTGTACGCTCCGGTTCTTGCGTGCTGGGCGCACTCAAACTGACTTAGCTCGCTACGCCTTATTTGCCGCTGGTCACTGCACGTCAATATTTTGAGTTCGAGTGTCTTTAGCAGCATTTAGGGATGGGAGAGGGTGTGCTTGAACACCCTCCCTGGCGGCTGTTCAGTCTTTTCTGTTAGGTTGCAGTAACTTTGCCATCGCTTCACGGTAAAGGACTTCAAGGCTACTGAGGCTGGTGGCCGAGACTTTCAAATCAGTCAGTTTGCCATCTTCAATACCATAGACCCAGCCGTGAATCATGGCTTTCTGCCCACGTTTCCAGGCGGAACGGACAATAGTCGAATGACCCAGGTTATAGACTTGTTCCACAACGTTGATTTTACATAACATATCACTGCGTTCTTCTTGTGGTAACTCACCCAGCAGTGAGCTGTGTTTATACCAAAGATCACGAATATGCAGTAACCAGTTATCGATAAGGCCCATCTCTTCACCTTTGATCGCCGCTTCGACACCGCCACAACCAAGGTGACCACAGATAATGATGTGTTCGACCTGTAGAACATCAATAGCGTACTGTACAACCGACAGGCAATTCAGATCCGTATGGATAACCAGATTGGCAACGTTACGGTGAACAAATAATTCACCTGCCTTCAGCCCGGTTAGCTGCTCTGCGGGGACGCGGCTGTCTGAACAGCCAATCCACAGAAAACGGGGTTTCTGGGCTTGCGCCAAGTGCTCAAAAAAATCGGGGTCATCTTTACTGATAGTGTTTGACCAGATGTCATTATTCGCGAGGAGCTTCTCTATTTCTTTCATTAATGTAAATAGCCTGTAATGAACGGATTGCGATAAGATAATATACGGCAAGGATGACGATTTTGAAATCGGAACAGTGGCCCTGTTGATCGCGCAATTTTCGTCTGCGTAATATCTTCTCGGTATCTCTACACATGATCCCTTTTGCTCCCCGTAACTTGCCCTGATAGGTGGGTTAAGCAAGGCATAGACATGCTGTTATCGCTGAGAAACTCATAGAATAAGGTTCTTTTTTACTTATGACATATGCACTGGAAATAACGCAACTGACCAAAACCTATGCTGGCGGCGTTCATGCGCTGCGTGGCATTGATCTGCACGTAGAGGCAGGTGACTTTTATGCCTTGCTTGGGCCGAATGGCGCGGGTAAATCTACCACCATTGGCATTATCAGTTCATTAGTGAACAAAACGTCCGGTAAGGTGCAGGTCTTTGGTTATGATATTGATAGTGATATCGTGAATGCCAAACGCCAACTTGGGTTAGTGCCACAGGAGTTTAACTTCAACCCATTCGAGACGGTGTTGCAAATTGTGATTACCCAAGCTGGGTATTACGGTGTCACACGGCGCGAAGCGTTGCAACGTGCGGAGAAATATCTCACTCAGTTGGATTTGTGGAGCAAACGCAATGAGCGGGCTATCCGGCTGTCGGGCGGGATGAAGCGCCGTTTGATGATTGCCCGTGCGCTGATGCATGAGCCAAAGTTGCTGATCCTCGATGAACCTACTGCTGGGGTGGATATCGAGTTGCGCCGCTCAATGTGGGGGTTCCTGAAAGAGCTGAATGCGCAGGGGACTACCATCATTCTGACTACCCACTATCTGGAAGAAGCAGAAATGCTGTGCCGTAACATTGGCATTATCCAAAATGGTGAGTTGGTGGAAAATACCACCATGAAACAGTTGCTTGGCAAACTTGAGTCAGAAACCTTTATTTTTGATTTAGGTATTAAAAGCCCGCTACCTAAGCTGGAAGGTTATAGTTATCGCCTGACGGACACCTCAACGTTGGAGGTTGATGTTAAGCGTGAGCAAGGTCTGAATGGTTTATTCAGTCAACTGAACGCTCAGGGTATTCAGGTACAAAGTATGCGTAACAAGGCCAACCGTCTGGAAGAGTTATTTGTCACCTTGGTTAATGGTAACGGGGGAGAGAAAGCATGACCCGCCTTTATTGGGTAGCATTACAGAGTATTTGGATCAAAGAAATCACGCGATTTGCACGTATCTGGATTCAAACACTGGTACCACCGGTGATAACCATGTCGCTCTATTTCGTTATTTTCGGTAACCTGATTGGTGCCCGAATTGGTGATATGGGCGGTTTTGATTATATGCAATTTATCGTTCCCGGCCTGATTATGATGGCGGTGATCACCAACTCATATGCTAACGTCGCGGCATCGTTCTTTGGTGCTAAATTCCAGCGCAGTATCGAAGAGTTGCTGGTAGCACCGGTCCCCACACATATTGTGATTATTGGTTATGTCGGCGGTGGGGTCGCCCGTGGGATCTGTGTCGGTATTCTGGTAACGATTATCTCGCTGTTCTTCGTACCGTTGCATGTCCACTCTTGGTCAATGATTGCTCTGACATTGATGCTGACGGCCATTCTGTTTTCCCTCGGTGGGTTACTGAATGCGGTATTTGCCAAGACGTTCGATGATATCAGCCTGGTACCTACTTTTGTGCTAACCCCCTTGACGTATCTGGGCGGGGTCTTTTACTCACTATCATTACTGCCACCATTCTGGCAGGCGGTATCGAAGCTAAACCCCATTGTGTACATGATCAGCGGCTTCCGTTATGGGTTCCTCGGTATCTCAGATGTACCACTGGTACTGACCATTGGTGTTTTGGTGGTATTCATCGCGGTGTTTTATGCGTGGGCTTGGTATTTGATAGAGCGTGGTCGTGGGCTACGTACCTAATACCCTTCGACCTTGACGTTACAGCGGTGTTGGCTACGTTCACTTACCCGAATCACTTACTTATGTAAGCTCATCGGGATGCGCTGACTTGCCGCCTTGCTGTAACGCCAATGGCTTTGGGTATTCTTTTCGGCCTTGACGTTACAGCGGTGTTGGCTACGTTCACTTACCCGAATCACTTACTTATGTAAGCTCATCGGGATGCGCTGACTTGCCGCCTTGCTGTAACGCCAATGACTTTGGGTATTCTTTTCGGCCTTGACGTTACAGCGGTGTTGGCTACGTTCACTTACCCGAATCACTTACTTATGTAAGCTCATCGGGATGCGTTGACTTGCCGCCTTGCTGTAACGCCAATGGCTTTGGTTATTAGCAAAGATTGATCGTGAATTATTAGTTAGTTAATTGTTGTTAATGCTGGAATTTAATCGTAATAAATAATGTCTCCATCTAATATCATCTTTCTCAACTTCCTGCGTCTCGTGCTATGCTGGCGCACCGGATTTTCCCCTTTTCAATGCAGCGCCAAATGCGCATAAGTAGAACGATAATGTGGCATAAAAACAGAATAGCTATTGGGATGCTACTCGGTCTTGTCATGTCGGTAATGATACCGGCAACCCATGCAGATCTCTTACCTGATCAAGCAACTCTTACGCCGAAATTTATGGTTGCACAGCGTGATAGCGAAATATACTCACTGGTTGGTGAGAAGGTCATTCCTGTCGGTGAAATTAAAGAAGACCAACTTATCCAGGTTTTGCCAGCTGCTGCAGAATACTATGAATTTAAATTTGGCAATGGTATCGGCTTTATTGATAAAGACGATTTAAAAGATATCAACAAAGAACGAAAAACCAACGATATCTTGGGCGATTTGAATAAACCGCTGCCAAATCAAAATATACTGATCAAGCGTGAAACCCCGGTTTATCTGGCGGCGGATGTGCGCAGCGAGCAGTTTGCTACGCTGGTAGATAACTTGCGCTACCCTATTATAGGTAAGTTGAAAGATCGGTTAGGAAATACTTGGTATCAGGTGAATATCGGCGATCGTTTAGGGTATGTGAGTAGTGCCGATGCTGAAATCGATAATGGCATTCCGATCTTGACCTATCACCATATGTTGAAAAATGAGGAAAATAAACGTTTCCTCAACACATCAACGACCACCTCTGATGCGGCATTCAGTAACCAGATGACCTATCTCAAGCAGACAGGTTACGACACGATTTCGCTCTATCAGCTTGAAGGTTATCTCAATAACAAGATTAATCTGCCCGCGAAAGTTGTCGTCCTGACATTTGATGATGGCCTTAAATCGGTTCACCGCTACGCTTATCCGATTTTGAAAGAAAACGGCTTCCGGGCCACTGCGTTTATTATTTCATCACGCATTAAGCGCCACCCACAAAAATGGAACCCTGACTCATTACAGTTTATGAGTATTTCTGAACTGAAAGAGATTCAGGATGTATTTGATGTTCAGTCTCATACCCATTTTTTACACCGGACTGATAATAAACGTAACCCTATCTTATTGAGCCGTTCTTATCACAATATTGTTTTTGACTTTGAACACTCACGAAGAGCGTTATCTCAATTTAATCCGCACGTAATTTTTCTGTCGTATCCCTTTGGTGGCTTTAACCAAACCGCTATTGATGCCGCAAAGAATGCAGGGTTCCATTTAGCGGTGACTACCATGCAAGGTAAGGTAAAACCGGGCGATAATCCGTATACTCTTAAGCGATTGTATATTTTACGGACTGATTCAATACCGACCATGGCCGCACGTATTGCCAATGAGCCGGGTCAAGTATCGATACCTGCTGCACCGGCGGTGATGGAATCAGATTAGCTGCTGGCTGGTATGATTTTACGGTGTGAAAAAGGCGCTTTTGTTTAAGCGCCTTTTTTATGGTGCAACTACACGTATGAAGGGCAACTAAGCGACTTGAACCGGTACCGCTTTGGCTTTGCGTTGCAGTTGATTCTGGCCTTCAAAATACGCCACTTTAGGGTGGTGCAATCGGGCATCAGCATCAGACATCTGTACGTAGGAACAGATGATCAGCTTATCACCGACACAAGCACAACGTGCTGCGGCACCGTTCACCGAGATAATCCGTGAACCACGTTCGGCGGCGATGGCATAAGTTGAGAAACGCTGACCATTATCAACGTTATAAATATCAATGGCTTCGTATTCCAGAATGCCAGCGGCTTCCAGAAAATCCTGATCGATAGCGCAGGAACCTTCATAGTGCAAATCAGCTTGAGTGACTTTGACCCGATGCAGTTTGCCTTGCAACATAGTGCGTATCATAACTCTTACCTTTGACCCCGGTTATTACCCAGAATAAGTCTGGCATCCTATCCCATCATCGATTGATTTAGGGAGAAGCATCCAGTTTTGCTGATTTTATACCGCTTGTCTATGACTCAGCGATTGAGTGATAAAAACAGGGGTTTAAAACGGGGCTGAGGATAGCTGAACAGGGTTATGTTATCAAACCCACTATCCCATAGTCTCTCGGTTGCTTGTGCCGGTGTTGGTTGCAAAAATAGGGATGCTTTGGTGCAATTATGGGCGGCGATTGAGTATCTATTGGTGCTAATGTTAATGCTTATATTTAATATAAATTCGCTATTCTCACCAGTAATAGCGAAATGTTGCTCTTGGTTATTAGACCCCTTAGGCTGAGAAAATCTATCTTTATATCCTGGTGCTGCGAACTGTTTTAATTGATTAAAGGTTTTTGCTATGTTGCTGCGAATTTCCTCAGGGTTCATTCCATCGGTATTATTCAGAGGATGGTACAGTTGATAGAGACAATCCAATGCTTCAGCCTGATGGGTACAACAGAAAAAGTCCTTTATTCTCTCCCATAGACTCATCAATGGTGATGTTGTGTTTTGCGCTATATTTGCGATGACTGAGTGACTAATCTCAGTGGAAAACAGATGATTTCCAACCCTAATTCCCATCTTCAATCCCCTTTTATTTATGCGATGTATTACATACAAAAGGCAGGGAAAATGCTTTCGGGTTAACACCTTATGTGGTGAAGAATAAAAGGACCAGGGAAGGGGGATATGCGGTGAAAACTGGGCTATACCGGTATTCACCGCAATTAGCGGTTAACTCAGCAAATCAACCTGTTGGTTATCAATCAGGCGCGCTTTACCCAGCCAGGCGGCCATCAGAATAACGGCTTGTTGACTGTCTACGGTTAACGGCTGCAAGGTATGAGCATCACGGATAAACAACTCATCTGGGGTAAAACCGGCATGGCGTAATTGCTCTGCGGTATCAGCCAGCAAATCATCAATCAGCCTTTCGCCCAAGGTCAGTTTCTCGGCCAACGCTTGCATTATCTTATTGAGTTGCGGGGCGATTTTTCGCTCTTCAGCCGTCAGATAGCCATTGCGGGAACTCAGCGCCAGGCCATCTTTCGCCCGCACAATCGGCACCCCGACAATATTGATGTCATAGCCCATATCCGCCACCATTTTACGGATCAGCGCCAGTTGCTGATAATCTTTTTCGCCAAAACAGGCAACATCCGGTTGCACCAGATTGAACAGTTTGCTGACGATAGTCGCGACACCACGGAAATGACCGGGGCGACTGGCACCTTCTAAAATAGTAGACAGGGCAGGGACGTCGACATAGGTCTGGCTTTCCAGACCGGCTGGATAGACATCAACTGCCGCAGGAGCGAATACCAGATCCACACCATGACGGGTCAACTTTTCACAATCTTCCTGCAATGTGCGTGGGTAGCGGACTAAATCATCCGGGCGTTCAAATTGCAGCGGATTAACAAAAATACTCACTACTACCACATCGGCGCGAGCTTTGGCATCTTCCACTAATGTCATATGCCCTTCATGCAGGTTACCCATGGTTGGCACCAGTGCAACTCGCTTACCTTCCTGACGCCAACGGCGAATTTGCTGGCGCAATAGCGGCAGGGTTTCAATAATCAGCATTCCTTGTTCCCCTAAATATTTTATCAACAATAAGTTACTGGAATGTATGTTCTTCCGCTGGATAGGCACCACTTTCAACTTCTTGAATATACAGCTTAATGGCGGCGCGAATATCACCTGCACTTTGTGCCAGGAAATTTTTACTGAATTTAGGGGTATGACCGCCAGTAATGCCCAGCGCATCATGCATAACCAGTATCTGCCCATCAGTGACATTGCCAGCACCAATACCAATCACTGGAATAGCTAACTCTTCGCTAACCCGTTTTGCCAGTTCTACCGGTACGCATTCCAGTACTAATAATTGCGCTCCCGCATTTTCAAGTGCCAGCGCATCTTTCAGTAGTTGGTTAGCGGCAACTTCTTCGCGGCCTTGTACTTTGTAGCCACCGAAAATATTAACTGATTGTGGGGTTAACCCCAGATGGCCACACACCGGTACGGCACGCTCAGCCAGCATGCGCACGGTATCACACAGCCAACTCCCCCCCTCCAGTTTGACCATATTAGCACCGGCGCGCATCAACTCTGCGGCATTGATGAATGTGTGTTCTGGTGTGGCATAACTCATGAAGGGCATGTCTGCCAATAACAGGCAATGAGGCGCGCCACGACGCACTGCACGGGTGTGATAAGCCACATCAGCGGTGGTTACCGGCAGCGTTGAGTCGAACCCTTGTAGCGTCATACCAAGCGAATCCCCCACCAGCAGTACCTCAATACCCTGCTCGGCAAACAACTGGGCAAAACTGGCATCATAGGCGGTCAATGTAGCGAACTTACGCTTTTCTTGTTTCCATTGACGCAAGTGGCTCATGGTGGTGCTTTTCATCACTCTTTCTCCTGAGACAAGGGGTTAAGATGGAGGGGATATCAGATAGGGATATTATGTGTTGAATTTGGCAAGTATGCCTTACCAAGGCACCAGACCATTTTTATCCACGCATTTAAGGCGAGCTGATAATGCCTCGCCATCGGGGAAAATCAGGTCAGGTGCGATATCAGACAGCGGGTAGAGCATGAACTCACGTTCTTTCAGACCATAGTGCGGCACAATCAAGCGATCCGTTGTTATCACCTGTGAGCCATACAGCATAATATCCAGATCCAGCGTTCGTGGCCCCCAGCGCTGTTCTTTTCTTACCCGGCCCTGATTGCGTTCAATGGCTTGGGTATGGTCTAACAGTTGCTCAGGTGGCAGTGATGTATCTAACGCTACCACGGCATTAAGAAAATCCGGCTGATCTTGTGGGCCTAACGGTTTGGTGCGATAAAATGGCGAACATGCAACTAACCGAGTGCGTGGCAGATGATCCAATGCTTCCAGAGCGGTTTTAACCTGTTGCAGTGGCATGGACTGATTACTGCCTAACGCGATATAGACCCGGATCATGATACGAATTATGCCCCTTCTTTGCGTGGCGCTGCTGGCTTACGTGGGCGACGAGGGCGAGAGCGCCTCGGTGCCGGATCAGCCCCTAACGTATTCAACATGGTTTTCTGCTGTAGCGGTGTTGCTTCCTGGAATTCCCCCCACCATTGTGTCAGACGCAGCAATTCATGGTTATTTTCCACTTCAGCCCGCAGTGCTAACAGATCATAGGCTGCACGGAATTTTGGATGCTCCATCAACTTGTGCGCACGTTTACCCTGACGGCGAGACAGGCGCAGTTGCAGTAACCAGATATCGCGTACCAACGAAGTAATACGTTTTGGAACGGCCAACGAACGGCATTCTTCATCCAGCACATCGTTCATTGCCAGTGCAAAAGCATCGTAATACGCTAAACCGCTTTCCTGCGTCAGTTTCTGCGCATGTTCAATCAGCGGATACCAAAGCATAGCTGCAAATAAGAACGCAGGGTTGACGCGTTGATCATTATGCAAACGGTGGTCAGTGTTTTTTAACACTTGAACCAGAATGCGCTCCATCGGCGAGTCATGCAACTCAGTAAAGTTGCGTGCAATCAGCGGGAATAACGGCTGGAACAACTGATATTCACACAGTTTTAAATAGGTTTTATAACCATAACCCGATTGCAACAGTTTGAGTGATTCTTCAAACAGGCGCGCTGGCGGGATCTCGTGCAGTAATGAGGCCAGGCGCGGGATCGGTTCAGCGGTTTCTGGGCTGATCGTCATATCCAATTTGGCGGCAAAGCGCACAGCACGCAGCATTCGCACGGGATCTTCACGGTAACGGGTTTCAGGATCACCAATCAGCCGGATAATACCTTCTTTCAGATCACGCAAACCGCCGGTGTAATCACGCAGGGCAAAATCAGAAATACCGTAGTAGAGGCTGTTAATGGTGAAATCACGCCGTTGAGCATCATCTTCGATTGTGCCGAAAATATTGTCACGCAGCAGCATGCCATTTTGCGCCTGCTGAGAAGAATTCTTGTCGCTATCTTCTGCCGGTTGTTGCTCATGGTGACCACGGAAAGTGGCGACTTCAATGATTTCCGGGCCAAACATAACATGGGCCAGGCGGAAACGGCGGCCAACCAGGCGGCAGTTACGGAACAGTTTCCGCACTTGTTCTGGTGTTGCGCTGGTAGTGATATCAAAATCTTTTGGTTTTTTGCCCAGTAACAGGTCGCGGACGCCGCCGCCAACCAGATAGGCTTCATAGCCTGACTTATTCAGGCGATAGAGAACCTTCAGCGCATTATCGCTGATCTCTCTACGGGAAATATTGTGCTGATCTCGCGGAATAATCGTCATCAGACTCTGTTGTGAAGCAGGCACCGCATGATTCTTGCGGCCAGTATTTGTTCTGGCAGGCCTTTTCTCTTTGCGGGCCACGTTATCTTCACCGGGCACTTTATCTTTACGCGCACTGCCATCACGGGCCGTGTCATCACGGACAGCTTTGTTATCGCGATCTGATTTATCATCGCGAATCAGTACCTTACGGCAGAAATTGGCTACTCGGGTAAAAATGGTACACCTCGATAGTGGCTAATAAATAACAGAACTACAGAAAAACAGCGGCTAATCATAGCTCACCGTGCTTCCTTTGAGAATGCCGTTGTGTTTTCAGTGACTGCCATTGCCCCGTGAAGCGGAATTGCTGCCAACGTCCAATTTTCGACTGCAAAACGTAATAATAACGTTAAATCAAGATCTTGCCAGCATTCTGGCAGTGGTTGATGCAAAAACTTCAATGCATCAACCAAAATCGGGCGCGGATCGCCACCCGGTAGGGGTGTTGCATGGTTTTGCTTGGATAACTTATTACCGTCATGATTCAATGCCAATGGCAAGTGCAAATAGTCGGGAACCGGCTGTTGTAACTGCTGGTAGAGGGCTATTTGGCGCACGGTAGGTTCAATCAAATCAGCCCCACGCACAATCTCAGTCACGCCTTGAAACGCATCATCAACCACGACAGCTAAATTATAAGCAAATAAGCCATCTCTGCGGCGGATAATAAAATCCTCTTGCGCTAGCGCAGATTCAGCATGCAACTCGCCCAGTAATTTATCATAAAAGGCATAAACCGGCTGCGTTTGTCGCAAACGAATGGCGGCACCATCAGCAGGCAAATGACGATCGCGGCAATAACCGTCGTAGAACCCACCTAGCTGTTGAATGCGGCTGCGTGTACATGTGCAGTAATAACTCAAGCCTTGTTGTTGCAACCAGTCTAATGTGGCGCGATAGGCTTCATGACGCTGGGACTGATAGATAACCTGACCATCCCAATGGAGGCCATAGTGATCTAATGCCGTCAGGATACGGGAAGCAGCACCGGGGATTTCTCGAGGGGGGTCAATATCTTCAATGCGAACCAGCCAACTCCCGCGTTGAGCGTGGGCTTGCAGGTAACTCCCAAGTGCGGCAATCAGTGAACCAAAATGTAAATCACCAGACGGGGACGGGGCAAAACGGCCCACGTACTTATGTTGCTGAACGCCGTGTTGCTGAACATAATGTTGCCGAACACTGGGCTGTTGCGTATTGATATCTTCGGACATAAAAAGGGAAGGGAATTCCGCGTAATAGATACGGTGCCGGAGGTGACTCTGGCACCGTGTTATACCCTTCGTATTTGGTGCTGTAGGGCTGTTAGCTACGCCTTTTGCCCGAATAACTTACCGTCGCTCGTTCATCGGGATTATGAGCCTCGTCAGAGGCTCAACTTGCGGGCCAGCACAAGTGCTGTTCAAAATGGTTGATAACCAATTTGTCGTTCGCTTGCTGCTTATCTACAACGCCAATTTCATTGGGTATGCAGTTAGCCTGCCATCTGCTTTTCGCGGATTTCGGCCAAGGTTTTACAGTCAATGCACAAATCTGCAGTTGGCCGTGCTTCCAGACGGCGAATACCAATCTCTACGCCACAAGACTCGCAGAAACCGAAATCGTCATCCTCGACTTTTTTCAGCGTTTTTTCGATCTTTTTAATCAGTTTACGCTCGCGGTCGCGGTTACGAAGTTCAAGACTAAACTCTTCTTCCTGCGCAGCGCGGTCTACCGGATCAGGGAAATTAGCAGCTTCGTCTTGCATGTGCGATACAGTACGATCCACTTCATCCCTGAGCTGGTTGCGCCACGCTTCAAGAATCAGCTTGAAATGCGACAACTGGGCGGCATTCATATACTCTTCGCCTGGCTTCTCTTGGTACGGCTCTACCCCAGCGATGGCGAGAATGCTCAAGGACGAGGTTTTACGTTTTTGCCCTTCTTGCATGATGCTTCTCCTACATTCATACGCACTATCGAAATCCCCAAGACGGGGAAAAATCAGGCCGCTATAAATACCAGAAGGAAGGTAGGTTAGCAATTATTCCTGTCGCCTGCTTGACAATGGTGTGAAGGAAGGCGTATTTGGCGAACAACTTTCTCCAATAATCGCTTCTTTATTCAGCGCTTGTTGGTGAGAGCGTTTCGGCCAGTAATAACGGTAAGCGGGCGTCCAGCGCAATACCGTCAGGCGATAGTTGAAAACCGTAGCAAATAACCTCCACTCCTGCTTGCTGAGCCTGGGCCAGCAATTCTGCATAGCGATTGTCAATGTGTCGGGCCGCAGCGACTTGCCTGATGCCCGTATGCAATACGGCAAAAAAAAGTACCGCCCGGTGACCGCCGGCAACCATGCTTTGTAACTCCCTGAGATGCTTCTGACCCCGTAGGGTGACGGCATCCGGGAAATACCCACACTGTTGCTGTAATAAGGTAACCGACTTGACTTCAATATAGCAGTTAGACCTATTTTCTGCCTGCAATAACAAGTCTATACGGCTGTTCTCGTCTCCATATTTAATCTCTCTTTTGACAGAAGTGTAACCAGATAATTCAACAATATGGTTTTTATCTATCGCAGAGCTGACTAACTCATTGGCACGTAAGGTATTTACACAAATCCAATCACCACTTTGAGTATGCGTTAGTTCCCAACTGTGGGGATATTTGCGTTTCGGGTTATCCGATGTTGAATACCAAACAGTATCTCCGGGTGTCGCGCAACCCGTCATTGCTCCGGTATTAGCGCAATGAATGGTCAATCGTTCTCCTGCGGGTGTCACAATATCAGCTAAAAAGCGTTTATACCGCAGGATAAGTGTGGCGGGCTGTAACCGTGGGTTAAAAGATAACAACTGAGGGTTAGACGTCATCAGGTTTCCTTTCGCCGCTGGCCAGTGGCCAGCTTTGTACCTTGGTATAGCGGGTGCGACCCCGCACCAATACTGACTCGTACAGTGAGAAATGGTCTACGCACAAGCGTTGATTATTGGTTTTAGCCGGTATCACCACCGGGCGGGTAGCACCACGCAACAAAGTCACATGGGGGTGGAATGGCAGTGACGTTTGGGCGCAACCACTGCGTGCTGCCTGAGATCGCAGCAACTGCGCCAACTGCAACAAACCTCGGGGCGGATTTTTACAGCCGAGCCATATCACGCCTGAGCCAGGCCAATGGCCGACATCATCTAAGGTTACGCTGAAGCCAGCCTGGCTGATACGTCCGGCTTGCTGCTGCAATACCTGCGCTTTGGCGGCACTTATCTCGCCAAGGAATGCCAGTGTCAGGTGCATATTAGCGGCCACGATAGGGCGACCAGCCTCTGGTGGGAAGTTAGCCGCCCGCCATTGCACAATATCTTGCTGTATGGCTTCAGGCAGCGTCAGGGCAAAGAACATGCGACGGAGACTTGTTTTAGTTTTATCAACGGTATCTATCATCTGGTTGGCATAATCACTCGGCTAAATACGCTCTACGGCCATGATGTTACAATGACTGACGATGAAAGTAGAGCATGGAGACAAATGTGGTGGTGAACCAGAAAGAGCGTGATGCGACAGTGACTGCTTTGCCAGTAAGTGAAGTGCTCAGCGAGATACTCTCTGCGTTGCAAGCCTCATCGCAAGTCTTACTCCATGCCCCGACCGGCGCGGGGAAATCGACCTGGTTACCGTTGCAAATCCTGCAATACAGTGGGTTGCCGGGGCGGATTATCATGCTGGAACCACGGCGGTTGGCGGCGAAAAATGTGGCTTACCGCCTGGCGCAACAACTGGGGGAGCAACCCGGTCAGACGGTAGGCTATCGGATGCGCGCTGAAAGCAAAAGCGGGCCGGATACGCGTTTGGAAGTGGTGACCGAAGGCATCCTGACACGCATGCTCCAGCAGGATGCTGAGCTAACGGGTGTCTCACTGGTGATCCTCGATGAATTCCACGAACGCAGTTTGCAGGCTGATTTAGCGTTGGCGCTATTGCTGGATGTGCAGCAAGGGCTGCGCGATGACCTGAAGCTGTTAATCATGTCCGCGACTTTGGACAACCAGCGTCTTTCCTCGTTACTCCCTTGTGCGCCAGCCATTGTCTCGGCGGGGCGCAGCTTTCCCGTCGATTGCCGCTATCAGCCGCTATCAAGCCATGAACGGTTTGAGGATGGCGTTGCCAGTCGGGTTAAGCGCTTATTAAATGAGCAATCCGGTTCTTTGTTGCTATTTTTACCCGGCGTCGGTGAAATCCATCGCGTAATGGAGCGCTTGCACGGTGAAGTTGCCAGTGACACAGACCTTTGCCCGCTGTATGGCGCGCTGCCGCTCAGTGAACAGCAGAAAGCGATTCAACCGGCTCTTGCCGGGCGGCGCAAAGTGGTGCTGGCGACTAATATTGCCGAAACCAGTTTGACCATCGAAGGCATCCGGTTAGTCGTGGACAGTGGTTTGGAGCGGGTAGCGTGTTTTGATGTTAAGAATGGCCTGACCCGATTAGTCACCCAGCGTATCAGTCAGGCCTCAATGATTCAGCGTGCGGGGCGTGCCGGGCGGCTGGAACCGGGTATCTGCTGGCATCTGTTTGCGAAAGAGCAGGCCGAGCGAGCGGCACAATACAGTGAACCGGAAATCCTCAACAGCGATTTATGCAGTTTATGGTTGGAACTGCTGAATTGGGGCTGTCAGGATGCGGCGCAACTGAGCTGGCTGGATCAACCGCCACAGGCGGCACTCATCGTCGCGCGTGACTTATTGATGCGGTTAGGGGCTATCGACACCCACGGCCACCTTAGCGCGACGGGGCGCACCATGGCGAGTTTGGGGTGTGAACCGCGTTTGGCGGCCATGTTGTGCTTTGCCGCTGGGCAAAGCCTCGATGCGCTGGCAACAGCGGCATTGCTGGCTGCCATTTTGGAAGAACCTCCCCGTTCTGACCAGATTGATTTACACGATTGGCTTAGTCGGCCGCAATCTCACTGGCAGCGTCGGGCACGGCAATTAACGCAAAGAGTCAACTGCCGTTCAGGTAATGTGGACAGTAATATCGCCGGCCAATTGCTGGCACTGGCTTACCCTGATCGCATCGCGCAGCAGAGGGGGCTGGATGGGCGCTACCTGTTGGCGAACGGTATGGGCGCTGCAATGGCTCAGGATGAGGCGCTATCACGTACTCCCTGGCTGGTGGTTGCCAACTTATTACAAAGCAACAGCGGGCCGGATGCGCGCATTTTGCTGGCATTGCCGATTGATGTTGAACAACTGGTAAAACAATTACCCCGGTTAGTCGACGAGCGGACGGTGGTGGAATGGGATGAAGAAAAGGGTACGCTGCGTGCCTGGCGACGCTGGCAAATCGGGCGTTTGACCTTACGAGCGCAACCGTTAGCCAAGCCGAGCGATGAGGCATTGCAATCGGCGTTACTTAACTGGATACGCGAGCAAGGGTTGCAGGTGCTCAATTGGGATGAACATGCCGAGCAGTTACGCGTTCGATTACAATGTGCTGCCCGCTGGCTACCAGAGGAATCTTGGCCCGCGATGGATGATGACAGTTTGCTGAGTAAACTTGAGCTGTGGCTACAGCCGTCGCTGTCCGGCGTGCGGGCTTTACGTGGATTGCGGCAAGTGAATATTAGCGAGGCATTAACCCGCTTATTGAGCTGGCAGTTACGTCAACGGCTGGATACTGAGCTGCCAACTCATTACACTGTGCCCACGGGGAGCCGCCTGCCAATCCGTTATTATATCGAGCGGCCACCGGTACTGGCGGTGCGTTTGCAGGAGGTCTTTGGTGAACAACACAGCCCGATGCTGGCCTGCGGGCGGGTGGCGGTGGTGCTGGAACTGCTCTCTCCGGCACATCGGCCATTACAGATTACGGGTGATCTAGCCGCTTTCTGGCAAGGGGCGTACCGGGAGGTGCAAAAAGAGATGAAAGGGCGTTATCCCAAACATGTCTGGCCGGATGATCCTGCCAATACCCGGCCAACGCGCAGGACCAAGAAGTATCAGAGCCAATAATTTCAGATGTTTCCCCTTTCTATTCGATAAATTGGGGAACACATTAAGCCGCAATAATCGCCAATGCGCGTGGAGAGAAATACATGTCTGGGGATGACCGCGAGCCAATAGGGCGCAAGGGCAAAAAAGCCTTACCCAAAGCCGCATCGAAACGGCCACTGCGCCGGCGGCGTGATGAAGATGAGTTCGAAGAAGAAGACTATTTAGATGACGAAGAGCACGACGATGATGACTACGATGACGAGGAAGAGCCGATGCCAAGAAAGGTAGCATCACGTCCGCCCCGTAAAAAACGCCGCTGGCTTGGCTTATTTATCAAACTGTTTTTAGTCGGTGCCGTGGTGTTGGCTATTTATGGGGTTTACCTCGATTCGCAAATTCGCAGCCGTATCGATGGCAAAGTTTGGCAACTGCCAGCCGCCGTGTATGGCCGCATGGTTAACCTTGAACCGGGGATGTCCTACAGCAAAAAAGAGATGGTCGATTTGCTGGAAGGGATGCAATACCGGCAGGTTACCCGTATGACCCGCCCAGGTGAATTCACGGTTCAGGGCGATAGTATTGATATCTTGCGCCGCCCATTTGATTTCCCAGATGCGAAAGAGGGCCAGATCCGTGCGCGTTTGGTGTTTAAAAACGATCGTCTGGCCCAAATCCAAAATCTGGATAATCAGCGTGATTTCGGCTTCCTGCGCCTTGATCCTAAGTTGATCACCATGTTGCAATCACCTAACGGTGAACAGCGTCTGTTCGTGCCGCGTGCCGGTTTCCCTGATTTGTTAGTCGATACTTTGCTGGCAACTGAAGACCGCCATTTCTATGAGCACGATGGCATCAGCCCGTACTCCATTGGCCGCGCAGTAGTCGCCAACCTGACTGCCGGTAAAGCGGTACAAGGCGGCAGTACCCTGACGCAGCAATTGGTGAAAAACCTGTTCCTGACCAACGAGCGTTCACTGTGGCGCAAACTTAACGAAGCCTATATGGCTCTGTTGGTGGATTACCGTTACAGCAAAGACCGGATTCTGGAACTGTATCTGAACGAAGTGTATCTCGGCCAAAGTGGTAGTGATCAGATCCGTGGTTTCCCGCTGGCGAGCTTGTATTACTTTGGTCGCCCGGTAAATGAACTGAGTCTTGATCAGCAAGCCATGCTGGTGGGCATGGTGAAGGGGGCATCGCTGTATAACCCATGGCGTAACCCAACGCTGGCACTTGAACGCCGCAATCTGGTGTTGCGCCTGTTACAGAACCAAGGTGTGATTGACGCAGAACTTTACACCATGCTCAGTGCCCGCCCGTTGGGGGTACAGCCCAAAGGCGGTGTGATTACTCCTCAGCCAGCCTTTATGCAGATGGTTCGCCAGGAGCTGCAACAGAAACTGGGGGACAAGATTAACGATCTGTCTGGTGTGAAGATCTTCACCACACTGGATCCAGTTTCACAAGATGCAGCAGAAAAAGCCATTGAAGACGGCATTCCGGCGCTGAAAGCCGCTCGTCATTTGGATGATCTGGAAGCGGCGATGGTGATTGTTGACCGCTTCAGTGGTGAAGTTCGTGCCATGGTGGGCGGCGCACAGCCGCAGTATGCAGGCTTTAACCGTGCAATGCAGGCTCGTCGTTTAGTCGGTTCTCTTGCCAAGCCACCCACTTATCTGACGGCATTGAGTGAGCCAGATAAATACCGCCTTAACACTTGGTTATCTGATCAACCGTTGTCGATCAAATTACCGAACGGTTCATCATGGCAGCCAAAAAACTATGATCGCCAGTTCCGTGGTCAGGTGATGTTGGTTGATGGGCTGGCTAACTCGCTGAACGTGCCGACGGTCAATTTAGGCATGTCAGTTGGGCTGGATCAAATCAGCGCCATGTTGCAGCG
This sequence comes from Yersinia intermedia, assembly GCF_900635455.1. Taxonomy (NCBI): domain Bacteria; kingdom Pseudomonadati; phylum Pseudomonadota; class Gammaproteobacteria; order Enterobacterales; family Yersiniaceae; genus Yersinia; species Yersinia intermedia. The sequence goes on along the minus strand of NZ_LR134116.1, from coordinate 3,804,874 downwards.
ATTAGGGATCCCGAAAGCTGCTATTACTCCAGTTCCAGCCATGTTATTGGGGGCGATTGACCTGACTCCAGTTGAAGTGGCACAGGAGTATCAGACTATCGCCAGTGGCGGTAACCGTGCACCGTTATCGGCGGTGCGTTCGGTTATTGCCGAAGATGGCACCGTGCTGTATCAGAGCTTCCCGCAGGCGGAACGCATGGTACCTGCTCAGGCGGCCTATTTGACACTTTATGCGATGCAACAAGGGGTGGCCCGTGGGACATCTCGTTCGCTGTCGGTGAAATTCTCCAAATACACACTGGCGGCCAAAACCGGTACCACCAACGACCTGCGTGATAGCTGGTTTGCCGGTATTGATGGCAAGGAAGTGGCGATTGCCTGGGTTGGGCGTGACAATAACGGCCCGGCAAAACTGACCGGTGCCAATGGTGCACTAACCTTGTATCGCCGCTATTTGGAGAACCAGACTCCGCTGCCATTGGTGTTGCAACCACCGGAAGGGATTAGCGAAATGAGCATTGACTCGGCGGGTAACTTTGTCTGTGGCGAGGCTGGTGGTATGCGCACTATTCCTGTCTGGACTGAGAATCCACAAGGGTTGTGTAAGGCGGCTCAGCCCGCTTCACAACCGCAAGCCGAAGGCGATGGCGTCGCGGGCTGGATAAAAGATATGTTCGGCCAGTAACATTCAACCCACTGGCACGGTTATCGCGACCGTGCCAGTTTATTCATGCTCCACACCCCACTGTTTTGCCTCTGCACTTTATCCTCTCATTTCTTACTACTCAATCGACTGGCTTAGCGCTTGCAGTTCGTCGCAGGTTACGCATAAACTACCTGCTTTGATAATTATTTCACTTTGATAATTATTATCGTTTCGATTCACTTTCTCGCTATTTTTCGATAACGTTCGGGTCGCAATAATTGTTAAACCCGTTAACTTTTAATCGCAGGGCACCATCTTGGACCAACAGGCAAGCCAATCCAGCACTTTTATCCTCCGTGAGCTGAGTTTTTCGGTTCCCGGCCGAACCTTATTACAGCCACTGTCACTGACATTCCCACAAGGTAAAGTCTGCGGGCTTATCGGCCATAATGGTTCCGGTAAATCAACACTATTGAAAATGCTGGGTCGCCATCAGCCACCATCAAGTGGCGAAGCCTTACTCAATGATGTGCCACTAGCACTGTGGGACAGCAAAGCGTTTGCCCGCGAGGTTGCTTACTTGCCACAACAGCTACCGGCGGCTGAAGGGATGACGGTGCGCGAATTGGTGGCAATAGGCCGCTATCCGTGGCATGGCGCGTTGGGCCGTTTTCGTCAGGAAGATCGCCAACAAGTAGAAGAGGCTATTGCGCTGGTTGATTTAAAACCCTTGGCTAGTCGATTGGTTGACAGCTTATCCGGTGGCGAACGGCAGCGTGCCTGGTTAGCCATGCTGGTGGCGCAAAATAGCCGCTGCCTGTTGCTCGATGAGCCGACTTCGGCACTGGATATTGCCCACCAGGTAGAAGTCTTAGGGTTAATTCAACGTCTCAGCCGTGAACGCGGGCTGACGGTCATTGCCGTGTTGCATGATATTAATATGGCTGCCCGTTATTGCGACCATTTGGTGGCATTGCGTGGCGGGGAGATGATTGCACAAGGGGCGGCTGACAGCCTGATGCAGGGAGAAGTATTGGCGCAAATCTACGGTATCCCAATGGGGATATTACCGCATCCGGCCGGTGGTGCGCCGGTAAGCTTCGTGTACTAATGACAGCTCATTTATCCATGGTTGAATCCCATTGCTCGATGCCAGATCACTCCCGGCGCAGACTGCTTACCGCATTAGCATTATCGCCGTTACTGCTGTCATTGCCCGGCTGGGCGCAGAATAGCGGCAAGATTGATGTCAATAGAGTTGTCACATTAGAGTGGTTACCCACTGAGTTACTGTTGGCATTGGGGGTTACGCCTTATGGTGTGGCTGATACCCATAATTACCGCTTATGGGTTGAAGATCCTAAATTGCCTGCCAGCGTTATTGATGTGGGCCAGCGCACTGAGCCTAATCTGGAACTGCTACAGCAAATGGCACCGTCGCTAATCCTGATGTCGCAAGGCTTTGGCCCTTCGCCGGAAAAACTCGCGCCTATCGCTCCCTCGATGAGTTTTGCCTTTAATGAAGCGGGCAGTTCACCGCTGGTGGTTGGTCGGAACTCATTACGCACGCTCGGCCAACGGCTAGGGCTAGAAACGGTTGCGGAGCAGCATATTGCTGACTTTACTCACTTTATGCAGGTAGCTCGTCAACGTTTGTATCAGACCCGCCAGGCACCACTACTGATGTTTACTCTGCTGGACACTCGCCATGCGCTGGTTATCGGCAAAGGCAGCCTATTCCAGGATGTATTGGACCAACTGAATATTGAAAATGCCTGGCAGGGAGAAACCAATCTCTGGGGTAGCTCAGTCGTGGGTATTGAACGTTTAGCGGCCATAAAACAGGGCCGCGCCATCTGCTTTGATCATGGTAATCGTGAAATGTTACAACAGGTTGCTCGCACACCGTTGTGGCAATCCATGTCGTTTGTGCGTCAAAACCAATTACGAATAGTGCCGCCGGTGTGGTTCTACGGCTCCACGTTGTCTGCCATGCGTTTTGTGCGTCTTTTGGCGCAGGCATGGGGTAACGCATCATGATGGCAACCCATCCGCGCAAGAGCGGGTTACTGCCCGCAGGCTTACTTGGGCTGTTATTGATAATTGCTGTGGCACTGACGCTATATAATCTGCGCCAATTATTGCCCGTTTCATTATGGGCCGAAGCGTTGTGGCGGCCAGACAACGATGATGTGCGCCAGATGTTATTCCATTACAGCCAGCTACCGAGGTTGGTTGTCGCACTGCTCACCGGTGCGGGGTTAGGGTTAGTTGGTGTTCTATTCCAGCAAGTGTTGCGTAACCCATTGGCCGAACCCGCCACACTCGGTGTCGCGGCGGGTGCCCAACTTGGGCTGACCGTCGCGACACTATGGATGCTACCCGGTGGCGAATTGACTCGCCAACTGGCAGCAATGGCCGGTGGTATGATCATCGGTGCGTTGGTATTTGGTGTCGCCTGGGGGAAGCGCCTCTCGCCAGTCACCCTAATTTTGGCCGGTCTGGTTCTTGGCTTGTACTGTGGTGCAGTTAATGGTCTGTTGGCACTATTTAACTATGACCAGTTGCAGGGGCTGTTCTTATGGAGCAGTGGCGCACTGAATCAGCAGGATTGGAGTACGGTGCAATTTATTCTGCCACGCTTGGTGATTACCTGCATATTGGCAGCTTTACTGATACGTCCATTAACCCTATTGGGGCTAGATGATGGTATTGCTCGTAATCTGGGATTGGGGTTATCACTGGCGCGGTTGAGTGCGCTGGGTGTAGCAATTATTTTCAGTGCGATGTTAGTTAATGCAGTCGGAGTCATTGGGTTTATCGGTCTATTTGCGCCGCTGTTGGCGAAAATTTTTGGCGCTCGGCGGTTATCTCAGCGCTTGATTCTGGCACCGATAGTCGGGGCGTTGCTGCTCTGGGTTACCGATCAGATCATCATCTGGCTGACGCAAGTCTGGCGGGAGATCCCTACCGGTGCGGCGACCGCCTTGATCGGTGCGCCACTACTGTTGTGGCTACTGCCACGGTTACATAGTGCTACCGCACCTAATATGGATTTTGGCGATAATGTTCCCGCTGAACGGCAGCATTTGGGATTATGGCTAAGTGGTGGTTTGCTGTTACTGCTGGCAGGGTTGACGGTAGCGCTTATGTTGGGTCGCGATAGCCAGGGCTGGCATTGGATTACCGGTGATGAACTTCAGGCAGTGTTACAGTGGCGCTGGCCACGTGTGCTCGCGGCATTATCGGCCGGTATGATGCTGGCGGTAGCGGGGACCTTAATCCAAAAACTGACGGGCAACCCAATGGCTAGCCCCGAAGTTCTGGGTATCAGCTCTGGCGCTTCTTTCGGCGTGGTAGTCATGATGTTTATTGTGCCAGGTAATGCGTTGCTATGGTTGTTGCCCGCCGGGAGCTTAGGGGCTGCGGCTACGTTATTGTTGATTCTGGTCGTTGCTGGTCGTGGCGGGTTTTCTCCAGGCAGAATGCTCTTGGCAGGGATAGCACTGAGCACCGCCTTTACCACGGTAATCACTATGTTACTGGCCAGTGGCGATCCACGTATGCGCGGCTTGCTGGCGTGGATTTCTGGCTCTACCTACTCGGTTAATGGCACGCAGGCAGTAACAACCGGTTTAGTTGCTTTGGTGCTGATTGCATTAGCGCCACTGTGCCGCAGATGGTTAATGATTTTGCCATTGGGCAGTGTCACCGCCAGAGCACTGGGTATGGCGCTTGCACCTAGCCGGTTAGCCATTTTGTTATTGGCTGCTATTTTAACCGCCGCTGCTACCCTGACGGTTGGGCCTTTAAGTTTTGTCGGGCTGATGGCACCACATATGGCGCGTATGCTGGGCTTTCGCCGAGTCATTCCACAACTGTTTATCGCGGCTATTTTAGGTGGGTTGCTGATGGTATTTGCCGACTGGTGTGGCCGTATGCTGTTGTTCCCGAACCAAATCCCCGCCGGGTTGTTGGCAACATTTATTGGCGCTCCTTACTTTGTTTATTTATTGCGTAAACAAGGGCGGTAAGCGTTTATTATGTCAATAATCTGCTTCGGTTGAAGATGGATTCTGAACCGTAGTTAGATTTTTATCAAACATATCATCGAGCTATTAATTATGAGCCGATGATATGGAGGATATTGGATTGGTTTATAGTAATATCATTTAATAATTATTATATTTAAAATCATTATAAATAAAAAATATCATATGCATGGTTAATTATATTTAAACTCAACTCAGTTAAATTTAATAAATAATAAAGTATTGCTCATGAGTTTTTATATGGTAGTGTGAAAAAATCAGGCAGAAAAATCATCGAGTTCCTTAGGCGCTAATTGTGATTATCAATTTGATAGTTACCTGTATATTATCAAGCTAAATAATGTAATGTAAATTATTTTTAAGTTATTAGTTTGTCTGATTATTCTACTCATTATTTAGTGGTAATTAAATTGGAGAGAAATAAGATGACTGAATTAATTCATCAAAGAAATAGGTCTTTCTTGTATGGTGTTGATGATAGGTTATTGATTAATATATTATTAATATATGGCCTAATAGTGACGGCTTTTGGTGCGTTACTCATTTCCGGTGTGTTAACTTCTTCTCTGAAGACGCACATTGATACTGTTCAACCAGTAACCCGTAATATAATAGATTATCAGCCAGTTAACGTTAAAATGCCTACACTCCCTATGGGGCCAAGTTGGAATGGCAGTAGTGGTGGTGATATTCCACAGCATGTGGCAATATCAGAATTACTTTATACCGTTAATCGGCATTAAATTAATTAAACACATTTAGCCTCCGGTCTTTAATTTATAACCACCTCCAGCTTTTTGGCGGTGGTTATAGTATCTATAGAGATTAAAGCTTGGCAAAACACCGGCGGGCAGCATCGACGGTTTTCTGGATATCGTCTTTGCTATGTGCAACGGACATAAAACCGGCTTCAAACGCAGACGGAGCAAGATAGATGCCTTCTTCCAGCATCAAATGGAAGAAACGCTTAAAGTGCTCAACATCACAATTCATAACATCTTGATAGCAGGTGACAGTTTGCGCATTGCTAAAGAAGATACCAAACATGCCACCCACGTGGTTAACCACCAGCGGGATATTCTCTGCTTGTGCGGCGTCGAGCAGGCCAGTTGCCAGTAAATCGGTTAACTCGGTCAGGGTTTCATGAACACCTACTTGTGCCACTTCAGTCAGACAGGCATAGCCAGCAGCCATAGCTATAGGGTTCCCGGATAGAGTACCCGCCTGATAAACCGGTCCAGTTGGTGCCAGTGCTTCCATAACATCGCGGCGACCACCGAAAGCACCCACCGGCATACCGCCACCGATAATTTTCCCCAGACAGGTTAAGTCAGGAATGACATTGTAGTAATCCTGCGCTCCAGCTAACGCTACTCGAAAGCCTGTCATGACCTCATCAATAATCAGCAATGCACCAAATTCGTCACACAGCTTGCGCAGCCCCGGTAGGAATTCCGGCAGCGGTGGTATGCAGTTCATATTGCCAGCGACAGGTTCAACAATGATACAGGCGATATCTTGTGGGTATTGCTCAAAGGCTTCACGTACAGAGGCCAGATCGTTATAAGTACAGGTCAGTGTGTGCTTTGCAAAATCAGCCGGTACCCCCGGAGAGTTTGGTTGACCGAGGGTCAATGCGCCTGATCCCGCTTTTACCAATAGGCAGTCGGCGTGGCCGTGATAGCAGCCTTCAAACTTGATGATTTTATCGCGGGAAGTGAAGCCTCGGGCTAGACGAATGGCGCTCATGGTGGCTTCGGTACCGGAGTTAACCATCCGAACCATATCCATGGTTGGCACCAGTTCAGTCACCAACTCAGCCATTTTGACTTCCATCTCTGTTGGTGCGCCAAAGCTGAGACCGCGCTCGACAGCTTCAATTACGGCCTGACGAATGGCCGGATGATTGTGACCAAGAACCATTGGGCCCCAGGAACCGACATAATCGATGTAGGCTTTACCATCAACATCAAATAGATAGGCGCCGTCAGCACGCTCAATAAACAATGGGATGCCACCGACACCGGTGAATGCACGCACCGGAGAGTTAACCCCACCTGGGATCACCTGCTGTGCCTGGGCATACAGACTTTCGGACTTACTCATAAACTGGCTCCTGAATTGGGTTTGGCTATATTGGCTGATATAATATTAGTTTTAATAACATTAGCTTGAATAACATCAGGTTAATAAAAACTATTTTTGATAATACTAGCGTTGTTAACATCAGCCATGACAATGGTGCTTATTCTAAAGAACTGGCCGCGGTTATCAAATGATTGGGCATAATTAACTGTTAGCTTGCGCGACGTGCCGCATATTTGAAACTATCGTGGCTAAAGTTACGTTATGAGGTAGCGCGTTTCATCGGCGTTTAAGCAGGCGCATCATGATGATGTAGGCTAAACTCAGAACTACTTTTCATTTGTATTACTTATTATTTAATTGATAAATATACTAATTATGACTGATTCAACACAACCGATGCCTGGTGAAGGTGTTACTGAACTCAAACGTGGTCGTTTTATTCGAGCATTAGTCAATCGTGATAAAACACCGTTGCTCATTCTTATCATGGCGGGTGTAGTCGGGGTTGTGACCGGTTTACTGGCTGTGGCTTTTGACCGCGGTGTCGATTGGATCCAACAACAAAGGTTAGCAACGCTGGCCAAAGTCGCAGATTACGCAATTTTGGTATGGCCGTTGGCTTTCGTTATGTCAGCGCTGCTAGCGATGGTGGGTTATTTTCTAGTGCGTCGTTTTGCTCCTGAGGCTGGTGGTTCAGGCATTCCTGAAATTGAAGGGGCAATGGAAGAGATGCGGCCAGTGCGCTGGTGGCGGGTTATTCCGGTTAAATTTATTGGTGGCCTTGGTACATTAGGGGCGGGCATGGTGTTAGGCCGGGAAGGGCCGATGGTGCAGATGGGGGGCAACAGCGGGCGCATGGTTGTCGATATTTTCCGTTTGCGTAGCCCTGAGGCACGTCACTCATTGCTGGCAACCGGTGCCGCAGCAGGGTTGTCCGCAGCCTTTAATGCCCCGCTGGCGGGGATTTTGTTCGTTATTGAAGAGATGCGCTCCCAGTTCCGCTACAGTCTGGTATCAATCAAAGCCGTATTTGTTGGGGTGATAACCTCTACTATCGTCTACCGCTATTTTAACGGCGAACATGCGGTTATTGATGTCGGTAAAATGAGCGAAGTGCCACTGGATACCTTATGGCTTTATCTTGTGCTGGGAATTATTTTCGGTGCCATCGGTGTGATGTTCAATGCGTTGATATTCCGTACTCAAGATATGTTCATGCGCTTCCATGGTGGCGATTGGCGCAAATTGGTTTTGATTGGTGGCCTGCTAGGGGGAATGTGTGGCTTATTGGCATTGATTCACGGCGAGGCTGTGGGGGGCGGTTTTGCATTAATCCCAATTGCGGCAGCCGGTAACTTTAGTATCGGCATGTTGCTATTTATTTTTATTGCTCGAGTCATCACTACACTTTTGTGTTTTGGTTCTGGTGCACCTGGTGGGATATTTGCTCCAATGCTGGCCTTAGGAACCATTCTGGGCACTGCCTTTGGCTTATCTTGCGCGCACTTTTTCCCCCAATACGGCATTGAGGCAGGGACTTTTGCTATTGCTGGGATGGGCGCGCTGTTTGCTGCATCGGTACGCGCGCCACTCACTGGGATCGTCTTGGTGTTGGAGATGACCGATAATTATCAGCTTATTTTACCGATGATAGTGACCTGCTTGGGCGCGACATTAATAGCACAGTTTATGGGGGGTAAACCCTTGTATTCAGCTATTTTAGCCCGCACATTACTAAGACAAGAGCAGGCTGCATCTTCGAGTGGACAACAGCAACCGGTGGTTGAAAGTGGTACTCAAACAGGTAGATAATATATAACATTAGCCAGCAATACTTGAATGAATTACTCAGGTATTAGATAATTGATGATTAGATCAGGCTGCCATTGTAGTAACCTGCAACTCGAACACCGGTTGGGAGTGATGAGTATGAGCGATGAAACAGTACTGCCCCTACAGTTTACTGAGGCAGCAGCTAAGAAAGTTAAACTGCTGATTTCTGATGAGGAAAATCCGAATCTGAAGCTGCGGGTCTATATTACCGGTGGCGGATGCAGCGGGTTTCAATATGGTTTTACTTTCGATGATCAAATCAACGATGGTGATATGACTATCGAAAAGCAAGGTGTTGAATTGGTGGTTGATCCGATGAGCCTACAATATCTGGTCGGCGGTGCGGTAGATTACACTGAAGGGTTGGAAGGCTCACGCTTTATCGTGACGAACCCGAATGCGAAGAGTACTTGTGGTTGCGGTTCCTCTTTCAGCATTTAATTTATCCTGCGTCCTTGGCGCAACAGCCGCGTTAGCTGCATTCACTTACCCGAACCACTGGCTTGGGTTAGCTCATCGGGATTAATAAGCCTCATTTTGGGGCTTACCCTGTGGGCCAGCATAAATGCTGTTCAAATCGCTTTTGGCCGATTTGTCATTCGTTGGCTGTTGAACTGTTACGCCCATTATTTTAGATAGCGATACCAGTTAATTTTTTAAAAACCTGAAGGTTTAGATCAGACAAATTAAACCAATCACTCTATTAGTTAGTGCTCTATTTCAAACGTGGGTAGTTTTAAACGCCAGCGGATGGCTGCAAGCCGGATGCCGAGGGTAATTACCATGCCCAGCATCATCGCCTGTTGTAATGGCATACCAAAAGTATAGAACGCCGTAGCATGGGCTATGCCACCAATAATGCAGGCGGTAGCATAAATTTCAGTGCGCAGGATCATTGGGATCTCACGGGCTAATACATCGCGGATAATCCCACCACCAACTCCGGTTATAACACCCATACAGATAGCCACTAACGGGCTGGCACCAGCAGCAAAGGCTTTATTGACGCCGATACCGACGAACACTGCCAAACCAATAGCATCAAGTACCGGCAGGATCCATTTCGGTGTTCGGCGAGGTTGTCGTACCAACAAAATGGTCGCCAGGCAGGTCACCATTGCAACCACCAAGTCAGTAGGATCTTTCACCCAAAAAACCGGGCCATTGGCCAAGGCCATATCGCGGATTGTTCCCCCACCAACAGCCGTCACCACCCCTAGAACCAGTACACCAAACGGGTCCATTCGCAACTTCCCTGCCAGCAACACACCAGAGATAGCAAATACCGCAGTACCTAAAATATCCAGCCAATAAACCAGCATTAATGTGACTCCGCCACGGGGGATTGAAGGGTGGCCATTTGTTGGCACAACTGTTCAGCGGCCAGCAGGATACGCGGACCCGAACGATTAAACCAGTCCTCATTCAGCGTTATAACAGGAATTGCAAGCTGAGGTTGCCAGAAGGCTTTGACATTATCAGCTTGTGGCTGGTCACCACTGACCACAATCACTTGTGGTTGGCGTGTCATGACTTGTTCCCGACTGACTTGAGGCCAGGGAACGCGGCTGCTAGCAAAAATATTTTCTCCGCCACACAGGGAAATAACCTCACTTTGTAGCGTATGCCCAGAACTGGTAAACAGGGGCTGAGTGCCAAATTGTAAAAAGGTACGCAAAGGCGGGTTACGGGTATTGTGGCGACGTAATTCAGTGACCTTCTGACGAAGTTGAGCCGCAGCTTGGCGGGCCTGCTCAGGATGCGAACTGTATTGCGCCAATTTATCCAGATCACCAGCAATTTGATCCATATTTACCGGATCAGAATAGAAAATTGGAATACCAAAGGCGGTGAGTTGATCAAGTGGGCGCTGTGGATTGCCGCCACGCCACGCAAGGATCAAGTCTGGCTTTAATTCCAAAATACGTTCGACATTCACTCCTTGCCAGGATGCAACCTGCTCAAGCTTTTTAGCCGCCTCCGGGTAATCAGAGTAAGCACTTACTGCAACCAGTTTATCGCCTAATCCTGCGGCATAAGCCAGCTCGGTGGTGCTGGGGGATAAGCTGATAATCCGCTCGACTGCCACTGCTAATGGTGCATACAGGGCAAGTGAAAACAGGCCGAGCAACAAAATTATTGTTGCTCGTGATAGGGAGGAAATACTGACGCGCATCATTAATTACGATTAGCCAGTGTGGTTAACATGGCTTCGATCATAAGCGTCGACTGCTGAGCGGCGACCACTAAGAACTCTTCAAAACTCAGGTGCGACTCTTGATCCGCCACATCAGAAATCGCACGTACCACAACGAAAGGTGTTTTGAACAGATAGCAAACATGGCCGATAGCGGCGGCTTCCATCTCCACTGCTGCCACCGACGGGAAGACCGCGCGGATACGGGCCAGAGGGGCGGAACCATTAATAAAGGTATCGCCGCTGCAAATCAGTCCGCGTACTGCATGTAAGTTCAATTGATTAATGCAGCTTTCTGCCAGTGCAATCAACTCAGCATCAGCAATGAAAGCGGGAGGGCAACCAGCCATTTGGCCTGGTTCATAGCCGAATGCGGTTACATCAGCATCGTGATAGCGAACTTCGTTAGAAACGACAATATCACCCACTTTCAAACTGGAGGCTAAACCACCCGCAGAGCCGGTATTGATCACCACGTCTGGCTGGCAATGCTCTAATAGCAACGTCGTTCCCATGGCCGCAGAGACTTTACCAATGCCGGATTTTAGCAATGCGACATCCACGCCATTGAGTTTACCGGTGTAAATTTCGCAGCCTGCACGTGTCAAGGTTTGGCGATTTTCAATTTTATCACGCAGCAAGGTAACTTCTTGCTCCATTGCACCAATAATGCCTACTTTCATATGGATACCCGTTGATTTTAAAAAGTGGATTAAGCTGTAATTATCAGCGCACAGTTTATCAGTTAAGTGAGATATTCGGGTAGCTCAGCAAAGATAATGCGTAATGTGCCGCAGTTCATACGTAATCAATTGCATCTACTGGCAGGAGCCGGTATCACTGTTTGTATTACATGATCAGGGGGATAACATGTCCGGGATCGATTTTAAGCAGAAAATCAGTTTTCAGCGGCCGTTTGGTAAATCCAGTTCGGCAGAAGATGAATATGACATTACCCGGGTATTTGAAAGTGATCGCGGTCGGATTGTTAATTCTGCTGCCATTCGGCGTTTACAGCAAAAAACGCAGGTCTTCCCACTGGAGCGCAATGCCGCTGTTCGCAGTCGTTTAACCCATTCGTTGGAAGTGCAGCAGGTGGGGCGCTATATTGCCAAAGAGATCCTTAATCGGTTTAAGCAAGATAAAAAAATAACGGCCTATGGGCTGGATAAGCTGCTTGATCCCTTTGAAAGTATAGTGGAAATGGCTTGCCTGATGCATGACATCGGTAATCCACCTTTTGGCCATTTTGGTGAGTCAGCGATCAATAACTGGTTTACAAAACAGATGGACCCTAACGGCGGTGGTGCTGAACCACGTGGTAAGGATCATTGTCAGGTTAACGCGCTAAGGCTGCGGGAAGGGGAAACAGAGCTTAATACTCTGCGCAGTAAAATCCGCCATGACCTAAGCCAGTTTGAAGGTAACGCACAAGCTATTCGTTTGGTTTACAGTTTATTAAAACTGAATCTGACTTATGCTCAAGTGGGCTGCATTCTTAAATATACTAAACCGGCTTATTGGTCAGATGATATTCCTGCTTCTCATCACTATTTGATGAAGAAACCAGGATTTTATCTTGCTGAAGAAGATTATGTTAAAGATTTACGTCGCGAACTCAATATGGGGGAGTTCAATCGTTTCCCTCTGACATATATTATGGAAGCTGCGGATGATATTTCTTATTGTATTGCTGACTTAGAGGATGCAGTAGAAAAAAGTATTTTCAGCGTTGAACAACTTTATGATCATATGATGCAAGAGTGGGGCGAAGTTACCCATGGCGACTTGTTTGATAAAGTTGTTGGTGGCGCATTCCGGCAATTAGGTCGTGGGCAAGGCCGGCGCAGTTCGGAAGATCAATTCTTTATGTATTTACGGGTAAATACTGTCGGGAAATTAGTTCCTCATGCGGCACAACGGTTTATTGAAAATTTACCCACAGTATTTTCTGGCTCGTTTAATCAGGCATTGCTAGAAGATTCCAGCCCTGCGTGTAAATTACTGCAAATTTTTAAAAAGGTGGCAGTAAAACATGTTTTTAATCATCCCGAAGTAGAACAGCTTGAATTACAAGGATATAGAGTTATTAGTGGGTTGCTTGATATTTATAGCCCGCTATTATCTATGCCGCAGGCGGCCTTTACACAGCTTGTAGCAGAGGACAGCCACCGCCAGTATCCAATTGAGACTCGATTGTTCCATAAATTGTCCACTAAACATCGTTTGGCTTATGCAGAATCGACAGAGCGGTTACGGAATTTATCGCCAGAACAACATGAGATATATGAATATTATTATCGTGCTCGCTTAATTCAGGATTATATCAGTGGTATGACAGACCTTTATGCCTACGATGAATATCGGCGGTTGATGGCTGCGGAATAGTATGCAAGTAAAGTAAATTGCCCGTTTAATTAACTGTAGTTTTGTAAAGACGGACAATATTTTTTACTATTCCAATTATTGGTTCCGTGAACTTCATCCCCCATATTTAATCTTACTATGCATGACGGCTATATCCTTCTTACTTGGCATTGCGCGTAGTGAGCAGCTTTCGTTACTTGCCCCCCTATCATTGAGCATTAGTTAACTCATTGGGGGTCACCCGATCGCTGGCTTGCTGCTACGTCAATGGTTTTGGATATAAGTCAGTTATACCCTTACGTCCTTGACGCTGCCGAGTTGTTAGCTGCAACTTCAATTTCTTTGGGTATATATACCATTTATTAACTCATTATTAATTGTACAGCGAGAACCAGAATACATGAAAAAAGCAACTTTAGTGTTAAGTGCATTGGCATTGAGCATCGGTTTAGCCATGGGGCCGGTTTCTTCTGCTATTTCGGCAGAGACGGCGTCTTCTAGCAGCCAGCAGCTCCCTAGCCTGGCGCCAATGCTAGAGAAAGTGATGCCTTCTGTTGTGAGCATCAACGTGGAGGGGAGCACCCAGGTTAGCAATGCAGGTGCAGGTGGCGTGCCACCACAGTTCCAGCAATTCTTTGGTGATGACTCTCCGTTCTGTCAGGACGGCTCACCGTTCCAAGGCTCCCCGATGTGTCAGGGTGAGCAGGGCGGTAAAGGGGGAGCACCTGGCAAGCAGGATTTCCGGGCACTCGGTTCAGGTGTCATTATTGATGCCGCCAAGGGTTATGTCGTCACCAATAACCACGTGGTAGATAATGCAACTAAAATCAGCGTCAAACTGAGTGATGGCCGTAGCTATGAAGCAAAAGTGATCGGTAAAGATCCGCGAACTGATATCGCGTTATTGCAGTTAAAAGATTTTAAAAATCTGACGGCAATTAAAATTGCAGATTCTGATAAATTGCGCGTGGGTGATTATACCGTCGCTATCGGTAACCCATATGGTCTGGGCGAAACCGTAACATCCGGTATCGTGTCTGCTTTGGGGCGCAGTGGTCTGAACGTGGAAAACTACGAAAACTTTATCCAGACTGATGCCGCAATTAACCGTGGGAACTCCGGTGGTGCATTGATCAATCTGAACGGTGAATTGATTGGGATCAATACTGCGATCCTGGCACCGGACGGCGGTAACATCGGTATTGGTTTTGCTATCCCAAGTAACATGGTGAAAAACCTGACATCTCAAATGGTTGAATTCGGTCAGGTTAAACGTGGTGAGCTGGGCATTATGGGCACTGAGCTGAACTCTGAGCTGGCCAAAGCCATGAAAGTTGATGCGCAGAAAGGTGCCTTTATCAGTCAGGTCTTGCCAAAATCTGCGGCGGCTAAAGCCGGGATAAAAGCTGGTGACGTTATTGTTAGCATGAATGGTAAAGCCATCAATAGCTTCGCAGGTTTCCGTGCTGAAATTGGTACTCTGCCAGTAGGCAGTAAAATGACCTTAGGTCTGTTACGTGACGGTAAACCTGTCAATGTGGAAGTGACCTTAGAGCAGAGCAGCCAAACTCAGGTTGATTCCGGTAATCTCTATACTGGAATTGAAGGTGCAGAGCTGAGCAACTCTGATGTTAATGGTAAAAAAGGTGTGAAAGTTGATAGCGTGAAAGCCGGCACTGCCGCTGCACGTATTGGCCTGAAAAAAGGCGATATCATCATCGGGATTAACCAGCAGCCAGTTCAAAATCTGGGTGAGCTGCGGAAGATCCTTGATACCAAACCATCAGTACTGGCGCTGAATATTCAGCGTGGTGATACTTCACTCTATTTATTAATGCAGTAATCGGCATTAATAACGCCAAAAGGGCGCAGTTCATTATGACTGTGCCCTTTTTTATGCTGAAGCGGAGGTGTGCTAAGCAGTACCTAAATAGCTTTTGGCCGCATAGCGAACATTCTCTATCTCATCTAATAATTCCAGCCATTCAGGTTGTAAGTCTTGTAAATCAGTTTGTTGACGCAATTGCTGCTCAATTGTCATGCACAATTGCTTCAGCCGTGGCACTCCGCTACACGCACAACTGCCATGGAATTTATGAATTAGGTTCAGAATGTCGTTGTCATGATTGCCTGCCAATATAGCCTGCACGCTACCTACCACTTGTGGCATAAATTCTAATAACATCATTAAAAGGTCTCTGGCGAGAGCCTCTTTATTGGCAGCTTGCCTGACTGCCAGTGACCAATCTATTGCTCCCTCACATTCAGATTGAAGTGCCAACAGGTGATCTGCCTCTGCTGGAAGGGGGGATGAACTATCGTGCTGAAAGCGGGAAAGTGCCTGTATCAATCGGGTTTCATCAATCGGTTTTGCCAGATAGTCTGCCATCCCCAGTTTTAACAACTGTTCTTGCTGGCCTCTTACGGCGTGGGCGGTGACGGCAATAATGGGGGTATCCAGATGATGGGACATCTGATGAATGACTTCGCTGGCACGGATACCATCAATTTCAGGCATTTGAATATCCATTAAAATGATATCCAGCGTATTTTCTCTGGCATAGGCAATGGCTTTCGCGCCACTGTCACACAACACGGTCTCTTCGACCTGTTCTTCAAGCAGGGTGCCAATGAGTTTTAGGTTAGCTGGATTGTCGTCAACTGCCATCACCTTAAACGGTAATTTAGCCGGTTTATCCGTTTGTTCCACTACGGGGGATTCAGCATGGGGTTCTTCAGACAACAGCAATGGAATTAATCTATTTGATGACAAGGGTTTGACCAGACAAGCTTTGGCACCCATCTGTTTAAGTTGCTCGGCCTCAACCTGTGACTGACTGGGCAGGGCCAGAATCACATGTTCGGAAATTTTCAGTGCCGCGACCAGTTTATCTTGATGAACCGCCATATTATTACGGAACGGAATGGGTACCCCAACCAGCAGGAAATCATAATGTTGGCGCGGTAATTGCGCTAATGTCGGGCTATGAGTGACCTGCAAGGGCGTGACACTCAGAATATCTAACGCGGCCCTTGCTGCACAAGTATTGCGCTCAATATAGGCTAGCGTTTTCCCCTCTAAGTACGACATATCAGGATGGCGATAAGAGACTGTTTCGTTAAGATCCAATGTGAGATGGAACCTAAAGGTTGAGCCGCGATCCACCTGACTGTAGAAGCTGATATCGCCCCCCATCTCTTTGACCAATCTTTCGGTAATGACCAACCCAAGGCCGGTTCCTCCGTGTCGGCGGGAGATACTGGCATCCGCTTGACGAAAAGCTTGGAATAGCTGGGCCTGCTGTGACTCGGAAATACCAATGCCCGTATCGTGAATTTCTACTACCAGTGTGACTTGCTGATCCGTTTTAGCCTGCACGGCAAGCAGAATATCAATATTGCCCTGTTCGGTGAATTTAATCGCATTACCAAGCAAGTTCGTGACAATTTGCTGCAAACGCATTGCATCCCCGACGAGCTGTTCGGGGACATCATTATTTACATGCAGTGTCAGTTCTAGCCCTTTCTCATGTGCGGTGTGTGCCAGCAAGATAATGACTTCATCCAGTGCACCACGCAGAGGGAAGGGGATGTGCTCAAGAATGAGTTTTTCGGCTTCCAGTTTGGAAAAGTCCAAAACATCGTTAATGATGCATAACAGGTTGTTAGCTGAGCGTTGGATAGTCTGCAAATAGTCTGTTTGCGTTGGCGTTAGCGAGGTTTTCAACGTTTGACGTGTAAAGCCAATAACGCCATTTAGTGGAGTTCGCAGTTCGTGGGACATGTTAGCCAGAAACTCAGACTTAATACGTGCGGCTTCCTGTGCACGTTTTTTTGCCAGCCCCAGCTCGACGTTTTGTATCTCCATCTGTTCCAATGTTTCGCGTAAATCTGACGTGGCCTGATCGATATTTTGTTGCATCTCTTCGTGATAGGCCGCCAACGACATCGCCATCGAATTGATACCATTTTTCAGAATGTTCAGCTCACCGAGCATATGCCCTTCGACCCGGCTATCCAATTGCCCACGGCGGATACGGTCAACAGCATTCACCATGTTACGGATTGGGCCAGTCACATCCCGCATCAGGCGATAAGCAAACAAAATGGCCACACACATGCAAAACAGCAGCAGCAGGGTTGAGATAAAGATCTCTTTGTATTGCTGCAAACGCACCGATTGTAAATCTAAATCTATGGCGATATAGCCGAGCGGCCGATGGGTTATATCCGCATCCGAGGCTCTATCACTGGATAAGTTGGACTCCGAGACAATAGGCATCCGCATAATCAGCGAGTCGCCACGATAAGAGAGCATCAGCGAATCAGGGATAGAATCGCCTTTGGGTAACCTTAATTGTGAGGAATTGTAATTATAGTTAGATGTGACAAAAAGGTTGTTATCTGCGTCGAAAACGGATATTGACCGAACAATGTTCGAGTGACGGCGATGAAGTAGATTAATCAACTGACGGACGGTATCGCGGTTGCGGAAGGTCATTCCATATTCACTGGCAACCGCCAGCGGTTCAATAATATTAGAACCAGCATTAACTATTTGTTTTTGAAGTTCATTGTAACGGTTAACCATAAAGGAAGTACTGAGTAACAGCCCAAGAAGCAGCGTGGGGGCCAGGATTAAAATCATCATGCGCGCGCGAAGACTGTATTTGGTCATGGTATTCCAATGTGGGAGAATTAGCAGCTTACAAAACCGATGCTTGATCAATCAATATGGCGCAATTCTACTCTCCAAACCGACGTGTGACGACCCGACAAACGATAACTGTGACAGTAAATTCTCTTGATCCCTTTGGTCAGGGGGTTGCACGCGAGAAAGGCAAAGCTATTTTTATCCCTGGGGTTCTACCGGGGGAGCAAGCTGAAATTGAGCTGATCGAGCAAAAACGCCAGTATAGTCGCGGTAAACTTAAACATTTGTTGAACCAATGCAGTGAAAGAGTGACTCCTCCTTGCCCTCACTTTGGAATTTGTGGAGGCTGTCAGCAGCAGCACGCTTGTAGCCAGCTACAGCAAGATAGCAAAGCAGATTCGCTCAGGCGGCTGCTTGTTAACGCGACGGGGGCTTGCCCTGCATTAGGCCCGGTTATCTGTGGGCCAGAGTATGGTTATCGGCGGCGAGCGAGGTTGGGTTTACTCTATCAACCCAAACAGCAGCGATTGCAAATGGGTTTCCATCAAACCGAATCTCACGACTTGGTTAGTGTAAAGCACTGCCCTGTCTTACGGCCTGAATTGGAACGACTGCTACAGCCGCTTTATCAGTGCTTATCTGCCTTGCAGGCTGTGCGCCGGTTAGGGCATGTGGAACTGGTGCTGGCTGATAATGGGCCGTTGCTGGTTTTACGTCACCTTGATACCCTTAATGACGTAGATCGCGCAGCGCTAACTGATTTTGCCCAGCGGGAACGGGTTGCCGTCTATCTGGCCGCTGACAGCGAGAATCTGGAAAAACTCATTGGTGAGGATCCCTATTACCAAATAGACGGTCTACGCTTAGCATTTCATCCACGGGATTTTATTCAGGTTAATGATACGGTCAACCAACAAATGGTGGCCCAGGCTCTGGCATGGCTTGATGTACAACCTGACGAGCGGGTACTGGATCTCTTCTGCGGTATGGGTAATTTCACGTTGCCGTTGGCAAAGCGTGCGCGTGAGGTTGTCGGGGTGGAAGGAGTTGCGGAGCTGGTGGCGAATGGGCAGTATAATGCGCAGAGCAATGCATTAGCCAACGTGTCATTTTTCCATGAAAATCTTGAATCCGACATCAGCCGCCAGCCGTGGGCGACACAAGGATTCGATAAAGTATTATTAGACCCCGCTCGCGCAGGTGCTGCCGGGGTGATGTCACATATAGTCAAACTGGCGCCAAAGCGGGTGGTGTATGTTTCGTGTAATCCCACTACGCTGGCACGGGATAGTCAGGTGTTGTTAGCCGCCGGTTACCGTCTTGCTCAGGTGCGAATGTTGGATATGTTTCCCCACACCGGGCATCTTGAATCTATGGCGCTGTTCATGCAGGAGCCAGGGGTCGCAAAGTAGGGAGAAGTTATGGTTGCGGTACGAAGTGCACATTTGAATCCGGCGGGTGAGTTTGCTCTCGACGATTGGATCGCCAGCTTGGGGCTTCCTAATCCGCAGTCAGGTGAGCGATTGGCCGAAACCTGGCGTTACTGTGAGCAACAGACGCAAAACCATCCTGATGCCTCGTTATTGTTGTGGCGCGGCCTTGAAATGGTTGAAATTCTTTCCACTCTGAGCATGGACAACGACAGTATGCGCGCGGCGCTACTGTTCCCACTGGTGGATGCCAATGTGGTGGATGAAACCACCCTGACTGAGCAATTTGGCAAGGGTATCACCTATCTGGTGCATGGCGTGCGTGATATGGACGCTATCCGCCAGTTAAAAGCCACTCACAACGACTCCATGAGTTCTGAGCAAGTGGATAATGTGCGTCGTATGCTGCTGGCGATGGTGGAGGATTTTCGCTGTGTGGTCATTAAGCTGGCTGAGCGTATTGCCCATCTGCGTGAAGTAAAAGATGCGCCGGAAGATGAACGGGTGCTGGCGGCTAAAGAGTGTTCCAATATTTATGCCCCGTTGGCTAACCGCTTGGGTATCGGCCAGATTAAGTGGGAGTTGGAAGACTTCTGCTTTCGCTACCTACATCCAGATGAATATAAACAAATTGCCAAATTGCTTCACGAACGCCGTATCGATCGTGAACAATTTATTGATGACTTCGTGGCTTCATTGCGCAAAGCAATGGCTGATGAAGGTATCAAAGCTGATATTTATGGCCGCCCCAAGCATATCTACAGCATTTGGCGCAAGATGCAGAAAAAATCGTTGGCCTTCGATGAGTTATTCGATGTGCGCGCCGTGCGAGTGGTGGTAGAGCGTTTGCAAGACTGCTATGCCGCATTGGGGATTGTACATACCCATTTCCGTCATTTGCCTGATGAGTTTGATGATTACGTCGCTAACCCTAAACCCAATGGCTACCAGTCAATTCATACTGTAGTCCTCGGGCCGCGTGGGAAAACGCTGGAAATTCAGATTCGTACCCGCCAGATGCATGAAGATGCTGAACTGGGGGTTGCTGCTCACTGGAAGTACAAAGAAGGTGCCGTGGCGGCAGGTCGTTCTGGCTATGAAGGGCGTATTGCCTGGTTACGTAAGCTGATTGCCTGGCAGGAAGAGATGGCAGATTCCGGCGAGATGCTGGATGAAGTGCGCAGCCAGGTATTTGACGACCGGGTCTATGTGTTTACCCCGAAAGGCGATGTTATTGATTTACCTGCCGGTTCGACCCCACTCGACTTTGCTTACCATATTCACAGTGATGTGGGGCACCGCTGCATTGGTGCTAAAATCAGTGGCCGAATTGTGCCGTTTACCTATCAATTGCAGATGGGTGATCAGATTGAAATTATCACTCAGAAGCAACCCAATCCAAGCCGTGACTGGCTGAATCCTAACCTCGGTTACGTCACTACCAGTCGTGGGCGATCTAAGATCCATAACTGGTTTAGAAAACAAGATAGAGACAAGAATATTCTTGCTGGTCGGCAGATGCTGGACGACGAACTAGAGCATATGGATATCAGCTTGAAAGAGGCTGAGAAGCTACTGGTTCCGCGCTATAACATGAATTCGATGGATGAAGTGTTGGCGGCCATTGGCGGCGGTGATATCCGCCTAAACCAGATGGTTAACTTCCTGCAAGGCAAACTGAATAAGCCCACAGCGGAAGAGGCTGATTTAGAAGCATTACGTCATCTGAATAATAAGCATCAGCCGCCACCACGTAACGCCAGCAAAGACAGCGGGCGCATTGTGGTCGAAGGCGTTGGCAATCTGATGCACCATATCGCCCGCTGCTGCCAGCCTATCCCCGGTGATGAGATTATTGGCTTTATCACCCAAGGGCGGGGGATATCCATTCATCGTGCTGATTGTGAACAACTGGCTGAATTGCAGTCTCATGCGCCAGAGCGGATTGTTGATGCGGTTTGGGGCGAGAGTTACTCCAGTGGCTATTCATTAGTGGTGCGAGTGACCGCCAATGATCGCAGCGGTTTGCTACGTGATATCACCACCATCCTGGCGAACGAAAAAGTTAATGTACTGGGTGTTGCCAGCCGCAGCGATACCAAAAAGATGGTAGCTACCATCGATATGGATATCGAGATCTACAACTTGCAGGTGCTGGGTAGGGTATTAGCCAAGCTGAATCAGTTGCCGGATGTGATAGATGCCCGTCGGCTACACGGCAATTAATTTTTTTGATCTGAACGGCTACTGCGCTTTGGCATATTGATATTGGGCAGTGCTCGCCCTCCTCACGTACTGCGTGTACGCTCCGGGGGCTGTGCGCTGGCTGCAATCAATCTGCCTGCGCTCGCTACGCCTCGAATTTTAAAAAGCAAAAAAGTGAATAAATTGAGATGACCCAGCCAGTAACTACCTCTGACTCCACCGCCTTAGCCCTGCAACGTCTGTTGGACATTATGCGTACCTTACGTGACCCGGAGCACGGCTGTCCGTGGGATCGTAAGCAGACTTTTGACACTATCGCGCCCTATACATTAGAAGAAACTTACGAGGTGCTTGACGCGATTGCGCGTAAGGATTTTGACGATTTACGTGATGAGTTAGGCGACTTGCTGTTCCAGGTAGTGTTTTATGCTCAAATGGGGCAGGAACAGGGATTGTTTGCGTTTGATGATGTTTGTCATGCCATCAGCGATAAACTGGAGCGTCGTCACCCGCATGTATTCCCTAATGCGGCGCTAAACGCCACTGACGTAGCGATTAGCAGTGAGGCTGCGCTAGCGGGCTGGGAATCGCGTAAAGCCGAGGAAAGGGCGGAGAAAGCTCTGTATTCGGCACTGGATGATATTCCCGATGCACTGCCGGCATTGATGAAAGCCCATAAAATCCAAAAGCGCTGCGCGGCGGTTGGTTTTGATTGGGACACTCTTGGCCCGGTGCTGGACAAAGTCTACGAAGAGATCGACGAAGTGATGTTCGAAGCGCGGCAAGCGGTGGTGGACCAAGATAAACTGGGTGAAGAAATTGGCGATTTGCTGTTTGCTACGGTTAACTTATCGCGTCATTTAGGCCATAAAGCTGAAAATGCCTTACAAGCTGCTAACCGCAAGTTTGAACGGCGTTTTCGCCAGGTAGAACAAATAGTTATACAATCAGGTCGGACCATGGAGAGCGCCACGCTGGAAGAAATGGAAGCGGCCTGGCAGCAAGTTAAAAAGCAAGAAACTGAAATTTAAGGTGTTTTAATTCATTTGACCGATGGTTGTTGAATTTTAATTGCGTTAATATATTGAATTATAACGGATAGCGAGACGATGTTCCGCGCGGTTTTGGGCGCGAAAACGGCCACTGGCGCGGAGATAGTTTGTAGCGAAACCAAGGTTCGAGTATACTACTTTCCCGTCTTGGTTCTTCCATCGTCTTTAAACCTAAACTCTCAGGTTCAGCATGACAACTAATTATATTTTTGTGACCGGCGGGGTCGTATCCTCTCTGGGTAAAGGCATTGCCGCAGCCTCTCTGGCGGCTATACTTGAAGCCCGTGGCCTCAAGGTTACTATGATGAAACTGGACCCATATATTAACATGGATCCAGGCACCATGAGCCCGACTCAACACGGGGAAGTTTATGTCACCGATGATGGTGCTGAAACCGATCTGGATTTAGGTCACTATGAGCGCTTCATTCGCACTAAAATGACCCGTCGCAACAACTTCACCGCTGGTCGTATCTATTCCGATGTTCTACGCAAAGAACGCCGTGGCGACTACTTAGGTGCAACCATTCAGGTTATTCCTCATATCACCAATGCTATCAAAGAGCGCATCGTTGAAGGTGGCGAAGGCTATGATGTGGTATTGGTTGAAATCGGCGGTACCGTAGGTGATATCGAATCCCTGCCATTCCTCGAAGCCATTCGTCAAATGGCGTGGGAAGTGGGCCGCGAACACAGCCTTTACATGCACCTGACGCTGGTTCCTTATCTGGCGGCGGCTGGTGAAGTGAAAACCAAGCCAACACAACATTCGGTAAAAGAGCTGCTGTCCATTGGTATTCAGCCCGATGTGCTGATTTGCCGTTCTGATCGCGTAGTTCCTGCTAATGAACGCGCTAAAATTGCCTTGTTCTGCAATGTGCCAGAAAAAGCGGTTATCTCGCTAAAAGATGTTGATTCTATTTATAAAATCCCAGGGCTATTGAAATCACAGGGCCTTGACGATTATATTTGTAAACGATTCAGCTTAACTTGTCCTGAAGCAAATCTCGCAGAATGGGAACAGGTATTATACGAAGAGTCGAATCCAGGTGGCGAAGTGACCATTGGGATGATTGGCAAATACGTAGAATTGCCGGATGCCTATAAATCTGTGATTGAAGCGCTCAAACACGGTGGGCTGAAAAATCGCCTAACGGTGAACATCAAGCTAATCGATTCGCAAGATGTAGAAACGCGCGGCGAAGAGATGCTGAAAGGGCTGGATGCTATTCTAATCCCAGGTGGCTTTGGCTACCGTGGTGTGGAAGGCAAGGTTCTGGCGGCGCGTTATGCCCGTGAACACAATATTCCTTATCTGGGCATTTGCCTGGGTATGCAAGTTGCACTGATGGAGTTTGCCCGCAACGTAGCGGGGATGGAAAACGCAAACTCCACAGAATTTGTGCCAGACTGTAAGTATCCGGTGGTTGCATTAATCACCGAATGGCGTGATGAAGACGGCAACGTTGAAGTACGTACGGAAGATAGCGATTTGGGCGGTACCATGCGGGTGGGTGGGCAGCAATGTCACCTGATCGAAGGTAGTCTGGTACGTCAGATGTATGGCGAACCTACCATCGTTGAGCGCCATCGTCATCGCTATGAAGTAAACAACATGTTGTTGAAGCAGATTGAAGCCGCCGGGTTGCGTGTAGCAGGGCGTTCTGCGGATAACAAACTGGTGGAAATTATCGAGTTACCAAACCACCCGTGGTTTGTGGCTTGTCAGTTCCATCCAGAATTTACTTCGACGCCACGTGATGGTCACCCGTTGTTCGCCGGCTTTGTTAAAGCGGCTGGTGATTATCAGAAGCGCCAGGTGAAATAAAATATTTGATAGAAGGGGCGGCAGCGATGTCGCCCCCTCTGTCTGGAGTTTTAGTTTAACTTGTACTGAGGAAAATCTAATGTCCAAAATCGTTAAAGTCATCGGTCGCGAAATCATCGACTCCCGTGGTAACCCAACTGTAGAAGCTGAAGTTCATCTGGAAGGCGGTTTTGTTGGTTTGGCTGCTGCACCATCAGGTGCTTCTACCGGTTCCCGTGAAGCACTGGAACTGCGTGACGGTGACAAATCCCGTTTCCTGGGCAAAGGCGTTCTGAAAGCCGTTGCCGCAGTAAATGGCCCAATTGCTCAGGCAGTTATGGGTAAAGATGCTAAAGACCAGGCCAACATCGATAAAATCATGATCGATCTGGACGGTACTGAGAACAAATCCCAGTTTGGTGCTAACGCCATTCTGGCTGTTTCTCTGGCAGCAGCGAAAGCAGCAGCAGCGTCTAAAGGCATGCCTTTGTACGAGCACATTGCTGAACTGAACGGCACCCCAGGCAAATTCTCTATGCCACTGCCGATGATGAACATCATCAACGGCGGCGAACATGCTGATAACAACGTTGATATTCAAGAGTTTATGATTCAGCCAGTAGGCGCTAAAACTCTGAAAGAAGCGGTTCGCATCGGTTCAGAAGTGTTCCATACCTTGGCTAAAGTTCTGAAGTCTAAAGGCATGAACACAGCGGTAGGCGACGAAGGCGGTTATGCACCAAACCTGGGTTCTAACGCCGAAGCACTGGCTGTTATCGCTGAAGCGGTAAAACAAGCAGGCTACGTGTTGGGTAAAGACGTTACTCTGGCTATGGACTGTGCGGCATCTGAGTTCTACAAAGATGGCAAATATGTTCTGGCTGGCGAAGGCAACAAAGCGTTCACTTCTGAAGAGTTCACTCACTTCCTGGAAGACCTGACCAAACAGTACCCAATCGTTTCCATCGAAGATGGCTTGGACGAATCTGACTGGGCTGGCTTCAAATACCAGACCGAAGTTCTGGGTGACAAAATCCAACTGGTTGGTGACGACCTGTTTGTAACCAACACCAAGATCCTGAAAGAAGGCATCGAGAAAGGTGTTGCTAACTCTATCTTGATCAAATTCAACCAGATCGGTTCTCTGACCGAAACTCTGGCTGCTATCAAGATGGCGAAAGATGCAGGTTACACCGCGGTTATCTCTCACCGTTCTGGCGAAACCGAAGATGCTACTATTGCCGATCTGGCAGTAGGTACCGCAGCAGGCCAAATCAAAACGGGTTCAATGAGCCGTTCTGACCGCGTTGCTAAATACAACCAACTGATCCGTATCGAAGAAGCGCTGGGCGACCGCGCACCATTCAACGGTCTGAAAGAAGTGAAAGGCCAGTAATTACTGTGCTTTACCTTTCGTAAAACAGTTTGTTGATAAAACCCGCCTTAATAGGCGGGTTTTTTTATGGCATAGGGCGGTTAAGCCTCGGTAATATGCTGGCCGTGAGTTGAGGTTTTTTAGTTTTTAAGCGAGTTGATCTGTTACTTTTGTAAATTAGCCTCTTGTTACCAATTGCTTACCTTTGCGGGTTAATCTGAATCTCACCAACCCCACACATCGGCTTCACATCTCTTACACTGCTGCCGTGCAGATAATTCATCACCCGTTATCATTAATGTGTACCCGAATGATTCGGCAATAATGCATAAAGGAAGATAACGGATGAAACTGAAATATTTAACGTTGCCAGCGATGCTTTTTACCAGCAGTGTGCTGGCTGCGGGCGTTACGGTGACCATGAACGAAGCACTCCCTGAAGGTAATGGCAAGGCTCTGGGCACGGTGACAGTGACTGAAACGCCTTATGGTTTACTGTTCACGCCTCATTTGACCGGGTTGGTGGCGGGGATACATGGGTTCCATCTGCATGAAAACCCAAGTTGTGCTCCAGGGCAGAAAGACGGTAAACCCGTGCCAGCACTTGCTGCCGGCGGCCATTTTGATCCACAAAAAACGGCCGTACACCTTGGGCCTTATAATGATAAAGGGCATCTGGGGGATTTGCCGGGGCTGGTTGTGAATGCTGATGGCAGCGCGACTTATCAGGTATTAGCTCCACGCCTGAAATCACTCTCTGAACTGAAACAGCATGCCTTGATGATTCATGCCGGTGGTGATAACTATGCCGATCATCCAATGCCGCTAGGCGGTGGCGGTGCGCGCATGGCTTGTGGCGTGATTGAGTAACACTCTGATACCAGCCAAACTGGCAGCCCCTTTTTCGGGCAATTGCCTTGCCAGTTTGGTCACAGCCAGAGAATCTGCGATAATCGCTCATTGACCTTAATGACGATGAGATACAGATGCGGTACCCGATTAATGAGATGTTCCAAACCTTGCAAGGCGAGGGTTACTTCACCGGTGTACCGGCGATCTTTGTGCGCTTGCAGGGCTGCCCGGTAGGTTGTAGCTGGTGTGATACCAAACACACTTGGGAAAAGGAAGCCGATCGGGAAGTCGATATGCAGCGCATTATGGTTAAAACCGCAGAAAGTGATGCCTGGGGGGAGGCCAGCGCACAGCAGCTATTAGATATTTTCTCTCAGCAGGGATATACCGCACGCCACGTTGTCATCACTGGTGGAGAACCCGCTATTTACGACTTGTTCCCCTTAACCTCATTGTTGGAGCAGGCCGGTTATAGCTGCCAGATTGAAACCAGCGGCACGCATGATGTCCGGTGTTCAGCGACGACGTGGGTGACGGTTTCGCCAAAAGTGAATATGCGTGGTGGTCTGAAAGTATTGCCTCAAGCATTGCAACGCGCCGATGAGATTAAACATCCGGTTGGCCGCATGCGGGATATCGAGGCATTAGAGGTGCTACTTGCCACGCTAGATGACGACAAAAAGCGGATTATTGCGCTACAACCCATCAGCCAGAAAGACGACGCCACCAAGCTCTGTATAGAAACCTGCATTGCCAAGAATTGGCGGCTGTCGATGCAGACGCATAAGTATTTAAATATCGCTTAATCCCCTTCGTCCTTGCCGCCGCAGCCGTGCTGCGGCGTTCATTACTCGGCCCGTCCATGGGCCTCACTCTGCGGGCCAGCGCATGCTGCCTTGCTGCAAGATCAATGACTTTGCGGAGCGATTTGTTAGTCGCGATTTATTCGCCGCGATAAACGCAGCCCGCAGAACAGGTCTCTTTCACCATCACTGCGCTCAGTTCTGGTAGCTGCGGTTTAAGCTGTTGCCAAATCCAACTGGCCAGCACTTCACTGGTCGGGTTTTCCAAGCCAGGAATATCATTCAGATAGTAGTGATCCAGTCGTTCCCAAATAGGTTTAAATGCTGCTTTCAGATCAGCAAAATCCATCACCCAGCCGGAGTGAGCATCCACTTCACCGGTAACCTCGATACGGACCATAAATGAATGACCGTGCAAACGGCCACATTTATGGCCTTCCGCAACATGGGGCAGCCGGTGAGCGGCTTCAAATTGAAAATCTTTAAATAGAGTGGTGCTCATAGTCCTGACCTTATTGACTCAAAAAACCGCCGCATAGTACCGGAAAGCACCGCTACTGGCTATGAAAGCGCATCAAGGGGAGCGCTTATTGGCCCCTGCCAACCCAGCTTCTTACTCGTAGCTTACTGATTTATATGCAGACGTAGTAAATTAACGGTTTGGCCTGGGCGGATGAAAATTTTCTTAATAAGTTGAACACTTTAACTCATATCCATTACCTGAAAAACCGCTTAGTCGTTTTGGTTATTTATTATTTCCATCGCTTCTTTAATTGTTATTATCGGGATGGTTAACCTTACAAACATTAAGAAATCTGTGCTGAAAATAGATCGGCTGACACTGGCTAAAGCTAAAGGGAATGCGTACTGCAATGACGACTCAGGTTCCTCCTACTTCTTTACTTCCGCTATCGCCGGAGCAGTTAGCCCGCTTACAGGCGGCGGTTGGTGAATTTTCCCCAACCCAAATGGCATGGTTGTCCGGTTATTTCTGGGGCATGGTTAATCAACAGCCAGGTGCGGCTGCAACCCCAGCGGCGGCGCTTTCGCCAGCGCTGACGATAACTCTGATATCTGCCTCTCAAACAGGGAATGCACGCCGCTTGGCGGAACAGCTACGCGATGACCTTCTGGCGGCTAAACTTAATGTCAATTTAGTCAATGCAGGTGATTATAAGTTTAAGCAAATTGCACAAGAACGCCTGTTAATTGTAGTTGCCTCCACTCAGGGCGAAGGTGAACCTGCGGAAGAAGCGGTTGCATTACACAAATTTCTATTCTCAAAAAAAGCCCCTAAATTGCCGGAAACCGCCTTTGCTGTGTTTGGGCTAGGGGATACGTCTTACGAACATTTTTGCCAAGCGGGTAAAGATTTCGACAGCAAATTGGCGGAACTTGGTGCTCAGCGGTTATTGGCTCGTGTCGATGCGGATGTGGAATATCAGGAATCTGCACAACAGTGGCGTCAGCAAATCGTTGCAGCGTTACAGGCACGGGTGCCTGCACAATCGGCAACTGCGGCGGCAGTAACACAAAGTGGTGCCGTGGATGAAATAACGTCCAGCCCATACAGCAAAACGGCACCACTGACTGCACAATTATCGGTGCAGCAAAAAGTGACAGGCCGTAACTCCGAAAAAGATGTTCGCCACATTGAAATAGATTTAGCTGATTCAGGTCTGCGTTACCAACCCGGTGATGCTCTGGGGGTCTGGTTTGATAACGACCCGGCACTGGTAGACGAGTTGCTTGCCCTGTTGTGGCTTAAAGGCGATGAACAAGTCAGTGTCGACGGGCAGAATCTGCCACTGGCACAGGCATTGCGCAGCCATTTTGAACTGACGCAAAACACCACGCTGATCGTTGATAAGTATGCGGCACTTTCCCGTGATGAGAAGCTGATTGCGTTGCTGGCAGATAAACCGGCGCTGCAACAATATGCCAAAAATACCCCGATCGTTGATATGGTCAGACAGGCTCCATCTGATCTCAATGCTGATCAATTGATTGCGCTGTTACGGCCACTGACGCCGCGCCTGTACTCCATTGCGTCCTCACAGGCTGAGACTGAAAATGAAGTACATATCACCGTGGGTGTGGTGCGCTATGACATTGATGGGCGACCGCGTACCGGAGGGGCATCAGGGTATTTGGCTGATCGGCTGGAAGTGGAGGGTGATATTCGTGTCTTTATCGAACATAACGATAACTTCCGCTTGCCTGCTAACCCGGAAACGCCAGTGATCATGATTGGTCCCGGTACCGGTATTGCGCCTTTCCGCGCCTTTATGCAACAGCGTGAGGCTGATGGTGCCAGTGGCAAGAATTGGTTGTTCTTTGGTAACCCCCATTTCACCGAGGATTTTCTCTATCAGGTTGAATGGCAGCGCTATGTTAAAGAAGGCTTGCTGACCCGCATTGATCTGGCTTGGTCGCGCGATCAGGCCCATAAAATATACGTACAAGACAAACTGCGTGCACAGGGCGCAGAACTGTGGAACTGGATACAACAAGGTGCCCACATTTACGTCTGTGGCGATGCTAACCGCATGGCCAAAGACGTTGAGCAAGTTTTACTGGACGTGGTGGCTGAGCACGGTGCAATGGATACCGAGCAGGCTGATGAATATTTAAGTGAGCTGCGCCTGGCGCGCCGTTATCAGCGGGATGTGTACTGATGAATGAAAAACACCCAGGGCCATTAGTCGTTGCCGGAAAACTCTCGGATGGCGAGCGTATGAAGTCGGAAAGTAATTTCCTGCGTGGGACCATTGCCAAAGACTTGAATGACGGTCTAACGGGTGGTTTCAATGGCGACAACTTCCTGTTGATCCGCTTCCACGGCATGTACCAGCAGGATGACCGCGATATTCGTGCTGAACGCGCCGAACAGAAGCTGGAACCGCGTCATGCCATGATGCTACGTTGCCGCTTGCCGGGGGGGATTATTACCCCACAGCAATGGTTGGGAATTGATAAGTTTGCGGCGGATAACACCTTATACGGCAGCATCCGTATCACCAACCGCCAGACATTCCAGTTCCATGGCATTTTGAAAGGCAATGTTAAACCGGCTCATCAGTTGCTTAATCAATTGGGGCTGGATGCGTTGGCGACGGCAAACGATGTAAACCGTAATGTACTGTGTACGTCGAACCCCGTGGAGTCAGTGTTACATCAGGAAGCCTACGAATGGGCGAAAAAGATTTCTGAGCATTTGCTGCCGCGTACTCGTGCTTATGCCGAAATTTGGTTGGATGCGGAAAAAGTGGCGACCACCGATGAAGAGCCGATTCTCGGAGCAACCTATTTACCGCGTAAATTTAAAACCACAGTTGTTATTCCGCCGCAAAATGATGTGGATCTACACGCCAATGACCTCAACTTTGTGGCTGTTGCTGATAAAGGCAAACTGATTGGCTTTAACGTGTTGGTCGGCGGTGGGCTATCTATTGCTCATGGTGATAAGAATACCTATCCCCGTAAAGCGAGTGAATTTGGCTACATTCCGCTACAGCACACGCTGGCTATCGCTGAAGCGGTTGTTACCACTCAACGTGATTGGGGCAATCGTACCGATCGCAAAAATGCTAAAACCAAATATACGCTGGAGCGAGTAGGGGTAGAAACCTTCAAAGCGGAAGTTGAAAAGCGCGCAGGCGTCAGTTTCAGTGCTATTAAGCCTTATCAATTTACCGGTCGTGGTGATCGCGTCGGCTGGGTGAAAGGCATTGATAAGAAATGGCATCTAACCCTGTTTATCGAAAATGGTCGTTTGCTAGATTATC
The DNA here is from genome assembly GCF_900635455.1 of Yersinia intermedia. Lineage (NCBI taxonomy): Bacteria > Pseudomonadati > Pseudomonadota > Gammaproteobacteria > Enterobacterales > Yersiniaceae > Yersinia > Yersinia intermedia. The sequence continues at coordinate 3,773,725 of NZ_LR134116.1, read as the reverse complement.
CCGGCCGTAGCCTGAAAACCGGTGTGGCAGAAATTGCTAAAATCCATCAGGGTGATTTCCGCTTAACTGCGAATCAGAACCTGATTGTGGCAGGGGTGCCGGAAAAAGATAAAGCCCGTATTGAAGCGTTGGCCCGTGAGCATGGCTTGATGGATGACAGTGTCAGCCCGCAGCGTGAGAACTCCATGGCGTGTGTTTCATTCCCAACCTGTCCGCTGGCAATGGCAGAAGCGGAACGCTTCCTGCCGGAGTTTGTGACCCGAGTTGAGGATATTTTGCAGCGCCACGGTATTGCTGATGAACATATCGTTCTGCGAGTGACTGGCTGCCCGAACGGTTGTGGCCGTGCTTTACTGGCAGAAGTAGGGCTGGTGGGTAAAGCCGTTGGTCGTTATAACCTGCATCTGGGGGGCAACCGGGAAGGCACGCGGATACCGCGGATGTATCGTGAAAATATCACCGAAGATGAGATTTTATCGATTACTGATCTGTTGGTTGGGCGCTGGGCAAAAGAGCGCCATGCTGATGAAGGTTTCGGTGACTTTGTGATTCGCGTTGGTGTGATTGCCCCAGTGATTGATTCAGCCCGTGATTTTTATGACGTACAGGAGGCGGTGTGAGCCAATTTAACTTGAGTGAACTTAATGCCCTGCCGAAAGCGGAACAAGCGGCGGCACTGGCATTGGTTAACGGTCAACTTGAGCATTTTACCGCGCAAGAGCGGGTGAGCTGGGCATTGGAAAATCTACCGGCCGAATTTGTGCTTTCTTCCAGCTTTGGTATTCAGGCCGCCGTTTGTTTGCATCTTGTTACACGGCAACGCCCTGATATTCCGGTCATTCTCACTGATACCGGTTACTTATTCCCAGAAACCTATCAGTTTATTGATGACTTGACCGAGAAGCTTCAGCTTAACTTGCAGGTATTTCGTGCCCCACATAGCCCGGCTTGGCAGGAAGCCCGTTACGGCAAACTGTGGGAGCAGGGCGTCGAGGGTATTGAACGTTACAATGATCTGAACAAAGTGGAACCCATGAATCGGGCACTGGAGACTCTGGGCGCTCAAACGTGGTTTGCTGGTCTTCGCCGTGAACAATCAGGCAGCCGGGCGCAGCTACCGGTGTTAGCCATTCAGCGCGGTGTCTTCAAGTTGCTACCGATTATCGATTGGGACAATCGGCAGATTTACCAATATCTGACCCAAAATGGCCTGAGCTATCACCCTCTTTGGGAACAGGGTTACTTATCGGTTGGGGATACTCATACCACCCGTAAATGGGAACCGGGAATGAGCGAAGAGGAAACTCGCTTCTTTGGTTTGAAACGCGAATGCGGCCTGCATGAAGGCTGAGGCTAATATCAACGCTATTTATAGCCCTGTGAGTGTTACAGCTCAGTGAGTGAAAAGTAGACCGCCCCCGATGGGCGCTCCGGCGATTGATGCGTAACGCCTGCGCGCAACAGCACGCTCCCCCTTCATTTGATTTTATCAGTGGTCAGAGGGCGCTACCTGCGCCCTCATTTTTATTATCTATTAGCTGATGATTCTCTCACGCGCTAATTCAGCCAGAAATTGGCTACGGTTCTTATAACCCCGGTGTGTGGCGATAAACTTATCAATGGCGGTCAGCAGATTTTGCGACATAGTCAGATTGAATTTGACTGCCTTACTTTCATATTTGGCCGGATCAATCTCAACAAACCCCAAAATCCCCCCTTCTTCTTTTAACCGGGGATCCCCAATGTAACGTTGTGGATCTTTCGGAGGCGTGGGTAATGGAAAACCTTCATCCATCAGTGCTTCAATATGAACAGCAAAGGCTTCTTCGGCATTTTTACTGATATCGGCAAAGGTATTGCCAGCAAAGAAACAACCGTCAAGATCGGGAAAATATCCATCGAATCCTTCAGTGGTACTGAAAATAAAAATAGGGTAGATCATGGTTAACTCCCTAAGCGTTTATACCCGCCATGATTCAAACCATATGTGTGGAGGCGGCTCCCAGCGATTTATCGCCCTGGTGACTTCACACCTTCCAGCAACTTGAATGATTTAGGGTATGCGGCTTTGTTTAAATCAATTTAATTCCGGCAATCTGCTGAGCCTGCCGCAGAACACCTTTGGATGTATCCTTGCGCGGATGGGGCAGCGTAATGATCTTGCGTACACCCGGTTTGCACATCGTGACATGGCTACCGCCATTGGTTTTTTTACAACCCCTGATTTGCCAGCCCGTATCCTGCAATCGCTTTATTAATTCGCCACTCTCCATGTGACCTCCTGGTGAGTCGCTGGTGGGTATCATACCTACCAGCGAGATTGAGTCAATTAATTATGGGTACCATACCCACCAAGAGTTATACGTGAAAAGCACGAAAAAGGGCGATCATAATGATCACCCTGACGTTGAATTTATTGGTTTTTATCGGTGTTTTGCGCGAAGTTACGCAAAGCCCATATTATTTTTTATCGGCAGCGAGCGCTTGTATCAGGGGCAACAATATTTTCACACTATCGTGTGAACGTTTACTAATACGACCCGGTAAGTACTTATCCAGATAATTTAGGTTATCTAGCTGGCTTTGATGTCGGGTGATACCTTGAGGAAAGTGGCTACTGATGGCCCGTTGCTGACAACCATCTTTGTTACCCAAGCTATAGTTGCTTGCTTCAACAGATAACACCGGTAATCCGGCGCTATAAAAGATATTTTTATCCGCCCTACAGGGAGAGGTAATTTGGTTTTTTACTGTGGTGGCGGTGATACCATACCGACGTGCCAGTGTGAGTGCCTGATCTCTTGCTGCAATGGCTGAAGGCTGGTTACTGGCATTAAAATAGAGCCGGTCACCGGTAATCAGGCTATCTAAGTTGATCACCAGCAGTGTGTTGGCTTTCTCCGTTTTACTCATTCGTTGTAGATAGTTCTCGGCACCTTGTGCACCTATCTCCTCGGCGCTGAGTGCCACAAAACGCAAATCATAGCGTAGCGGTGTGTTTTTCAGTTGTTCAGCCAGTTCCAGCATAACGCCGACACCGGCGGCATTGTCATCAACACCTTGTAGCGTCAGCCCACCCAGATTTTTATCTAAATCTTTATCACTTTGCGGTGTGTAGGTATCAAAGTGCGCCATGATAATTATCTGTTTCTGGTCATCCGCATTGCCAGTCGCCAGTTTTTTACCGAGTGTTGTTATGTTGCGAGCGGCAATCACCGAGGTAGCACTCAGTGTTCGCCAGCTTTGTTTGCCATTTTTACTGGTATACAGATAACGGGTATTAAAACCCCGCAGGTTACTTTGATAACCCATCTGCTGAAAACGGTGGTTGATATACTCACCAGCCAGTAATTCTGCCGGGCTACCCGCCATACGGCCGGGAAAGTAGGTGCTGATATGGCGGATGTGTTGTTCAGCGATTCGACCAACGGGCTGAGTCGTAGCGGCATGCAACGGTAAGACGGTACTGAAACACAGGGTGAATAGTGCCCACTTTAGGCGACGGCGGGAAAACATACCGAAATATCCTTGTTATAGTCTGGGCCATGCCTCGCAGCATGGACAATACAGCTCTTTCCGGTGCTTAGTATGAAACTGTCTACACCAATAGACAATTTGTATACTTCCTAAAGTGTAGAAATTTTATGTCAGCAAGTAAGAAAATCGCCCTGAGTGCATATTGGCTAACTTAGCTGCAAGCCATGCTGTTACGCCTATATATCATTATGGAACTTGTAATTACTTTTCGTCATTTCATAAGGCCATGCCCCCCCCCTATAGTCACCCTACGCTTTATCATGTAATTGAAGGACGTTGTGGACTATCTACCTCTATTTGCCGACTTGAAACAGCGCCCAGTATTGGTTGTTGGCGGCGGCGAAGTCGCTGCGCGAAAAATTGATTTACTCCACCGCGCGGGTGCACAGGTGAGGGTAGTGGCACAGGCTCTTTCATCTGAACTTGAACAACAGTCTCAGGATGGCCGGATTAACTGGCTGGCAAAGGTTTTTTTGCCGGAACAGTTGGATGACGTTTTTTTGGTGATTGCTGCCACGAACGATACCGTGCTGAATGCCGCTGTTTTTACCGCCGCTGATCAACGACATCTTTTGGCTAACGTGGTTGATGATCAACCCCGCTGCTCGTTTATCTTCCCGTCGATTGTCGATCGCTCCCCTCTCGTGGTGGCTATCTCCTCTGCCGGTCAAGCGCCGGTGCTGGCGCGGATACTGCGTGAGAAGTTAGAGGCCCTGCTACCTGCCAGTCTGAGTGATATGGCTGCTGTTGCCGGGCGCTGGCGTGGGCGGGTTAAACAGCATATCGCCTCGATGGGCGCGCGCCGTCGCTTTTGGGAAAATGCCTTTAGTGGCCGCTTTGCGAGTCTGATCAGTCGTGGTCAGTTAGCCCAAGCCGAAGATGAATTACAACGGGAACTGGAAGGGCAGCGCAGTACTCAAGGCGAGGTTGCCTTGGTGGGGGCAGGACCTGGTGATCCAGGTTTGCTGACATTACGTGGCCTGCAAGTGATTCAGCAGGCTGATGTGGTGTTGTATGACCATTTAGTTAGCCCGGAAGTGTTGGATCTGGTGCGGCGTGATGCTGAACGTATCTGTGTTGGCAAACGGGCGGGAGCACACTCGGTAGCCCAAGAAGAAACCAATCAATTAATTGTCTCGCTGGCGCAGCAGGGGAAACGGGTAGTGCGGCTGAAAGGGGGGGATCCGTTTATCTTTGGCCGTGGCGGTGAAGAACTGCAAATGGTGGCGCGTGCGGGTATCGCGTTTCAGGTGGTGCCGGGAGTGACGGCAGCGAGCGGGGCGACAGCTTATGCGGGTATCCCCCTGACACACCGTGACCATGCTCAGAGCGTAACTTTTATTACCGGGCATTGCCGCGCCGATGGCGATGATTTGGATTGGCAGGCACTGGCCAGAGGCCGCCAGACTTTAGCGATATATATGGGAACGGTGAAAGCCGCTGAGATTAGCCGTCAGCTCATAACCCATGGTCGGGCAAGTACTACCCCCGTAGCCGTTATTGGCCGGGGCACTTGTGCAGACCAACAGGTTCTGACGGGCACTCTGGCACAACTTGAATCATTAGCACATCAGGCACCGACCCCAGCACTGCTGGTTATCGGTGAAGTGGTGAATTTACATCACCAAATAGCCTGGTTCGGGCAACAACCGCAGACTGAACAGGCTATCAGCCCGTCAGTCGTGAATTTGGCATAAAGGATCTGTTATGGACGAAAAACGACTCACTCATTTGCGGCAATTGGAGGCGGAGAGTATCCATATCATCCGTGAAGTGGCCGCTGAATTCGGTAATCCGGTGATGCTTTATTCTATCGGTAAGGATTCCTCTGTGATGCTGCATTTGGCGCGCAAGGCCTTCTTCCCCGGTAATTTGCCATTCCCGTTATTGCATGTAGATACCGGTTGGAAATTTCGCGAGATGTATGAATTCCGCGACCGTACCGCTAAAGCATTTGGCTGCGAGTTACTGGTTCACCGCAACCCGGAAGGGGTGGCGATGGGCATTAATCCGTTTGTTCACGGCAGTGCCAAACACACCGATATCATGAAAACCGAAGGCTTGAAGCAAGCACTGAACAAATACGGTTTTGATGCTGCATTTGGTGGCGCACGGCGTGACGAAGAGAAATCCCGCGCCAAAGAGCGTATTTATTCGTTCCGTGACCGCTTCCATCGCTGGGATCCAAAAAATCAGCGCCCGGAACTGTGGCACAACTACAACGGCCAAATTAACAAAGGTGAAAGTATCCGCGTGTTCCCGCTGTCCAACTGGACTGAGCTGGATATTTGGCAATATATCTTCTTGGAAAAAATCGACATTGTTCCACTGTATCTGGCAAAGCCTCGTCCGGTGGTTGAGCGTGATGGCATGTTACTGATGGTGGATGATGACCGGATTGATTTACAACCGGGTGAGGTCATTACTCAGAAGATGGTGCGTTTTCGCACCTTGGGCTGCTGGCCATTGACTGGCGCGGTAGAGTCCGAGGCTGAAACCTTACCTGCCATCATTGAAGAGATGCTTATCTCTACCACCAGTGAGCGTCAGGGGCGAATGATCGACCGTGACCAATCCGGCTCGATGGAGCTTAAAAAGCGTCAGGGATACTTCTGAGGAGCGCCCAATGAGCACGAAATTACAAAACCAGTCCGTTGTCGATGAGCAGCCAGTTTCAGAGAACAAATCGATGATTTTACAAAATACTTCTATCGCCCAGCAGATTGCCAACGAGGGGGGAGTAGAAGCGTACCTGCATGCCCAACAGCATAAAACGATGTTGCGTTTTCTGACCTGCGGCAGTGTGGATGACGGTAAGAGCACCCTGATTGGGCGTTTACTGCATGATACCCGCCAAATCTACGAAGACCAGTTATCAACGTTGCACACCGACAGTAAGCGTATTGGCACTCAGGGTGAAAAACTGGATCTGGCGCTGTTGGTTGATGGCTTGCAGGCCGAGCGTGAGCAGGGCATCACTATTGATGTGGCTTATCGCTATTTCTCAACCGAGAAACGTAAATTTATCATCGCAGATACGCCAGGGCATGAACAATACACCCGCAATATGGCGACCGGGGCTTCTACCTGCGATCTGGCGATTTTGTTGATCGATGCCCGCAAAGGGGTGTTGGATCAAACTCGCCGTCACAGCTTTATCGCTACGTTGCTGGGGATCCGCCATTTGGTGGTGGCGGTGAATAAGATGGATCTGGTGGGCTATCAGGAAAGTGTCTTCGAACAATTTAAAGAAGATTACCTGAGTTTTGCCGAGCAGTTACCGACGGATCTCGATATCAAATTTGTCCCTCTATCTGCGCTGGATGGCGATAATGTGGCATCGCCGAGCGAGAAAATGAATTGGTATTCCGGCCCGACACTATTGGAAGTGCTGGAAAGTGTTGATGTGGTCAATGCCAGCCGTCAGCAGCCGCTGCGCTTCCCGGTGCAGTACGTCAACCGGCCAAACCTGGATTTTCGTGGTTATTCTGGCACGCTGTCTGCTGGCGTGGTGCGCGTTGGGCAAAGAGTAAAAGTACTGCCGTCCGGCGTGGAGTCAAATGTGGCACGCATTGTTACTTTTGATGGTGACTTGGAGCAAGCCATCCCCGGCGAAGCCATAACCTTGGTATTGACTGATGAAGTGGATATCAGCCGTGGCGATTTATTGGTTGATGCCAGTGAGACCTTAACAGCGGCGCAAAATGCGCTGGTGGATGTGGTGTGGATGGCGGAGCAGCCTTTGGTCGCGGGCCAAAGTTATGACATCAAAGTGGCGGGGAAAAAGACCCGTGCGCGGGTGGAAAATATTCAATATCAGGTGGAAATAAACTCATTGACCCAGCGGGTAGTCGAAAGCCTACCACTTAATGGCATTGGTTTGGTTGAACTGGCATTCGATGAACCGCTGGTGCTCGACAGTTATCAACGCAATCGGGATACCGGTGGCATGATCTTTATTGATCGGCTGACTAATGTCACGGTTGGCGCGGGGCTAATCCGTGAAACGTTGGCATCGGTTTACCAGGAAACGACTGAATTCAGTACATTTGAGTTAGAGCTGAATGCTTTGGTTCGCCGCCACTTCCCACATTGGGGCGCACGCGATCTGTTAGGAGGTAAATAACGTGCACGCCGATCAGTTGAAAACGTATGGTGCTAATGAGCAGGGCGCTCTGCCGGCCGATGAGAATATCGTCTGGCACCCCCATGCGGTAACCCGAGAGGATCGGGAGCAACAGCATGGGCATCAAGGGGTGGTGTTGTGGTTTACCGGTTTATCTGGCTCAGGGAAATCCACCCTTGCCGGTGCATTGGAACAGGCACTGTTTGCTCGTGGTGTTAGCACTTACTTACTGGATGGCGACAATGTGCGCCATGGCTTATGCCGTGATTTGGGTTTCTCTGATACTGACCGGCGCGAGAATATTCGTCGCGTCGGGGAAGTCGCCAAACTGATGGTAGATGCCGGTCTGGTCGTGTTGACGGCGTTTATTTCCCCTCATCGGGCCGAACGGGAAATGGTGCGCGATATGTTGGCATCAGGCCAGTTTATTGAGGTATTTGTGGATACGCCGTTGGCTATTTGTGAGGCCCGCGACCCAAAAGGTTTGTACAAAAAAGCCCGTGCTGGTGAACTGAAAAATTTTACCGGCATTGACTCTATTTATGAAGCACCTGGACACGCTGATATTCATTTGCCGGGTGAACAATTAGTAACAAATTTGATTGAACAATTGTTAGACGTACTGCGTGGTCGAGCTATTATCAAATCCTAAATGTTACCCTTCGTGCTTGAAGCTTACAGGGTTGTTAGTTGCACGCACTCACCTGAATCACTTGACTGTGTAAGCGAATCGGGATGTATTGGCTTGCTACCTGCCTGTTATGCTAATTACATTGGGTATCTATACTTATGGCTACCGGCAAAACGCCCTTAGAGTGTGCCGGTAAACTGTGCCCACAGGATTGCTATGCAGAATATCACCCAAATTACTATCGACGAACAGCGCGAAAGGGAGGAACCGCCATACTCCTTTCTCGGTGGCGTTACAGGTTTTGTTTTCTATTGGTTGGCGTTTGCGATACCTTTTTTTGTTTATGGCCCCAATACCGTCTTCTTCCTGCTGTACACTTGGCCGTTCTTTCTGGCGCTGATGCCAGTTTCAGTGCTGATCGGTATTGTTTTGAGTGTGTTATTGCGCGGTAATCTCTTATTTACCATTGGTGGGAGTGGTATTGCAGTCTTGTGTTTATTCTGGATGCTGTTTTCATTTCTTACCGGATGGTGAGTAAATCGGCGGGCTATTCGTTTCATCCGATAATAGCCCGCTTCAATTTGTAACAGGTTCAATTTGTAACAGGTTCACGCAGCAACAATTTACCCTTGCGCTGAAAGCACCTTACTGAGGAATGCCTGAGTGCGCGGGTTAGTGGGGGCGGTAAAGATTTTTTCCGGTTGCCCCTCTTCTTGTATCACCCCTTGATCAATAAACAGTACCCGGTCGGCGACATCTCTGGCAAAGCCCATTTCATGTGTCACTACTACCATGGTCATCCCTTCCAGTGCTAATGCTTTCATCACCGCCAGCACTTCACCGACTAACTCCGGGTCTAGCGCTGAAGTTGGTTCGTCAAACAACATGATTTTAGGTTCCATTGCCAAGGCTCTGGCAATGGCGACGCGTTGCTGTTGCCCGCCAGACAGGCTGCTGGGATAGGCATCAATCTTATCGAGTAATCCCACCTTACGTAGCAACAATTCGGCCCGTTCTATGGCTTGCGCTCGTGGCAGCTTTTTAACATCCATAGGTGCCATGATCAGGTTTTCCAACACCGTCATATGAGGGAAGAGATTAAAACGCTGGAATACCATACCAACGCTTTCGCGCATACGGTTGAGATCGGTTTTCGGGTTATGGATCTCAAAGCCATTAACGGTTATTTCCCCCCCGGATAACGTTTCTAACGCATTAATACAGCGCAAAAACGTGCTTTTACCGGAACCCGATGGGCCAATGATGCAAACCACTTCTTTTGGCTGAATTTCGCAAGAGATACCGCGCAACACATGGGTTTCACCAAATTGTTTCTGTAGGTTATGTACGTGAATCACTTTTACCGAACCTCTTTTCCATATGCCGCACTAACAGCGAAAGTAAGAATGTGATAACCCAATAAACCAGCGAAATGGTTAGGTATGGCTCCCAATAAGTCGCATAAGCACCGGAGACGGTGCGAGCGGCATAGGCTAAGTCAGCCAGGCCAATCGCGGACGCCAGCGATGAATCTTTTACGATAGCGATGGCATTGTTACCCAGTGGCGGTAACATCCGGCGGAAAGCCTGAGGCAGAATAACCTTACGCATCGTTTTGCCGTAACTCATTCCCAATGAGCGCGAGGCTTCCATCTGGCCGCGATCAATTGACTGAATGCCCGCGCGGAAGATCTCAGAAACATAAGCACCGGCGTTTAGCGTGATAGCCACGACGCAAGATAAAAAAGCACCGTAATCTGAGCGCAGCATTCTGGCAAAATCAGAAGACATAATGCCATTAGTAACCAGAATGCCATCCCGTGGGTTAATAAACAGTGGCACTAGCGCGAAATGCACCACCATTATCTGCACAAATAAGGGTGTGCCACGAATAGCACTGATATAGATGCGCACTGGCCATTGAACGAAATAATACAATACCGGCTTCCAGATACCGTGAGGCGCTTGCGCCAGACGGCCCAGACCGAGGGTTAACCCCCAGGTTGTGCCAAGAATCACACAGATAATGGTGCACTTAATCGTCATCCAGGCACCGTCCATAAACAGTGGGGCGTATTCCTGAATGATTTCCCAACGAAATCCTGACATAGGGTGATCCGGTCAATCAAGCCACCGCGCATTCACGCAACGGTGGCATATATAAGAAAGGGTTATTTTGCTGGTTGGGTTGCCGCTGGCAGTGTTGGTACCTGTGCATCAAACCATTTTTCATAGATTTTGGCGTAAGTGCCGTCAGCAATGATTTTCTGCAAACCACTGTTGATTTTGGTGCGCAATTCTTCATTACCTTTCGCCACCGCAATACCGAAATATTGGCGCTCAAACTTGGTATCGGAAACCAGTTCAAATGCTTTTTCCGGGTGGGTTTTCAGGTAGAACTTGGCAACACCTACATCACCTACGGCGGCAGCGATGCCATCTTCGTAGAGTTCTTGCAGCATCAGTGGCGTGTTATCGAAGCGTTTGATCGCAGTGCTGTTTTTACCCAAAACATCGGATACCACGATGTCGCCGGTGCTTGAGTTCACCACACCAACATTCAGATCTTTCAGTGCCGCAATGGAATTAACTTTAGAGCCTTTAGCCACGACGATAGTTTGTTCTGCTGGGAAGTAAGGATCTGAGAAATCAACCATTTGCTTACGTTTATCGGTAATCGTAATACCGGAAATGATAATGTCGCGATCACCGGAGCCTAACGTGGCAAAAATTCCTTCCCACGGCGTATTCACCAATTTGACCTGAAAACCTTCAGCTTTGCCGATGGCTTTGATGATATCTATATCAAAACCTTCCAGTTGTTTTTGGCTATTTTCATACTCAAATGGGCGGTAGGTACCACCGGAACCGACAACATAAGTCGGCTCAACTGCCATAGCACTGCCCGCCGACAATACGGCTGCCAGACAAGTCCCGACCAGCATTAAACGTTTAAACATGTGAATCTCCCGGTAAAAAGTAGCAACGAGTGAAAGTGTGATTTTTATTTATGCAGTTTGAGTGCATAAAAATATACTTTTATACATGTAAACTCAACTGTAATAGGGGTTATTTGTTTTTAGCGAGATTAAATATGCAATTATAACTTGCGGGTTGGCATAAGCTAATGCCAAAAACAGTTTTTGCAGTGTTTATCTCTGCATGATTTGTTGGGGGCGATAAGTAGCAATAACAGCAGGACACTCGTGCGCTCAAAACCAGCAATTAATGACATTTTGTAGATTTGCATGGTATTTTTGCTGGAAGTCGTCCTTAATCTGAGCTTTATGACCTATTTCCGTCACAGAGTGGAGTCCGACGAAAAGTTGTGGGATGATTAGGCAGTTTTTCAGGGGGCGGGAATGGGGAAACTTACACTACTATTGCTGATTTTACTTGGCTGGTTACAGTATTCACTGTGGTTGGGCAAGAATGGTGTTCATGATTTTGTACGGGTTAAGGATGACGTGGCGCTGCAAGAGGCCAATAACGGCAAACTTAAAGCCCGGAATGATCAGCTATTTGCTGAAATTGATGATTTAAATGGTGGTCAAGAGGCTATCGAAGAGCGCGCACGTAACGAACTGGGTATGATCAAGCCCGGCGAAAGTTTCTATCGTCTGGTTCCTGACCAAGCCAGACGTAATGCGGGTATCCCTTCGACGCCAAATAACGCGCAATAATAAATAATGAGTAATTTTGCAGTTTCCCTTCCTGACGTCATTGCGGTATTACCGGCTGCGGGTATTGGCAGCCGTATGCAGACTGACTGCCCTAAACAGTATTTAACTGTGGCTGGCAAGACAATCATTGAACACGCTATTTTTTCTTTGCTTTGTCATCCTCGCGTCCAGCGCATTATCGTGGTGATACATCCGCAGGACACGCAGTTTTCAACGCTACCTATCGCGCAAGATCCGCGTATCACGCTTGTTCATGGTGGTGAGCAACGGGCTGATTCCGTAATGGCTGGTTTACAATGTGCGGGGCTTGCTGAATGGGTACTGGTTCATGATGCAGCTCGCCCTTGTTTGCATCTTGATGATCTTGAAAGGCTGCTGTCGATTATCGGCCATAGCCATGTCGGGGGCATTCTGGCCGCACCGGTACGTGACACCATGAAGCGCAGTGAGGCTGTTGTTCAAATTGGCGCTCATCCGGCCATTGCCCATACTGTAGATCGCCAAGCGCTGTGGCATGCCCTTACACCTCAACTTTTCCCGCTTGAGTTATTAAAAATATGTTTGTCCCGCGCCCTGCGAGAAGGGGCAGTGGTCACTGATGAAGCTTCTGCATTAGAACATTGCGGCTATCATCCGATATTAGTGTCTGGTCGTTCGGATAATATCAAAGTGACACGTCCTGAAGATTTGGCGCTGGCTGAGTTTTATTTAACCCAACGGCAATAGCCCAAATAATGGGTGTTGCAGCCAGTAAATTCCAGCAGGTTTGGCCCGGTCATTGTGATTCTGGTGAGTGAGCGCTGCTAATGCTACTGCAACCTCAAGTAACAAAGGCATTATAAGGAGTGCAATTAATGCGAATTGGTCATGGTTTCGATGTTCATAAATTTGGCGGAGCTGGCCCACTGATTATCGGCGGTGTGCGTATCCCATATGAGATGGGCCTCTTGGCGCATTCCGACGGTGATGTCGCATTACATGCTGCTACCGATGCACTATTGGGCGCGGCTGCGTTAGGTGATATCGGCAAATTGTTCCCTGATACCGATCCGGCATTTAAAGGTGCGGATAGCCGTGCTTTGTTGCGTGAAGCTTATCGCCGTATTCTGGCAAAAGGCTACCGGCTGGGTAATCTGGATATTACCATTATTGCCCAAGCGCCTAAAATGGCACCCCATATCCCGCAAATGCGCGTGCATTTGGCGGAAGACCTACAATGTCATATGGATGATATCAACGTAAAAGCTACCACCACGGAACAACTTGGTTTTACTGGCCGTGGTGAGGGTATTGCATGTGAAGCAGTGGCGCTTTTGGTTAAAGCATAACAGGGTTAAGGCATAACGATGGACATGGAAAATCTAACCTGGCTGCACGGCAAACCTAAAGCGAGTGGCATTTTAAAAGCCAATCCCGAAGATTTTGTGGTGGTCGAGGATTTAGGCTTTGAACCGGATGGTGAAGGCGAGCATTTGCTGATCCGTATTCGCAAAAATGGCTGTAATACGCAATTTGTTGCTGATTATCTGGCGCGTTTTGCCAAGCTTCATCCGCGTTTGGTGAGCTATGCGGGGTTGAAAGATCGCCACGCCGTCACAGAGCAGTGGTTCTGTTTGCACCTACCGGGCAAAGAAGCACCGGATCTCGCTACGTTCGAGCTGGAAGGGTGTGAAGTGCTGGAAGCAGTGCGGCAGAAACGTAAGCTGCGCATTGGGTCACTGAAAGGCAATGCTTTTACCCTGGTATTGCGCCATATCACTGATCGTCAGGATGTAGAACAACGTTTGCAACAGATAGCCGCACAGGGCGTTCCCAATTATTTCGGCAGCCAGCGCTTTGGCCGTGGGGGTAACAATCTGGTGCAGGCTCGCCTGTGGGCGAATAATGAAATTCGGGTTAAAGAGCGCAGTAAACGCAGTTTTTACTTGTCCGCCAGCCGTAGTGCAATGTTCAACCTGATTAGCAGTTGCCGTTTGTCACAACAGCAAGCAACTACGGTGCTGGCAGGTGACGCCTTACAGTTATCCGGTCGCGGCAGTTGGTTTGTGGCCGGCGCTGATGAATTAGCAGCGTTACAGCAGCGCGTTGATGCGGGTGAATTGAATGTGACAGCGCCACTACCGGGCGACGGTGAACTGGGAACGCAGGGCGAAGCATTGGCTTTCGAGCAGTCATGTCTGGTGGATCAAAGCGAATTACTGGCGTTGATTAAGCGTGAGCGTGTTGAAGGTGCCCGCCGGGCGGTACTACTAAAACCACAGAATATGGTGTGGAACTGGTGGGATGACGTAACCCTTGAACTTAGTTTCTGGTTACCCGCAGGCAGTTTTGCCACCAGTGTGGTAAGAGAAATAATGAATCAGGATAATGCCGATGCTGCGGATATTGCTGAGTAACGACGACGGTATTTCTGCGCCAGGGATACAAGCACTCGCCTCTGCATTGCGCGAGTTCGCGCAGGTACAAATCGTTGCCCCAGATCGCAATCGCAGTGGCTCTTCCAATGCACTGACTCTGGATAGTGCATTGCGCATTACCACATTATCCAACGGTGATATCGCCGTGCAGCAAGGCACTCCAACTGATTGTGTCTATCTGGGGGTAAATGCGTTAATGCGCCCGCGGCCCGATATCGTGGTTTCCGGTATCAATGCTGGCCCGAACCTGGGTGATGATGTTATCTATTCAGGTACGGTGGCCGCCGCGATGGAAGGGCGGCATTTAGGGTTTCCTGCTCTGGCCGTATCACTCAATGGTCATCAGCATTATGCTACCGCAGCGGCAGTGACTTGCCGTTTATTGCGTGCTTTACAACAAAAGCCGTTGCGCACCGGTAAGATACTTAATATTAATGTACCTGACTTACCCTTATCTGAAATTAAAGGTATTCGAGTCACACGATGTGGTAGCCGCCATCCGGCAGAGCAGGTATTTTGTCAACAAGACCCTCGGGGGCAAGACCTCTATTGGATTGGGCCACCGGGTGAGAAATTTGATGTGGCATCGGACACTGATTTTGCTGCGATTGAAGAAGGTTATGTTTCTATAACCCCACTTCAAGTTGATTTAACCGCCTATGCGGCGCAAGACGTAGTTGAAAACTGGTTAGCCAATATTACTGGTTAGCAAACACCTAGGGTGATGGGGAATGGTAAATAAACGCATGCAGACATTGTTGATGCTGTTACGTCAGCAAGGTATTCACGACGAGCGCTTGTTACAGGCGATCGAAGCGGTGCCGCGCGAGCGTTTTGTTGATGAGGCGTTGTCCCATAAGGCGTATGAGAATACAGCCCTGCCTATAGGTTCAGGGCAAACTATTTCCCAGCCTTATATGGTGGCGCGGATGACAGAGTTGTTGCAATTGACGCCGACTTCTCGGGTATTAGAAATAGGGACCGGTTCTGGCTATCAGACCGCAATTTTGGCGCATTTAGTCGAACACGTCTGTTCAGTCGAACGAATCAAAGGGCTACAGTGGCAGGCAAAACGTCGCCTGAAGCAACTGGATCTGCATAATGTCTCTACTCGCCATGGTGATGGCTGGCTAGGCTGGGCATCACGCGGGCCATTTGATGCGATCATTGTCACAGCCGCTCCGCCAGAGATTCCAAGTGCCCTACTTGAGCAATTGGATGACGGTGGGATATTGGTTCTTCCCGTTGGGGAGCAGGCTCAAACCTTGAAATGTGTGCAACGGCGGAACAATGAATTCCAAATTGAGACGGTAGAGGCAGTGCGCTTTGTGCCTTTAGTTAAAGGTGAATTGGCCTGAATAAATGTCTTTATACCTTCGTACTTCAAACCGCATGTGTGTTGGCTGCGCTTAATTGCCGCCTCCCTGCAACTTGAATTATTTAGGGTATATTTCAGTCTTAATCTTTAACTAAAGTCGAAGTGCAGTTTTTTTGTGCTAAAGATTGGCCGAAAATCAGTAACATAAATTTTATGGTATGGCAGGCGCGGTATTGATAGCATGCGCGCTTCTGTATCTTGTTTCTTCAGTGCGAGTCAGCATGTGTCTTGGCCTGCGCTGTGGAACCTTTTAATACTCAAAAATGAGTGGAATAGTCGTATTCGGCATGGTGTTTTAACTGTCGTTAACTGACCACTTTAACTACAGTGTAAAAGGTATTTTGGATATATCGCTTATTATTGCTGTCATGGGGGAAGCATGAGCACGGGAAGCCCAATGATTACATTACGCCGGGTTGCGGCATGTACGGTTATGAGTTTATGGTTGGTAGGTTGTACTAATGACTCCTCAACATCTGCGCCAATCAGCAGTGTTGGCGGTGAGCGTTCAGGGACCATGCTAAGTGGCTCGGATACGAATAGCTCCGGTAGTCGCATCGTTTATAACCGTAGTTACAACAGTATCCCCAAAGGAAGTTACAACGGTAATACCTATACCGTTAAGCGTGGTGACACGCTGTTTTATATTGCCTGGATAACCGGGAATGACTTCCGTGATCTGGCAGCAAAAAACAATATTGCTGAGCCATACAGTCTGAATGTTGGCCAATCTATTCAGTTAGGCAATGGGTCTGGTGGTGGAATGTTGGCCGCGACCGATGCCACATCAGGCGGAATGACAAAACCGCCAGCAAATATTCAGAACACAACTACAACGGTTGATTCTCAATCAACTAGCGCGTATTCTGGAAACTCGGGTAAACAGAATGTTGGTAAAATGTTACCAGCGTCAGGGGCAGTTGTCGCTACAACCGCACCTGTTACCGCGCCAAGCAGTACCATCAGCGATCCAACCAGTAATGGTGGTCCAGTTAGTAGCTGGAAATGGCCGACTGAGGGTAAAACGATCGATAGCTTCTCTGCTTCCGAAGGGGGCAATAAAGGGATAGATATCGCCGGTTCTCGTGGGCAACCCATCTTCGCTACAGCAAACGGGCGAGTTGTGTATGCTGGGAACGCACTGCGTGGTTACGGTAATCTTATTATCATCAAACACAATGATGATTACCTGAGCGCCTACGCTCACAACGATACAATGCTGGTCCGGGAACAAGAAGAAGTGAAGGCGGGTCAAAAAATAGCAACCATGGGTAGCACCGGAACCAGTTCAGTTAGATTGCATTTTGAAATTCGTTACAAGGGGAAATCCGTAAACCCGCTGCGTTACCTTCCGCAGCGATAGATTGGGCAGAATACGCTGTATTCTGCTCGCCGGATTCACGGGTAGGAGCAGCATATGAGCCAAAATACGCTGAAAGTTAACGAGTTGCATGAAGATGCTGATTTTGATGAAAACAGTACGGAAACTGAAATTTTCGATGAAAAAGCATTAGTAGAAGATGAACCTACTGAAAGCGAGTTAGCAGATGATGAGCTGTTGGCGCAAGGTGTTACCCAGCGAGTGCTGGACGCGACGCAGCTCTATCTTGGTGAGATTGGTTATTCGCCGCTGTTAACCGCAGAAGAAGAGGTTTATTTTGCCCGGCGTGCATTGCGCGGAGATGTGCCTTCACGTCGGCGTATGATTGAAAGTAACTTGCGGTTGGTGGTGAAGATCGCCCGCCGTTACAGTAATCGCGGTTTAGCGCTGCTGGATTTGATTGAAGAGGGTAACCTTGGTCTTATCCGTGCGGTGGAAAAGTTTGACCCTGAACGCGGTTTCCGTTTCTCCACTTATGCCACTTGGTGGATTCGTCAAACGATTGAACGGGCGATAATGAACCAAACCCGGACTATCCGTTTACCTATCCATATTGTTAAAGAATTAAACGTTTATTTGCGTACTGCACGAGAACTCTCTCATAAATTGGATCATGAACCGAGCGCTGAAGAGATTGCCGAGCAACTCGACAAACCGGTTGATGACGTGAGCCGTATGTTACGCCTGAACGAGCGTATCACTTCTGTTGATACACCGTTAGGTGGCGACTCAGAGAAAGCCTTGTTAGATATTCTGTCTGACGAAAATGAAAATGGTCCAGAAGATACAACGCAAGATGACGATATGAAGCAAAGTATCGTTAAATGGCTGTTTGAATTGAATGCTAAACAGCGCGAAGTGCTGGCCCGTCGTTTTGGTCTTTTAGGATATGAAGCAGCAACACTGGAAGATGTTGGCCGTGAAATTGGTTTGACGCGCGAACGTGTCCGCCAGATTCAGGTTGAAGGCTTACGTCGTTTGCGTGAAATTCTGCAAACGCAAGGCTTGAGTATCGAGGCGTTGTTCCGCGAATAAATAAATGTACCCGCCTTTCTGCAATACGAATTAGTTAGGGTATAGAGAGTTATTCTTATGAAACACAAAAACGGTGAACAGATGTTCACCGTTTTTTTATGCCTGTTTACACCATACTCTTCAGGCGATAAATCCATTCCAATGCCTGGCGTGGTGACAGTGAGTCTGGATCCAGAGCCTCTAGTGCTTCAACGGCAGGTGGTGTCTCTTCATTTAACAATGTCAGTTGTGAGCCATCAATCTTGCTGGCTGCTGCATTATTAGACAATGACTCCAGCTCTTTCAGTTTTTGCCGTGCCCGCTTAATGACATCACGCGGCACTCCGGCTAGCGCTGCGACCGCCAGACCATAACTTTTACTGGCAGCCCCATCCTGCACACTGTGCATGAAGGCGATGGTTTCGCCGTGTTCCATCGCATCAAGATGGACGTTTACCACACCTTCCATTTTTTCCGGCAGAGTCGTTAACTCAAAGTAATGAGTGGCGAACAGCGTCATCGCTTTAATACGGCTCGCCAGATTTTCAGCACAAGCCCAAGCCAGAGAAAGACCATCATAAGTGGATGTCCCACGACCAATCTCATCCATCAGCACCAGACTTTGCTCCGTGGCGTTATGCAGGATATTGGCCGTTTCTGTCATTTCGACCATGAAGGTGGAACGGCCTGAAGCCAGATCGTCAGCGGCACCTACGCGGGTAAATATGCGATCAACCGGACCAATGATAGCGCTTTCCGCTGGAACATAACTCCCCATGTGTGCCAGCAAGACTATTAAGGCTGTTTGGCGCATATAGGTACTTTTACCCCCCATATTCGGGCCGGTAATGATTAGCATCCGTCGCTGAGGTGATAACGTCAACGGGTTAGAAATAAAGGGCTCACTGAGAACCTGCTCGACGACCGGATGGCGGCCACCGGTAATTTTAATCCCCGGTTTATCACTCAGAGTTGGGCAGTTGTAGTTGAGTGTTTCTGCTCTTTCAGCCAGATTCGCCAGTACATCCAGTTCTGCTAACGCATTGGCACTGATTTGCAATTCAGGCAGATGTGGCAACAGAAGATCAAAAATCTCTTCATATAACCCTTTTTCAATCGCCAGCGCTTTGCCTTTAGAGGTCAGAACCTTATCTTCATACTCTTTCAGTTCTGGAATGATATAGCGCTCAGCATTCTTCAGGGTTTGTCTACGCACATAATGAATCGGAACCAAGTGGCTCTGGCCACGGCTTACCTGAATGTAATAGCCATGGACACCATTAAAACCGACCTTCAGTGTATCCAGGCCCAGCTTTTCACGCTCACGGATCTCCAGCCGATCCAGATAATCGGTAGCACCATCGGCCAGAGCCCGCCACTCATCGAGTTCAGCATTATAACCCGGCGCAATGACACCCCCATCACGTACTAACACTGGCGGCGCTTCTACAATTGCCCGCACCAACAGATCCTGTAATTCATCAAACTGACCGACTTGTGACAACAAGTTTTGCACGTGGGGAACATCCACCGATTGCAGTAGACGGTGAATCTCCGGCAATTGCTGGAAAGCATGGCGCATCCGCGCTAAATCTCTTGGGCGCGCAGTGCGCAGCGCCAAACGCGCCAAAATACGTTCTAAGTCGCCTACCTGACGCAACGGCGTTTGCAGTTCGGCAGTGATATCTTGCAAGCCACCGATTGCTTGTTGGCGATCGCTTAATACCTTGATATCGCGCACCGGCATATGCAGCCAGCGTTTCAACATGCGGCTGCCCATTGCGGTCACACTGCAATCGAGAATAGCAGCTAACGTATTTTCAGACCCACCAGACAGGTTCTGAGTCAGTTCAAGATTACGACGGGTCGCGGCATCCATCACAATGCCATCTTGCTGGCGCTCCATGGTTAAACCACGGATATGGGGCAGGGAGGTGCGTTGGGTATCTTTGACATATTGCAGTAGGCAGCCCGCGGCACGCAGTGCCTGGTGGGCCTGCTCTACACCAAACCCGATTAAATCACGGGTGCCGAATTGCAGATTAAGCTGCTGACGGGCGGTTTCTAGCTCAAACTCCCATAATGGGCGGCGGCGTAAGCCATGTCGATGTTCTATCAACGACATCTGCTCAAAATTTTCTGGGTAAAGTAATTCTGCGGGATGAGTTCGTTGCAACTCGGCTGCCATAGTTTCAAGATCAGCGGGTTCCGCAACCCTAAAGCGACCGGAACTGATATCTAACGTTGCATAGCCAAAGCCGCGCGCATCCTGCCAGATGGCCGCCAGCAGATTATCCTGGCGTTCTTGTAACAGAGCTTCATCACTGACCGTTCCTGGTGTCACGATACGCACTACTTTGCGCTCAACCGGGCCTTTACTGGTGGCCGGATCACCGATTTGCTCGCAAATTGCAGCGGACTCACCTAACTGAACCAGCTTCGCCAGATAGTTTTCTATCGAATGATAAGGTACCCCAGCCATCGGAATCGGCTCACCTGCGGAGGCTCCCCGTTTAGTGAGTGAGATATCCAGTAGCTGTGAAGCTCGCTTGGCATCACTGTAGAATAGTTCGTAAAAATCCCCCATCCGGTAGAACAATAGGATTTCAGGATGCTGGGCCTTGAGCCGAAGATACTGCTGCATCATGGGTGTGTGTGAATCTAAATTCTTATTGTCAATCATAGACATAATTTGTTTATTCCATTGAATTTAAAGTAAATTGTGATTTTAGTTATTATCATTAAGTATCACGTTGTCTCATAAAAAATCACCAAAACTCGCTTGTAAGTGTAGGTCAAAGTGTAGGTTGTTATGTAGGTTATGGTATAATTGTAATCAATAAACGCACAACCTACACTTGGTAAGAAAGGCTGGATTTTAGCCTAATTAAGTCAAGTGCTTAGCCATAAAATGGATCTTATATGACGGATAAACCAGCAGGCAAACCTTTGTCATCCAAAGCTATCGAAATGATGAAGCCCACGGACAAAAACAAAGCTGACACGGGTGAAAACCGGGGCTTGCGTGTGACTTGCGGCGCTTCTGGTATCAAGACCTTTTTCTACCGCTATACTAGCCCAGTGACCAATAAGCTGTCACAGGTAAAAATTGGAAGCTTCCCGCAAACCTCGCTCGCAATGGCCCGCATGAAGTTGCAAGAACTCAAACTAATCAGAAGTGAAGGGCGCTGTCCGGCGTCTGAGCTGAAAGATGAGAAGCAACGATTATTAGAAGAGAGTCAAAAACCGAAAGCGGCAGTGCTGACAGTTGAAGGGTTGGTTGAGCTGTACCTGACTGAACGGATAGAAGACCGTAAAAGTAATGACGGAAAAATCATTCCAGGAGCGCGCAAAAAGAAAGGACAAAAGGAGGTGCGGCGTACATTGGAAAATGATGCAGTTGCCAAACTAGGTGCGCGTGTTGCAGCAGAAATCACCCGTAAAGATATCGTCGAACTGGTTAATGGAGTGATTGAACGAGGTGCCAAAGTTCAAGCAGGAAATCTGTTGCGTGAACTATCCTCTGCCTATGAATTTGCAATTGGCTTAGGCCGCTTCGATGACAACTTTGCTAACCCGGCACTGTTAGCTAAATCCAGTCTACGCCAGACCAACATCAAACTGACCTGTGAACGCGGCACTCGAATACTGAGTGAGAAGGAATTAGCTAAATTCCTCCATTGGCTTCCTGGCTCAGCTTATACGCCAACGATCAAAAACGTGCTTCGGCTGACGCTCTGGACTGGGTGTAGAACAGGTGAGGTCTGCAATATGGCTTGGGAGGATGTTGATCTAAATAAGGGCACTATTCATCTACGAGAAACCAAGACAGGGGTAGAGCGCTACGTTCAGTTATCCGATCAGGCTATCGACTTTCTTAAAATTCTGCGCCTCAACTCCGATAAATATTTGTTCCCTTCCCAAGCTACCAAAAAACCAATTCAACAGAAGTACCTGACCGAAAATTCATGGCGTTTACGTGAAAGCGGTCAAATGCTTGATATACCTCATTGGACGCCTCACGATCTGCGTCGTACAGTGCGTACAGGGCTATCTCGTTTGCAATGTCCTAATGAGGTTGCAGAGGCTGTGCTGGGGCATACACGTGGAGGTGTTGAGGGGATCTACAACCTGTATAAGTATGATGCTGAATGCAGAAAATGGTTGCAGTTGTGGGCTGATTATATAAATAGCTTACAAAGAATTATACCCTAAATGCTTAAAAGCTATTATGGTATTTATAATTTTTCTACATTTGTATTTATGAAGAATCATAAAGTATATTTATTAAGGATAATGTAAATGAATAGATCTGTTTATTTTGACTTGTGTGAAAGACGGTTGTCTTTATTATGCTATAGTGTTGAGATTAGAGGTAAACTGAATATACTTAATTTCAACCTTCATTGTGAGGATTTTTATGTTTACTTCTTTAATTTATTGTTTGGATATAATTTAGAAAACACTAATCAACAAAGTAATAATTTCGAAGGAATTGATTTAATTGACCAGAATAATAAGATAGTTTTACAGGTATCCGCAACAGCTACAAAAGCTAAGATAGACTCAGCCTTAACAAAAAATCTAAGTGTGTATAAAGGTCATCAGTTTAAATTTATCTCGATAGCTAAAGATGCCAGTGAGTTAAGAAGTAAAATATATAAAAACCCACATGCTTTGGTTTTTGCACCAATTGATGATATTCACGATGTCAAGACTTTGTTGAATTTCATTTTGCATTTGGATATTTCTAAACAAAAAGAGGTTTATGGGTTTTTACGAAGGGAGTTAGAAGATGAATCTAGTAATAGCCTTAGTGAAACTAATATCGCCGCAATAATAAATGCCCTTGCGAAGGAGGATTTTACTATTGTCGATAGTGTAGATCACCCTAAAGCATTTGATGTGGAGAAGAAAATTGTGTTCAATAATCTAAATGCTGCTGAATACATTATTGAAGACTACAAAATTCATCATAGCAAGGTTTCCCATATATACTCAGAATTTGACCAAATGGGAAAAAATGTTAGCGTATCAGTTCTAGCTTCATTCCGTAGTTGTTTTAGTAAGTTAAGTATGAACTACTCGGGAGATGAACTTTTCTTTAAAGTAATTGAGAGTTCGATTGAAATTGTTAAAAAAAGTGCGAATTTCTCACATATTCCCTTAGAAGAATTAGAACTTTGTGTTAGCATATTAGCAGTGGATGCGTTTATACGCTGTCGAATTTTCAAAGATCCAAATGGAGTGAATGATGTTACTACCGAAAGACATTCATCCTAAAGATTGCCTCTATTATAACGGTGGTTTTATTATTGATGTGCTTAAAAGTTTCGGTGAGATAGAGTTAATTGAATTATTTTGTGAAACAGTAAAGACAACAGAAATGTCAATATCTATTTTTATTTTATCATTAGATTGGTTATTTCTTATAGGTATAGTTGAGTTAAATTCAAACGGGAATTTAGAGTATGTTCATAAAATCTCTCCGGATAACTAACAAAGATGGTGTAGTTAGATTAATATCATTTCGTTCTGGTTTGAATTTAATTGTTGATGAAACACCAATAGAACCAACTAAAGTCACAGGTAACAATGTTGGCAAAACAACTGTATTGATGTTAGTCGATTTTTGCTTGGGTGCAGATGCTAAGGCTATATATACGGATCCTGAAACAAAGAAAGGAGAGTATACCCTAGTTAAAGATTTTTTAATGGATAAAGAAGTTGTAATTACGTTGACTCTTGTTGATGATCTTCGTGATCCATTATCCAGAACTGTCGTAATTGATAGGAACTTTCTACAGCGTAAAAAATCGATTAGGCAGATAAATGGTAAGCAAAAAACGGCTGACGAATTTGAAGAAACATTGACAAATATGTTAATTCCTAACCATTATGGAAATAAGCCAACATTTTCACAAATCATATCAAATAATATAAGATATAAAGAATTAAGTATTACAAATACCTTGCGGACACTTAATTCATTTACTCGTGATGATGAGTATGAAACTCTGCATCTTTTTCTTCTGGGATGTGATTTTGAGAAAGGAGCTACTAAACAAAATTTACTTGCTAGTATACGCATGGAGACTACTTTTAAAAATAGGCTGGAATCAAAGCAGACTCGTACGGCATATGAAGCATCGCTAGCTTTACTACTTAGTGAAATCGAATATCTAGATTTTAAAAAATCTACATTTTACATAAATCC
Organism: Yersinia intermedia; assembly: GCF_900635455.1. Classification (NCBI taxonomy): domain Bacteria; kingdom Pseudomonadati; phylum Pseudomonadota; class Gammaproteobacteria; order Enterobacterales; family Yersiniaceae; genus Yersinia; species Yersinia intermedia. The sequence goes on along the minus strand of NZ_LR134116.1, from coordinate 3,749,341 downwards.
GAATTTTGAAAATGATCTTAATGCTCTTGATAGTATAAAATATCATATAAGTCTCACTGGCTCTAAAATAAGTAAACTTAAGTTAAGAAAAGAACTTATAATGGATGCGGTTGAGGATATTCAAAGTGGTAGAATGGATATTGATACAAATCAGTTAAAAGGTTTGTATCACGAAGTAAACACTAAAATAACAAATATTCATAAAAGTTTTGAGTCCTTGCTTGAATTTCACAATAAAATGGTTGAGGAAAAAGTTAGATATATTTCCAAAGAATTACCTGAGTTATTATCAGGAATTCAAGTGGAGAAAAATAAATTGTCTGATCTTATTTTAAAAGAAAAAGAATTAGTTGCTAATATTAATAAAAGTGGTTCTCTCGATGAGCTAGAAGGATTAGTTAATGAATTAAATATAAAGCATAGAAAAAAAGGTGAGTTTGAGACAATAATAAATCAAATTGAGCAAAGTGAAAAAAGCATTGAAAATCTTAATAAAAAAATCACTGCTATTAATGATAAACTATTCTCAAATGAGTTTGAAACTGAAGTTCAGACACAGATAAACAAGTTTAATAAGTATTTTTCATCTATATCTCAAGAGTTGTATGATGAACAATATGCTCTTAAGTTTGATAAGGTTACAAATAAAACGGGGCAGAAAATATACAAGTTTAGTTCTTTCAATACCAACTTTAGCTCAGGGAAAAAACAAGGTGAGATAGTTTGCTTCGATATTGCCTACCTCTTATTTGCAGATGAAGAGAATATTCCATGCCTACACTTTCTATTGAATGACAAAAAAGAATTAATGCATGGGAATCAGCTAGTAAAAATTGCCAATCTTGTTGAAAGGCATAAGTCTCAAGTTCAATATATCGTATCAATATTGAAAGATAAGCTTCCATTAGAACTCAATGATGAGAGAAATTTCATTGTGAAACTCTCTCAACAAGAAAAGTTGTTCAGAATTGAAAATAGTTAAAGATAGAAAATAGTTTGTGTGCAACAACCTGAAATTTTATGCAACGAAGCAGTTAAATAGATCGTTGATCGTAAATGTATCGCAACCTGACTTTACAACAAACCTACACACTGTATGCAGGTAGGTATAAAAGTAAATACAGTATATTTTCTGGCGAAATATTTAGACTTAGCTATGCGAAGCTGCAAATTGATATAAAAAATTTAACCAGAACCTATATAAAACAGAGATCTGCCATTAATAAATCAAAGATCACAGGGTTGAGCGTGATGTACACCAGACGCACCCAGTAGCAAAGCGATAAACCCAGCGCCCCCTAAAACTACAAGCTTGACTTTCACTTTAGCGACAAATTTTTGCATGGTGACGGCCCCCTTTTTTAGTATTTGCTTTTGATTTATACATCTTCGTTTTGCCAGAGGGATTTGAACCCTCGTAACGTTGAACTTTCACATCAATGTTTATGTTTATTGATACACTGACACTAGGTAAAACGCCCCGCTCACTCCTCTGATCTCTATTGTTTAAAACTAACATGAAGATGGTGAATAGTGTTAGTGAAAAATTCTAAGTACAAAAGCTGCGTTGTTGAGTACGGTGGGGGATTTCTGGTAACGCTATGAATTATTTAAGTTATTTTCATCACAATTACTTAAAATGTTCACCAAGTATGCTTAGATTAGTAACGTGTTTAAAACTGCACCCAGCAGGCGACAACAGAAGCATTTCGTTTAGTATCGCCAGCAGTTTCAAAAACTGTGGCCCTGCATGCACCTGGTAAGTGAGATTTAATGATGAGGGGAGTATTAATAGGGAGATCTTTTTCAGGTTCAGATGCCTTATATATCATGAACCAACAAATTGAGGTCATAGTGATAATGGTAAATATGAAGGTTTTTTTCATGAGTTTTTTTTGGGTTAAAATGTCAATTACTTTAACCCAAAGAATCCCTGATGTTGCCTCAGCGTCTTACAAGCCAAATACGTTTATGTAAAACTGCCCGTTACTGTCATCCGTTTTCTGAATGTTATATGTTATCGGTAGTTCATTTGTTTTCTCGGGTAAAGTCATTTTCAAATCGGCAGAGCATGAGTAGGCATCTAGTGAGGAGTCATGCTTTATAGTTCTGACATTAATAATCGCTAATTGAATATTATCTGCATCCTTCGGAACCATTCCTGACATCTGTGAGTTCCTGAGTTGGTCAAATTGTTTCTTAATTTTCTTTTGAGAAATATCAACCACAAGGCTTTTAGCATCGTCGCTATTACATTTTGGCGTGCTATCTCCGCAACCAACTAGCAGGCTTGCAGATATACATAATAAAGCCAATTTAAATTTCATTTTATCAGTCCTTGTTAATATTATTATTTAATGTTCTTTTCCAGACGTAGACGTTCAACTATCCGGGCTGCGCGGTCATAGCCCACTCGAAAATGAAGTTGTACAGCTTTGACTTTAATTTCCGTTAACCCTTCCTGAATAATCAGTCGACGTGTTTTATCGTAAAGTTTTGCATCCATTTTATGGTTGAGATCATCCTGCTCTTGCTCACTCACAGTCCTTTTTCCTGCATTTCCTCGCTATTTCTTCCGGTAAATCCCATCCATTGCTCCAACGGCTGTCATGCCGCAATAACCTTCACACCCCTTGGTCATTACCGTCACCTTACCGCTGTTCTGTTCGCTGATTACCGCCACACATTGGCTTGACGTATCATTATAAACCCATCGATGTTTCTGATTTTCCCCAGCATCAATCGATTGGGCTGAGCCTTCCATATTGCAGATGCCTGAAGCATCTTTACTCGCTGCGTTAATACTGAATTCAACACTATTGCCGCCTGCTGCCAATGATAGTGATCCGTTTTGTTTGACGTACTCTGCGGCTGTTACTAGTGTTGATGTGCTCAATAGTAGGGTGGCTAAAATGACTCTTTTCATTATTTATTCCTTGTCAGTTAATACGAATATTTTTAGTGATTTTCCCGAATGTCAGCGGCCTGCGTTTTTCAACATAGAAATAGGCGACGTTGAATGCAGACTTTTTGTGATTACCTTTCCCCAGCGAAGGCCAGTCGCGGAAAGCCTCTATTTGGGCTTCTGAATAAGGTGTGGTGGAGAAGTCGAACAGTACCAGCAACGCCTTGCCGTCGAACTTCATCAACTTCTTCATTTCCGTGCTATTAACCGTTGCTGATACCGTTGATTTGGCTGCGGTGGGCTTACGGACGGCGAATTCCACCGCCACATCATCAATTACAAAATCGATATAGCCGTTCCCCGTAATAGATCCTGGGAGCTTCCCTTTCACCTCCGGCGAAACATCATCGGAGAAACACCCTAAAAGGTAGCAACGTACCAGCGGGAGGAGTTCCCTTTCACTACACTCATTCAATCGTAATGTTTTTACAAACTCAGTGCGGTAAAGGGAATGAAAGAAATATTCAAAACTTTCCATTACCGAGGTGATGGTGGTTGCCATGGCTATTCCTTGCCGGATTGTATTGAAGGTATTTTGTTAAAATATCGGCTGGGCCATATCTGCTCGGGCATCATGCCCAGCGCCGCCGCTATCAGGCGTTCTGCCTTCGGATAGTGCTGACTGAAGGCATTATTCAGTGTGCGGGAGCCCAACCCTTGATCGCGAGATAGCTGGGCCAAACTCAATCCACGTTTGTGCAACGCAGCCACAATGTCAGCCCTGTGCCAGTCCTTAGCCCTTCCTTTAGTTCGCTTTTTTTGCGATGCTACGTGGTTATTCACAGTGTTAACTCCTCTGTATCAGTACAGGGATATTAAATGCGAATAAAAGGAACTTATCAAGTTCTCTTTGTGGTCTTTATTTGAGTTCTTTTTTAACGTATTGATATTCTGGATTAAGTTTATGAAAAATATTTTGGATGTTGCTTCTCATCAAGAGAACCAAAATGATAGCGTTCATGATGATGAACAGTGGCTAACAGCACAGGATTTTGCAGGTAAACCGGGGATGCCGGGGACTGCAAAGGGTTGCCGCTTGCGTCTGGAAAAGCTGTCGGTTATGCATCCAGAAATCAGGAGAAAGAGAACAGGGCATAAGGGCTTTGAGTACCATATCCGCGCTGCGGGAATGTCGCTGAAAAGTGAGCGGGCAGAGCAAGCAACCCAATCCACCGTCTCTCCATACGGCACTGACGAACAACTCAATCTCTGGGTGCAACTGTTCAAAACGATGAAGCCCCATTCCCGTGACAGATTATTGAAGCAGGCGCTTGAACAAGTGGCTGACGATCTTGCTTTGAACCAGCCCGCTTTGCCAACAGAAGTGATTTCATTGGCCCATCAGTTATTTGCGTTTTCGGAAGAGCAACGCAAACAATTGCTGGAGGCTATTTCTAAGCAATAACGCGCGTGAAGTTATTATTTATCCTACGTTAATCCCCGCTTTGTTAATTCAGCTAATAATAGTTTCCTTGTGAAACTATTTGCTCACCACATGCCATATTTGGTATAATGTCATTATTGGAAAGTGCTAACTACTAGCGTCCAGTCATTCAAGTCATCATTTAATTAAATTTTCATTTTTTATTAATCCTTCACCGGAGGCTGAACTGTATTTAACGATCGCCAAAATGAATTTTCAATAAAGGTACACTATGTATTCACTATTACAATGGCAACGGGTTTTGAATAAACTACTCCATAAACATTATGGAATAGATATCAATGATACGGCATTTTCTGAAATAAATTATGCAAGGCATTACTGGGATGATTGTATCCGCCCTTATCAGGCAGTCAACGAGTGGGCTTCTAAGTATGATCTGTGTAGACTTGATTCAAGTGATAGCCCTTTGAATGAAAAAGATGAATCTTCTATTAAATAAAGCTATGAGGTTAAAGTGAATATAATCCATCAGGAAGGATATTCTCTTCCGGTTAAACAAGCACTGATTGATTTATTGTTTAAATAAATGGGTACACCACCCCCCATGAAGTCAAAGTTATTGGCTGTATCGTTTGTCTTTCGGGATATTCACTACAGCCCTGATAACGGAGGTTATCATCCGGTAGAAATCAGGCTTACCCATGATAATGACCAGTTCTATTTTGATTACATCACAGATCTCGCTTATATGGGACATGTGTACCCTGAGCTGGAAAAGGAAATAGATTTCAGTTGGTCACAACATTACGCCTTCTATGCAGGCGTTGGTGATTTGACCCATCGAGACGGCTGTGAACTATTCACGCTGTGGCAATCCAACTTTATCAACTATTGGCTGATGGGCGTGTATACCCCGCAAATTCTTTGGGAAAGCTAAGTTAATCAGGCTGGTCAACCATCTAATTAAATAAATATTTTCATGTGGGAGAAATCTATTGTGACTAAGGATAGAGGGATCAGTGCGTCCAGACAGGGCGATCTGGACTGTCTTTGTGGGGCTTACGGCCTGGTCAACATGATGAGTTATCTGTTTGACGGCAGGGTAAAGAGAAGACCGTTGATGCGTGCTTTACTAAGGGAATACGGTGCTGAATGGGTGCTCAACGATTGGCTGAACTACGGCATTGATGAAGACCGCATGGATTACCTGATAGACCGGATATTACAGAACGGCTACTACTACAAACATTTCCCGACCAAAATTACCCAGCCCTTCAAAGAAACCCGCCGCCTGACGTCAAAGCAAATCCTCGACGGTATGGCCCACTACCTTAATCACTCCGATTTCTCCCGCGTTATCCTGATTAGCGACCAATATCACTGGTCGGTGGTCACCCGCATGGACAACCAATACCTCTACTTCTTTGATAGCAACGGTCGAAAGAGATCGCTCAGAACCGCCTATTCCTTACGGGAAGGAGCCAGCAGTTACCAACTTTATCCCGGTGCCATTTACTTTGTTGTAAGGGAGTTTTGACATGCTGAACCTGACACTTTCTTGCCACGAAGATCTGATACTGCAACAGGCACAGTCCATTATCGAAAACCGCTACATTCGGGGCGATAAGATGTTTTCGACCGAGGCGGTACGTGAATACCTGAAGTTTAAGCTGGCACCGCTTGAGCATGAAGTTTTCTCGGTCTTACTGCTGGATAACCAACATCGCATCTTAGCCTATGAGGAATTGTTTCGGGGCACGCTTAATGCGGTCAGCATCTACCCCCGCGAAATTGTGAAACTCAGTCTGCGGTACAACGCTGGAGCAATAATTCTGGTCCACAACCATCCCAGCGGCGAGCCTGAACCAAGCCACGCAGACAAAGAGATCACCAACAAACTGAAATCGGTGTTAGGGCTACTCGATGTGCAGGTTCTTGACCACCTCATTGTTGCCGGTACACAGGTGGTCTCTCTGGCTGAGCGTGGATTAGTTTGACGCTCAGGTTACTTGGTTTAATGTGCATTAAAGCGGGTTGAACAATGTCGAAGCTTAAGTTGGCGGTATCATCACAAACAACCACTGTGTTTGACGCCTATATCAATAGTCTTGCCGTGTCGGGGCGTGGCGGTATCACCAGCTTACTGAATCACTGCGCCCGCATACTCAGCAAACGTTCTACAGCACAGACCTACCCCTGGGAGCTGTTGGACTTTGGGAAAGTGGCAAAAATACGCATGACCATGCTGGATGAAGGATATGCCGTTTCTACCGTGAATATGGCGTTATCCGCACTACGGGCGATTGCCAAAACCGCTTTTAATTTTGACCAGATGAATGTGGACGTGCTTTTACGCATCAACGCTGTCGTGCGTGTGAAAGGCGACACAACCCGTAAAGGAAGGGCGCTAACTCGGCAGGAAATCCGCCAGTTGCTGAAAGTCGCTAAAAGTCATCAAGAGCCTGCTCGCCGATGCAGGGATGCAGCCATATTGCTGACTTTGTGTGGGGCTGGCTTGCGAGTTGGGGAGTTAGTCAAACTCCAACAGGATGATTATGCCGAAGGTGTTTTAGTGGTCAGGCAGGGGAAAGGGCGTAAGTATCGCGAAATTCACGTGGCACCGGCTGTAGATAAGGCATTGACCGCGTGGTTGGCAATGAGTAGGGAAGGGGATGCGCTGTTTACCAAGATCTATCGTTCCGGTTTACCAGCGTCTACAGCACTGACAACCGCTGGGGTGACGGCAATCCTTGAGCAATTGCGTATCACCGCCAGCGTAGCTGAGTTCACGCCCCACGACCTGCGCAGAACTTTCATTACTCAATTGCTAGAGCAGGGGGCCGACATTAACACTGTGCGCCAGTTAGCGGGTCATAGCGACATATCAACGACTGCTCGTTACGACCATCGTGGCGATGAGGCGAAAGTCATGGCTGCTCAGCGGTTGAAGTGTTGGTAACTTGTGACAGTCGAAGCTGGGTGCTAATGGAGGTCATTAAGGTCTTTATTGAGGGTATCTAAATCCAATAAATCTCTTACTTGCTGCTCTGTCCATGCCGATAAACGATTTCGTGAACCATTCAGTGTGATTGTATTTGGCGCAGGATATCCATCAGCATTCATTTTCCTCATGATTTTCCCAATGCTAAGCCCTTTACTTTGCATGAAGCTGGCAGCTTGGTAGAGATCATATAACTCCTGACTCTTAGCTTTAAAAGCGGGGGTAACATCAGCTAACTGACCGTCTTTCTTTTTGATATGAACTTCTTTATAAACTTTATTGATGCAGTAGCTGATAACTCTGCTAAGTGAATCAATGTCTTTACGCCCTTCAATATTGAGAACGCTTCCCCGCTGATCTTCGAATATCGCAGCCAGTTTTTCATATGTGTCTTTACCTAAGTATATCTTTGTTCTTGAAAAACCTGAATCAACGTACTTTTTCTCTTTCCGAGCCTTATTGGCGGCATCCCTTTGGCGTTTAATATCGCCAATATCAATATGAACAGTGTCATCTACTTTAAAAGCGAATTTATCATTCTCATTTGCCATCATTGGCCTCCCTATGCATGACTTTTTTACAAAAAAATAGATTATTAATTGAACATTTCAGAGCTATGGCTTCCTCAACGATGAGAAGCGGCTCTCCAATTTTCACTATCGTTGTTTTAGACCGAGAAATCCAAAAGTTTGTTCATTTATGAGAGCCGCTTCTCCTGTAAGTCAGCTATTCCGAGTTTGCTAGAATGGCTCCATCAGCTAACGAGGAGACAAACATGAAAGAGAGCAAATTAATTAAGATTCAAGAGGTATTGAAGCGTTGTGCCGTCAGCCGGGCAACGTTATATCGCTTGATTGCCAATAAAAATTTTCCAAACCAAGTTTCGGTAACTGGAAACCGCGCCGTAGCATGGCGAGAGGAGGATATTCAGCACTGGATTGAGGAACGCCCAACCATAGGTCAATAAGGACAATAATGAGCGTCAATCCCAAAATACCATTGCAAAAATTGAGTGATAAATATGAAGATCTAGCCCAAGCACTACCAAGATTTGAAACAGCAGAGCAGGTACGTGCTGAGAGGCTCATAAGAGAGAGGGCGTTGCAGAAACGTCAGGAGAAAATTTACCAAGATCTTTTTAATAAACTTAAGTATTGCCATCCAAGTTATCCTTGCGGGAGTGCTGCATGTCCCGAATGTTTTAGAAAGCACAGACTGGAAATGATTGGGGAAGTTATAAATTTATGTAAGAAACGGAAGATGTGGCGAAGTTTAACCATAATCTTCTATCAAGATGCATTTAGTGATGACCAACTAATTCAATGGCGGCCCGATACATTAATGGCACGACTCCGCCGTTGGTTAAAAGAATGTGGCTTCTCTGCAATGGTGATTGGTGGGTTTGAAATGGACTACCACATAGATGTTAAGAAGTGGATGCCTCATTTTCATCTCATCATCCCAAATGATAAAAAGTCTATTAATAATCTGCGTATTAAGATGAAGAACAAGAGGAACATGAATACGAGAAAAGGTGTAATAAATCGACCAATACTCGTTAGTAAATTAAAATCTCCAATGCAGCAAGTCAGTTATCGATTTAAAGCCATTTGGTGGCGGGTTGAATCAATCCAATATGATGAATTTTATATGCAAGGTGACAAAGAAAGAAAAAGGAAGCGGTGGACTAAGAAATATCGGCTATTGAGTAAGCAACATGCTGATTCCCTAGTTTTGCTAGATTTTATTGGGATCTCAGGGTTAACCTTTATGTATAAGGTAAGGAAGTATGGTGATCATTTAATAACGAGTTAATTATTCTGATCTATTTGAAGCCAGCCTTGACCGTCACTTAAATTGTTAGAGTCATATATTTAATTATGAATTGAGTACTACTCAGTACAACTGATTAGGGCATCTCTTGCATGCTATTCATACTGAAAATTATTCAGTGAGCGAAAAATACATATTTAAGGAACTGATTATGAAAAAGTTAGAAAAGAAGTTGACAGAAAGTGAACAAAAACTATTTGTGGAGTTGATGGCTAATACTAAGATGCTTTCTCCTGAAGATGTTGCGTACCGCCAGATTAAGGTATTCAGTGAAAATAGTAATAAATCAATTCTTATACTCATACCTTCGACAACCTTTGTAAGCAAGTATGAGGTTAAAAAGGCCTTATTAAAGGCTGGTCATCGTTCAGATATGCCAAGTTGTTACTGGGATCTTGCTTATGCAGAGATCACAAAGCAAACTGACAATAAAGTACTTTTACGTTATAAGCCTGGTTTTTATGGTGATGTATATTTACGAATTAATGATAAAGTGATTGGTGATATAAAAGGTGATGTGCCTGTATTGCATCCTAATGCAAAAAAACACTTACCAGTTGAAGAGGAGAAAGGAACATTAAAGGAGTGGAAAGAAAATGTTGCGATAAACGCATTATATAGCTCACGAATTATGCTTGCACTTTGCAGTGGATTCTCTGGCTTTTTACTCGATTCGCTAGGCATTGAGGGCGGAGGGTTTCACCTGTGGGGTAAGAGTAGTATGGGCAAAAGCTCATGTGGTTATATTCTTGCTTCAATAGCTGGTGAACCTAATTCAATTATCATCTTATGGAGTAATACCGATAAAGCATTAGAAGAAATAGCAGTTGTACATAACGATGCAACACTAATTCTTGATGAAAGTAAATTATTAGATAAAGACCCTATATTAGCAGCAAAAACTATCCAAAATCGCGTCTACACGATAACCGGTGGTAAAGGGAAGGTGCGTGCGGCACTTTTTGAAAACAAGGTAGCTGAATGGCGTCTGGTTGTATTTAGTACTGGGGAGCTTAGTCTCGCTCAACATGCAGAGGTGGGGAAAATTGAACGTCTCGACGGGGAAAATGTACGCGTGATTGATGTGCCAGCCGATGCTGGTTTTGAAATGGGGATTTTTGAATCATTGCCAGAAAAAGTTGCTTCTAGTAACGAGCTGGCTCATAGCATTCAGAAAGCTACATCAAGTTATTATGGAACTGCTAAGCTCGCATTTCTGAATAAACTTATTGCCTCAATACAGTCAGATAGCTTAGAACTAAAAGATATGCTTGAATCTGAAATGGATTATTTTCTTGATAAAAACAATGTTGACCGCAATTCAGGCATTCAAGTGCGCATCGCAAAACGTTTTGCTCTTACTTACGCGGCTGGTTTTCTTGCTAGCAAATATGGGATATTGCCGTTTAAAGCAAAAGCAATCATGAATGGAATATCCAAGTGTTATCAAGATTCAATCAACACACCGTGTTCGAAAGAACCTACTATCAGCGAAATGTTGCCTCAGTCCATTAAAGATGTATTGAAATCAGTTCAAATTGTTAATCTAATCGAACATGAGGATTACTCTGGGCGTGATATAAAAAATGACATTGCAATTATCTGCATGGCTAAAGGGGTAGAGGTTATTGCAATAGACAAAAAATTCATTCATGACTATTTGAATATTAAATCACGTAAAAATGTTCTATCCAAACTAACTAAAATGGGCGTGTTATTGGTTGATTCCCAAAAAGAATATAGCACGGTGCAACTTCATCATAGCAGCGGTATTTCTGAACGTCGTTATTGCTTTGTTCGTAACCGCTTAAGTAGTATCTTAAAATAATTATTTATCGGAATGGTATAAAGGAGTGGTTAATTAACCACTCCCTTTCTTAAAAATCTTTCAGGTTGATATCGAAATAGGGCGCTAATATCAGCTCTTCAAATAAGTCATATTCGTGGTGCGGAACCTTAACAAAGGTAGAATTGTGATTAGGTGTCCACCATTTCTCGACACCATAATACGCCTCTCTGGCATTAGCTTTGTGGATTAGCCGGAATGGTCTGTCCATCCAACCATCACTATGCTTTGTGAAATAGTTAACCGGACCAGTGAACTGACCAAGCAGGTATACACCCTGATTACCGTGAGTCAGGTAGAAGTAATCGCCAATCGGAGCGTTTACAAACTCCTCTGCTTGGCTGACAGAAGACACGCCTTTACCAGCGGTCGTGCGGTGAATGTAGACGAGCTTTTCATCAATGCATTCGACCATATCCAGGAATGAGAATTCCTTCCAGCCATGTGACAGCTTCCAGAAATTGGGCATCAAATCGGTATTCATAAGCCTCTTAACCTTACGTTGTAAGTGATCGCAATCTGTTGAAATGCGAATAGATTGGGATGGCTATTCTGTCGATAAATGCCCATGATCGCAATAAGGTTTATCAACGAGGTTTTAGATGAAATCGTTCAAAGAGGGTATCGGGAGAGTATGCAGATGCGTTAACTCGTATAGTTGCTGAGATTGTACTATCAACACTACTCAGTACTGTCTGATCGGTCATTACGAAAGCATTTGCCACTTTGAAAAAGTGATTGAGTGATTTAGTGATTGCGAATTTGAGGTTTACGGTCTCTATCTGGCTGTTAGATTCCGCCGGAAGTTACAGAGTCTTAGGCCGTTCTCTCTCAATATTCGGTCATACGTCTACTGTGTGGTATCTGCTTCTGGAGCCTATATCCCCAGCATGTTGCACATCGAATAGTTCGGCAGATTCACAAGCAGAATTCATTTCCTATAGGTCGGCTAACTGGCAGAAAAAAAAGCGTAATAAGAAAAAAGCATCGCTTTAAACCGCCCAGCGTTGCCAGATTTTGGTGCGGTAGACCGGCTAACTACCGATGCTGTTGGGCGTCAGATCTGCACCTCGTACAATGGTAGGGGAAACCGGCGAGTCTTTTCCGAGATTCTGAAGGTTGCAAGGATCGGCGGTGTTGAGCCAAATAACGGTTTCAAAAGTACGAAATCAAGAAAATAATATGCGTCTACAAACGGTATACAACATCACCAGACCATCATTACACCGCTTAATAACCGGTAAGGTTTTATGTATTCGCTAGTCCCATTCTGGTTGGGCTGAAATATATTCTCTATTTCCATCTGCTGGGTATATAACTGTATCCATTAGGCTCTATAGGTACTGTGTCTCTATATATATTATATATGGCTTCCCCATACTATAGCCATTATCCAGTATTAGCTATCATGAGGCTCCAGCCTCTATCATCATAACGTTATATTATTATATATATCATGATAACCATCTTGGGCCTCGTTACGGGGTCAATGTTATTTATTGTAATTCAGTTGTAAATAAATGGGGCTAGGGCATGGTGCCCAGCAATTATCTACAGGTGAATTATGAAACCGTACATCACGAATAACAATATTCTTGTGACAGACTCGAATCTGAAATTTTTCAAAAGGGTTGTATTTAGCATTCCTTATGATGGGCCGAAGAATTTAAGGCGTCCATTTTACGGTGATATTGCAAAGTTTCTTCAACACATAATTTGTGTTGCTACCTGTAGCAAGAAAAACAAAAGAAAGGCAGCTATTAAGGAAGGGAAAAAATGGTCATATTCTGTTCCTTTGCCGTTTGAACTTGGTAGGGATAAACTTCCTGCTGCTTTTAAGAAAAAAAGTGAACTGCCGTTTACTCGCGCACAAGAGCTGCTGGTAGCAGCCAAGATTATTAAGGTAGCAGCGTATTCAAAGCGTAAATGCAGAGAGTTCTCTATATCCAAACCTTTCCTCTGCAAGTTATTTGGTAACGATCGCGAAGCTTATCTCAGCAGGGATGATCGCTATCATTACCTGACAGACATCTTCAATAAAAGGAAAAGCTATACATTTGATGAGCTGATCGGGGATGCGATTAATCGGGGGCAAAAGGTAAAACATCAACTTTCCAAGCGTGATATTCCAAACGAGCCATTCAGAAAGCGCGTTAGTGAGGTATGGGGCAACCTTGAACCACTGCACATCAATCTAACGGCGTTACTGGACTACTATCGTGCTAAGCCAACAGTGAAGTGTAAGTTATTCATTTTCAATTTCCTCTCTCATTTGGCAGAAACTGGCGTTACTAAGGTAAAAGATTCACCGCTGATTGTTTCCTATAGGCAGTCATACAAAGCCGCCAAGATTGGTGGGCGTTCCTTCGAAATTGGGGCAGGCTTCCAGAGTCTACCCTCAGAGATGAAATGGTCGTGTCTTGGTAAAGGTTATAACTACGATATAAAGGGATGCCAGCTGGAGATCCTTCGTCATGAGATGTTGAACATTGGTATATCCGACAAAAGCCTTAAGGTGCTGGATACTGCTTATATCTGCCGGGTGTTGAAGGTGTCGGAAGATTTGGTGAAGCAATTCAGGTTTTCGAGTGTGTTCAATGCTGGGTACGTAAGCCTTTCATTCAAATCAAAGACTGTTCGCTTATTGAATCGAGAGTTGGGGAAGGGGGAGGCTGTGCGGGTTCTTCAACGCTGGCGTAAGCACCTGGAGCCACTGCGTGAAGATCTAGCTTCGCTACTTGACCATTATATCAATTTGGGCAAGACAAACCGCCATGGGACATGTGTGACAAATGCTGTTGGTCAGACATTCAACATCACCTATCAGGATGTGGCTAATGGTAAAAGATGGCGATCTGACGTAATGCGCCGCAAGCTGCTGTCCCATATGTTGCAAGGGTTGGAAAGCAAGGCCGTCTATGATTACGTTGCCACGCATAAGGGGATTTGTGCGTTAGAACACGACGGGTTTGTTTCTTATGGCATAGTAGATGATTGGGATCATTCATATTTGAAGGTTATGCTGAAGCATTAGATAATCCAGATTGTTAGTCAGAGCAGAAAGAAATGTAATCGTAGAGCGGCGTTGTTGAATAAATAGAGATTATGTTGCGAGTCCATGAAAACGGTGGACTCCCTCAACCTAAAATCAGTAGGTTACAACCTGAATCAAGTAATGCATGTGGGAGTGACAAGCATTTTTCCAAAATAGGCATATCAAAACAGCATGATTCCCTATTATTCAACAAAACCTCGTAGAACATGAATACTAAATAGTTTTTCCGAATACCGCTCCTATTTTTGGGTGATTTCCACTCAACTATCGGTGATAGCCTGTATGCTGGTTGGATTTCTTACCGACAAAAGAAAAAATTAAAAATCAGTAAGGTTTCATGTAATGTGTAGAGCAATTAAGGGCAGTTACTTAATATGAGAGGATAAATAGATTTTTCTGAAAACCTAAATTTTATAATGATTGAAATAGGGTATAATATGGTGCTAAGATAAATCTATATTAATCACATTTACACCCATTTTTAAACTTACTATATTTTCACACTTACCCTCAACTTTAAAGTTTTCTTTGAAGATAGTAAACAATTGTACCGTAGTATTCTGCGAACTTGCCTGTATCATTTTTCTGATTGTAAAAGTTAATTAGTTTCATTATTTCAGGGTTTTTCCTTTCCCCTATTTTTTGATGAAGTATTTTTTGTATTGTCTTAATTACGGTGGCTCTATTCAATTTTAGCCGGTGTCTGTTTAAGTTGAGGTATTTGTCAATTTGTTCATTAAACTCAAAATCAGTAGATGTTATATTCCCTTGCAGATCATATTTTATGATTTCATTCATTCTATGTACCGTGTTTGCTGGAGAAAATTTGATCTCATTTCCGCCTTTACGTGTGTCACATGTCTGTTCTTTAGGGGGGGATCCTTCATTTCCTTTACAGCATGCTAATAAGTTTTTGTAATCTAGCTGCAAATTTTTATTAGAGTGTTGGCAAGCCCAATGTTCTATTTTCATTGAGTGTAGATCTATTCTTTCCATGCAATATGCGCATAGAAAACCCTGTTCTAAGAGTAAGCTTAGGCGTATTTTATCTTTTACAATAGTAAAGTTTGGCCCGTCATAAGCGGCGTCTTTTTCTTTCTTGTATACTGATAGTTCATGTGGTTCTTTATTCTTTACAATCTGTCTCATTCTTTATCCCATCCATAGAGTTCTATTTCCATTTTGGCTCTTAACAGTTCTGGAATATCTCCGTTTAACTCTTCTTCTAATCTTAAAATTTCCTCTTTTGCATCCTTGATTTCTCCGTCATTGATCAATTCAAAGATATTACTAATTTGGTATTCAACTTCATTCGTTCTGATAAGTTGTCTTTCATTATCACTCATTAATTCATTCAGTATTTCATTAGATGTTAGACCATAAGATTGATTTGGTGTATATCCATAAACAATGTCATCATTGTTTTTATCTAAAATAATAACTTGCTCACGCCTTACCTCGCTAATGACTTGCGGAGAATGAGTTGAGACTATCAACTGACAGTTTGGGAATATTAAGTTGAAATAGGTAACAATGTTTCGTTGCCATCGAGGATGTAAATGTAAATCTAATTCATCAATGATAATTATTCCAGGTGATTTTAGAGGGTTGTCTAGTTGCGGATTTAAAATAATCATCCTCCTTGAAATATCTAATAACAAAGCAAGTAAGCTTTTTTCGCCTTGTGATAATTGAAGTATGTTTAGTTTATGTCCATTTTTATTAATTGTTAATCTTACAACTGGTTCTACTTCAATTGATAAGTCTGTATAGCCATCCATAAAAAAATTAACAGTCTGGTTTAGGTTTTTTTTTATTTTACTTATTTCCCATAGATAATTATCATCTTCCTTTTTCTGATTTTTCTGTTTAAGTGATTCTAATAGCTTTCTGGCGTTTAAATCGCTTGGCGCTAGAATTGCTAATTTATTAATAAGATCATCATCTGCAGAAAAACTATCTGAAGAAGTGGCTCTGTGTTTTTCAATGTCGTCTAGTCGTTTAAACCATTTTAAGAAAGACTTAATGTCAGCCTTTCCAGAAAAAGCATTAGTATATGCTTCAAATCGATTATTATTTTGTGAGGAATTAATATCATCAATCACATTTATGTCTTTCGTACTTATATCTATAGTTCTTGATACGCCGTAATATGCAAAAATAGGCAAAGTGAATGATGAGCTATTCTCACCAGCAAATTTATAAAGCGCTCCGAGTTTTGTTACTTCATTTAGGTAACTTTTTTTATTAGTTGAGCTACCTATATGTAGCTCACAGAGTTCAAAGTGAATTGTCGTATGTCGATTAATATTCAATTTTGTGATGACAGACGAATAACCCTTATCTGAATCCTCTCTGATATCCAACCTTTCAATTTCCTTACCTTTTCCACCTTTATATAAAATTCTATTAACCAACCAGCTAAGTGAGTATGATAATCCATCTAATATAGATGATTTACCTACACCATTCTCACCTGCAAGTACTATTAAATTTTTTTCAGAAAAATTCAATGTTAATTCATCTAATGCTCTAAAATTAGATATGGACAGCTCTTCCATATAAACGAAATCGCTTTCAACATGCTTTGCCGCAAGGTTAATATAAAATTGAGCTAGGTCATAATTCTGGTCTACATATTTACCTTCTAAATAATATTCATATAATTGATAAGCTGCTTCCCATGAGTTTTTTTTTGCTTTATTTTCAAGCTTTGCTATTGTACTATTGATTCTCTTGTTCATGCTCACCTCTAAATTTAACAATGCTTTCGATAAGCTTATGAGAGTATTTTATCTCCATTCTGGATTTAAAGATTGGTTCTATATCTGAAGCAAAAGATAACAACCCTTGTAGATGTCTGGTAAGCTCAATGTCTAATTCTCCATGCATGAATTTATGAATTAACGAAGAAATTAATCTTTTTCTTCCTCTACCAATTGATAATTCCCCATTATTATTTAAAGTCACACCTGTAACATGTCTATTATGTGCTTTAGATGAAAAAACGGTTTTAAACTCATTAATAGTAATCTGATTGAAAAACATAAGCCCAAGTTGAGTTTTAACTAATTTCGGGATATGAAATAATACGTTTTTATCAGATGTTGAAAAGGTTAAATCATCTGCATATCTGGAGTAGGATATATTTTTTTGACTACAATAGTTTTCAATGAATTCGTCAAAACCAAACATCAATACATTTGAAAGAAAAGGGGAGCTAGGTGCTCCAACACTAAGAACAAGCTTTCCATCTGTTTTTTTTGTTTTATTCCAAAAAAAAGTTTTTATTAAAAGTTTTTTTTCAGCATCACTAAGTTCTATTTCTTTTTGCGTGCAATATTTAATAAATATTTCCGGAGTGATACTGTTAAAGAAATCATTGAAGTCCAGTTTTAAAAGATAATCATTTTTTTGATGCAAGGTAGCATTTTGCTTTATTCCCAAACCTTTCCTGTAAGCCATAGCTTTATCATGAATACTAAAATGTGGTTGTAAGACAGCAACTAAAGCTCGCTGTAACACTTTTAGTTTTTTGGCTGGATGGGCAATGACTCGTTGGCCGGAGGTTCTTTTAGGGATGGTATATACTTTATATTTCATTGGTGCATTTGAAATAAAACGCTCAACACTGTTCCTGGATCGGTTTAGTTTTTTTGTTAATTCTGCATACAAATGTAGCTTCATGTCTATCCCTTATTCAGAGCTCTCTCCATGCTAGCTTAGAAAAGACAGACTGGCACCAACTGCCAGTCTGTCTATGCCCTTTACTTAAGGATGCGGTGGGTATAATCCTCCGCCGCGAGATGCAAGGCATGGAGCGGCGGAGGATTATACCTACCGCAACCTCATAAACCTTCCAATAACTTAGTGTCTGGCTAAACGCCCGACAAGACGATGATCGCCTATACGCTAAAGGACTACTTGATTTTATCTTAATATGAAACATTTATCTATGTTTTTAGATACTTGCTTGACTAATTCTCTTCCCAAATGTTGATCCAGTCAAAATACTGATTTCGGCATGGCTAACTCTCTTTACGGTAGCTGTGTCAATTTAAAAAAAATCATTTACTTAAGAGCAAATTGTCTTTGCTACGGTTCTGGCGAATGGGTCAGGTCAGCGCCAGCCATTCACAGTTATATGACAGCGAGGGTGGGCCATGCCGAGTAGATCGTATAGTTTAGAAATTCACCTATACATTTACCTTTAGTAACACTATAGGGTGGTTTTTAAACCATGCGCACTAAATCTATCAAAGTACAGCAGGGTAGTAACAAAAGATAAATCAATTGGTTATGTGACTATAGGTTAAAGCGTAGGTTTTGTTAACTTTCTATAAATAATCGTTAATTATCAGCATAAACACACCAATGCATCATTGGGGTGTGAGAATCGAGTTTATCGGTATTATTCATGTGGTTATGATTTATAGTCCATTGAATTTAAAGTTAATTGTGATTTTTATTATTATCGTTAGCTATCACATGATTTTACGGTTAACACGGAAATCTCGCTATCAATGCCGGCACAACAGCCGATAAAAATAAGCTATGAGCTTGAAACAGAAGGGGGTGTAATTGCAACCGTTCATCAAGTCCTTTTTCCAGCCGATATACTAGCCCAGCAGCCCTAAAACTGACATAGGTAAAAACTCGAGGCTGCTCGCAAACGGCGCAGATAAGCCCCTTGATTTAGGGGCCAGGTAATATTCTGATGGCTGATAAGGTAGGCGTTATTGAAAGGCAGGATTGGCGGGGAATAAAGCGTGAGCAGTTTGATACCACTGATCGGCTTGTGCTGTTTCCTTCTGATACCGAGCAATCATGATCAGACTTTGATAAACATTAGGATCATTGTGCAGTTGAATGTACTGCTCTGCCCATATCCTAAATTGACTCAATAACAGCGGGTCAGGGTGCTGGTTAAATTGCAATAATAGATTAATATGTCTTATGTATTGATACCTTTCCCATTGGATATAGGGATTGGTCAGGCTATCTAAAGGCTGCATGTCAACCAAGCCGCTTCTTTCGGTCAGTGTGAGCACCCGGCCGGTTTTAAAGCCTGTCACCATAAATACTAGAGTGCATAAGGCCGATAAAATAACGGCAGTGTGTAGCCACTGTTGCCAGCGGGTTGGCACCCATGTGGTGGATTGCAGCATATCTTCCGTTACCATCAGGCGGCCAAGCAAAATAAGCACTAACCAATGGGCTGCTGATTGATAAAGGGGGAACTCGGTCATCAAATGCAACGCAATCGGCAAGGTGAGAATCCACAAAGGGAGAACGGTTTTTGGTTGCATTAAGAGCGGTTTCACATAACCGATTGCCAATAGCAACATCCCGATCAGCGCGGCAATGCCTCCCTCAACCCAACCGTAAAACACTTCATTATGAGGGTGGGAAGGATAAGTTAAGTAACCAGGAACCTGCCCGTTCTTCGCCAATTCATGGGCAAAGCCTGACTCGAAACTACCGTATCCCCAGCCCTGCCATGGGTGCTGTTGTATCATCTGCCAGGTATATTGCAGTATCAGCCAGCGCTCGGTGTTGCTGGCATCTTTGGATACATGCATACCGATATTCATCTGTTCCAACAGATAAACGGCGGTCAGTAAACTCAGCAGGCTACTTAGCCACACCCAGGCTATTTGTCGCTGACGCCAGTAATATAGCGACAGCAATAGCAAGGTTGCTATCCCGCCAACCCAACCGATCCTCGATTGCAACAGCACCAATAAGCCTGGGAATACCAGCAGGGTAAGTATGCTGATACCCCGGACTGCCCGATTGCCCGTTAGCATAAACAGATAGATTGCAATGCTATAACCCGTTGCCAGATAACTGGCCAGCACATTGGTTTGCTGGAATATGCCATAAGGGCGCTGCGCACTATCAAATTCCATCCAATTATCGGATGTAAAAACAAAAAATTGCAGCAGAGTCAGTACTGCTTGCCCCCAGGCTGATAAGAGTATGAGCACCAGCCATCTCTGTCGCAGGACTACATTCAGTTTCAGGCGGAACAGCCCCAGTAGCAGTATTATCCCGCCCCACAGGCCTAAAATCCGCGGTAACCAGGCAGCGATATGTTGTAGTGAGGCAGGAAATAGCCCCGGCAGGCTTATCATCAAGGCACCAAACAGCAGCCACAAACGGCCGGGAGGGTTCACAAGCTGAATGGCTTTAGTATGGGGTAAATAGAGTGTTATCGTCAGCAGCGCCATCATGGCCCAGATGACTATATTGGCAGGAAGATGAAGCCCAGCCCCTCCTCGGTTGATTTCATAGTGCATCATGGTGGCAAAGGTAATGGCCATCAGCACCATAACAACAAGGTTGAGCCCTTGTTCTGAGAGTGTGGGTCTTATAGATGGGGGTAAACAAAGTTTCATTTTTCTATCAACAAGTAACTTATATAGCTAACGCAGTGTCTTACGGCAACGGGTTAACTCATTGTCCAATATTGGGGTTATAACGGCTCAACGGGGGAGTGTCTGGCAGCAATCAACCGTGACTCATTATCACTTTTGAGCCGATATCCTGCTGAAAAACAGTATGTTTACCCTAAGTTGATGGCTGTTTTATTTTTTTTCAGGGTGCGCAACAAACCAGCGTAATGAGTTCATCACCTTGGTTTCTGACATTCTGGCCCTGTCCTCATCCACTAGCTTCATTAACACTAACCTTGCGGTATAAATATCTAATTGTGCTTTATCCGCAAGCTCTCTGGTTTTCGGCCAATTAATAACCGGAGGAGGAGAATCAGTAAACTGCTCTTTTAAAGAGTTACAGTGATCTTCCAAGATACCCATTACTTCTTCTTTTCTCTGACTCTTCGGTTTCATTATTTTTACTCCATTTGATTTATATATTAAGAATGTGCGACTTTAATTTACCTATATTCTGCATTTGCAAATAGTGCATCCTACATTTTATAAAGACATTTCCTACGAGCTTGGTGACTGTTCTTACATTAAAGCGGCTGAGTTCTTATTTATTTTTTTGTTTTTTTATATTCTGTGTTTTTTACACGTATCATAGACATTAAATTTAACTTCTTTTTATTTTTTTACTCCATAAAATAAATAGGGTTTTTGATCCTCCTGGATAAATAAGTGGTGCTTTTGGCTTTTTTCAGTAAATTTCATTGAAATCAATTGCTTGGTGTCTTTGTTTTTGGGTTGGTTAAGCGTTTATATACAAAAATACTCAGTTACACTATGCGTTTATCAATGTGTCAATACGGATATATTAGGCTATTGCCAAGGTTTTTATGCTCTCTGGTATAAAGTGTTAAGAATTTAATGTCGATTATAAATTGGGGTGTGAAATAAGCAATCATTAATTTTGGCAAATCGTTCTTTAGCGATCAAATGTGTCGACATGCTTATTTTGGGAGTTTTATGTGTCGAGGGTATAATGTTTATCGATCAATCTTATCGATTTTGTTTCATTACTGTAATTAATTAAGTTAAACACTCTGAATTTTATCTATTTGAATTAAATATCTATCAACTGGAAGTCTATATTTGTATTATCTGCCTCGAACAAAAAAGAGCTTTAAACGTTATTTGCATTTTTTTAATGTGTGGCTGGTTACTAATTCCCACATGTTGACTTTATGGCTCTATGCAGTTCTCAGCTTGTCATTTGGTATTTTAACGGCAAGAAGCAACATGCATTTGTATTTTAAAACAACTTTTATGCAGTATTTGTCTTGGCTTTATCAAGGCAAATCAGCGTATTAAATTTTAATTGTGTATAAAGGAATCACGTAATGAAACTGAATAAAACGATCTTGGCAGCAGGTTTGGTATTAGGTTTTGCTTCTATGGCTAACGCCGCTGATCAGGGTCACGGTACTGTGACTTTTACTGGTTCAATTATTGATGCACCTTGCTCAATCGCGCCTGAGTCAATTGACCAGACTGTAAACCTGGGTCAGATCTCTAATGTTGCTTTGCAGAATGGTGGCAAATCAACGCCACGTAACTTCCAGATCAAACTGGAAAACTGTGACATTACGACTCTGGACACTGTTACTACTACTTTCAGCGGCATGGAATCAACAGCCGTAACTGGCCTGCTGGGCTTCACTGGCGAAGCTGAAGGTGCTGGTATTGCCATCACTGATGGTTCTGGTTCTGTTGTTTCTCTGGGTCAACCAACTGCTGGTCAGACTCTGGTCGGCGAAAACAACACTCTGGTTTTCTCTGCTTACCTGCAGGGCAGCACTGCTTCTGACGCGATCAAACCAGGTAACTTCTACAGCGTTGCAGACTTCACGCTGGCTTATCAATAAGCACCCCCTTTTTTAATTGGACATGCGGATTCTTCCGCATGTCTTTTCCTCTTGAAAGAGATATGTGTTGGATGAGCTAGGTGATTTATGTCCAGGTCATTTTTTTTGCTAGTGCCTCCTTCCTTACTGATGGTGTCTTTGGTGAGTCTATCGGTATTGGCTGATCCCATGAAAACAGATTGGGGCCGCGTGAGTATGGAAGGAAGTATTACTGACACTGCCTGTGCGATAGACCCCGGAAGCCTGGAACAGACCATTGATATGGCGATCTTACCCATAAGTCAATTGGTTGAAAACGGCGTGGGCAATGAGCATCCATTTGAGATTCGCCTACTGGATTGTCGGTTGGCTAATGCGGATCCTGAGAAGTCTAATCGCCAGCATTTCGCGGTGTCATTTGACGGTGCTGCGGACGGCAATAATTTTGCTGTTTACGGTGATGCTGAAGGGATTGCAATACAAATTGTTGATGACAAAGGCAATACCACTACGCCTGGCGTACCGTCACCTGAGATAAATATTATCCCTACCGATATGAAACTCAATTATGCCCTGCGTTTAGTGGGCAATGGCAAGGTCCTGCGTGCTGGAGCTTATTATTCCAGTGTTCGTTTCAAATTAGATTATTACTGATTTCAATGAGTAAGGTGACATATTCCATGGTATCCGCTCCTTCCATCACCAACGGTGCTGCCCGTCGTGATTTATTGCGCATTTTGATTGCCGTTGCATTAAGTGGCAATGCTTATGGGGCGCAAACCAGTGATGATATTCAGTTTAATACTGATGTATTGGATACCAAGGATCGCGCCAATATCGATCTGAGCCAGTTCTCCCAGCGCGGTTTTATCATGCCGGGGAATTATAACTTATTGGTTCATATGAATAAACAGGAAATCAATGAGCAGCCGGTGGTGTTTTATGCATCGGAACAAGATCCTAAAAAAAGTGAGGCCTGTTTATCACCGCAGTTGGTTGAGCTGCTGGCATTGAAAGAAGATAGTGCCCGGCGACTGACCTGGTGGCGTAATGGTGAATGTTTGGATATCAAAAGCTTACCCGGTATGACTGTGGAAGGCGATTTGGCGACATCATCACTTTATCTGAGCGTACCTCAAGCTTGGTTGGAATACAGTGCCCCCGATTGGGATCCGCCTTCTCGCTGGGAAGAGGGGATCTCTGGGGTTATTTTTGACTACAACCTGCTAGGGCAACTGAATCGCCAGGAAGTAAGCAATAGTAGTAACAATACCTTAAGTGGTAACGGAACCACCGGGGCTAACTTAGGTGCCTGGCGGTTTCGTGCTGACTGGCAGTCGCGTATTGATCAGGCTTCCGGTACTCAGACTGAACGCCAATGGGACTGGAGCCGTTATTACGCCTATCGCGCAATACCGAGCCTGGGCGCCAAGCTCACGTTGGGTGAAGATTTTCTAAACTCAGCGATTTTTGACAACTTCCGCTTTAGCGGGGCGAGTTTAGCGACCGATGACAATATGTTACCGCCAAATATGCGTGGCTATGCACCGGAGATTAGCGGGGTTGCCCGTACCAATGCGCGGGTAATCGTTAGCCAGCAGGGCCGTGTATTGAGTGAAACTCTGGTGGCTGCGGGCCCATTCCGTATTCAGAACCTGAACAGTTTTGTGTCCGGCACCTTGGATGTGCGAGTCGAAGAGCTTGACGGACAAGTACAGCAATTCCAAGTGAATACAGCCAGTATTCCCTATCTGACCCGCCCCGGTATGGTGCGCTATCGCGTAGCTGCCGGTAAGCCGTCGGATATTAGCCATAGTGCTGAAGGACCGGCATTTGCCACTGGGGAATTCTCCTGGGGGGTCAACAATGGCTGGTCATTGTACGGCGGCGGAATTGGTGGCGAAAACGAATATCAAGCTGCATCCATGGGGGTTGGGCGTGATTTGATGGAGTTTGGTGCGCTGTCGGTTGATATGACTCAATCGTGGGCTACTTTACCCGATCAAGGCACCTTGAGTGGTGGTTCTTACCGAGTCAACTATTCGAAAAACTTCCAGGAGACGGGCAGTCAGGTCACTTTTGCGGGTTATCGCTTCTCTGAGCGCAACTTTATGAGCATGACTGACTATCTGAATGCGCGTTATCGCGGGGGAAGCATTGGTGGGAATAAAGAGATGTATACCATCAGTTTCAACCAACAGTTTAGTGATTTAGGGCTAAGTGCCTATCTGAATTACAGCCATCAGACCTATTGGGAACGCTCAGCGAATGACCGCTATAACTTGTCGTTAGCGCGCTATTTCGACATTGGCAAAGTGAAGAACATCAGTATGTCATTGTCGGCATACCGTAACCGGTATAACAACAGCAATGATGACGGGGTGTATTTGTCCTTGTCTATGCCGTTCGGTAACAGTGCGACGGTGAGCTACAGCGCCACGGTCAGCGGGCGCGAAAACACTCAACGGGTGGGATATGCCGATCGTCTGGATGACCATAACAGTTACCAGCTTAATACCGGTGTAGCACGTAGCGGAGTATTGGTGAGTGGTAACTATAACCACATGGGTAATAGCGCGGATATCAATGCCAACGCCAGTTATCAGGAAGGGCAATACTCTTCTGTCGGTGTGGGTATTCAAGGGGGGGCAACGCTGACGGCTGAAGGTGCCGCATTACATCGAGCCAATACTATTGGTGGTACGCGTTTGTTGCTCGATACCCAAGGTGTTGCTGATGTGCCGGTTCAGGGATATGGCTCAACGGTGAAAACCAACCACTTTGGTAAAGCTGTGGTCAGTGATGTGAATAGTTATTACCGCAACCGGGCTAGCGTTGATATTGACAACTTGAACGACAACGTTGAGGTCACCGGATCAGTAGCACAGATGACTCTGACTGAAGGGGCGATTGGTTATCGTCGCTTTAATGTGATTTCCGGTGAAAAAGCGATGGCTATGTTACGTATGGCTGATGGTACCTCACCACCATTTGGGGCCACCGTATTAAATGAAAACCAGCAAGAAACCGGCATTGTTAACGACGATGGTTCTACCTATCTCAGTGGTATCAAAGCCGGTGAAACCATGTCAGTACACTGGAATGGACAAGCGCAATGCAACATCACACTGCCGACGGTGATTTCACCGCAAGTGCTGGTGAATCTGCTACTGCCTTGCCATCCGATAGTACCGGGGGATAAACCCCCAGTAGCACAATAATAAGTTTCATAAATAGGCCAGATGGCTAAAGCCGGTTCAGGTAACCGCTATATCTCGGTGCCGCCAGGTTCTGACAGGATTAATTGAAGGGAAAAGTAATGAAATTGAATAATAAACTGCATATCACGGCGATTCTGGTGACGGCACTTATGGCTCAGCAAGCGACAGCTGCGATTGCGCTGGATAGAACCCGTGTGATCCTTAATGGCAGCGATAAATCGATCAGTCTGAATATCAGCAACCAGAATAAGCAGTTGCCTTATCTGGCGCAGGGTTGGATCGAGGATGAGCAGGGTAACAAAATCAATACGCCATTGACGGTTGTTCCTCCGGTTCAACGAGTAGAAGCGGGTGCTCTTAGTCAGCTAAAAGTACAAACCTTGCCTGCGGTGAGCCAGTTGGCGCAAGACCGGGAAACCTTGTTCTATTTTAACCTGCGTGAAATTCCACCCCGGACGGAAAAGCCCAACACGTTACAGATTGCCTTGCAAACGCGCATCAAACTTTTCTACCGCCCAGTTAGCATCGTGCCACAAAAGGCCGATATGTCGACACCTTGGCAAGAGAAGTTACAGCTAACGCGTCAGGGCGATCGTTTTCAGGTTAATAACCCGACACCGTATTACATCACGTTGGTCGATGCCAGTGACAGCAAAGCTGGGAAAACGGCAGACGGCTTTAAGCCGCTGATGATCGCACCAAAAGCGCAGGCCATGCTGGACGTTAGCGCAGGCGCGTTAGGCAGTAAACCGGTACTGACTTACGTCAATGACTTTGGCGGCCGACCAAAACTGATATTTGGTTGTACAGGTAGCACGTGTTCTGTTGTGGAACGTATCAAATAACAGTGTATTGCGGTACAGCGCATAAGAAGACTGGGCGGATGTCAGGCTGAACGATGAATAAGGAATATGGGATGACTGTTGTTTGTAGGGGAATAGTTACCCGGCGGGCCATGACGTCCATCTTTGGGATGACAGCCATCGTAGGGGCAACGGCCGCTGTAATGACAATGTTGTTAAGTAGCTCAGCATGGGCATTAAATAAGTCCGCGACAGTCAATGTTTCGGTCTCCATTTTTGCCGCGCCACCTTGCGTGATTAACGGTAACAACACTATCAACGTTAATTTTGGCGATACCATCCTGACATCAAATATTGATGGTGCTAACTACATGCAGCCGGTGAATTACACATTGAACTGTACTTCGGCCGCCTCTAATGCACTGAAATTAAGCATTAATGGTAATGGGGAAAATTTTGATACCACTGTCTTGAAGACGAGCAATTCAGGTCTGGGGATCAAGTTGATACGTAATGGGCAGTCATTCCCACTGAATACGGCATCTAACTTTACCTATCCGAATATTCCTGTATTGCAGGCGGTACCGGTTAAACAAACAAATGCAACGTTGAGCACGGGCTATTTTTCCGGCACAGCGACCCTGGTTGTGGAGTACCAGTAATGAAAATTAACTCACTGATTTCACGTTGTTCCTTTGCAGCGGTGCTAGCTCTTGGCAATACGGTGGCTTATGCGGACAACATGTTGTTCTCCGGCACATTAATTAATCCTCCGCCCTGTGTGATTAACAATACCGGCACCATTCTCGTCGGTTTTGGCGACGATATTCTGACTTCACAAGTTGATGGTGTTCAGTATATGAAGCCGGTGACCTATACATTGAATTGTATTGGGGCAGTATCCAATGCGCTGAAAATGACGATTAAAGGCAATGGGGCGGGTTTTGATTCCAGTGTCTTGAGTACGAATAATTCGGCACTGGGGATCAAATTGCTACGTAATGATCAAGCATTGTCACTGAATAGTACTTTCAACTTTTCCTATCCAACTATCCCGGTGTTGAAGGCCGTGCCGGTCAAACAACCTGGTGCAACGTTGAGTGCGGGCAATTTTTACGGTACAGCAACCATGGTTGTGGAGTATCAGTAATGAAAAACGGATCACTGATATCGCGTTGTTCCATTGCGGTGGTACTGACACTGAGTAGCACGCTGGCGTATGCGGATGACATGTTGTTCACGGGGACATTAATTAACCCCGCCCCTTGTGTGATTAATGGGGGCAATACGATAGATGTGCCTTTTGGGGAAAATCTGGGCGTGAACAAGATTGATGGCACCAACTACACCAAGGCTGTGCCTTACAGTGTTACCTGTGGTGCGGCAATTCCCGGCATGGATTTGGGCTTGACGATTATCAGTGCATCAGTCACCACATTTGATGCTGCGGCGCTACAAACCAATATCCCTAATTTGGGTATTCGTCTGCTGAAAAACGGTGTGCCTTTTACACTTAATACACGTGTTGTTTATGACAATAACAACCCGCCAGTATTTCAGGTGGTACCAGTTAAAGCATCGGGTGCAACATTAAGTGAAGGTGCCTTTGAGGCAACCGCTACATTATTAGTGGATTATCAATAGGATCAACTGATGGATAATGGAAATCTGCCGATGCGTCGCTGGCGATATATTCTGGCTATTCTGATTCTGAATATCACTTGGGTGCTACCGACTTGGGCGGTCGATAATATGCGTTTTCATGGTGCCTTAGTTGCCGAGCCATGCACTATACGCCCAGGAGATGAAACTATTACGTTGGGCTTTGGTACTGTTGTCGATAAATATCTCTATTCGAATCAACGAACCTTGGGTAAGCAGTTTCAAATACATTTGGTTGATTGCGATATTACTCTGGGTACGACTGCGAAAATCATGTTTACTGGCAATGATAGCGTTAATTTACCGGGGTTATTAGCTGTTAACGGCAGTAGCAATAATATGGGCGTAGCCATTGGCCTTGAAACGCCAACAGGTAAACCTTTGCCGTTGAATCAAAGCAGTGATGAGATTTTATTGAGTGCTGGGGGGAATGTTATCACTTTGAAAGCTTATGTTCAGGGTGAACCAGATGCTATTGCTCAACGAACCATTCAGCGTGGCGAATTTAATGCGGTAGCAACCTTTAGTCTGGAATATTATTGAGTGGTGAGTTCCCCCCGATTTTATTTCAATACCAATATGTTGATGCTGGAATTTATTATCAACAGCTTAAGTGCTGATAGAAACCATGGAACTTAAACGAATGACAAAGCCTAATATGCGATTAAGTCATCAATATTGCTGGCTAATCGCTTGCGTGCTGTTTTTATTTCCGCTTTATAGCCAAGCGAGTGCCTGGGTTTCGACACAAACGCGAACAGGTGGTCAATATACTGGAACATTCTCCTGGCCGACTGAGGAATTGAGTAACGTACTTTGTACCTCCTCATCTTGTTCTGTGGCGATATGTCACTACTCCACTCTTGAAGCTGAACGGTGTGTTAACCCGAGCGGGGCATCAACGCGAGTCATTGTTTCTCAAGGAGCAACGGCGAAGACCATGCGAGATGCGTTTGTCAGTCGCAATGGTGCTTCTGGAAGTTGGAGCACCACGACTCCTGTATTGAGTTCATCAAACACCTGTTTTGGTATTCTCTATTGGCAAGGGACTGGTGATTTAAACTTTACCGGTAATCAGATCCCCGGCTCTTATTGTGGTGCGGTTCCTCCAACGCCAGAAACCTGCGAAGTTACCAATGATGTCTATATCAATCACGGTTCACTTAATCAGCAAAATGTTGATGGTGCGATAAAAAGTGAACCGCTCATTATCAACTGTACTGCCAGAACATCGGTGAAATTAACGCTGGTCGGCGGGAAAAGTATTAATCTTGGGCAAAATGGCAATCTAACTTCAACCTTAAAAGTGTCAGGGCAAGACCTATCCAATGGCGTGACGGTAACGGCAGCTATAGGTAATACCCCTTTCCCGATAGAATCAACACTTCATGCGCCAGCATTGCCTGACGCAGGTACATTTAGCGGTAGTGGAGTCGTTATTATGTCTTACTTCTAAATGTAGAATTATATGCATTCATTACCTGAGTGCATGATGCTTATGAATATTAAATAGTGCTTTGACTTGGCTGTTTTTATATTCATAAATTGGGTTGTTTTACTGTTATTTTTTATATGGCAGGAATATCCCATGGCATTTATTTATATCTCATCCAAGATTAAATAAATGCTATTTTTAAGTTGTAATATGTTGCGTTAATATAGTATAACGCTGTTGCGTTAGATTAGTTAGGTGTTAGTCTATAATCTAAAATGAAACGCATACTTCAATGGGCTATTAAATAAATAGGCTATAAATTTTTCTTTTAAGGGTTTTCTCATGAAAAAAATTAACATGGCAGTTGCAAATACAATCGTTGGCGGTACTGGTCAAACTTGTAAAGATACTTTCCAGTGGCAGACCAGCGGTACAACTGCAACTTGTATGGCAGTGACTACTTGTACTGATAAACACGGTAAAGTATTAAGCACTACTTCTGCACCTAGCAATATTGCTAACTGCCGTTAATTAAGTATTCGTTAATTTTTATCGATATTTAATCGTATCCCAGGCAAGTGTGGGAGGGATTTCTGTACTTGCCTGATTTTTTTAAAATCACTGTCGATACTTAAATTCAAGAATTTTCGTATTAACTAAATATTAGAAAATTTGTTTCTCGGACATAAATGTCATTTGACTCTATTTATGTCTTACCTGAACTCTGATTGTGAATAGAACTAATTATGTCTACTGAAAAAAATATGTTTAGGAGTAAGGGATTCTTTATAGGCTACACACTGTTGGTTATCCTTATTTCTTCATTGATAACAACCGCCTATTTCCACTATTTCGTCCTCAATCAGGATGCGCAGGAAAGCTTGTTTGCTGTCAGCAACAGCGACATTGAAAACAGCCCAATCAAAGACGATAAAAGCATTATCGAGATTTTCTCTTATGGCTGCCATTACTGCGCCATCAATGAAGATAATGTCACCCAATTAGAAAACCGCATGCCAGCAGGGACACGTTTTATTCGCCTGCATATCAGCAGTGATAAAACCACTGGCTTGGGGCGTTTCGCACCTATTTTTGCCACCTTATCCGTCATGGGTATTGAACCGCAGCACCGCCAAAGCGCATACAAAGCGGTACTGGAAGACAACATTGACCTGAGTGATAACAGCCAGCTCGAAACTTGGCTAAAAGCCAATGACATTGATGTCGCCAAATATCAGCAAGTCAGTCAATCCGCTGAAGTGAAAGCGTTGCTCGCCTATATGGCGGCAGTGACCGCGCATTACAAGATAGATGCCACTCCGAGCTTTATTGTCGGCAAAAAATGGATAGCGTTGCAGGACAGAGAATTCCCTGCGTTCTCGGATCATCTCTTGTCATTACTCGAGCACGATAAGGCGCTGGAGAAATAATGAGGCTGTTAGCTGTATGGGGTTACTTTGCCTGGAGAAACCAGTTCGACAAGCTGGCGTTGAGTGGGCGGTTACTCGCCCGTGCGCAAGCCAAGCTAGCTTGCTGGCTGTTACGGCACGGTGATTATCGTTTCTTACTGATGCTCGGTGCTTTGCGCCGGGCTTTAGGTTTGATGCCAAAGCGACAGAAGAATCTGGCGCGCGTGGCGGCGGCGAACAGCCTGTGCTTATTGAATGGCGGCAATAGTCCATCAGCACAACGTTTTATGCGTACTGCCCAGCGCCGTCAGGTATTGGAGTTGGCGGCGACTTATGGTCAAAATCGGCGGGTTTTAGCTCAGTTAGCGGCATGTACTCAGCAGTTAGATAGCCAGGTTCGGGTGCTGCATGAGGCTGGCTCACCGGTTATTTTAGCGCCGCTGCATATGGTTTCTGATGTGCTCGCTGGCATGGTGGGGGCTAATGCTTATCCCGGTCAGGCGACGGTGGTGGTTTCAGCCAGCGCCGAGGCATATGAAGAGCAGGCACGGCAGATGGGCGGGGTGAATATTTCTTATTGTTCCATCCATGCTGACAGCCGCGCAATCGCCGGTAACCTGATGGACGCCATCATGGAAGCGGCCGAGCATAAGCGCAATATTATGATTTTCCCGGATATTACGCCGGATTACACCGTCAATAACCAGATGGCTGAAACGGCAAAAATATCCTGCCAATTATTCAACCGCCCAGCCAATTTACACAGTGGCATTATTCGTATCGCCAGAGCGCTTTCCGCTCAGGTGGTTTTTTATTATTTGTATTACGACAAAGAAATAAAAATAAATATATATCCTGCGCTTAGCGCGCGAGAAGTGAAAAGTAAATTACCCGAATTGATTGAAACATCAATGACGCAGCATCCGCAAGATTGGCTGTTATGGCACTCACATTCGTTATTTTTTATTAATGAATAATGGCACTCATAAAGAATAGTAGAAAATGGAAAAGATAATCCCGACCCAGGTTTTTCAAAGCGAAACCAATGAATGCGGTTTAGCCTGTATTGCGATGCTGGCACAGACGCAAGGCATCAATGCGCCGTTGGAAAGCTTACGGGAGCGTTATCCTGCCTCGGCGCACGGCACGTCATTAGCTACGCTTTGTACTATTTTATCTGAATTGGCGATACCTGCTTACCCGGTGGTGTTTGAGCATCAGGAGTTGTCCGCCTTACCGCTGCCCGCCATTTTGCATTATGGCGCGAACCACTACGTGTTACTTGCTTACCGTAAAGGTAACTATGTCTGTGTGATGAATCCGGCAATCGGTCAGCAGTTGTTGCCAATGGATGCTTTGAAAGCGGAAATTAGCGGTTATGCCTTGGTGTTGGATCCAGAAACGCCCGCAGACCCAGAGGCGTTGAAGAAGATTGAGCACAGTAAGCGGTTGAGCGCGCTGGACTGCATGAGCTTGCAAGAGACCGCGAATATTCGTGGTATCTACTGGCTGATGACGCTGGCATTTTTGATCTCACTGACGCTATTTATCATGCCGACCATGGTCAGCAGCGTCATTAATGACGTGTTTTCTTCCGCGGGTGATAAAGACTTCCCTTATTTCTATTTCCTATTGGCTTTTGTGGTCTCAACATCACTCGCTTTTTGCGTGCGATACATCACCGAGCGTTATATCAAACACTTTGTGGTGCTAAATAGTGTCGCTGGCTTCTCTCGTTTGCTCAGTCATTCACTTAACTTTTTTGATAAACGCGCACCGGGTGATATTTTCAGCCGCTTCTCTAATTGGCAAATGGCGGCTACGCAAAAAATCGAACTGGATAACGGCCTGCGTACCGATTGGATAATCGGTGCTATTGCGCTGGCGGTGATGTGCTATATGAGCCCGGTGCTGGCGATGGTTTCCGCCGTCGGCGTGATGCTGATGGGGCTTATCAGTATTTGGGCCATCTACCGTGACCGTTACTACACCCAACAGTTACAAGTAAAAGGTGCTGAGCAAAGTGATTTTATTCTGGAAACCATTCAGGGCTTTTCCACTATTAAATCAGCCGGTTTGTCCAGTCAACGCCAAGGGGTGTTTGCCAGTCTGGCGCTTTCATTATTCAGTGCGTTACAGAAAAAGAAAATTTACGATCAGGTCAAAAATAGTCTGTATCAACTGATCGGCAGCCTGGAAATGGTGTTCTTTATGCTGCTGGCGCTGCCGTTGTTGAAGCAGGGGACGCTGAGTTTGGGGGAGTTCTTTGCCTATAGCTTTGTCCGTGAGATCTTTACCTCGTATATCACCAAGATCTTCTATGCCATTTTGCAGAAAAACCAACTGCATGTCATTGATATCCGAGCCCGTGATCTGTTCCCTGCCGGGCAGGCAACCGCGCTAACCAGCGATTCACCGATCCCACCGGCTACCCCGGCGTTTACCCGCCAATTGGTCTATCAGAATATCCGTTTTGCCTATGACGCCAGTCAGCCGGTATTGCGCAATTTGTCGCTGTCACTGACTCGCGGGCAAAGTGTGGCGATCATCGGGGAATCCGGTGCGGGCAAAAGTACCTTGTTGAAAGTGATGGCGGGCTTGATGCCACCACAGCAAGGGCAGGTATTGGTGGATGGGGAACCGGTAGATTTTCAGCAGGCCCATGCCTTGTTCTTCCTGCAAAGCCAGGAAGATATCCTGTTTAATGCCTCGGTATTACAAAACATCACTTTGTTTGATGGGCATGTCGATGCTGAAAAGCGCCAACGTATTGAGCGTTCACTCCAAGGGCTGCAACTCACCTCGGTTATCGATAAGTTGCCCGGTGGCCTTAGCGCCTTGGTACGTGAAAGCCATGCCGCGCTCTCTTTAGGCCAGCGTCAGCGGCTATTGCTAGCCAGAGCGATGTACAGCGATTGCCCGGTATTGGTGCTAGATGAACCTACTGCCAATCTGGATGAAAACACCGCCCATCAGGTGATGCAGACCTTATTAGCACATTGCCGGGAATATCAGAAAACACTGATCACTGTGACACACAGTGAACGTGTCTTACCCATGTTTGACCGTGTATTCCGCTTGAATGACGGCCAGTTGGCGCGTTTTGCGCAATCTGCGGCGTTAAGCCGCCTGACACCGGTTGCGGGTTAATCATGCGTATAAACATAGCGAACAACAAACCACGATTACTCCTGATCCTGCTTATTACCCTGCTGTTAGTTATCGGCGGTGGGGGAGTGCTGTGGTTAGCTAATAGCGAGCCGGATGTAACGCAATTAACCGAAACTATTGGTCGCGGTGATATCGAACGAAACGTCATGGCAACCGGCAGCTTAAAACCCTCATTGCAGGTGAATGTCGGCGCGCAGGTCAACGGGCAGCTAACCAAACTCTATGTTAAACAGGGCGATCGCGTCACTCGTGGCCAATTGTTAGCTGAAATAGACCCAACCTTACAGCAAAACGAGTTACGTAAATCGGAAGCTGAATTACAGAGCGCGCAGGCACAGAAGCAGGCGAGCCAGGCATTGTTACGCCAATATCTGCTTGAATTCCGCCGTCAACAGACCCTGGCAACAGAAGGTTCTGGTGTGAAAAGTGCGCTCGAAAAAGCGCAGGCGCAATACGACAGCCAGTTAGCACAATTGCACGTTAACGAAGCGCAAATTGTGCAAAGCCAAATGTCACTGGAAACCGCCAAAGCCAATCTGGGTTTTACCCGCATCATGGCACCAATTGACGGTGAAGTACTGGGGATTGTCACTAAAGAGGGGCAAACCATTGTTTCCTCACAAACCGTGCCGACAATTTTGGTTCTGGCGAATGTCGATACCATGACGGTTCACACCCGTATTTCAGAAACCGATATTCTCAAAGTCAACGTTGGGCAGCCGCTATGGTTCTATGTGGTTGCTGACCCTGAGCGCCGTTATGAGAGCCGGATGGATGCTATTCAGGAAGCGTCGGCAGAAAGCTTGCGCGAAGAGAGTGCCGGCGCATCTAACAGTCAGCAACCTTCTGCCGTTTATTACAATGGCATATTCAGCATTGCCAACCGTGAGCGACTATTGCGCACATCAATGACGGCGCAGGTATTCATTATCACCGCGCAGGCGAAAAATGTGTTGCGAGTACCGCTGTCCGCGCTGGGGAGTCAACAGTCAGATAAGCGCTATCGGGTTCAAGTCATCCAAGGCAAACAAACGGTGGTTCGTGAGGTATTGCTCGGTCTGCGTAATGATCAATATGCCGAAGTAAAAGAAGGATTGCAGCAGGGTGATCAGGTGGTGCTAATGGGTGCACCTTCAGGAGTCATCAATGCGCGCTAATACCGTTGATTCCCGGCGTCCGTTGATCGAGCTTAATGGCATTTATCGCCATTTTGCGTCGGGTAGCCAATCGGTCGCGGTGCTTAAAGATATCTCGCTATCTATTGGTCGCGGCGAAATGGTGGCGATCATCGGCGCTTCCGGGTCGGGTAAGTCGACGCTGATGAATATCATTGGTTGTCTTGATAAGCCAACGCAGGGGGAGATGTCGATTCATGACATCGCTACCCGGCAGGCCAGCAGTGAGCAATTGGCGCAATTAAGAAGCCAGTACATCGGTTTTATTTTTCAGCGCTACCACCTGATGCCGTATTTAACGGCAACGGAGAATGTGGTCATTCCGGCACTTTACACCGCGATGCCGTCTACTGAGCGTCAGGCTCGTGCGACCTATTTATTGCGCCGCTTAGGTCTTGGTCAGCACCTGTTACACAAACCAGCACAGCTCTCGGGCGGGCAACAGCAGCGTGTCAGTATTGCCCGCGCCCTGATGAATGGTGCCGGTATTATTTTGGCCGATGAGCCGACCGGTGCGCTCGACAGAGCCAGTGGGCAAGAGTTGATGGGAATATTGCATGGTCTGCATCAGTCCGGCCACACCATTATTATCGTGACCCATGATCGTAATATCGCTAATCAGGCTCAGCGCATTATCGAGATAAGCGACGGTGAAATCATTGCTGATCGCCATAATGAGGCGTCTGAGACGCAGGCTGTTCACGCCGCGTTGCCCGCCACGCTGGCAACGGGCCGGCCACACTGGTGGTTGAGTGTCAGGGAAGCTATCAAAATGGCCTGGCGCTCACTGCTTGGGCATCGCATCCGTGCTTTCTTATCGATGTTGGGCATTATTATCGGCATCTCGTCGGTGGTCTCTTCCATGGCGGTGGGTGAAGGTGCACGTCAGGAAATTCTAAGTGAAATCAGTCAACTGGGTACCAGTAATCTGGATATTCGCCCCGGATTGGGCTGGGATAAACCGCGCCCTGATTTTGAGCGCGCACTCACGCAGGCAGATGTGGCATTACTTAGCCAGCAACCCTATGTCGATAGCTTGTCACCGGTGGTGAGCAAGATGGTTGCCGCGGTGCGTGGCGACAAACAAGTGATGGTTTCGCTCTCTGGGGTCAGTAACGGTTTCTTTCAAGTAAAAGGGCTGAGTTTTACTGTGGGCGATGGTTTTACCCCGCGCCACGTCAATGCGCGTGAGCCGGTGGTTATCTTGCAACCTGAACTCAGCGACACCCTATTTGCTGTCGGGGAAAATCCAATTGGCGAAATTGTTCAACTCGATGGTATTCCTCTGCGGGTGATCGGGGTCGCCAAGCGTAATGGTTCGTCATTTGGCGGATTATTGGCCGCCTGGATGCCTTATACCTCACTTACCGAGCGTATTTCAGGTGATATTCCACTGGAATCAATCACCGTGCGGGTACGTGAGGGTTACAACCTGAATGAGGTGCAGCGCGAGGTCGAGACGGTGCTGGAGATGGCCCACGGCCAGCGGGACTTTTTCATTCTGAGCAATGACCAGATGAGCAAAGCGATTCAGAAAACCTCTGATTCGATGACATTGCTGATCACCTCCATTGCCGCCATTTCACTGTTGGTGGGTGGGGTGGGGGTAATGAATATCATGCTGGTGTCGGTGACTGAGCGGACCCATGAAATTGGTATTCGCTTATCAGTTGGCGCTCGCCCCAGCGACATCATGATCCAGTTTCTGATTGAAGCGGTGGTTATCTGTACTCTCGGTGGCCTGATTGGGATTATCGGTTCAGCGCTGGCGGGGGTGATTTTCTCGTGGGTTACCCAAGAATTCACTATGATTTTTACCTGGCCGCCGTTAGTGCTGGCGTGCAGTTTCTCTGCGCTTATCGGGCTAGGATTTGGCTTTTTCCCGGCGCGCAATGCCGCCCGTTTGCACCCGACCGAGGCACTGGCACGAGAATGAGCAGACTGATTAATGTAGGACTTATCATGCTGCTGTTAACCGGCTGCGGTTCATTACTGAAAAGCGATTATCAGCGCCCCATGCTGTCGGTTCCTGAGGAGTGGCGGGTTAAAGATACTGGCGGGGGTTACCTGCATCACAGTGTGCATTGGTGGGAAAATTTCGACGATCCACAACTGTCTGACAGCATCAGCCGCATGTTGGTCAGCAACAACGATCTGGCCGCCGCAGGTTTGAAATTACAACAAGCGCGGCTGACGGCAGGGCTGACTAATACCAATTTGACGCCAGATATCACCTTGACCGGTGCGGGCAGTAATACCCGTTCGCTGAATGAAAATACCCAGCCGCGAGAGAGTTATAGCACCTCGCTTGGTCTGAGCTATGAGCTGGATTTGTGGGGCAAACTGGCCCGCGCCCGTGAGCAGTCCGCCTGGCTGGTCAATGCGACCGAACAGGAGCGGCAGGAAACTGCACTGTCACTGATTGGGACCACTGCGGATCTCTATTGGCAGATTGCTAAATTTAACCAGCAGTTGGGCTATCAACAGGCGGCGTTGGCTATTGCGCAAGATACGCTCAACATAGTGCGCTCGCGTCTGGCGGCGGGGGATGCCAGTGAAATTGAACTGTTA
The DNA here is from genome assembly GCF_900635455.1 of Yersinia intermedia. Classification (NCBI taxonomy): domain Bacteria; kingdom Pseudomonadati; phylum Pseudomonadota; class Gammaproteobacteria; order Enterobacterales; family Yersiniaceae; genus Yersinia; species Yersinia intermedia. The sequence goes on along the minus strand of NZ_LR134116.1, from coordinate 3,711,517 downwards.
CAGGCGCAACAAGCCCTGTTGGATAGACAAAATCAGTATCAAAATCTCGAACAACTACGGGAAGCCGCACGTAATGCCATGGCACTGCTGTTTAACCGCGCACCTGATTATCGTCATGTTGAACGCAAGTCATTGGATCTACAGCAGCAAGTTGCAATAGCGGAAAGTTTACCGTTACAGGTGATTGCTCAACGGCCTGATGTGCAGGCGGCGGAGTGGCGCTTGCGTGCAGCCTTAGCCGGATCTGATGTTGCCAAGCTGAATTTCTACCCGACCCTTTCGCTAGGAGCCAGTTTAGATGCCGGTAGCGCGGTGTTTTCACAATGGTTTAGCAACCCGAGCCGGACACTCAGTGTCAACAGCGCACTGCCTTTCCTCCAATGGAACACTGTGCAGCTCACCATCGACCAGTCAAAGCTGGAAGTGAAATTGGCGGCCGTCGAGTTTCGCAGCAAGGTATATAGCGCCTTGAAAGATGTCGATGACGCGATGACAGCACGGCTGAGCTATCAGCAACAAAAACAGAATCAGTGGCAAAACCTGCAACTCAGCCAACGTCGGCTAATTCTGACCAACAGCCAATATCAAGCAGGTGCCGTTTCATTTCAGACCTTACTGGATGCGCAGGATGCTCTGCTGACCAGTGAAACCAGTTTGCTCGAACTTCAATATAACTACCTGAATGCCACCATGAAACTGTGGTTAGCGCTAGGGGGCGGTGTTGATAACAGCAGGGAAAGTAAAGGAATTAAATCATGACAAATACCAATAAACAGCGCCGCGTGGTGGTAACCGGCTATGGCAGCGTGACTCCCATGGGGATGACGGCACAGCAGAGCTGGGCGGCGATTATGGACTATCAATTGGGTTATCGTTATTACGATAAATCTGAGCAGGGTATCAAGTCGCGCTTTTTTGGTTTGCTTGATGCTGAGCCGAATCTGAAATCAGTGCCTGCGGCTATTCGCCGCCGCCTACCGCGTTATGCTCGCCTGGTACTGGCGGCAGCGAAAGAAGCGATGGGGATGGCCTTCGCCGAGCAATCACCTGAGGCTTATTATGACTTGCTAGACTGCGGAACCATCATTGGCAGCGGTTGGGCGGGGCAGGATGAGACACATGACAACTATGAAGGCTACCTGGCAACCGGGCTGGGTACGCCTTTTGGCTGCTTCCTCTCAATGCCCAATGCGGGCACTGCGGCGTGCAGCCTGTATTGGGGGTTACGCGGCTACCAAAACTCACCGATAGCCGCCTGCGCTACCGGTACCATTGCCATCGGTGATGCATTTGAAATTATCCGTAGCGGTCGGGCATCGATGATGCTGGCAGGGGCGGGTGAATCATTGCGCAGCGATGCCGCAGTATGGAATATCGATATTCTGGGTGCACTGGCGCGCGAGCAAGACGATATCACCAAAGCCAGTTGCCCGTTTAGTATGGATCGCAACGGCTTTGTGCTGTCTGAAGGTGCGGCGGTACTGTGTCTGGAAGAACGAGACGGCGCAATTGCACGCGGTGCCACCATCCTCGGTGAGATCAAAGGTTACGGTAACTACTCTGATGCATTTGATTTCACCGCACCGGCGGAAGATCGGGTGGCGCGGGTGAAGACTATCCGTCACGCCTTGCAACAGGCCGGTTTGAGTGCTGATGAAATTGACTACGTGAACTTGCACGGTACCTCTACCCAGCTTAACGATCTCAATGAGACCCAAGCCATTAAGCAAGCCTTTGGTGAGGCGGCCTATACTACGCCATTGTCCAGTACCAAATCTTATTCCGGCCACCTGATTGCCGCGGCGGGTAGCTTTGAATCGATAATCTGCCTGCAAGCGCTTCAACACCAGATAATGCCCGCAACCTGTAATTTGAAAAATGCTGATCCGCAGTGCGACCTTGATTACATCAGCGAGGGGCATCGGCTTAAAGCATTGCGCAATACCCTAAACTTGAGTTTCGGTTTTGGTGGTGCCAATGCTGCCTTGGTTATTGGGCTGGATTAAGCATGATATTCAACTACACCCTCAGTGATGCGCAGCGTTGGGCTGCGTTTTCCGGTGATTACAACCCGATCCATTTTGATCTGCAACATGCACAACGGTTCGGCCAACAGGCACTTACCGTCCACGGGATGCGTGCGATGTTAGATATCAAATATCAGCTCAGTGCTGGGTTATTACCCTGCTTGCCTGCAACGGATTTTCTGCGTTTTAACACCCGTTTACGTCAGCCGGTTCTGTGCAATACCCCCTACGCCCTGCAACTTGAGCAAGGGGCAGGGCAAGCCAGTGGCAATCTGGTGGATATTGCCACTGGAGAAAACTGTTTTAACAGCAAATTGCGCAGCGCACCGGCGTTGGTATGGGCAGAAAGCGAGCATTGGTCGGTCCTCTCGGCGGATAACCTTTATCAGTTAAGCCAACAGTATCCAGGGGATGCCACGCAACCTGCTGAATGCTGGGGGTTTTTCGATGCATTGCTATTTAAATTATTGGTCGCCGCCCCACAAACACTGGCCACCGCCAGGCAGGTGTTACCGGGCATTCAGGCGAGTACCTTGATTGATGTCTTTAAGCATGTGCCTGTCATCCAGACTCACCATGATGTGCATTTCAGTACTGAGTTTATGGGCATCAATAACCCGAATTTATTTGTCCGTGGCGCATTGCGCTACAGCATCGAGCCAACACTTATCGTCGGTAATGCCGATGAGGGTTGGGTATTGCGCGCCGCTATTCAGGCTCGCTTAGATGCCGGGGCATTAATTACCACCGCTGTAACATTAAAAACGCGGTCATTAACCGCGCACTAAATAAGGATAAAACCATGGAAAAGTTTCAACACGTCTATGACACCGTTTGTGAAATGTTGTCTGACGCCAAAGATCTGGACATGTCAGCGTTGTCACCGGATATGCCGCTGCATCAGCTAAAACTCGACAGCCTCGATTATGTCGAACTGATGGTGCTGGCAAAGCGCGAATTCGGGGCGACGCTGAATGCGGAAATGTTTATGGAAAATCCAGATATGACTTTAGGCGAGCTTTGCCAAAAGTTAGCAGAACAGAAGAAATAATATTATGAGTAGGCAATGGGTATTAATTACCGGTGGCAGCCGTGGTATTGGCCGTGCTTTGGTTGAAGAACTGGCCAAAGAGTGGAATGTGGTCTTTACCTGGCGCAGTGGTGAGCAACAGAGTCACGATGTGATAGAAAGCTGTGCGGGGTTGCCCGGCGGGGTAACTCACTATCGTTGTGATGGTAGCGACGAAGCGGATGTTGACCACCTCGCGCCACAACTGCTGGCGAAGTATGGTGCGCCCGGCGCGGTAATCCATAATGCAGGTATGACCGGTGATGGTCTGCATATTCAGCAAAATGGTGATAACTGGCGCAATGTGATGAACACCAATTTGAACGCCATTTTCTACTGGAATAAGCACCTATTGCCACCGATGATCATGCAGGGCGAGGGCGCAGTGTTGCTAATGTCGTCGGTAACCGCTATTAAAGGCAATGTTGGGCAGAGTGCATACGGTGCCAGTAAAGCCGCAATGATTGGCCTTGGTCGCTCATTGGCACTGGAGATGGGGCGCTTTGGTATTCGGGTTAATTGCCTGCTGCCGGGGATAATCGACAGCGATATGACGCGTGCGATGCCTGCCGATGCCTTAAAAGGCTTACGCAAACAGATACCACTGCGGCGTTTAGGTGATGCGCAAGAAGTCGCCCGTGTCAGTGCTTTTATGATAGGCAATGACAGCCGCTATATGACTGGGCAAACACTGGTATTGGACGGTGGATTGACGGCCTAATTCAGGTAGCCTGCTCAAATGCACTTGGCCTTAGCCATCCTGAATTACGCAGGGATGGCGGGCAACCCCCCGCTTTTCTTAGCTTTGTTATCAACGTGTTTATCGAATAATCAGGGAGGAGACCTCCCCCTCCCTTTACTGCTTGGCTATTTATAGCGAGGACATCAAATAATAACCGGTATTGCGGGGAGTCATCCTCGTCATTGACGCGGAATATATCCCTCCACCGGCCTTTTCCTCCTGTCACCGTGATGCTGCTCACAATAATTTGTGCAGTTGCCTAAAAAAACACGCCTTTATTGCCAATTTTGCAGCCAATCTCCTAATGACTAATGAAGGCTTATCTTCAATACTGGTAAGGTGAAATGACATTCCATTTAAATAGATCTGGTGTTTTACTATTTAAGGTGAGTTAAATCATTATAAAAAATATGGGTTTACTGCGTTAACAGACCAGAAACTCAATGAATTCTAAAGGCAGGTAATCAGGTGAAAATAATATCAGTAGATGTAACCGTTTTTTCTTATCCGACCCGGCGTGTTTCTGATACCGCAGGGCACTCGCATCCAGGCGCAGAGTCCTTAGCCAAAATGGCGATGCTGACGCTGACCACTGACGAAGGTGATTGCGGTTATGCATTTGCACCACCGGAAGTGATTCGCCCGCACATCATCAATAGCTTCTTTAAAAAAGTTCTGATTGGGCAAAACCCGTTTGACCGCGAACGGTTATGGAATGATTTGGTGCATTGGCAGCGCGGCAGTGCCAATCAGTTAACCGACCGGGCGCTGGCTATTGCCGAGCAGGCCATTTGGGATTTGTTGGGGCGCAAATTGGGTCAGCCGGTCTATAAACTGCTGGGCGGATATCGCGACAAAGTATTGGCTTACGGTAGCACCATGTGTGGTGATGAGTTAGCGGGTGGATTGTCGACCCCGGATGAGTATGCGCGCTTTGCCGAGCAACTGGTCGCCCGTGGCTATAAGGGTATTAAGCTGCATACCTGGATGCCGCCAGTCTCTTTTGCGCCAAGTCCGCAGATGGATGTTCGTGCTTGTGCGGCGGTACGTGAAGCCGTCGGCCCGGATATTGCTCTGATGTTGGATGGCTACCATTGGTACAGCCGCAGTGACGCCCTCTATATTGGTCGCGAACTGCAAAAACTTAATTTCAGTTGGTTTGAAGAGCCGATGGAAGAGCAGAGCATGGCCTCTTACTGCTGGCTGCGGGAAAACCTGCAAATTGACATTATCGGACCTGAAAGCCTGGCCGGTAAATACTTTAGCCGTGCTGATTGGGTGAAGGCCGGTGCCTGCGATATTTTACGCGCTGGTGTCCAAGGCGTGGGCGGTATTACGCCTTGCCTGAAAGTGGCTCATCTGGCGGAATCGTTCGGCATGGATTGTGAAATCCACGGTAATGGCGCGCCGAATCTGGCGGTCGTGGGTGCAATCCGTAACTGTCGCTGGTATGAACGTGGGTTGCTGCATCCATTCCTGGATTATGACGAGCCTGCTGCGTATCTCAATAGCATCATTGACCCGATGGACAGTGATGGCTATGTCTCTCTGCCGACCCGCTCCGGTTTGGGAGAGGATATCAATTTTGACTATATCGCAGCTAACACGTTGAGCGCTGAATGATGCTTAACCGCGCCATTATCGCTATAAGCCGTTATCTCAATAAATGTTGTCTCGACCTATAAAAACAAGCCTTCAGATCTAGCCTTTTCTTACCGGAGATGGTCCATGAACGCGATAATAATAGTAAGAACACTCCTCCTTACCCTACTGATCACACTGACGTCGACCGGCGTCAGTGTAGCTAAAACCCCCGATGACCAACTGATTGTTGGTATGAATATGAATAACCTGCTGTCGCTCGATCCGGCAGCCATGACCGGCAATGATGCTGTCGCTATCATTGTTAACCTGTACGACTCTTTGGTGGAACTGGATCCACACACTCCCAGTAAGGTGCTGCCCGGTGCTGCCACCGAGTGGAAAATCAGTGATGACGGTAAGTTGATCACCTTTACGTTGCGTGATGGCATGAAGTTTCACTCCGGCAATCCCGTGACGGCGGCAGATTTTGCCTGGTCGATGAACCGCTTGATGCATCTGAATTTGGCACAGGCCACCACCTGGAAATCCTACGGTTTTACCGCCGATAACGTGGAGCAACTGATCCGCGCCAAAGATCCACTGACGGTCGAAGTTGAGTTACCGAAACCCACCGATCCCAAGCTGGTGATCTATTCATTGGGTACTTTAGGCAGTGGGTCGATCCTTGATCGCGCCACCGTCATGCAGCATGAGAAAAACGGTGACTGGGGTAATGGTTGGCTGACCACCAATGAAGCGGGTTCTGGCCCATTCAAACTGGATGTTTGGCAGGCAAAAGATGTGTTACGTATCAGTCGGGTAGATAATTACTGGCAAGGTGACGCCAAAATGAAGCGGGTGATATTCCGCCACATGACTGAGTCACAGGCGCTGCGCTTAATGATTGAAAAGGGCGATATCGATATCGCCAGCGGGATGTCGGTACCGGATATCAATGCGCTGAAAAGTAATCCGCAAATCCAGGTCGATGAAGTCCAGCGCGGTACTATTTATTATGTCGCGATGAGCCTGAAAGAGCCGCACTTCGCCAACCCAAAAGTACGGGAAGCGGTGCGCTACCTGGTTGATTATGATGGTATTAATAAAACTATTATGCCGGGGTATGGCATCTTCCATCAGCGGCCAATCCAGAAGGGTATGGATGTCACGCTACCGGATCCCGGCTACAAGTTGGATGTGGCGAAAGCTAAAGCATTGTTAGCGGAAGCTGGCTACCCAGACGGTTTCACCACCACCCTGCGGGTATTGTCTGATCCGCCGTTTATTAATGTTGCTACTTCGGTTCAATCGACACTGGCACAGGCAGGGATTCAGGCCAAAATTCTGACGGGCACCGGTAATCAAGTATATGGCGCAATGCGTGATCGTCAGTTCGATATGCTGGTGGGCCGTGGTGGTGGCGGTGTTGATCCGCATCCGCATTCCAGCCTGCGTTCCATTGCTTATAACCCCGATAACAGCGATGCCGCCAAACTGACCAACTTCCAGGGCTGGCGCACTTCATTCTATGATCAACAACTCAACTCGCTGATCGACAACGCGTTAATCGAAAAAGATCCGGCTAAACAGAAGCAGATGTACATTGAAGTTCAGCAGCGTTATGACGCGCTGTTCCCAGCCATTTTGCCAATTTCCCAAATGGTTGATTCGGTCGTCGTGCGTAAAGACGTGATGGATTATGTGCCACATCCGTCGACCACAACCCGCCTGTTACAGGTGTATAAGCAGCGTTAAGCCGCTGTATGTTGGGGGAGATAGCATGAATGTTTCAGATTGGATAGCTCCGCACGGGATCGTGCGGCGTTTATCGAAGCGCTTTTTGCAAGTGGCCGTGACCTTATTCGGTTTATTGATTCTTACTTTTATTATTGGTCGAGTGATGCCGATTGATCCGGTACTGGCGATTGTGGGTCAGGATGCGGATCAAAGTACCTATCAGCAGGTCTACCTGCAATTGGGGCTGGATAAACCGCTATGGTCACAGTTCTTTATCTATTTTAACTCACTGATCCACGGTGATTTGGGCAATGCCTTACTCACTGGTCGCCCGGTAGTAGATGACATTATCCGAGTCTTCCCAGCCACCATTGAGCTGGCAACCATGGCGATTCTGGTCGGGGCTGGTCTCGGTATCCCGTTGGGGGTTATGGCGGCAGCACGTCGCGGCAAGTTTGCCGACTATGTGGTGCGGTTTATTAGTCTGGCGGGCTACTCAACTCCGATTTTCTGGGTGGGCATGATGGGCCTGTTGGTGTTCTACGCCTGGCTAAACTGGGTGGGTGGCGCGGGGCGGGTAGATATGGCCTACGACGGTTTAGTTGATCGCCGCACCGGCTTATTGTTGATTGATTCGGCGCTGGCGGGGGAGTGGGAGGTGTTTCGCAGCGCGGTAAACCATCTGGTGCTGCCCGCCACTATTCTCGGTTTCCACTCGCTGGCCTATATCAGCCGTATGACCCGCAGTTTTATGCTGGCGCAGTTGTCACAGGAATACATTATTACCGCCAAAGTGAAAGGATTGTCGGAGTTTCAGGTGCTGTGGGGCCATGCATTCCGCAATATTCTGGTGCAATTGCTGACTGTGGTGGCACTGGCCTACGGCTCATTACTGGAAGGTGCAGTCTTAATCGAAACCGTCTTTTCATGGCCCGGTTTTGGCTCTTATCTGACGGGCAGTCTGTTATTGGGTGACATGAATGCGGTGATGGGCTGTGTATTACTGGTGGGCTTGATCTTTGTTTCACTGAATTTACTGTCTGACATGCTGTATCAGATCTTCGACCCGAGGACGAATCAATGATGCTTTCCTCTGAACCCGATAATGTCGTAGCGCGCCCTGAGATGAAACCTCAGGGATGGAAGCGCGGGCTACGGCGGGTAGTTAATTTCTTCCGTTTGTTAATGGGTAACCCGCTGACGGCTATTGGTGTCGCTATCATCGGTTTGCTGTTAGTGGTGGCATTCTTGGCTCCGTGGCTGGCGACCCATGATCCATTGGCGCAAGATCTCAATAACTCACTACAGGCACCCGGTAGCCAACACTGGTTTGGCACCGATGAGTTTGGCCGTGATCAGTATAGCCGGTTGATTTATGGTGCCCGTACCACGCTGTATATCGTGGCGCTAGTGTCAGTGACTGTTGGGCCAATCGGCCTGTTACTGGGGGTGGTAGCGGGTTACTTCGGCGGTAAAGTCGACAGTATCCTGATGCGTATTACCGATATTTTCATCTCATTCCCGAGCCTGGTGCTGGCGCTGGCTTTTGTCGCTGCATTAGGCCCCGGTTTGGAGCATGTGGTTATTGCTATTACCCTGACGGCATGGCCGCCGATTGCCCGTCTGGCAAGGGCGGAAACCCTCTCTTTGCGCAATGCAGACTTTGTTTCTGCGGTGAAATTACAGGGCGCATCACCGCTGCGGATCTTGCTGCGTCACATTGTGCCGCTGTGCCTGCCGTCGGTAATCATCCGTATCACCATGAATATGGCCGGTATCATTCTGACTGCCGCTGGTCTGGGCTTTCTCGGCTTGGGCGCTCAGCCACCGGACCCTGAGTGGGGAGCGATGATCTCCAGTGGCCGCCGTTACATGATGGAGTGCTGGTGGCTGGTGACAATTCCTGGTTTGGCGATTCTGCTGAACAGCCTGGCATTTAACTTCCTAGGAGATGGCCTACGTGACATTCTTGACCCCAGAACAGAATAAATCAGTGCCTTTGCTGGAAGTGGATGACCTGCGGGTTAGCTTCGTCAATGGCAAACAGGTGACCGATGCGGTGCGCGGTGTTTCGTTTTCCCTTGGTAAGGAGAAACTGGCGATTGTCGGTGAGTCCGGCTCGGGTAAATCTACGGTTGGGCGGGCGCTGCTCAAGCTGCATCCGGCCAGTGCACAGATCCACGCCAATAGGTTGCGCTTTGCCGAAGTGGATTTGCTGAAAGCCAGCGAAGCCCATATGCGTGAAGTGCGCGGTAAGCGTATGTCGATGATTATGCAGGATCCAAAATATTCGCTCAATCCGGTGGTGTGCGTGGGTGATCAGGTGGCAGAGGCCTATCTGGCGCACCATAAAGTCTCGCGGCAGGAAGCGCGCGAGCGCGTATTGGCGATGTTTGATGTGGTGCGTATCCGCCAGCCACAAAGGGTGTATCACCTTTATCCACACGAGGTATCCGGCGGGCAGGGGCAGCGCATCATGATAGCGATGATGCTGATAACCGGGCCGGAAATGGTGATTGCTGATGAGCCAACGTCGGCACTGGATGTCTCGGTGCGCTTGCAGGTATTGGCGATGCTGGATGATTTGGTGCAAGAGCGTGGCTTGGGGCTGATCTTTATTAGTCATGATATCAATCTGGTGCGCAGTTTCTGCGATCGGGTGCTGGTGATGTATGCCGGGCGGGTCGTGGAGTCGATCGCGGCCTGTGATCTTGATCAGGCGCAACATCCCTATACCCGTGGTTTGCTAAATGCATTACCAGATATTGGTAACCGCCGTGAACGCTTGCCGGTTATGGTGCGTGATCCGGCCTGGATGAATGGTTAAGGAGCCTGTTATGTCTGCAAATGCGATGATTGAAATCAATAACCTTAATCTTATTTTTGGTGAAGGCAGCCAGCAGAATCAGGTGCTGTTTGATGTTAATTTGACGGTGAATAATGGTGAGATTTTTGGCTTGGTTGGGGAGTCCGGTTCGGGTAAAACCACCGTGCTGAAATGCCTGGCGGGGCTGTTTAACCATTGGAGCGGTCAGCTAACCTTAAATCAGATCCCTTTGGCACACCGCATTGAGCGTGATCGCTGCCGCCATGTTCAGATGGTGTTTCAAGATCCCTATGGCTCGCTGCATCCGCGCCATACCATCGAGTATATTTTGTCGGAGCCACTGATTATCCATAGCATTGGTGATCGCGACCAACGGATCGACACTATTTTGGATAAAGTGGGCCTCAACCGGCAGTTTCGCCAGCGCTATCCCCACCAGCTATCGGGTGGGCAGCGCCAGCGCGTCGCCATTGCGCGGGCGTTGATTCTTGAGCCGCGCGTATTGCTGCTGGATGAACCAACCTCCGCTCTGGATGTGTCAGTGCAGGCTGAGATCCTCAATCTACTGGCTGAGTTGCAACAGCGGGAGAAGCTAACCTATCTGATGGTGACTCATGATCTGGGGGTTATTGCTCACCTTTGTCATCGGGTTGCGGTGATGCAACATGGCCGGATTCTGGAAACACTGAACACTGAGGATTTGACCACTGATTGCGAAAAAACCGCTTATACCCATATGCTGGTAGATGCCAGCCGCCACTATAGCCGTGATTTGGCGCAAAAAGCTGCCGAGATGTCGTAATCGCGTCAGGTGCTTCTGCGAGGGAGCGCCTGCGCCTCAGGACTCATCAGCCATCTTCTTAAGCCACTGAATAAAGGCGTTAATCTTCGGCCATTGCCGGTCGGATAATGTTGAAATGTAATAGCGTTGTTCACATCTGACTTCCATGTCGGGGAACGGCATAATCAACTCTTGGTTTTCCAACCGTTTGTTGACCAGCTTTTTACGGCCCATCGCCACCCCAACATGATTTATGGCGGCGATAATCGCCAAATCGGAGCGATCAAACCCCATGCTGCGCTGGGTGGGATCAAGATCAAAACCGATTTGCTGGCTCCAGCTATTCCACTCACTACGATCGGAGTCATAGCTCCAGGCTTGCCGATCGTGCAGCAAGGTGCACTGCCGCAGATTGATCAGATTGCCGTGTAACTGATGTTTGTCCGCATATTCCGGGCTGCATACGGGGACCATCGATTCATCCATCAAGTGTTGATATGACAGTTTCTCCGGCGTTTTATCATCGAAATAAATCGCTAAATCAATACCGCCGCCCTGAAAGTTAACATTCTCATTGCCGGTCAGAATATTCAGGCTAATGGCCGGATAGCGATGGGCAAAGTCCGCCAATTTTGGTACCAGCCAACATTGGGCGATGGATGGCCGGGAATAGACGGTTAATGTACCGGACAACTCCTGATTTTTTATCTCCAAAATTTCCTGATTCAAGTACTCCAGCGACGATTTAAGTACCCAAAAGACGCGTTCCCCCTCGCTGGTGAGTTCCACTTTACGATGAAAACGCTGGAACAGTTTGAACCCCAACTCCTCTTCCAAACTATTGATCCGGTGGCTAACAGCACTGGGGCTGATGGATAACTCATCAGCCGCCAGCGCAAATGAGCTGTGCCGCGCGGCAATTTCAAAGGTATAGAGTTTGGACAGCTGATAACCATTAAGCAGCTTATTACGGGTGATATAGCTTTTTTCCGGGTACATGGCGGCGGCTCAGACAATCATTTTTGACTCAATAGCATACCGTATTTATTGCTGGCGCAGATATTTAGGGTTATCTAATGTGATGCAAACCTGAATAAATCATAAAACTTTGACTGATATTACCTATTTGGGTCAATCTAGCTCATCTGAAGCTGGATTTTCATCATTTGTCAGCCCCGGCTAATTCTTATTCAATAGTGATAGAACTTATTATTAGATGAGGTTGGCTATGGACTCACAAATATGGGTAGTGGGTACGTTATTATCAAGTATCATTATTATCATCTTCACCATTGTAAAACTGAAAATACATCCTTTTCTGGCGCTATTATTAGCCAGTTTTTATGTCGGGCTATTAATGGGCATGAATCCCATTGAGATGGTTAATTCCATTGAAAGTGGGATTGGCGGGACGCTGGGCTTTTTAGCCGCAGTGATCGGGCTGGGCACCATTTTAGGCAAAATGATGGAGATATCGGGTGCGGCAGAGCGCATCGGTATCACCTTACAACGTTGCCGCTGGCTATCACCTGATGTCACGATGGTGTTAGTTGGGTTGATCTGTGGCATTACGCTATTTGTTGAAGTGGGTGTGGTGTTATTGATTCCACTGGCTTTTTCCATCGCAAGAAAGACCAATACCTCGCTATTAAAACTGGCAATCCCGTTGTGTACGGCGCTAATGGCCGTTCACTGTGTGGTGCCACCGCATCCGGCAGCCATGTATGTCACCAATGCCTTAGGGGCTGACATTGGCACTGTGATTGTCTACGGGCTGGTGGTTGGGCTGTCAGCATCATTAATTGGTGGGCCGTTATTCTTACGGTTAGTGGGTAATCGACTGCCCTTTAAAGCGGTACCGCAAGCGTTCTCTGAAATTAAAGTGCGCAACGAAGATGAATTGCCCTCTTTGGGGGCAACTCTATTTACCGTATTACTGCCCATTATTCTGATGTTGGCGAAAACCGCCGCAGAACTGAATATGGAAAAAGGCACTCCGTTATATTCAGTATTATCGTTTATCGGTAACCCCATTACCGCCATGTTTATTGCCGCGTTTGTGGCCTACTACATGCTGGGCATCCGCCAAAATATGGGTATGAGTGCGCTGCTGGCTAAAACCGAAGATGGTTTCTCCTCGATTGCTAATATCCTGTTGATTATCGGTGCCGGTGGGGCTTTTAACGGCATATTAAAAGCCAGTGGTTTGGCAGATACGCTGGCAGTGATTTTATCCAATCTGGATATGCACCCGATTCTACTGGCCTGGTTGGTGGCCTTGATTCTGCATGCGGCGGTTGGCTCGGCTACGGTAGCAATGATGGGGGCGACGGCGATAGTGGCACCGATATTACCGATGTATCCCAATGTCAGCCCAGAAATTATCACCTTGGCGATTGGCTCCGGTGCCATTGGTTTCACCATCGTCACTGACTCGCTATTCTGGTTGGTAAAGCAATACTGCGGTGCCACCCTTAATGAGACATTTAAATATTACACCACCGCGACTTTCATCGCCTCGGTGATCGCATTAGGTACGACCTTCCTACTTTCTTACATCATATGACCGAAAAGAGACATGCTATGAAACACACTGAAATTGATAAATTAATTACCGACTTTCCTTTGGTCAAAAAGCTTATCAATTTAGAGGAGGTCACTTGGTTTAACCCGTTATCAACCACATTGGCAGAGGGATTGCCATATGTTGGATTAACGCAGTGGGATGTGGCGGATGCCGAGGCACGGCTGCAACGCTTTGCGCCCTATCTGTGTCAGGCATTCCCTGAAACACAAAAGACCCACGGTATTATTGAATCTGATATCGTGGCGATTCCCACCATGAAAGAGACGTTGCAACAGCGATACGGCGTTGAAATTAGCGGTCGACTGCTATTAAAAAAAGATAGCCACCTGCCGATTTCTGGTTCGATTAAAGCGCGTGGCGGCATTTATGAAGTGTTAACCCATGCTGAAAAGTTGGCGCTACAGGCTGGGTTATTGGCCGAAACCGATGATTACAGCAAACTGTTCTCAGATGATTTCCGCCAATTTTTCAGCCAGTACAGCATCGCGGTGGGGTCTACCGGTAATCTGGGGATGTCGATTGGCATCATGAGTGCCAAGCTGGGGTTCAGTGTCAGTGTACATATGTCTGCCGATGCGCGTGAATGGAAAAAATGCAAACTGCGTGAACACGGCGTAAATGTAGTTGAGTATGCACAGGACTATGGCGTGGCGGTGGCACAAGGGCGCAAAGAGGCAGAATCTGATCCGAATTGCTTCTTTATCGACGATGAGAACTCGCCAACACTCTTTTTGGGCTACTCGGTGGCAGGCAGCCGGCTGAAAAAACAGTTTGCCGAGCAGCAGATTGTGGTTGATGAAAACCATCCGCTGTTCGTTTATCTGCCTTGTGGTGTGGGTGGTGGCCCTGGCGGGGTTGCTTTCGGCCTGAAGCTAGCGTTTGGTGACCATGTGCATTGCATTTTTGCCGAACCGAGTCATTCGCCGTGCATGTTATTAGGTGTCTATACTGGCCTGCATGATGGTATCTCCGTACAGGATATTGGTATCGATAACATCACCGCCGCAGATGGTTTGGCGGTAGGGCGGGCATCAGGGTTTGTTGGCCGCGCTATGGAGCATTTACTGGATGGTTTTTATACCTTAAGTGATGCTGAGATGTACGATCTGCTCGGGTTGCTAAATCGTGATGAAGGTATTCAGTTGGAGCCTTCGGCACTGGCTGGAATGCCAGGTGCGGCGCGGGTAAGTCAGTGTTCTGACTATTTAAGCAATAACCACTTTAGTGCTGAGAAAATGCAGAATGCGACCCATCTGGTTTGGGCCACCGGCGGTGGGATGGTACCTGCCGAAGAGATGAAAAAGTATCTCGCGGCGGCGAATATTTGACCTTGTTGGCCGCATTATGAAGTTAAACAAACGGGGCACAGTATTGCCTCGTTTGTTTTTACTGAAAAATATACCGATAACGTGCCGTCAGTTCCGGTTTATTGCCATTTAGTCTCAGCCCCGCGAGTTGTGTGGCTGACTTTTTTTGTGTCTATATTGTTCATAGAGGAATTTAAATAACTCCTTGCGCTATAGTGGAGTAAACAAATAAAGGGATGTTGTAATGGACAATATGGCACTGGCTGCCAATCGCGTAGCCACTCAAAAGTCACCTCGCGGGATCGTGCTCGCGGGCGGCGCGCTCGGCGTGGTTTTCGGTGATATCGGTACCAGTCCTCTCTACACACTGAAAACCGTCCTGTTGCTGTCAGGAAATAACCCGACACCTGCGGTGATAATGGGTTTGTTATCACTGATTATCTGGACCCTGATTCTGGTTACCTCAGTAAAGTATGCCGTTTTCGCCATGCGTATTGATAACAATGGTGAAGGGGGCATTATGGCCTTAATGTCGCTGTTGGTACGTAAGGGGAAGGGGAACAAGTGGGTTATTTTTTCTGCCTTACTCGGTGCGGCATTAATTTACGGTGATGGTGCCATTACGCCAGCGATATCTGTGCTCTCAGCCCTTGAAGGTCTAAAAATTGTTCTTCCAGACGCTCAGCCCTATATTTTGCCTGCGACAGTAATTATTTTGGTTGCGTTATTTGCTCTTCAGCCTTTTGGTACCGCGAAAATAGGCAAAGTTTTTGGCCCAATCATGGCACTGTGGTTTTTCGCTATTGCGGGGCTGGGAATATGGGGGATAGTTCAACACCCAGCAGTGTTGCTGGCTATTAATCCATACTATGGCATCAAGTTCTTGTTCTCCAATGGCCTTGCCAGCTTTCTGGTATTAGGCGGTATTTTTCTGTGTGTCACCGGGGCGGAAGCCTTATATGCGGACATGGGGCATTTTGGTAAAAAACCTATCTGGATGGCGTGGTTCGGTTTGGTTTTTCCCAGTCTGTTACTTAATTATGCCGGTCAGTCGGCGCTGATTTTAGCCGGTGCTGATATTTCACATAATATTTTCTTCCGTTTGTGCCCGCCGGTAATGCAACTTCCGTTGGTGATTCTGGCAACACTCGCGACCATTATTGCCAGTCAGGCGATTATTACCGGCGCGTTTTCCATGACCCGCCAGGCGATTCAATTAGGGTGGCTACCTCGTTTGCGGATTAAGCAGACAGCAGCAGAGAGCTACGGGCAAATTTATATTGGCACGATCAATTGGCTATTAATGATAGTGACTATATTTCTGGCTGTATTCTTTAAATCCTCTGAAAACCTGGCCGCAGCTTACGGTATTGCAGTGTCGTTAACGATGTTGATGACGTCTGGTTTGTTATTTGTCGCTATGCGCAAGATATGGCGTTGGAATTTAGCAACCAGCATGTTAGTGGCGGGGGGATTTCTGATTATCGATACCAGCTTTTTAATCTCTAATCTCATCAAAGTGTTGGATGGCGGTTATATCCCGCTGCTGCTGGCGGCTGTGGTCTGTACTGTGATGTTGGTATGGCACCGAGGGGTTAAAGCAACCTCACTCGCTATCAGCGAGAAAGTGGTGGGAAGCGATGAATTCTTTACTAAAATTCGCGATAAAAATATCCCTCGAGTATCGGGTTCTGCGGTGTTTTTGACCCGCACTCAGAATGATATTCCCCCAGTCATGCGCTGG
Organism: Yersinia intermedia; assembly: GCF_900635455.1. Lineage (NCBI taxonomy): Bacteria > Pseudomonadati > Pseudomonadota > Gammaproteobacteria > Enterobacterales > Yersiniaceae > Yersinia > Yersinia intermedia. Next base: position 3,695,112 of record NZ_LR134116.1, on the reverse strand, counting down.
CATGTGGCCCGTAATCGCGCCCTACAACAGAAAGTGTTATCACTGACGATCACTATTTTGAATGTTCCACGGGCGGATGCGGCAGAACGGCTGGTGATGACCGAGCAAGCGCCAGATTATTGGCGCGGAACGGCACAATACGGTTTTATGGAGCGGCCGCATATACCAGCATTATTACAACGTATTGCCGATATGGATTGTCAGTTTGAGCTGGATGATGTGACCTATTATTTAGGCCATGAAACCATTGTGGGCCGTGAAGATGGCAGGGGATTACCGGCATGGCAACGGAGCAGCTTTGCTTTTATGGTCAGAAATTGCACTCATGTGACTGATTACTATCATTTACCCAGCGATCAAGTGGTAGAGATTAGCCGGCGGGTTGCTATCTAGCCAATTAAAGGCCGCCAGCGTAAAATTTCCCACTGGCGGCTGAGTATGTTACTGCGGTTTAACGTTTAGCCCTTACTGCCCCGTGCGGCAATAATCGTATCGGCGACATTACGTGGTGCTTCAGCATAGTGCTTGAACTCCATGGTATAGGTGGCACGGCCTTGCGACATGGAACGCAGCACGGTGGAGTAACCGAACATTTCGGATAACGGCACTTCTGCACGAATAATCTTCCCGCCGCCAATCATCTCTTCCATGCCTTGAACCAAGCCACGGCGAGAAGAAAGGTCGCCCATCACGTTACCGGCGTACTCTTCCGGTGTTTCTACTTCCACACTCATCACGGGTTCCAGAATCACCGGTGACGCCTGTTTGACCGCTTCTTTGAAACCAAAGATGGCGGCCATTTTAAACGCCAGTTCCGATGAATCCACTTCGTGATAGGAACCGAAAGTCAGTGTTACTTTCACATCCACTACCGGATAACCGGCCAATACGCCTGTATTGGTGGCTTCGAGTACCCCTTTCTCTACCGCACCAATATATTCACGCGGGACCACACCGCCTTTAGTTGCATCAACAAACGCAAAGCCACTGCCCGCTTCCTGGGGTTCGAGGGTAAAGACTACATGGCCATATTGCCCCTTACCACCAGACTGCCGCACAAATTTGCCTTCGACGTCAGTCACGGTTTTACGCACGGTTTCTCGGTAGGTCACCTGTGGTTTACCGATATTGGCTTCCACACCGAACTCACGTTTCATCCGATCGACAATTATCTCCAGATGTAACTCGCCCATACCGGAAATAATGGTTTGGCCTGATTCTTCGTCAGTACGGATACGGAACGACGGATCCTCTGATGCCAACCGTTGTAATGCGATCCCCATTTTCTCCTGATCGACTTTGGTCTTCGGTTCAATCGCTTGCGAAATCACCGGTTCGGGGAACTCCATCCGTACTAAGGTAATCACGGCATCCGGGTCACACAACGTCTCGCCAGTGGTGACATCTTTTAAACCGACACAGGCTGCAATATCGCCGGCGCAGATTTCATCAACTTCAATGCGGTTATTGGCATGCATCTGAACAATACGGCCAATGCGCTCTTTTTTGCCGCGAATCGGGTTATAAACGCTATCACCTTTACGCAACACACCAGAGTAAACCCGCACGAATGTTAACTGGCCGACGTAGGGGTCAGTCATCAGTTTAAATGCCAGTGCCGAGAATTTTTCATTATCATCGGCGCGGCGACTGACTTCATTGCCATCTTCATCGGTGCCACTGACCGGCGGGATATCAACCGGTGACGGCATCAATTCAACCACTGCATCCAGCATCCGTTGCACACCTTTGTTTTTAAAGGCACTGCCGCACATCATGGGCTGTATTTCGCCGGCAATGGTGCGGATACGCAGACCCAGGGTGACCTCTTCCAGCGTCAGGTCACCGGTCTCCAGATACTCGGTCATGAGTGCCTCTGAGGCTTCAGCCGCTTCAGCGACCATCTTCTCGCGCCACTCATTGGCGGTTGCCAGCAAGTTTTCCGGGATCGGAGCGTAACTGAATGTCATACCCTGAGACGCTTCATCCCAGATAATGGCTCGCATCAAACGGAGATCCACCACACCGATAAAGTGTTCTTCACTGCCGATCGGGATCACAATCGGCACTGGATTGGCCTTCAGGCGGTCAATCATCATCTGCCTGACGCGGAAGAAATCAGCACCTGGGCGGTCCATCTTATTGACGAAAGCCAATCGTGGCACACGGTACTTGTTAGCCTGACGCCAAACCGTTTCTGATTGTGGCTGTACGCCACCGACCGCGTCATACACCATGACTGCACCGTCGAGTACCCGCATGGAGCGTTCCACCTCAATGGTGAAATCCACGTGCCCAGGGGTGTCGATAATATTAATACGGTGTTCCGGTAAGGTACGGTCCATACCTTTCCAGAAGCAGGTCACGGCAGCCGATGTAATGGTAATGCCACGTTCCTGCTCCTGAGCCATCCAGTCAGTTGTCGCGCCACCATCATGCACTTCACCCAGCTTATGACTGACGCCGGTGTAGAACAGAATACGCTCAGTGGTGGTTGTTTTACCGGCGTCGATGTGGGCGGAGATACCGATGTTGCGATAGCGCTCGATAGGAGTTTTACGTGCCATATTAAGTCCTTAAAAGATAATGGCAATTTCGGGGCGGGCGGTTTGCTGCTCTGCCGGGAAGTTGTTAAGTTATGATCTTGGTTGATCAATCAGTCGAAAGCAGTATAGTCCAATTGTACGAATATACACGTACAATTTAATCATTTGTTCTTAAAATATGCAATACTGACGGCGTACAACGGCTGGGTAGCTTTCAGCATTGCATGAGAATTAATTGTAGGGTCGAGATGGCGTATAGGCTATATTGCCGCGCTAAGGTGCGTAGCAGTGGCTAAATCAGGCGCTGGCCTGTCACTTATCTATAGGAATACTATGATTGCAAATCACCCTGAGCGTGAGCAGATCCGGCTGGAAAATGTGCTGACGGCTTTAGGTAATCCGCTGCGGTTAGCGGTAGTACGTAGGTTGGCGGCTGGTGGGGAGCATGCATGTGGTACGTTAGTGCAAGGGTTGTCTAAATCCACCCTGACCCATCATTGGCGCGTATTGCGGGAAAGCGGTGTTATCTGGCAGCGGCCTTGCGGGCGCGAGAGTTTGCTATCACTGCGACGCGATGATATCGATGCCCGTTTCCCCGGTTTATTGGATGTGTTGTTGAGCGCGGTGGAGAATGATGCAACCACCGATGAATCAACGGCGAAGCATCTGCCGGAGTGAGTTGAGGGCGACAGTGGCTATTTGCCGCCCCAGTCAAAAGGTTAAATCTCTTGGGCGTGCACCAAAACAAAATCTTCTGCTTCTTTCGACCACAAACCGTCGGTTTTACGCAAAATAGCCTGGAGTTCCTGTAATAACGGCAGCTTTTGTGATTGGCTCATCAACTCACTCAATGACGTCAGCGGGATATTTTTACCGGTATAGACCAATTTCTTACCGCCAATAATCTGCGGTAGATTTAAGGTGGTCTCTGCCGCGTCATTTAAACCCAGAATATGGGAGACCACTTTGCCGGCATTCACCTTCTTCGCTTCAATTAATTTTACTGCTTCGCGCATATCATCAGTATTACCGCCAGAGGTACCGACATAATGGGTAAATGAATAATGGATATCGTAGAAATTAATCGATGCCATAAAATTCTTATCCTGCGGGCCGGCAAAGAAATTAAAGCAGCCGTCCGGTGCCAATAAGCTTGAAGCCAGGGTGACTAATTCTGCGGAAGGTACGAAGACAAATATATCGTCATAGCCTTTGCCGCCAGTTAGTGCCATTAAACGCTCAAACTGATCCTCTGTTTGTTTGGTATTGAGATAATGTACTGCTGTTGATGATTCGCTCGGATACAGGCGGGCGGCATAATCCAGTTTTTGCTGGTGACGGTCAGTTATCACCAGTAATTGTGGATTGACTGGCCCGTGCAGTGCGTAATCAATGGCCAATAATCCCATCGGGCCGGTACCGCCGAGAATTAACACATTCCCACCGGCTTTTATGCCCATTTTATGCTGGTAAGTGCCGGGAATAAGATGGTAATTGGCGTTAAATGCGCCGATAACACAAGAAAGCGGTTCTACCAAGGAACCTTCGAAGTAGCTTTCACCTTGATAAGGTAGCAGGCAGTCTTGTTCCATCACCTCATTAGGGATAACCACATGGGTGGCTTCGCCGCCGACGTAAGGGAATGAATAGCCTGGGCAGTCAGGGCGATCGGGTAATTGCAAGTTGGCTTGAATCACATAACGGCTGCCGGGTTTAAATTTATGCTGCCATTTTTTACCTACTTGTAAAATATCGCCGCAAAATTCATGGCCGATAATAATCGGATTTTCTGCCACATTATCCGGCACCTTTTTATGCTCAGCCCCCAGATTGGCTTCTTTCCACGAAGAAAGACAAATACTGTCGGTCACTACCGTTGCCAGAATTTCATCATCATTTATTTCCGGTAAGGTGAAGCTTTCCAGTCGTAGGTCATTCTTACCATATAAACGCAATGCTTTGGTTTTCATTTGGAACCACCTCAATCATTTTTAAAGATAAAAAAACAGCAAATCGAATAAAAAAATCTCCTTGGCATGAATCAGGAAAGAATGCCAAGCCATGAGCCTAAAATTCCAAGGCCAAACAAGGAGAAGATAAGCCAGATAGGGTTAATTTTACGTTTGAGTAAACGCATCATTAACAGGGTTAGTGCCAGTGCTAACAGGCCGGGACAGAGCTGATCCAGAATGTTTTGCACCGTCATGGTTACTGTGCTGCCGTCCTGTGCCGGTGTTTTCGAAATGACCAGTGGCACATTGATGCTGGTCCATTTAGTGACCAAAACTCCCATGATAAACAGGCCCAGAATGGACGCGCCTTCCGTCAGCTTTTGTAGCAGATTGCCGCCAAGGTCTTTGACGATATTGACCCCTTTGGAAAAGCCGTATTGCAGGCCGAACCATTTCAATGCCAGACGAACAGAGTTGAAGGATAAGAAGAACAAGATCGGGCCTAGCACGTTGCCATTTAGCGCCAGCGAAGCCCCCAAGGCTGCGGTGATTGGGCGTAACGTTCCCCAGATTAATGGGTCACCGACCCCGGCTAATGGCCCCATTAGCCCGACTTTCAGACTATTAATTGCCCCTTCATCAATGTCGGCCCCATTGGCTCGCGCTTCTTCCATCGCCGCCGTCACCCCAATGACCGGGCCACAGACTGCGGGAGTAGTGTTGAAGAACACCAAATGACGTTTTAAGGCAGCAACCTGATCTGCTTTCAATGGGTACAAACGCTTGATTGCGGGCACCATGTCATAGCAAAAACCTAAGCCGTGGATACGTTCATAGTTAAAAGAGGCTTGTTGTAAGTTACTGCGTAAGAACATTTTAAACAGATCAGAGCGAGTTAATTGTTTGTGAGGTGTGCTCATTTCAGCGTCTCCTAATCTTCTAATTCATCAAGTTTGGCGTGGCTGGCTGACGTCGCAGAGGCCGCCGGTTTCTGATACAAAGGATTTAACTGGATATATAGCAAGGCAATAATCAGGCCGATGCCACCAAAGGCGAGCAGGCTGAAACCAAGGTAGCCACCGACAATAAAACCGAGGAAGAAGAAGGGCATAAGGTATTTCACGCCCATCATGTTGAGCACCATGGCGTAACCGACTACCACAATAAATCCGCCTGAGATTTGTAACCCATGGGTGACCACGGTTGGGATCGCGCTGAGCATGTGACTGACGGTATCGGCACTGACAAAGATGGATACGATCAAAACCGGTATCGCTACACGCAGAGCCTGAACCAGTAAGGCTGAGACGTGCATTAAGTCGATCATGGCAAAGTTGGCTTTTTCTGCGGCCCTATCTGCTGCGTGCTGGAAAACCACGGTAATGGTACGGGCGAAGACTGTCAGCACCTGACCGGCTGCCGCCACGGGTAGGGCGATAGCAATCCCGGTGGCAATGTTTTGATGGCCGACAATGACCAGAATGGTTGAAATGATACTGGCGAGGGCGGAATCGGGAGATTGCGCCGCACCGACGTTCATCCACCCAAGGGCGATCAATTCCAAGGTACCGCCGAGAATAACGCCGGTGGTCATATCACCGAGAATCAGGCCAGTAATGGTACAGGCGATTAATGGCCGATGAGTTTGAAATTCATCCAGCACACTGCCCATACCGGCGATGCATGAGAAAATAAAGATTAAGATTATCTGTACTAAACTTATTTCCATGGTGGACCCCTTTCGGCAATATATTCCTATTAACCTTGGCTACTATCGCCTTGGATTATCATTAAATAGTTTCATTGCCCAGGTTGAGTAAGCGGATTTAAATGTTTAATAAAACCTGCGTTATTATTTGTCGGTTGTGCTAAATATTGTTATTTAGACTCCAGTTCACGTATCTTTTTAATCACATCAACCTGCGGGTCGGAAGTGACTACCCGTAAATCCAAATGTACGCCACGTTCAGCTAAGGCATAAAAGGCTTTAATATCCTCCTGATCAACTGATACTGCTTTAGTTAATTGCCTTTTACCTTGTTTAAATGCCATGCCACCAATATTAATAACTTCAATTTTTACGTCTTGATCCACCAGCCGTAAAACATCGGTCGGATTGGTAAATAAATAAAAAACCGTATCGTTAATGTATTTAGGATTGTGGTAAACCGCGACGGCCTTTTCGATGTTAACCACGTTTACTTTTATTCCCGGCGGTGCTGCCTGTTTTAATAACGTTTTACGGATATCATCGTTATAGACTTCGTCGCTACAGATAATAATCCGCCCGGCTTTGGCCTCTTTCGCCCATACCGTGGTGACCTGACCGTGAATCAGTCGGTCGTCAATTCTTGCCAGATTGATTTTCATATAAAGTCGGCCTCTTCTTCTTCGACATTCTGTAAGTGGTGGAATGACTGCACACATTGCGCGCCAATTTCCAGTAAGTAATCAGCCAGTTCTCTTGCTGCCATCGAGTGCTGGTTATCAGCAATCTCCAGCGCCAATGGTAGTGATAACCCACTGATAACTTGAATGTTGTGATTGTTGAATGCCAGCCGGGTGGCCGCGTTGTACGGGCTGCCGCCCTGCAAATCAACTGCAATTAGCCAAGAGTAACCGTCACTATGTGCCATCACATCTTGCATTTTTGTCACTAAATCTTCGGCATTTTCACCACGGTTAAATAACAGCGGGGTAATATTTTGTGTTGCGCCATACACCATATTGACGGAATTAAGCATTGAAACCGCTAAATCACCGTGAGCACAAAAAATGACACTAACCATAATAGTCACCTCTTATCACGCTATGTTTAAATGTAAACCAATCACCCATCGGATATTCCTGCCGTTCTGAATTTTGCTAATACTTAACCACACACCCTAAAGTGCGATTAATTGATTTTTTTGTATAAAGAGGAAAAGTTAATCATGACTGACAGTAAACCTTCCCTCATTGTATTTCTTTAGCTGAATTTTATGCCGTCAGTCTGAGTATCTCCTCAGCGGTTTCTTTGGTAGTCACCAAACTATTAATATATTTCCCTTTAATTGCTCCGATGATCCCGCTGATTTTTTCATGAGAATGTGCAATACCGATGGAGTAACGGGCTTTTTTAATTTTCTCTAAGTCGATGGTAATTGTCTTATCGCTAATATAGGTTTCCACCGGATTGCCCTGTAAATCGTAAAAGCGCGAACAAATATCACCAGCAACTTGTCGGTCATTAAAGTGATCAATAACATCACTGCCATAAAAAGCACGCCAGGTGGAATTACCCGAGATATTGGGTGAACCAATACCGAATATAGCGATATCCAGCCGCTGCCAGTAGTCAGCGATAGCCTGATAATGCTGAGATTGCACAATGCCATCACGGATAACACTTTTTTCCAAAATTGCCGGGAAATCGATCAACAATGACTCGCCTTTTAATTTCATTGCGGCGCTATAAACCAGTGTATTCACATGATAACGGCTTTCCAGTTTACCTGAGGGGCCACCCACCATCGGGATACAGGTTAACTGACGCGATACCGGTGATGTATCCATTTGCTCAACCAGGGTGGCAATCGCACTGCCCCAAGAGAAGCCGAGGATATCGCCATTCTCAATAATTCGGTTCAGCAAGGCGGCACACTGTTTTGCCATTAATATCAACTGGTGTTCTGGCGATTGATCGTGCTCTGAAGAGACGACTATCGCCTCCCGTAATTTAAAGCGCGATTTCAACTGCTGTTCCAGTAACAAATTCTCGTTATAGTTATAATTGATTGAAATCGTAACAATGCCCTGCTCGCGTACTTTTTTTAGCATTCGGCTGATACTGGTGCGATAAATACCGAGCGCGCGTGCTATCTCCGCTTGTGTGAAGTTTTGCTCGTAATACATTTGTGCAATTTTCACCATCAGGCGCAGATCGTCGCTCTTTTCCATTCTCAACCTCTTGCACATTTGTGCAAATATCATTAAGTTATCTATGGCTTGATATAATCACTTTCCATTTTTGAAGTCAAAAGCACAAAATAACGAATACCTCTCAATATCTTCCATAAAAAATCAATTCAAACGTTATTATCCACTTTAGTTATCGCACAAATGTGCACTCATGCTTAATGAATTGATTTATATTAAATAAATTGAAATAGGGTTTTTGTGTGCATCAACGATCTTGACGACAAAATTTGGCTTGTGATCACATTTTTATTTTGCGTGATGTGGTGGGTTTTGCACATATGTGCAAAATAGCGCGGTTATAGCACCAACCCCGGCAATACTTAACCGGGGTTAGTCAGGGAAAGGGACTAATTCAGTAACGGTTTGTAGTGATGGGGCTGGCGCATGGTGACCAGATCTTTACGGCGCACCACATTGGTTGGGTAGGGGCTGCCGGCGAGAGACGCGGTATTAATGGTTTGTGTTACAGCTTGCGTTTCTTGCCAAAGCAGCCGCTCAAGGCGTGGGAAAGTGAAGGTTTCCGGCCCGAATATTCCGCTATATCCTCCTCGCTCATTGAGATCATCGACAGCATTAGCAAAGGCCAGATAAAGGTTATTTTCCCCCGCGCGGGTTCTGAATAAGTGCCAGTGTAGCGGGTCGGCTCCCATTGAGATCGGATAATTTTGCACCACGGCACTACCCGCATGCGCAGCAGTGAACCCCGCAGGAAGTGCGGCGGAACAGGAGATAATGTCGCATCCCATCAGGGCCAAAATACGTGCGGATTCGGGTAACAGTGCATCATGGCCCAGCAGCAATCCAACTCTACCGAGCGCAGTATCAAATACGCGCCAGTGCTCCCCAGCGCTAGCCCAAGCTTGATGTGCCCGAGACAAATGTATTTGCCGATAGGTGCCAATGACCCCCTCCGGCCCCAACAGAATCTGGGTGTTGTAACACTTATCCTGTTGTTTTTCGGCCATTCCTACTACCAGATATACCCGTAACTTTATGGCCAGACGAGCCAACGCCTGCACTGCGGGACTTTCTGGTGTTTGGGCCTGAGCCGCACCTGCGAGATAACCGGTCAGGGCTGACTCCGGGAACACGATAAGTTCACTGCCTTGCTGTAACACTGCCTCTTCTGTCAGGGCGGTAATTGCTGCCAAATTGTCTTCCACCCGTTCTGTTGGGGAGAACTGCGCTACCGTGATACGGCTCTGTTTACCGGGCGGCAACGGCCGTTGCCCGTAAAGCCCAAAGAAATCCTGAGGGTTCCATAAAAAACTGTCACTTAATAGCGCGTGATAATAGTCAGGGCGGCGTTGCTCAAACACCAATTCGCCTAACACTTGGCGCTGACGGCTACGCTTGATGTCAATTTCGGCATAAGCAACTCCATCGCCGCCATCCACCACCGCCGCAATGTTGCCATCAGGTTCAATGATGCAACTGCCACCGCTAAATTGCACGCCGCGCTCTAATCCCCAGCGGTTGCTTTCCAACAGATAGCAGCCATTTTCCATTGCCCGACTGATCCAGTAAGGGGCCGGAGTGCGCTCTGCCAGCCAGTTGCTGATATGGCAAATGACATCAACACCATCCAGTGCCAGTAGACGGGCAGTTTCGGGAAAATGAATATCCATACAGACCAGCATGCCAATACGCCCCAGCGGTGTATCAAACACTTGATGCCCGACATCACCCGCAGCCGCCCATTTAGGTTCTGAAATATAGGGGTGGCTTTTGCGATGGCAGCCAATCACCCCTTGCGGCCCGATGAGTACCGCACTGTTGTAATACAGCGCTGTTTGCGGATCCACTTCTGGCATCCCTAAGACGATATAGCATTGATAACGCTGTGCCAGTTGCGCGAAGCGGGCGGTGCTTTCACCGGGGACAGTTTCGACCATCGGCGCAATCTCCTGTCGATCAAACCAACAGTAACCGGTGGTCGCCATTTCTGGCGTGGTAATCAGACGTGCACCTTTCTGTGCCGCCTGTTCTACCAATGCCAGTAACTGACGCAAATTCGCTTCTTTGGCAAACATTAAGGGTTCAAATTGAATTGCGGCTGCAAGAAAAGGCGTTATCGACATGATTATCCTCATAAATAATAAGTTTTAGGTTTGGCACATAGCGGCAATTAAACTCAATTCTTCCGGCTATGGATTGCACTGGGAGTGGTCCAAGAGAAAATATCGTTGGCTTGAATCAATGCGCACGAGATCTCTTCGACGGTAATGCGCTTATCCATGGCCTGATGGCGCAGGATCTCGTAAGCCTGCTCTTCACCAATGCTGTGCATCCGCATCAGGATGGCTTTGGCCTCACTGACCTGGCGAACCCCCAACACTTTTTTCTCCAGCCGTTCTATTCGATCACTCATCTGCCGCTGCTGCTGGGCATGGTGTAAAGCAAACACCATGGCCGACAATAAGCCTGAGGCACGAATGGGAGTGGTTATCGTGGTGCCCGCGCCCATATTGAGTGCTTGATCAATAAACGTCGGATTTTCATAGGTAATAACTGCTATCAGGGCATGTTTGTTAGGGTTGAGCCATGACACATCCGGTTCCGGGTTATCTGACTGTAATGCATAAAAAATCAGATCCGTATCGGCGGGGAGTTGCTCAGGGATAGGCCAGAAAGCCTGAACCTTAAACCCCATTCGGCGTAAATGATTAGTGAGGGTTGCGCCGTCTTCATCATCGGGATGTAACACCACACAACGGATCCCACGGCTGAGTAATAGGGCGGTCGCACTGATTCTGCTATCGCTAGGTCGCATGTGGATACCCCACTGTCGTTAACTTCGTGACCCAATCGCCCTGAATCTGATTAGTCATATAGGGATCGGGTTCGACGATACGGCGAGATTCCTGCACGATGGTAAATTGCCCATGCTCATTCGCCATACCAATGCGTGGATACAGTCCAGTATGTTGATTTAGTGGGTCAATACGAATGCGGCCTTGAGGGGCATCAAATTGGCTCCCACGCAGTGCAGCAGAAAGTGGGAAAATATGGTCGCTGCCGCATTCTGCCATGGCTTTGGCAAACAGATGCACCTGGCTGTAAGTGGCTTCCCAATTCATGTCGGTGGTGAGTTCCGGCCCGAATTGTTGATGGAATTGTTTAAGTGCTGATTGATTTGCTTTGGTACTAATGCTTTGGAAATAGGGGGCTGAACTGAAATGGCCCTGTGCCACTTGCGCCCCCATAATGGCAATCTCGGTTTCTGATGTATTCAGACTGCCAATTGGCATGCGGTCAGGATCCAGCCCCGCAGCCTGATAAGCCTGATACAAGAAGGGGACTGTTTGACCAACCACGGTACTGAAGATGAAGTCGGGCTGCTTTTTGGTGATCTCCTCGATGATGGGCAAAAACGCCTCATAAGGTGCATTCAGATCTAAATAGCGCTCGCCAATGACCGCGCCATCGTGGCGTTGCAGAATTAACTCCTGCATGTTGCGATTACATTCGTAAGGGTAAATATAGCGGGAACCAATCAAATAAACCCGCGCACCGAACTGCCCGGTGAGATAGTCTGCCAGTTGTACACAGTTTTGATTAGGTGCTGCGCCGCCGTAGAAAATATTCTCCGAAAACTCAAAGCCTTCATACAGTTGCGAGTAAAACAGCAGCCGACGGTACTTTTCGACGACGGGTGACATGGCTTTGCGACTACTGGAGGTGTAGCCGCCAAAAATCACATTGACCTCATGTTCAACGATCAATTGTTCGGCCAAGGCACGGAACTGCGTATCGTCAGATTGTGGGTCAAAATGAATCGCATTCAGTGGCCTGCCGTTGATGCCGCCATTTTGGTTAATTTCGGCAATAGCCTGTGTTGCTCCCCGCCATTGCGACAACTCTTGTGCCGCCGTCACACCGCTGAAGGAGTACAGTAAGCCAATGTTGACCGGTGTATCTGAACCCATATGCACCTGCTTATACTGTTGAAAATGGCGATATACCCGTTACCCATGCAAGATGCAGGGAGGTTGGCTGCCTGCATCTCGATGTCACTTGGGTATAAACGCTTTTTAGGGGGCTAATAGCCTCTATTACGCTAATAGCGCTTTATTCAGCATGGCGCCGACGGTGTATTTCGGGTCGACCATGTTGCCCAGCCGCACTTTGCCGCATTGGCTCAGTAGCATGTAGGCATCCCATTGTTCGAAACCAAAATCGGCCACCAGCCAGTAAATCAGGTCACGATAAGCAATGCGGGTGGCATCCTCTAACGGGCGCGCACTGCCGATACTCATGATGGTTTCGGCGTTCTCCATTCGTGGCCAGGAGAGTTGCCAGTTCTTAATCAAATCCACTTTGATGGTGGTAATTGAGGCGAATTCCACTGCGGTGCCGCAAATCTCACCATCACCCTGACAGGCATGAGCATCACCAATAAACAGGCGGCCTCCGGGGGCGCGCACTGGCAGATAAGTAATACTTCCCGGCCCGATATCCGGGACATCCATATTCCCGCCATGATTATCCGGCGTGAGTGAATTGATGGAGTCAATTTCTGGCGACACACTCAGGGTGCCAATGTGAGGTTTATAGGGCAGGGTGTGGCGCTCGCTCCAGTAGACCTTTTCGCTGTCGAGCTTAATCATGCGCACTTTTTCTGGCAGCGGGTCATTGAGCATGGCGGTTAGGTCTGTTCCGGTCAGCCCGCCAAAATGGGGGATCATGGCGCAGATACCGTGCGGATTAACGCCACGCGGCAACATGGATTCGATATAAACCGCAATCACATCCCCCTTCTCGGCACCATTGACCATGATCGGGCCATTTTGTGGGTTGAGAAAGGGCATTTTGAGCAGTTGGCTCGGAATATCTTGCTCTGAGCTAATGGCACCTTCAAAGGCATCGCGGGTATCAACAATCACCCGATCACCGGGTTCAATGGTCAGCACCGGTGTTGAGTAGGGGCCGATAGTATAGTGAAACTCTTTTTGCATCTCTTCGGTCAGATGATGGGTCACTGGTTTACGCCCAGCACCAACACCGCGTTTGACCATGATTGATTCTTCGAGCCATTTCATTAGCAATTCTCCACGTAATATACTCGTCATACTTCAAGCCGCATGTGCATTGGCTGCCATCACTCACCCAATTTATTGAATTACTTAAAATTATTGGATTCATTTTGTTGCCGCCTTCCTGTAACTCAAATTATTTAGGGTATAGAGGCATCCGGTTACAAAGCCAGATGACGGCGCATTAAAAGATCATCAGAAAGTTGTTGTTGGGTCAGGTTTTCTACTATTTGGCCTTTGTCCATCACCGCGCACCGTTGTGCGGCCCGTTGGATCATGGCGATATCCTGCTCAACCAGAATCACTGCCACATGCAGTTCGCGGGCAATGCGCACCAGTGTATCGGCAATGATATGGACGATAGAGGGTTGAACACCTTCTGAGGGTTCATCCAGCAGTAACACTTTGGGTGAGCCGACCAAGGCTCTGGCGATAGCCAATTGTTGTTGCTCGCCGCCACTCATGGTGCCGGCTTTTTGTTTGAGTCTTTGGCGCAAGATGGGGAAGTAATCCAGCACCCGTTCCCGCACGTCTTTAGCAAACTCACGGTGTTCTCGCACAAACTGCATGCCGACTTGCAGGTTCTCCGCCACCGTCAGGCCCGCAAACACTTCACGCCCTTGCGGGACGTAACCGATCCCCAAGCGAGCACGGCGCTGCGGTGAGGCTAGGGTGATATCAGTCTCGCCCAATAAAATGCTGCCTTGTTTCGTCGGTACCGCACCAATTAAGGTGCGCATCAGTGTGGTTTTCCCCACCCCATTGCGGCCAATCAAACCTAAGACTTCTGCGGCGTGCAGTTGCAGTGTTACGCCATTAAGCACTTGCCCACCGCCATAACCGCCGGTCAGCCCTTCTATTTGCAACACCACGTTATTCATACCGCTTTCCCCAAATAGATATCCGCCACATCCTCACGGGCCAGCACGTCGGTGGCATTGCCGTCAGCAAAAACCTGCCCGCCATGGAGGACCGTGACTTGTGAGGCAATCTGGCGCACGAATGTCATGTCGTGTTCCACGACCATCAGCGTCAGACCATCACTCTGCATTTGCTTAATCAGCTCGCCAGTGAGATAGGTTTCATCAATAGATAAGCCCGCCACCGGCTCATCAAGCATTAGCAACGTCGGTTGCAGCGACACGGCCATCGCAATTTCCAGCCACTGCTTTTTGCCGTGAGACAAGTTACCGGCCAACTGATGGTATTCAGCGCTGAGCTTAAAGCGTTCGAGTAGTTCATCAACACTGACCGCTTGTGAGCGAACCTCTGGGCGTAAGTGGCTGAGCGACAATTGCAAATGTTGCTCAACGGTCAATTCAGGGAAAATACCGGGGATCTGAAACTTAATGCTCATGCCCATCCTGATGCGCTGAAACGGCGCTAAAGTATTCAGCCGACGATTGAAGAAACGGATATCCCCATCACTTGGCGTATGTTCGCCAGTCAGTAATTTGAAAAAGGTACTTTTACCAGCACCATTCGGGCCAATGACACAGCGCACTTCACCGCGACGTATTTGCAAATCGACCTTATTGATAACCTGAATGCCACCGAAGCGCTTACTCAGCCCACGGGTTTCGAGGATCAGATCCTGCGATGCCTGATTCATAGCGATTCCCCTTTCTTTTGACGTGCAGCAGACAAGCGGGTGATTTTCTCTGCCAGCCAAGGTAATAGGCCATTAGGGGCGGCCAGCACGACAAACAGCAGAATGGCACCCAGCAGGATCATGGCGTATTCGCTGCCATAGATAGCCAACCATTGGGATAACCACACCAGCAGGGCAGTGATGACGACCGTGCCGAAAATGTTTTTACGCCCAGCGGTCGCTACCCAGATAACCGGCATCGCGGCGGCGGTTAGCCCCATGGAAGAGGGAGTAATGTAAGAACCCCACAGGGTATAAAGTGCACCGGATAACCCAGAGAGCACGCCACCCAGCACGAACACCAGTAATTGGTAGCGGCGGATATCAATACCGAGCATTTCTGCCCGACGTGGGTTCTCACGGATAGAGGCCAGTGTCAGGCCAAAATCAGAGCGTAATAAGCGCCGAACAGCCCAGTAAACCCCCGCGAGTAGCACAATAATCAGGTAGTAGAACGCATTGCCTTCCAGTGTCAGTAATTCGCCGCCAAACCACGGTAGGGAGAGTGGCGGCATACCTGACATACCATTAAACCCATTCAGTCGTGCGCTGCCGATAGCCCATTGCGGGCCAGCGGTCTGGGACATAAAGGTTTCCAATACCAGCGTGAAGGAGAGCGTCACAATACCGATAAAAATACCGGTCACCCCGCCGTAAAACATCAGATAACCCAGTGCCGCCGCTACGGCAGCAGCCACCAGCAATGCCATGACCAGACCTGACCAGGTGGAGAGTACCCCATCGCCAAAATTCAGCGTCATCACGCCATAGGTGTAACCGGCAAGGCCAAAGAAGGCGGTCTGCCCGAAAGATAAAATGCCGCCATGCCCCCACATTGCTGCCAATCCGATGGCACAGAAGGTCCAGAGTAGGAAGTAGGAGAAGTCGCCTATCATGGCGCTATCGACCACTAACGGCAGTGCGAGTGCACCGGCCAGAATTAACAGTGCCGCCAGCCGGGTGGTGGACGGCGTGCGTTGCTTCACCGTCGATAAATTAACAGAGGTCATTGTCACATTAGGCTCCTAGCGGTTACGGGTAAACAGGCTGCCAATACCGTTAGGCAGTAAGCGGATAACCAAGACAGCGGTGACCAGTAAGCCAATTTGCCCCGCCAGTTGCCCATACCAAGAGTTCAGCCCGGTTTGTATCGCACCTAAGGCAATCGCTGCAGGAATGGTGCCAACAAGTACATTGGCACCACCGACCACCACCGAAACAAAGGCTTGAACAATAAAACTGCTGCCCATGGTGGGCACGGCGGTTAGCGTCGGGGCATAAATCGCCCCTGCCAGCCCCGCCAGCCCTGCGCCCAGCGCGAATGTCAGGGTATAAATACGATCAGTTTCTAACCCCAGACAGGAGGCCATGCGGGCGTTTTGAATGGTAGCTCTGGCACAAACGCCGTAATTGGTGTGGAAGAACAGCCAATAGAGCACCATTAATATGGCAATGGCGAAAAAGGGCAGTAATGCGCGGTAAGTGGCAAACGAGTATTCGCCAAGGGTAAAGGAGCCGAAAGGCGTAGACAGCCCCTCCAGTGATGGGCCGGCGATCAGCAACATACTTTGCTGCACAATCAGGCTGATAGCCCACGTCGCTACCACCGAATCATACAAGCGGCCATAGAGATGGCGCACCACAAGGCGCTCGACCACCCCGCCGAAGAACGCCGCCGCTAAGGTACCGGCGAGCATGGCGAAGGGCAGTGGCAAGCCAGCTTTGTTCATCAGGATGGTGACATAAGCACCACACATAATGAATTCGCCGTGCGCCAGATTTATCACGCCCATCATGCCAAAAATAACCGCCAGCCCCAGTGCTGCCAGCACCAGATAGGCGAAGTTATCGCCAAACTGATAAATCACCGAATAGAGAAAGGATAGCGTTAACATCGTTTGGCAATCCCTGGTGTCCTGATTGACACAATTGAAAATGGATAACACAGGGAAGCCCGCACGAGGCGGTCACTTCCCTACAAAATCGCCTGCTGTAGCGGATAAAGTCCGCAGACTGGCGGGGCGACTGCACCGATGGGCGCTCCGGCGGCGCACGCACTTGTATTTGAAACTAAGAGGGACCCATTCGGCACATCTCCCTGCTTATCAACTTTGTTATCGGCCGAATAAATCAGGCTTTTTTCGGTGGAGATGATGGGGTGTATTGGCTGTTATCGGGTTTCACCGGTAAATTACAACCGGCTTCACCTAACCAATAAGGTTTGATATCCGCCCACACTTTAGGGATCTCGATTGAGTGGTCATCTTTGACATGAGCCAAATAGATGGTGTGGCTCAAATGATGGCTTTTCGGATCGATACAAACTTTCCCTGAAGGGCCGTCGGTACAGATATCACCACTTTCCAGTGATTTACGTACGGCATCTCGATCGGTACTGCCCGCTTTCTCCACGGCTGCTTTGTAGAGATAAACTGCGTCGTAGGCATTGGCCGCTTCCTGATTGATGTACGGTTCATTCGGGAATTTGGCGTGGAAACGCTGTTTGAAATCATTACTGGCGGGGCTATCCACCTCTTCAATGTAGTTAGCCGTGATATACATATCTTTCAGTGCCGGCGCTTTAAAGCGTTTGTGCTCATAAGCCTGGCCGACGTTAACCGAGCTACCCATCGGCAAGTTCAATTTTGCAGCGGCTTGTTGTTCGTAATAAGAGGATTGGTTCGCCCCGACCAGTAAGGTCATCACGAAATCAGGTTTGGCTTTCTGGATGTTCTGAATGGTTTGACCAAATTGCGAAACACTCAGCGGGATAAACTCCTCACCCACCATGGTGCCGCCATTCTCTTCCACAATTTTACGCACCCATTCAGCCGAGATTTGCCCAAAGTTATAGTCGGCAGCAATGGTGTAAACTTTTTTGCCGTACTTCTCCATCATCCACGGGATCAAAGTTGAGAACTGTTGTTCAGGCACGGCACCGGTGACAAAAACATTGGAGTCACACACGCCGCCTTCATACTGATTGTTATACCAATAGAGCTGTTTTTCGCGATCCATGATCGGGCGGATAGCTTCGCGTGAGGCACTGGAAAACGCCCCGAATATCACATCCACTTTGTCATTTTTAATTAAGCGACGAGCCATTTGTTGAAAGCGGGTGTTATCGGATTGCGTATCGTATTTGACCAACTCGATTGGGCGTCCGAGTATGCCGCCTTTGGCATTAATTTCTTCTACTGCCAGTTCTGTGGCATGAATTTTGGGGATAACCGGTAAAGCGAAATTACCGGAAGCATCTTCCAATAAACCAATTTTCACCGGTTTTTCTGCCGCTATCGTCATACCTGAATAGGTCACGGCAAATGCAGTTGCCAGCGCGATTGAGAGTGCAGCGTAATGACATTTTATTCTTGACCGTTTTATTCTGGACATAAGTACCCCTGATATTGGTTAAAAAAGTGGGTCTGAAAAAAAGCCAAAAAAAAAGCCCGGCAAAGTCAGATGACATTGCGAGGGCTCTATTGCCATAACCACAAGCCGACAACGTTGGCGTTCTTGCGGAGAAGTCAGGGTCACTATAAAAAGTAATCAGAGTTATTGTCAACGAAGAATTTTCAATAAAAATCAAATAGTAAAATTGAAATTCGTTGCACTAAATCAGGGCTTTACGTTGCACGGAAATGGTTCATTCGTTTGGGGCAGGCTGTCGGCGCTAACTGTGGATAATGAAAAGCAAAGTGGCGAGATTATCCATGCAGAGCATCGTGAAGAGAGTGATGGCGGTTAATAAATTGCACCAGTGGGGTGCTTAAAAACTATTCGAAATTTTATCTGCTTTTTATCTGTAAACTTTTTATGTGTAATAAACCCAACCTCGGTGAAACCACCGAGGTTAGATTTTACTGTTAACCGCAGCGGTTACATCTTGATGCCTGGATCTGTTGGAAGAAATCATTACCTTTATCATCTACCAAGATAAAGGCTGGGAAGTCTTCCACTTCAATTTTCCAGATAGCTTCCATACCCAGTTCAGGATATTCCACACACTCCAGACTCTTAATGCTGTTTTGTGCCAATACCGCGGCTGGGCCACCGATACTGCCCAAATAGAAGCCGCCGTGCTTGTGACAGGCATCGGTCACTTGCTGGCTACGGTTGCCTTTTGCCAGCATGATCATGCTGCCGCCGTGGGATTGCAGTAGATCCACGTAGGAATCCATGCGGCCCGCTGTGGTTGGCCCGAGGGAACCTGATGCATAACCTTCCGGTGTTTTGGCCGGCCCGGCGTAGTAGATTGGATGATCTTTAATGTATTGCGGCAAACCTTCGCCGTTATCCAACCGTTCTTTTAATTTGGCATGGGCAATATCACGGCCAACAATAATCGTCCCACTCAGTGACAGGCGGGTTGATACCGGATACTGGGACAGTTCTTTTAAGATATCAGCCATTGGGCGGTTAAGGTCGATTTTAACCACTTTGCCTTCGGTACTCTGGCGCAAATGCTCAGGGATATATTGCCCTGGGTTTTGCTCTAGCCTTTCCAGCCAAATCCCTTTGCGGTTAATCTTGCCTTTAATATTACGGTCGGCAGAGCAGGAGACCCCCATCCCGACAGGGCAGGATGCGCCATGACGCGGCAAACGCACCACCCGCACATCATGAGCAAAGTATTTGCCGCCGAACTGTGCGCCTAAACCTAAGTCCTGTGCCGCTTCCAGTAGCTCTTGTTCCAGCGCGGTATCACGGAAAGCTTGCCCGTGCTCATTCCCTTCAGTCGGCAGGCCGTCATAATATTTGGTTGAGGCTAACTTGACGGTCTTGAGAGTGCTTTCAGCCGACGTCCCGCCAATCACAAAGGCGATATGGTATGGCGGGCAGGCCGCGGTACCCAAGGTGCGCATTTTCTCTACCAGATACTCTTTCAACTTGCCTGGGGACAGCAGCGCCTTGGTTTCCTGATACAGATAGGTCTTGTTGGCTGAACCGCCACCTTTGGTAACGAACAGGAATTTGTAATCCTCGCCTTCAGTGCTGTACAGGTCGATTTGTGCTGGCAGGTTGGTGCCGGTGTTCACTTCTTGGTACATATCCAGCGCCGCATTTTGCGAGTAGCGCAGGTTATCTTCAATAAAGGTGTTATACACGCCGCGTGACAGGGCTTGCGCGTCATTGCCACCAGTCCAAACACGTTGGCCTTTTTTACCGACGATAATTGCGGTGCCGGTATCCTGACAGGTCGGTAAAATCCCTTTGGCGGAAATTTCCGAATTACGCAGGAATTGCAGGGCAACATATTTATCATTTTCGCTCGCTTCTGGGTCATCCAAAATAGCGGCAACTTGCTTTTGGTGAGCGGGGCGTAGCAGGAATGAGGCGTCGTGGAAAGCGTGTTGGGCGAGGAGGGTCAGGGCTTCTGGCTCGACTTTTAGCATGTCGTGGCCTTCAAACTGGGTAACCGAGACGTGATTATTACTGACAAGGTAATACTCAGTATCATCTTCCTTTAACGGGAAGGGATCCTGATAGTGGAACGGTTTGTTTGACATATTTTTCTCACATTCAACATCAGTTAGCGAAAGCGTTCGATAACAGAAACAAGCGTTAGTAAACCAAGCCGATATATTTTTACTTTCCCCTTCGAACTTGAAATAGCAAGATTGTTAGCGGCGCTCATTTGCCGCCTACCTGCCACTCTAATCTCTTTGGGGACATGACTTTGGCGATGATCTTACTATAGATTGTCAGTGCGAGGCGACGGCTCCACCCTCTTTATAAAGGGTGGATCTCATTTTCCGCACTTATCGATGGTTCTGGCAGGATGATGGTGGGACACTGTCAGACCCTTAGCATATACCACTGTGATAAGCGTGTATTTTATCGCTAAATTCTGCCTGTGATGCGGCTACATGACTCTGCTTAACGCCTCGGCAATGCACTTAAACTTGTCAAAACGCGCTCTCAATATCCGGTGTTTTTCAGCATTGGGTAGCAGGCGGGTGATCGGCGGCGGGCTGGCAGTGATGGCGTCCTCAAAACCGCGATAATAGCCGCTTCCCACTGCCGCACACAGGGCCGCAGCCCGGCAACCGGATTGCTGAATATCGACAATTTCTAATGGCAAATTACTGGCATCACAAAACATTTGCATCCAGATGGCCGAGTGAGTGGGGCCGCCGCTGAAACGGATGCAGTCGGTGTTATCACCCAGCGCCAGAATCTTGTCTTGATGCAACAGATGCGAAAAAACAATCCCCTGATAAATAGCGTAAACAATATCCTGGCGAGTATGGTGCCCGCTCAGCCCCAACAGACCACCGCTAAGATTGGCACTGTAATTAGAGCCGTATAGCCACGGGAAAAACAGCAAATCTTCCGACTTCGCATAACCCAACTCAGCCCATTGATTGAGTGTTTGATAGCTGTCGGGCAAATCTGGTAGGAATTGCTGTACAAACCACGCCAGATTACTGGCGGAGGTTGGGCTGCCTTCGTGAACAAAGTAAGTGCCGGGGATGCAATACTTCCCCCACACATAAGGGTAGTCGGATGGCTGTACGCCTTCGAATACACGAGTCGCAATTGACCAGGTTCCCGCCACGGCACTGAGCTGGTGGCTGTCATGCAAGCCGGAAGTTAACGCCGCACCGACTACATCAAACATACCACCGAATACCGCAGTGCCGGGTCTTAAGCCGCAGGCCTGTGCCGCCTGTTGACTGACATAGCCTGCCCGATCCGCAGAGCCAATAATCGGTGCGGTTTTCTCGGCGACTTCCTCAATGGCGAATATTTTCATCAGTTGCGGATCAAAATTGCCGCTGTACTGGTTATAAAGATTACTGCCAGAGATATTAGTTTCTTCAATGGTGAACTCGCCCGTCAGGCGATAGCGGATATAGTCATGCGCCATTAACACATAACCGCTGCGGTGATAGTTTTCCGGTTCGTTCTCTTTAAGCCAACGCAGCAGGGCCGCCGGATGGGATGGCCACAGTTGTTGTAGGCTGAGTGCATAAGCTTGGTTTGCTTTGCCTTCTTTTTGCCAGCGGTTAACCAACGCCTGTGCGCGGGAATCGGAAGAAACAATGCCATGGCGCACCGGTTGGCCTTGTTTATCCACCAAATACAGCCCTTTGCCGTGAGCAGAGAAACTGATGCCGTGAATCTGCTCAGCCGATACACCTGCTACCGCCTGTGCATTATTGAGGGTCTGGCGGATAACCTGGCAAGTTGCCGCCCATAACGCCTCCATATTACGCTCACAAAACCCTGCCTGTGGGCTTAGCACCGGCAGAGCCTGCTCTGTAACCGCAATCTCGCCCCCTTCGGCGGTATAAATCCCGGCTTTGGTTACTGTGCCGCCAAGGTCAATGCCGAGAAAATAGTGGCTCATTATGGCTCCTTAGCATGCAGCCGGTAAGGTATCATTACCCCAACCAGCCAGCCGCATTTTGTCTTCAATCCAGTGGCGGGCATGGATGATGTCTAGTAACGGTTCGGCAGATTTCTCGGTCCACATTTCAATCAGAAAGGTGCCGCGATAGTTCAGACGCCGCAGTGTTTTAAACAGACTAACAAAGTCGACACAGCCTTCACCGAAGGGCACATCACGAAATTGACCAGGGCAATCTGTGGTGACAGCAAAAGTATCTTTCAGATGGATAGCCGCAATTCGGTCAATGCCACTTGCCAGTTCAGAATCCACTTCATTGCCCCACGCGGTGAGGTTGCCAATGTCGGGATACACGGTAAACCATGGCGAGCCAATTTTGCGGTCCAACGCCTTCCACTTGCTGATGGAATTCATAAACTGTGTGTCCATGATCTCTACCGCACACATCACTTGTGCCGCCGCTGCCTGCTGTGCTGCCCATGCCATACCTTGTTCAAAACGGCGGATAGTTTCGCTGTCTTGTGGCTCGTAATAAACGTCATAACCCGCTAGTTGAATAGTGCGAATACCCAGATCTTGTGCCAGCCGGATGGCTTGCAACATGATAGTGTGTGCTTGCTCACGGGTAGCAGCATCACGGCTGCCAAAGGGATAGCGGCGATGTGCCGATAGGCACAGTGTTGGAATTCTCACCCCGGTTTGTTGGATAGCGCTAATAACTGCCATGCGTTCCTCGCGGCTCCAATTTAACCGGGCCAACCGCTCGTCGCTTTCATCAACCGACATCTCGACAAAATCGAAACCGCAGGACTTTGCTACCGCCAGCTTTTCAACCCAACTGGTGCCCACAGGCAGTGCTTTTTCATAGATTCCTAATGGGTGAATTCGCATTATTCTGTTTTCCCTATTGCCATCTTACTGAAGTGTTTCAATCGGTTATTTTTCATGGCACGTTTGGCTTTCCATTTCTCTTTGAAGAACTTAAAGGCCAGTGCGAAAATAAGTGTGATCCCCCAAACCGCCAGATTGAAGTGCAGGCTGACACCCAGTAGGCTCAGGCCGGTGGCGATGACCTGCAACACCAATAGCGCACAAAACACATGGCTGACTTTCCCTACTCCGCCGAACGGATTAGTCCCCCCCAGCACGATAGCCAGCACGGTCAGTAACAAATAAGAGTCGCCATATCCCATACGTGCGGAGTTAAAACGCGACATCATAATCAGGCCCGCCAACACACATAACAGGCTTGAAATGGAGTAGATGGCAATCATCACGCGGTCAGTACGGATACCACTGAACCAGGTGGCGTTGATATTGCTGCCGCACATATAGATGGTTTTACCCAGCCGTGTTTTACCTAATATCAGTGCCAACAGCAGTGAGGCGACGACAAAAATAATCATCGGGATAGGGATGCCCATCACTACCTCTGATCCCATGTTGCGCACAATGGGCGGCATACCACTGAGTGCTGCCCCTTTGGTCAGATAAACCCCGATCCCGCTGATAATGGTCATGCTGCCCAATGTCACCAGAATCGGGTGCGCGCCAATGCGAGCGATCATCAGCCCGGTTAGCGTGCCGATAATGACGGCAATCAGCGCCGCCCCCAGCAAGGCAATCACCAGCCACATCAGTTGTGTCGCGGTGCTGGCATCAGCCGGAACATATTGAATCAGCAACCAGGCCATAAACAGGCCGGTGAGGTTAGCTGTGCCGATGATGGACAGATTTAGCCCACCGCTGAGCATCGGCACAAACATGGCAAAGGTCAGCAGCCCCAACTCCGGCAATTGGAAAGCGATGCTCAAAAAGGTGTTCTCGGTAAAGAAGTGACCGGGCATAGCCAGACTGAAAGCCAGTGTTGCCAGACAGCAAATACTCAGTAAGCCGGAGATGGTGCCGTCGATATGGAAAAACGTGTTCTTTTTCATAAAAAGCCCCTGTCAGACAAAGCCAACATCAGTTTCTTTGCGTTTCTTGTAATGGGTGACGCAAATGGCGGCGACGATCACCACGCCAATCACAATGTTGACGAAGTAACTGGAAACGCCGATCAGGTTGAGGCCATTTTTCAGAATACCAATGAGGAAGACGCCCATCAGTGTGCCAACGACCGAGCCGCGTCCGCCGGACAAACTGGCACCGCCGAGCACGGCTGCAGCCAGAACATCCAACTCGCCACCCACCAGCGCACTCGGCACCACTTCACTCATGCGGTAGGTTTGCAACATGCCACCGATTGCTGCCGTTGCCCCTAAATAGCCATAGGCGAACAGATAAAGCAGTGACACGCGAATACCGATGCGGCGTGCGGATTCAGGGCTACCGCCGACGGCATATAATTGACGGCCAATATGGGTTTTATTCAGTAGCAGCCAGGTAATTAGGGCAATAACGAGCATAATGACCAGCGGCAAGCCAATCTGGTAACTCTCGCCATCAACGGTAAAGGGCAGAATGGATCGCTGGGTTATCCACCAGTCCGGCAAGTCATAAATACTGTGACCGTTGGTTATCCACATCAGCATGCCAAACAGCACCGATTGCATACTGATGGTGATAATGATGGAAACGATATTTAGATAGTAAATCAGTATCGCATTAACGAAACCGAGCAACACGCCGATGGAAACGGCGATAACCAGGCACAATACCGGGCTGGCAATCACGTCATTGAGCAGCAGTGATGCCACCACGTATTGCACTACAGAAGCCACGGCGGCAAAGGAAATATCAATACCACCGGTCACTAGCACCACAAAAAGCCCGAGGGCAAAGACGCCGGTGACGGCATAGCTTTCCGTCAGATCCAGCAGGTTTTGAATAGACAGAAACTCACTGCTAAGCAGGGAGAACAGGGCCAGCATAATGACGATAACCCAGGCCAGCCACCCTTCAACGGATTGCGGTTTGAGTCTGCTGATATTAGGCATTGATGGCCTCCGCAAGCTGTTGTTCAGTAATTTGATTCGGGATCAATTCATTGACGATGCGCCCCTGTTTCATGTGCAGGATGCGATCACAGTTGTAATAGGCTTCTGGCACTTCGTCGGAGATAAGCAGCACCGAAATACCGACACCTGACAGGCGGTGGATCAGTTTGTAAATACTGTCTTTCGCACCGATATCGACGCCCACGGTAGGGGAGTCAAGAATCAGTACTTTCGGTTTGGTGAGAATCCATTTGGCCAGCACCACTTTTTGCTGATTACCGCCGGATAAGGTGGACAGTGGGTTATCGGGGTTGGTGACTTTAATGTCTAAATCTTTTACCCATTCTTGCACCAGATCCGCTTTTTTCGTTTCATCAATCAGGTAGAGCGGGGTGCGGATACGTTGCAAGATCGACAGCATCATGTTGTCGGCGACCGATTGCGGCAGTACCGCACCGAGTGTCAGGCGGTCTTCAGAGACGTAACCAATCCCCAGCTCGATGGCGCGGGTATTGTCTTTGATGTGAACCGGGTTGCCATCAATAGCAATCTCGCCGCTATCAGGGTGAGTGATGCCAAACAGACTCAACGCCAGTTCAGTGCGCCCGGAACCGAGCAAGCCACAAAGCCCTAATACCTCACCGCGATGCAGACTAAAGGAAATATTCTCAAACTGCCCTTTGCGGCTGAGATTATCTAACTGCAATACTACTTTGCCCAGTTCAGCATTCGGTAATTTCTGCTCATGGGTAATGGTTAAACCGGTCATCAGCTCGGTAATCTGCCCCACGGAAAGATCGCTTGCCGGCCAGGTTCCCACTTTCTCGCCATCGCGAATGACGGTAATTCGGTCCGA
Organism: Yersinia intermedia; assembly: GCF_900635455.1. NCBI lineage: Bacteria > Pseudomonadati > Pseudomonadota > Gammaproteobacteria > Enterobacterales > Yersiniaceae > Yersinia > Yersinia intermedia. Next base: position 3,668,815 of record NZ_LR134116.1, on the reverse strand, counting down.
AATCTCTTTCACTTCATCCAACCGGTGGCTGACAAACACCACGGTGATGTTCTTGTCGCGCAGGTAATTCACCGTGCGCAGCAACTGATTCACTTCTGTTCGGGTGAGAGACGCGGTTGGCTCATCCATAATCACCAAGCGGGCATCAGCAACCAGTGCGCGACAAATAGCAACCTGCTGACGTTGAGCAATAGGTAAGTTTTGTACCAACGCATCGGGGTCGATGGTAAAGGCCAATTCTTGTAAAATCTGGCAGGCTTTCTGTTTGATTTTGGTTTTGCTAAACCAACCGAAGTAGCCCTTTAGGTTGTATTCGAAAGCAATGTTTTCTGCCACTGTCAGGTTAGGGAACAGCGACAAGTCTTGATAGATAACCTGCACCCCCAAATCACGAGCGCGATCAGGGGTTAAACGTGGGTATGATTTATCGTCGATAATAATTTCACTACCGTCATCAGGGGCATACACACCACTGATGGTTTTTATCAGCGTACTTTTGCCGCAGCCATTGGCCCCGGCTAAACAGTGCACTTCACCTTTATTCAACGTCAGAGTGATATTTTTGAGTGCCTGATGTCCGCCAAAGCTTTTTGATAGCTCTTTTAGCGTGATAAGTGGCACTCCTTTATCAGCATCAGAAATATTAGTCATAGTGCAGTTCCCCGGAAAACGGCCTCAACACTGCGGACCGAAATAAGCGCTGGGCAGTGCCCAGCGATGTTTTTTTAGCTTGGGTTGTGCTTACAGGCCAAGCTTGACCAGACGCTTGGTATTTTCTACATCCAGTTTTTCCGGGTTATCACTGAGGATGGTATTCCCCTTGGTTTTGATTTCACCCATATCGCCCAGTTTGACGCCGTCTTTAATTGGCTCGCCGTTCATCATGGCGGTTGCGACTTGCACGAATACTTTACCGGCCACCATTGGATTGGAAATATAGCCGCCATCAATAGCGCCTTTCTCTAACAGCTTGATGCCTTGACCCGGTGTGAAGGTACCGAATACGCAGGTAGTGTCGTTTTTCTTACGTTTATCAATTGCGCGGCCAGCTCCAATCGGGCCTTGTGAACCGAAGGACATAATGCCTTTCAGATCTTTATGTTTAGAAAGTAAGTCATTGGCGGTACGCATGGAGTCATCCACCGATTCTGCGACGCCGAAGCGGTCTTCAACCAGGACCATTTTTGGGTAATGTGCTTTTTGATAAGCAATGGCAGCATCGGCCCACTCATTCACCAGTGGCACAGTCAAACTACCGACAAACATGGCATATTTGCCTTCCTCACCCATGCATTGCGCCATATCTTTCATATGGTTAGCGCCCATGCTTTGGGTGTCTAACAGCTCAAAGTCCCAGTCAGCATTGGTTTGGCCTGGTGATTCGTGAGTAATGACTTTAATGCCTGCTTCCTGCGCCCGTTTCAGTACTGGTTCCAGTACTTTGGCATCATTTGGCACCACACCAATCACATCGACTTTCTTGGCAATCAAGTCTTCAATAGCACGGACTTGCTCGGCGGGGTCTGCGGTGGTTGGCCCGACTTGCCAGGCATTAACACCCAGAGCTTTACCTTCTTCTTTAATGCCCTGTTCCATCACATTGAACCAAGGAATACCCCCCACTTTTACTACTACGCCCATAGTGAATGGCTTATTGGCTTTTTGTGGGACTTTACTGTCATCCGCCCAGGCAGCATGGGAAGAAATTAATGCGGTTATTAAGCAGGGTAAGATTAACTTTTTCATTATTAAATCCTCTGAAAGAACCATTTTAGAAAGCATCAAGACATCCGACCTTATATTGATATAAGGCAACTTGGCTTATTTTTTATTGTGTGACAATTTCACTGGTGTTGACGCATTATTCCGATGAATAATTTGTTACTTATCTGATTCAATAATATTTAATTTTGGATTATCACTGCGATAATTTTGTGAACTTAATCTATTCGTAATAAGAATATCGACTTCATCCAGCATACATATTTTACAAAATGCGTACTGGTCAAATTTACTGGAGTCGGCTAATAATATTTTTTGCCCCGAGACTTGTAGCATAACTTGTTTTAACTTGGCGTTAATGTCATTACCATCACGCACCCCACTTTCCTGATTAATCCCTTGGCAAGAGAAGAAAAAGGTATTGATCTGGAAATTGCGTATGGCATTCTCCGCCACCGGGCCATGGAAATCATCATGGCGGGCAGAATACTCACCGCCAATACCAATAATGCGTACTTTGTCACGGCAGGCCAGTGCCTGGATAATCTTCACCGAGTTGGTGACGACAGTAATCTCAATGTCCGGGATTTGCCGTGCCAGAAACCAACAAGAGCTACTGTTATCCAGTAAAATACAATCGCCCGGATGAATAAATTGTAACGCTGCTTTAGCAATTTTCATTTTAGTATCAGGGTGTTCCTCCGTACGCTTACGGAAAGATTCGGCCCGATCAATAGCATTAAGGCTGTAGTGGGTCTCTTTAATATCAATGACTGATAGGTCTGGGCCATCCAGTGCCACCGCACCACCAAAGCTACGGATCAGTTTTTGCTTTTTTTCCAGCACCGTCAGGTCACGGCGAATAGTTTCTTGCGAGACCTGGCATAAGACAGATAACTCAGTTACCAGCGCTGAGCCTTGCTGCTGCACATGGCTACAGATGATTTTATAGCGTTCGGCTTGTAACATATTTACCTCAAAAATTGTCTTAGCGCTTAATGCTAAAAAGCACCCATAACATTCATGTTGCTATACCTGAAGTCGTTGGTATTGCAGGTAGCACGTCTGCGGCTTCAAATACGATGGTGATATATTGGTATTTATCTGCTGTTTATACAGTGACTGAATTCAAGTATTGCTTTAAGCGGTGTTTTCCCCTGACTTTATGTGACAAATTTCGCATATTTTGTTTTTTTGTTGCCTTGTTTCCTATTGGTGATGTGATTCAAATCTCATATAAAGGGCTTCTTTGTCTTACTGATAGTCAATTTTGGTAATGAAAACACAGATTCGGGCATTGATTTAATGACCGATTATGACCGAGTCTGATTGTTTGCTTCTGTTTTGGAGCGGGGCGGTACTCTATCCCCTTTAATTTAGTCATAAATAGGGTTAGGTTAGTTTGCAGACGGGTGTTGTTTTTTTGCATGGTCAATCCTGCGCTAAATAATGGTTTTTAATTCACTACTGTCAGTTAATTATTATTTTTAATTAATGTGTTCTCGCGGTAATCGGTTCAATTGCCAATGACACCACAGATGGCATTTGTATGTTCACAAACAGTGATTAAATAACCTGACGAAGCTGTATGCATTTTTCTGATTATTAATTACCGTACTTAATACTATTTCATGAGGTGGCATTATGTTAGAACAATTAAAACAGCAGGTTTTTGAGGCTAATTTAGCGTTACCGAAATATAAATTAGTCACGTTTACTTGGGGGAATGTTAGTGGTATTGATCGCGAGCGCGGGTTGGTGGTGATTAAACCTTCCGGTGTTGAATACGATACCATGAGTGTGAATGACATGGTGGTGGTGGATTTGGCAACCGGTGAGGTGGTGGAGGGAAATAAAAAACCTTCTTCTGATACCGATACTCATCTGGTGCTATATCGGGCCTTTCCCGAAATAGGTGGTATTGTCCACACCCATTCTCGCCATGCCACCATTTGGGCGCAGGCGGGAATGTCGCTCTCAGCATTAGGCACAACCCATGCTGATTATTTCTATGGTCCCATCCCATGCACCCGCCTTATGACTGATGCCGAAATTGCCGGTGACTATGAATATGAAACCGGCAATGTCATTGTCGAAACCTTTGCCCATCAGGCGTTAAGTGCGGGGGAAATTCCGGCGGTTCTGGTTAATGGTCATGGCCCGTTTGCCTGGGGTAGCAATGCGGCCAGTGCCGTGCATAACGCGGTAGTGCTGGAAGAGATTGCTTATATGAACCTGTTTACCCATCAGCTTCAGCCAGCAGTAGCTAACATGCAGCAAACATTGTTGGATAAACACTATCTGCGCAAGCATGGTGCAAAAGCCTATTACGGTCAGTAAGGTGAATGGCAACTTAGTGGCGTAGTGCGAGTCTGCGCCATCAGTTACTCTGCATCTACATTGGAGATGACCTGTTCTACATCATCCAGCGTTCCGATTTTTACCTCTCCCGTTCGGCACATTTTACTTTTGTCGATCAGTAAAATGGATTGGGTGGCACGCTTTAACAGCATGGTCTTAAATTCGGCATTAAACGGGTTTGAATCCCATAAGATGCCATCGGCATCAATACCTTCGCACGAGAAAATAAACAGATCAATTTCGATGGTTTTTAGCAGTGAAAAGAGTGCGGGATTAACGTAGCAGGCATATTTACGCTGTAAGCGGCCACCGGCACTGATCAACTCAATATTTTGGTGTTTCACCAATTCCTGGCAAATCCGTACACTATTGGTAAACACCGTTATATCGATATCGGGCAGCTTTTTGGCTAAATACCAGCAGGTGGAACTAGCATCCAATGCGATCACCATTCCACTGTCAATCAGTGACAGGGCATGGTCAGCAATGCTGGCTTTGCTGGACAGGTGACTTTTTAGGCGGGTGGTAAAAGGATCGCCGCTGTCTTTGGTGGCACGCTTAATGCTTTTGGCGCGCCCGTGCTGGCGGATGATCAGCCCTTGCGCCTGTAACTCGTTCAAGTCACGGCGAATGGTCTCTTGGCTGACTTCAAGTAACTGAGCCAGATCGGCGGTTGTCAGCGTTTCATGTTGTTTGATATGTTGCAGGATTTTCTGGTGACGAGACGCTTTCATGATCCTCTCCGTCAGCAAAGCCATGTATACATTGGTTGATATTAATATATTGGTTAATACCAACACATCAGTTAATACCAACAAAGAGTACATGGCTAAAGGGGTGAGGTTACGTGATCTCGGGTTTAAAAAACAGGCGTCACCCCTTTCTTTAACAGAATATTGCCGTACTTGGCGGTCTCTCCGGTGATGACGATGGCATAGGCTTGCTGAGCGCGCTGGTAAAACGCAAAACGATCAATGCGCTCTACTGGCAACGCTTCCTGGCTACCAAACAAGGCGTGTAAATAGCGTTTTTCAACTGAGGCATCAAGGGTGTCGCCTGCCACCGCTGCCATCATCACCAATGGTGGTGCGTAGCTGTCCAGTTCAAATAGCGGAATGGTGGCTGCTAGCAATGCACTAACAGATAAGCCATCGGCATGAATCACCAATGGGCCACCGTTTTTTCCAATCGCGTGCGCCGGGAAATGGGCATCCGAAAAGATTATTTCATCACCGTGCCCCATTTCCGCCAGTGTTTTTAGCAGTTGTGGTGACAGTAATGGCGAGATGGTTTTAAGCATGAATGGCTCCTTCAATAATGGGATATGGGCTGTCGCTCAGTGCCTGATAAAGCGGTTGTTGCTCGCCAGGCTGATAGTATTGATAGCGGTAATTGACCTGCTCCCGCGCTTGTTCAGCACTGCGGTAATAGCCAGTGGCACTCCAAACAAACAACGCCGCCCCCAAAACCGTGGTTTCAGCTTCATCGATCACTTTGATGGGCAGATTGAGCACATCGGCTTTGATCTGGTTCCACAAGGTATTACGGCTACCGCCGCCAACCAGCAGCAGTTCGCGGGTACGGAATTCACCAATTTCTTCGAGTAATGACAAATTGCTTTTTAACTGCCAGGCAAGGCTTTCCAACGCAGAACGGTAAAAGTGCCCGCGGCGCGCCGCCAGCGAGACTCCTTGCCAGCCGCCCGATTGGTGATGCTGAGCACTGCCCAGCAGGTTGCAATTCATGCGTACGCCATTTGCCCCAGGCACGATAGCCCCGGCCTCGCTAATCATTTGCTGGTAGACCTCGGCACTGGCTTCATCATGCCAGTACAACTGCCGCACCCATTCTAATACCCCTGAAGCCAGCCATTGCAAACCAGGGTTAAACAACGTTGGGCAGCTATCAAGTTCACAAGTGGAACCGGCAAATTGTGGCAATAGCGTCGTATTCACTTTTGGAGTCCGAACCATCAGGATTTCCCAAGTACCGGATGACAGCACCGGTTGATCCAAATCGGCACCCGAACCAAATAGTGCAAACTGGGTATCGTGACCGGCTGATATCACCGGCAAACCCGCGGGTAACCCTAACTCAGCGGCGATATCTGGCAATAGTTGACCAATGATTTCACCGGCGGCCACCATCGGTGGGAATAAATCAGCGTGAATACCTATCTTTTGTAAAATCGTGCTGCTGAATTGCTCACGTTTGACATCCAACAGTTGGCTGGTGCCAGCCATGGTGCGGTCGGTGGTAAATTCCCCGGTGAGGCGATGGTTGATTAAAGATGAAATAAACAGCCAGGCATGGGCTTGTTCAACTAAATCGGGGCGATTTTCCTGTAACCAAATCAACTTGTATAAGGTGTTAAAACTGAACTGACCGATACCGGATATTTGCTGTAACTTTTCAGCAGACATATAGCGGGAGATACTCTCCATCACCGCCACGGTACGCGGGCATTTCCAACTGATAATGGGGTACAGCATTTTGCCGTTGGCATCTACCAATGCACCGTCTACACCGAAGGTAGTGACAGTCATGCCATGGATCTTATCCTGATGAATCTGTGGCATTAATTGGCGGCAACACTGAGCGAAACTGTGCAAGATCCCATCGAGCGGCCACAACTGCCATTGTGGATTAGCCGGATCGGGTTGGCTGTGGTTGGGCATTACCGCTTTTGCTACCACCACGCCTTGAGGATCGACTGCGATCGCCCGGATATTGGTTGCGCCGCAATCTAGAACGATGACCACATCGCGCTTCATAAGTGCTCCTGTTACTGCTGTCAGGCAGAAAATGTCTTGCCACGGGGGCGGATAACGCGCAACGAAGGGGATGTGTGCCGCCGGGCGATAACGGCGTAAACCGCTAAAACCCTTGGGCACAATAAACCCTTCATTCACCTTGCTGACAGCAAGGGTTGTTTTATGACTTAGGTGAGAAGTGCTCCACACTTACGAGCCTGCTCAAACATCACATTATCTTTTGTATAGTGGGCCGTAATTTTGGCAGGCACGGTAATCCTGCCCTTCGATATCCATACCGTGCGCGCCCCACGCAGTTGGCCGGTAAACACTCTCTTCTTCGACGTTATGCATGCATACCGGGATGCGTAACATTGAGGCGAGTGTAATCAGGTCTGCCCCGACATGGCCGATGGTCAGCACGCCATGGTTAGCTCCCCAGTTCGCCATTACCGAATAAACATCACTGAATGGCCCTTTGCCGGTCAGGCGTGGAGCAAACCAGGTGGTTGGCCAACTTGAATCGGTACGTTTGTCCAGCGTGTCGTGAACGGATTTCGGTAATTCGACACTCCAGCCTTCGGCAATTTGCAATACCGGCCCGACACCTTTAATCAGATTGATACGGCTCATGGTGAATGGCACACCGCCACGGGTCAGGAAGCGCGAAGAGAAACCGCCGCCACGGAAGTATTCATGGATAGCTGGGCACCATTCGGTTGCTGCCAGACAAGCATCGGCTTCTTGTTGGCTCACTTGCCAGTGTGGTTTGATGGTAGGTTTACCCTGCGCATCGTTTTGGCGGCAAGTGCCGTCCAACGCGGCAGAACCAGAGTTAATCAGATGGATAATGCCGTGTTCGGCAGCCCCTTCCAGTTGATGGCCGGTGACCCGTTGTACTGCTTCCGGTGACCAGTAGGTACGGACATCGGCAAAGATCTGCGCGGTGCCGGTCAGAGTATGGCCAAATAGCATTGCCACGCCGTTCAAACTGTCGTTTTCGGTGGCGACAACCATCGGTTCACGCACGCCGTTCCAGTCGAACGAGCTATTCAGCAAGGCTTCAGCGGTATCGCCATTTGGATATTGATCTGTCCAGTGGCGCTGCCCCTGGAAACCGGCAGCAATGGCGTTATAGCCCAAGGCTTCCTCACCAAAACCTTTCGTTGCCAGCGTTGGATTACCTTGCATCATGTCGCGGATACAGAGCGCCATTTGCAGGCTTTCACGCAGTACCGCGCGGCTGCTTTCCGGTGAACGGCGGTATTGTTCTGCGTTCTTATCCGGCCCGTATTTGAAGTTTTTATCCGCCCATGACAACGCCAGTTCTAGCTCTTGCTCGTCATAGATTTTCTGATCAATGCGGCGGCGCAATTCTGTCATATCGACCGCTTGCACTTTCATTCCTAACCAGGATTCAAAGAAGTTATGGTCAACAATGGAGCCGGCAATCCCCATGGATACGCCACCGAGGGAGAGGTAACTTTTGCCCTTTAAGCTGGCAACCGCTAAACCTGCACGAGTGAAGCGCAGCAGTTTTTCCTGCACATCAGCAGGAATACGCGTGTCATTAGCATCCTGCACGTCATGGCCGTAAATGGAGAAGGCTGGCAATCCTTTTTGATTGTGCGCCGCCAGTGCTGCTGCCAGATAGACCGCGCCAGGGCGTTCGGTACCATTAAAGCCCCAAATAGCTTTCGGGCGGAACGGGTCCATATCAATGGTTTCGCTGCCGTAGCACCAACAAGGTGTCACCGTGATGGTCAGCCCAATATTCTGTGCGCTGAATTTATCGTCGCAGGCGGCGGATTCTGCCATTCCGGCAATGCAGGTATCAGCAATGACACATTCAACGGGCGTGCCGCAAGGATGACGTACCACTTCTTGCAGAAACTCTGCGGTGGCACGGGCCATTTTCATGGTTTGCTCTTCCAGCGATTCACGTACGCCCATTCTGCGTCCATCAATGACCGGGCGAATGCCAATTTTAGGTAATTGAATTGTCTGTTTCATTATTGGTCCTTGTGTTCAGTAGCAAGAATTTAATGTTAATTTATCCGTTACCCGTATTATTAATTAACGGGAACCGTTTTGTACTTGGCGAAAATAAAGATAATGGCAAAGCATAAAGCAGGGATAATTTCAGCCGTAGGTATGTTCCCTGCTGCATCGCTAACTAATCCCATAATTGGGGTGACGATGCCACCCCCGACAATAGTCATAACAATAATAGATGCACCATATTTAGTGTCTTGATTTAGATTCTTAATGCCTAATGAAAATATGGTTGGGTATTGGATTGACATAAACATACTGCACAAGGTGAGTGCTAATAACCCAATGTGTCCGCCGAAAGCTGCAGAGATAATACATAACAACATAGAGATAAATGCATAAGCGGCTAAAACCTTCTCTGGAGCGAAGCGAGTAATTAACCAGGTACCACTGAATCGGCCGATAAAGAAACATACCATGGTGGCCGTTAAATAATTAGCTGCATATCCCGGTGTAATATTAGGTAACTCTTCAATGGCATAGCGAATTAAATAACTCCAACATGCGGTTTGTGCGCCGACATAACAGAACTGTGCTAATACTGCCCAGCGCCAATGTGTTATCTTTAATAACCGTGGTAGTGATGCAAAGAAAGAACCGTTATGCGTATCATCCGATTCACTTTTTATTGCTGGGAAACGGGTAATCAAAATTAATAACGCAACAAAAATCACCACCGCAACAATAATCAGATAGGGTAATTGAACAGCTTTTACTAAACTATGATGATAACTATTCAAATCCGCAGCAGACAATTTATCCAGCACTTCTTGTGTTTGGTGGGGCACATTGGAGAGTATTAAGCTTTGGCCGAACACCACTGCAATAATGGCACCGAAAGAGTTAAAGGTCTGTGCTAGGTTAATACGAAAGTGGCCGGTTTTTTCTGGCCCCAATACGGTAACAAAAGGATTGGCGGCCGTTTCCAGGCAACCTAAACCGGCAGCAATAATAAATAAACCAATTAAAAACAAGGTGTAATTCATCGTCTCGGCAGCCGGCCAGAACAACGCCGCCCCGAAGGCATAGAACAGTAATCCGGTAATGATCCCCGCCTTATAGCTAAACCTTTTCATCAGGATCCCGGCAGGTATTGGGATCAAGAAGTAGCCAAAATAGAAGGAGGATTGAATCAGCCCAGCTTGGAAGTTGGTCAGGGTGAACGCCTGCTGAAACTGAGGCAACAAAATATCATTTAGGTTGTTTGCTACTGCCCAAAGGAAGAACAGTGAGCACAGTAATGCGAAAGGAATCAGATATCTTTTTTTATTTGCCGACTCGTCACTTACCGAGGCGGAAATTTTAGTGCTATCTGTTTGTATTAAAATATTTCCCATAATGCCCTCGTCAGATACTTCAATAGTCCGAAAGTTTGTAATGTTCGACGGAGTTATTCTTTGTTTAATGAGTGATACTTTCTCTGGCGAGCCATAATTGCCTGAGTGACAAATTTAAATACCCTCATTGCGATAAGTCCCGTTCTTTATAAGGTAAAAATCGCTAAAAAATATGAGCTGAATCACATTGGTAACTCAATGCTGATATTTTGTGATGACAGTCACTTTAAATAAAAACATTTCATGACCGTTTGAAATGAATTGTGTTTCAAACACACATAGCTAATGACCGATTGTTCTATTTCTGTCACAAACGGTCAGTTATCGAGAAATAGCCCGGTATTTAATCATTCGGCGTCACTTGACCGTTTGCCTATATTGTTTTTTCAAACGGACATTTCATGTAAACAAATAAGATCTAAATCACGATGAAGTCATGAATAGTCATGACATGGCTCACATTTTGGTGTGCTTTATTTTTCAGTTTAACTAAATGAGCGAAAGATATATCCACAGTTATTAAGGTTTATTCGTCTACATCCATTATTCAATGCATTTTTATATTTAGGTATTTGCATCTTAAGAGAGGAACAAATGAAGAGAGAAGCACTGGCGCGCGATATTATCAATACTTGCCTGGAAATGACCCGCTTAGGGTTGAATCAAGGGACGGCTGGCAATGTTAGTGTGCGCTATCAGGATGGGTTTTTAATTACGCCTTCCGGTATTGCCTACGACAAGCTTACGGAGTCGCATATTGTTTATATCGATGCCAGCGGTCACCATGAGCCTGGCAAAGTCCCTTCCAGTGAGTGGCGTTTTCATCAGGCGGTTTATCATACCCGGGCAGACGCCAATGCGGTGGTACACAACCACTCGGTTCATTGCACCGCAGTATCAATTCTTAACCGCCCGATCCCTGCGATTCATTACATGATTGCTGCTGCCGGTGGCGATGATATCCCCTGCGCGCCCTACGCCACTTTTGGTACTAAAGCGCTGTCTGAACATGTCGCCGTGGCGATGAAGCACCGCAAGGCCACGCTGTTGCAGCACCATGGCCTGATTGCATGTGAGGAGAATTTAGCCAAAGCGTTGTGGCTTGCCCATGAAGTCGAGGTGTTGGCAACACTGCTGCTGGCTATCTTGCCGATTGTCGATGAGGTGCCGGTGTTATCCAAAGAAGAGATCAGCGTGGTACTGGAGAAATTCAAAACCTACGGTTTACGGGTTGAAGATTAGCGTGTGGGTTAAAATACCGAGAGGAATCAGTCATGAACAGAATGATTTTAAACGAAATGGCGTGGTTTGGGCGCGGTTCACTGGATGCGCTTACCGATGAAGTTATACGGCGGGGATATAAAAAAGCGTTGGTGGTTACCGACAAAATACTGATGGAGTGCGGTGTCGCGGCTTGCCTAATCAGACGCTTGGAACAGGCCGGCCTGGATTTTGCCGTCTTTGATGCGGTAACGCCCAACCCGACAATCGCCATTGTACAACAAGGTGTGGCTGTTTTTCGCCAAAGCGAGGCTGATTATCTCATCGCGCTGGGCGGTGGTTCGCCACAAGATACCAGCAAGGCCATCGGCATTATTATCAATAATCCTGAATTTGCCGATGTGCGCAGTTTAGAAGGGGTGGCTGACACCCGCAACGCTTGCGTACCGATTCTGGCTATTCCAACCACCGCCGGTACTGCGGCAGAAGTGACCATTAACTATGTGATTACCGATGAAGAGCGGCGGCGCAAATTTGTTTGCGTCGACCCTCATGCTATTCCGGCAGTGGCATTTATTGATGCGGACATGATGGACAGTATGCCAGCGGCACTGAAAGCTGCGACCGGGGTTGATGCTTTAACTCACGCCATCGAAGGTTATCTGACCAAAGGTGCGTGGGAATTGACGGATGCTTTGCATCTTAAAGCCATTGAAGTCATCAGCCGTTCACTACGGGCTTCCGTGCAGGGTGATGCCGCCGCCACTGAAGATATGGCTCTTGGGCAGTATATCGCCGGAATGGGATTCTCAAATGTAGGGCTGGGGTTGGTTCATGGTATGGCACACCCTCTGGGGGCGTTTTACAACATGCCGCACGGTGTCGCCAATGCTATTTTACTGCCTTATATCATGCGTTATAACGCCGCTTATACCGGTGAACGCTTCCGTCAAATCGCGATGGCGATGGGCCTCGACAATGCCCTGAGTGGGCCATTGGCACAGGTTCGTGAGCAAACCATTCAGGCAGTAATTGAATTGAACCGTGATATTGGTATTCCGTCATCCCTGAGCGCGGTGGGTCTGCTGGCCGATGATATTCCGGCGCTGGCTGCGGCAGCCTTCGCGGATGTATGTACCGGCGGTAACCCGCGTGAAGCGTCGATTGATGAAATTATGGCGCTGTATCATCAGGCTTGTTAAACCGAACGGCTATTTGTCACAGATTCATCATAAAGCAGTGAGAGTAGGGTAATCCTCACTGCTTTATTGATACCAGACAATTCTTGTTCCCCCCATAAGCGGTAAGGTTATTATGGCGGGAAGAACTATCCATCATCCTAACTATAATAATTGCTGTAGCTGGGCCACTGCGCTCTCATTCATGACACAACTTCCCCCCGCAGAATTACTCATTTTTTTGAATTAATCGGATTTCATCCATCACGGATGTTGTTCATTTTCTGGAATGCAACCAAGTGGGAATCTTATGAAAGAGACCAACGAATCCCGGCTATTAACGGCAGAAGTTACACGCCGAAAACTGGTCCAAACTACGCTTATCGGCAGTCTTGCCATGGCAACAGGGGCCTTTTCGCTCCCGTTCTCCCGCACCGCCCGTGCTGTGCAATCGGCAATAAATCCAGCCAATGATGGCAAAGTGATCTGGAGTGCCTGTACCGTCAACTGCGGTAGCCGCTGCCCGCTACGTATGCATGTCGTTGATGGCGAAATCAAGTATGTCGAAACCGACAACACTGGCGATGATGATTTTGATGGCTTGCATCAGGTGCGCGCCTGTTTGCGTGGCCGCTCTATGCGCCGCCGGGTATATAACCCTGACCGCCTGAAATACCCGATGAAGCGTATTGGCGCGCGCGGGGAAGGCAAATTCAAGCGCATCTCATGGGAAGAGGCGTTCGACACCCTTGCGGGCAGCATGCAAAGCATCATTAAGGAATATGGTAACGAAGCTATCTATCTGAATTATGGCACCGGTACCTTAGGTGGCACCATGACCCGTTCATGGCCACCGGGATCGACGCTATTGGCGCGGCTGATGAATTGCTGTGGTGGCTACCTTAATCATTATGGTGACTACAGTACCGCGCAAATCGCTGCTGGCCTGAATTACACCTACGGTGGCTGGGCTGACGGTAACAGTCCGTCCGATATCGAAAACAGTAAGCTGGTGGTGCTGTTTGGTAACAATCCGGCTGAAACGCGCATGAGTGGCGGTGGGGTCACCTACTATCTGGAGCAGGCGCGGGAGAAATCCGATGCCAAGATGATTGTGATTGATCCACGCTATACCGATACCGCAGCAGGTCGAGAAGATGAATGGATCCCGTTGCGGCCCGGTACCGATGCGGCACTGGCATCGGCCTTGGCCTATGTGATGATCAGCGAGAATCTGGTGGATCAGCCGTTCCTCGATAAATATTGTGTTGGTTACGATGAGAAAACCCTGCCAGCAGGTGCGCCAAAAAATAGCCACTACAAAGCCTATATTTTAGGGCAGGGCGCAGATGAAACCGCCAAGACACCACAATGGGCGCAAGCCATCACCGGTATCCCAGCCGCAAGAATCATTAAACTGGGGCGCGAGATAGGTTCGGTGAAACCGGCTTATATTGCACAAGGGTGGGGGCCGCAGCGCCATTCCAACGGTGAAAATACCAGTCGAGCCATTGCCATGCTGGCGATCCTGACCGGTAACGTTGGCATTAATGGTGGTAATTCTGGTGCCCGCGAAGGTTCTTACGGTTTGCCGTTTGTCCGCATGCCAACACTGGAAAACCCGGTTAAAACCAGTATTTCGATGTTCCTGTGGACTGACGCGATTGAACGCGGGCCAGAAATGACCGCTACCCGTGATGGTGTGCGCGGTAAAGATAAACTGGATGTTCCCATCAAGTTTATCTGGAACTACGCCAGTAACTGTTTGATTAACCAGCACTCAGAAATCAACCGTACCCACGACATTCTGCAAGATGATAAAAAATGTGAAATGGTGGTGGTTATTGATAATCACATGACCTCGTCAGCTAAATACGCCGATATCATCCTGCCTGACTGCACCGCCTCTGAGCAGATGGACTTCTGCCTTGACGCTTCCAGCGGCAATATGGCGTATGTGATTTTTGCCGATCAAGTCATCAAACCGCGTTTTGAATGTAAAAACATCTATGAAATGACCACCGAACTGGCAAAACGCATGGGGGTGGAGCAGCAATTTACCGAAGGGCGCACGCAAGAAGAGTGGTTACGCCATCTTTACCAACAATCGCAACAGGCCATTCCTGAACTGCCTTCTTTTGAGGCGTTCCGTGAACAAGGTATCTTTAAAAAACGTGATCCGGCGGGGCATCATGTCGCCTACAAAGCGTTCCGCGCAGACCCTATTGCCAATCCGTTAACCACGCCATCAGGCAAAATTGAGATTTATTCTGCCGAACTGGCACAGATTGCCGCCACGTGGGAACTGCAAAAAGACGATGTTATCGATCCGCTGCCGGTCTATGCCGCCGGTTTTGAAAGCTACGATGACCCGCTCAATCAGCAGTATCCATTGCAGTTAACGGGTTTTCACTACAAAGCCAGAACCCACTCCACCTACGGCAACGTCGATGTTTTAAAAGCGTCCTGCCGTCAGGAAATGTGGATTAACCCTATGGATGCCCGCGAGCGTGATATCAAAAATGGCGATATGGTGCGTATTTTCAATGGCCGAGGTGAAGTTCAGATTAACGCCAAAGTTACACCGCGCATGATGCCAGGGGTTGTGGCACTGGGTGAGGGGGCGTGGTATAGCCCGGATGAGAAACGCATTGATCGCGCGGGCAGTATTAACGTATTGACCACTCAGCGGCCTTCTCCGTTGGCGAAAGGGAATCCATCCCATACCAACCTCGTTCAAGTTACCAAGGCATAAGGAGCTGACTGATGACGACGCAATATGGTTTTTACATCGACTCCAGCCGTTGCACTGGGTGCAAAACTTGCGAGTTGGCCTGTAAGGATTTCAAAAACTTATCTACCGATGTCAGCTTCCGGCGTATCTACGAATATGCCGGTGGGGATTGGCAGCAAGATAATGGTGCATGGCACCAAAATGTGTTCGCTTACTATCTCTCTATCGCCTGTAATCACTGTAGTGATCCCGCCTGTACCAAGGTATGTCCGAGTGGCGCAATGCATAAGCGTGATGATGGTTTCGTTGTGGTAAACGAAGACATTTGCATTGGGTGTCGCTATTGCCATATGGCATGCCCATACGGTGCGCCGCAATATGACGAAGCCAAAGGGCATATGACCAAGTGTGACGGCTGCTATGAAAGAGTTGCTGCCGGTAAGAAACCGATTTGTGTCGATTCCTGCCCGCTGCGGGCGTTGGATATGGCCCCTATCGATGAATTACGCGAGAAATACGGTGATTTGGCCGAAGTCGCACCATTGCCAGCAGCCCATTTCACGCTGCCGAATATCGTAGTGAAACCTAATGCCAACAGCCGTCCGGTCAGAGATACCACCGGTCATCTGGCAAATCCGAAGGAGGTATAATATGGGCATGGGATGGCATGAATGGCCACTAATGGTCTTTACGGTACTGGGGCAGTGCGTGGTCGGCGGCTTTATAGTGCTGGGGCTGGCGCTGATATTCGGTGGTTTGAGTCACGGGCAGCAACAGCGAATTCACCGCAGCATGTTGGTACTGTGGGTGCTGATGGCACTGGCTTTTATCGCCTCGACACTGCATTTAGGTTCGCCAATGCGAGCATTCAATTCATTGAACCGCATTGGCGAGTCGGCGCTCAGTAATGAAATAGCCGCCGGTTCACTGTTCTTTGCGGTGGCGGGTTTTTACTGGTTGTTGACTGTATTGGGTAAAATGCCTGCGGTACTCGGCAAGATCTGGCTAGTGATCGCTATGGTGCTGGGCGTGGTATTTGTCTATGCCATGTGTCGAGTCTATTCCATTAATACTGTTCCCACTTGGGACAACCTCTATACCCCGCTAGGCTTTGTTCTTACCACCTTGATTGGCGGCCCGATGTTGGGTTATCTGTTGTTACAACTGGCCGGGATTAATGGGCGAATGATGCTGCAACTACCGATGATCAGTGTATTGGCACTGATTATCAGTATTGCCAGTGTCATTATGCAGGCGGCCAGTTTGTCGATGATTTACAGCTCGGTACAGCAAGCTTCTGAGCTTATTCCCCACTACGGCACACTGATGGTGTGGCGTTTGGTGTTGCTGGTTCTGGGGCTTGGCTGCTGGATCTGTCCGTTAATCAGAGGTCGCACACCGATGACGCTTGGCATGATCTTCGCTATGCTGCTTATCTTTGCGGGTGAGCTAATTGGCCGTGGCGTGTTTTACGGGTTGCATATGACGGTCGGAATGGCAATCGGCGGTTAAATATAGCCTGATGGCTACTGAGCAAAGCTCATGTTGGGTTTACGCCCAATGTGGCTTTGCTCGCAATGCTTCACCCGTTTGATAGCGAATTGATCACGCTCTTGAGGTAACAAAATGGTTGAAAACAATATGACTTATCAACAAATTGCGCTGACCGGTCACGTATTGGGTGCGCTGTTTTATTGTGAACCGGACAGTCCGGCGTGCAGTGATATTGTGGCGCAACTCAGCAGTGGTGAGTGGGTAGCCCAGTGGCCTTATGGCCTGGAAACTCAGCTGATGCCCATTGCCGCTTTATTGGCGCAAGACAAATCAGATGAGACTCTGGAAGAGGCTTGGCAGCGGCTGTTTATTGGCCCATATGCGCTGCCCGCTCCCCCTTGGGGATCGGTTTATCTGGATAAAGAAAATGTCCTGTTTGGCGACTCGACGCTCAAACTGCGTGATTGGATGGCGCAGCAGCAAGTGGAGGTGACACTGGAGCAGCAAGAGCCAGAGGATCATTTCGGCTTATTGCTGATGATGGCGGCCTGGCTGGCAGAACATCAACCGGCGGATTTACCGGTCTTACTGGCAGAGCACCTGTTACCGTGGGGGTATCGTTATCTCGCATTACTGCAATCTGATGCCGGGCACCCGTTTTATCAGGGGTTGGCTGAGTTAACGACCCTGACATTGACCCATTGGCAACACGAATTACAGGTGACGCCTGCGGTGATTGAGTTATATCGCTGACTCAGAATTTATTTATTCAATAACGAGTGTCACTTTTTTGCCAATATTGCCAGCCATACTAATCAGAGAATCAAGAGTGAATTTTTCAGTTTTTTGATTAACAACATCGGAAACTCTCGGACGCGACACATGTAATAATGTGGCTGCGTCCACTTGCCGTATTCCTTCTGATTTAATCCAATTGGCAATAGATGTCATGAGCGCTTTTTTCATTGCTAAAGCCTGTTCAATTTCTGCATTTGACTCCGCTAACAATTGAGTTGCTTTGTCATCAGCAAAGCCTAAGTCAGTAAAAATATTGTCTCCAGCGGTAGTGATGTGACGTGATGCTGTGTCAATTTTATCTATCATTTTTTGTTCTCCGCTCATGAATAACTTCTTTATAACGAACCTTAATAATATTGACGTCTTTCTGACTGGTTCTTTGCGATTTTTTTTGGAAACTGTGTAATACGTAAATTTTCTCTTCGAATTTAGCAATATAAACAACACGATAAGCTTTGGAATTATCATCTAACCGTATTTCAATAATCCCCGCTCCCCAGTCATTTATTGGTTTGAAATCATTAGGTTAGATACCATGCTGGATATTGCGTAGTTGCTTCCCCGCTACCGCACAAGCACTTTCTGGGAAAGCCTTCAGATCCTCAAGTGAACTACCACGCCAATCGATTATTTTTCCAATCATTCATCACTCCTTGATGTATGTATAAAATTTTATACATTCGAGTGAAATAATCAATCCGTTTTTTGTACTGTTACATTCTTATCTAAGCGGCTTTTATCCGAGCTATCTCTCTATCCGTGTCGACTAATTTGTGACCGGCTTCTACTTTCCTTGCACTCACATTGGACAAGCTGCGAGGCGTTTGTATTATTACGTTGAATATAAATTTAATAGTGAATATATATTCAATGCGGAGAAAAATAATGAAAAATACCCTACTGAAATCCTGTCTTACCGCAGCATTGATCTCAATGGCGAGTGTTGCTGGTGCCGCCAGTAACGGCCTGATCGCCATTATCACCCCCTCCCACGATAATCCGTTCTTTAAAGCGGAGGCGGAAGGCGCTAAAGCCAAAGCCACGGAACTGGGATACACCGTACTGGTGGCTTCCCATGATGATGATGTGAACAAACAAAACCAACTACTGGAAACTGCCATCGCTCGTAAGGCTAAAGCGATCATTCTGGATAACGCCGGATCAGATGCCACTATCGGGCCATTGAAAAAAGCCAAAGCGGCCGGTATTCCGACTTTCCTGATTGACCGTGAAATCAATGAAACTGGAATCGCAGTATCACAAATCGTGTCGAACAATTATCAAGGCGCACAACTCGGCGCTGAGAAATTCGTTACGTTGATGGGTGGCAAAGGCAAATATGTTGAATTGCTCGGCCGTGAGTCCGATACCAACGCTCATGTTCGTTCACAGGGTTATCACGACGTGATCGACGAACATAGCGACATGAAGATGGTTGCCCAACAGACTGCAAACTGGAGCCAGACTGAAGCGTTCAACCGTATGGAGTCCATTTTGCAGGCTAACCCAGATATCACTGGGGTAATTTCCGGTAACGACACTATGGCACTCGGTGCAGAAGCTGCATTAAAAGCAGCGGGCCGTAATGATGTCATCGTCGTCGGCTTTGACGGCAGTGACTATGTTCGCGACTCCATCATTAACAAAGGCAATATCAAAGCCACTGTATTACAGCCGGGTTGGGCACAAGCTCAGATGGCGGTGGTGCAGGCTGATAAATATCTGAAAACTGGCAAAACCGGGTTGGAAGAAAAGCAACTGATGGATTGCGTATTGATTGATGAAAACAATGCCAAGAATCTGAATGTCTTTGCACTGAAACAATAATCGCGACTGAAACACCCATCTTATAATCACCGGTTATTAAAACCATGGTTTAAGAATGAGGGGCGTAATCGCCCCTCCTGACAGGAGGCAGTATGTGGTTCAGTGCCTTATCGAAAGCAGGCGGTTTGTTGGTTATCAGCACTGTGCTGGTGGCTTGTACCGTGGTTGATTTGGATGAAAACGGTAAACCGATTCTGCCAGTCGATCCTAACGCGGTGGTCAGTGACTATAACCAGCCACCGGACAAAGTCGCTTCCACCATTTGGGTGAGTAAAATTATGCCGTTTGCCAATAGCAATGCACTCAGTTGGCAGCAGGTAAAGCAGCAACAAAGTCAGCCAGCAGCAGGGAAAAATAGCCAAAGTCGTTTTGTTCGTTTTAACGGCAAAGTGGTGGCGGTAGACACAGAAGGGCGGGAAGGGTTGATTCGTTTGGCTATTGACGGTGACGAGCAAGTGCTGCAAGTGGGGCCAATCGTCAAAGGTAATGCCATTCGTGATGCATCAACGTTTATCCGCTTCGAAGATTTTAAAAATCAGGTGCAATACGCCCAGCTCTCTAAAGCATTAAGCAAGCGTGCTTTGCAGGATGTGGCAAAACCCGATGCCAGTTGGGTCGGGCAGCAAGTCGAGGTATTGGCCGCGGTGACACTCACCCCTACCGGCCTGAGCAACGGTGTGCCGCTCAGTGTGAATAAGGAGAGCCACTAATGGACCACAGACCTGACATCGTCATGCATGCTGAAGACATTTCAATGCGTTTTCCTGGCACATTGGCGCTAGATGCTGTCAGTTATAACGTTTATCGCGGCAAAGTTAATGTGATTATCGGCGAAAATGGTGCCGGGAAATCTACCTTAATGAAGATCTTGGCTGGGGTACAGCAACAAACATCCGGCCAAATTTACCTGAATGGTAACGCGGTGAGTATTGCTAATACTCGTGAGGCAGCGGCACTGGGTATTGGCATGGTTCATCAGGAGCTGAACCTGTCGGAAAACCTCAATGTTGCGGAAAACATCTTTCTGGGGCGTGAGATTCAACAAGGTTTGAAACCCATTAACCAGGCGGCGCAGGAGCTGATTGCTGAACAGTTAATGGCGCGTCTTGATCAAGTCATTTCGCCAAAAGAGATGGTATCAAACCTGAAAGTAGGCCAACAGCAATTGATTGAAATCGCCAAGGCGCTGGCAGAACAGGCGGATATTCTCATTCTGGATGAGCCGACGTCGGCGTTGAGTAAAACCGAAGTTGATATCCTGTTTCGGGTTATTCGCGAACTGACGCGACAGGGTGTTTCCATCGTCTATATTTCACATCGTTTGGAAGAGTTAATGGCGATTGGTGACTACATCACTATTTTACGTGATGGCCGTTTTCAGGCCGAAGCTGCGGTAAAAGATATTGATGTGCCGTGGATTGTGCGTGAAATGCTGGGTAGTGATCCGGTTTCCAGTTTTCTTCACCCGGACCGTACATTCGGTGCGCCGATGATGGAGGTTGATAACGTCACGTTAATCAATGAATCCGGCAACACGGTAGTGAATCAGGTCTCATTGCAAGTGCGGGCGGGTGAAATTGTCGGCATCTATGGGTTGATGGGGGCGGGGCGTACCGAATTGTTTGAATGCCTGCTGGGTACGCAACAGAACTATCTTGGCACTATCCGGCTCAATGGTACGTCGATTAATGCCAAAACCTCAACGGCAGAGCGTATCCGTCTGGGAATGAGCCTGGTACCGGAAGACCGTAAAAAAACCGGTATTTTCCCCGTGTCATCGGTGGCGAATAACCTGACCATTTCCAGCTTATGGCGTCGGTTGAAACACCGCTTTGCCATCTGGCAGGAGAGTGAATCACAGGTGGTTGCCTCGGTGATTGGCGACCTGTCTATCAAAGTCTCTTCACCGGAAGTGGAAATTCAGGCGCTCAGTGGTGGCAATCAGCAAAAAGTCGTCATTGGTCGCTCATTACTGACCAGCCCAAACATTCTGCTGTTGGATGAGCCAACGCGAGGTATTGATGTCGGGGCGAAAGCTGATGTGTTTGAAATGATGGTGAAACTCTCTGAACAAGGGATTGGTATTTTGTTCTCAACCTCTGATCTGAAAGAGATCATGGCGGTATCTGACCGCATACTGGTGATGTCGAATGGCAAGCTGACCGCGAACTTATCCCGTCAGTCGGCCAGTGAATCGGCATTGGTTACGGCAAGCGCACAAGGGTTCGAATGATGAAAGCAACAACTGGCACTGCGTTGGCGAGTCACCGGCCCGGTGGCGCGTCGTGGTCACGGGAAAATATGCTGCTGCTTCTGCTCAAGATGCGCACCTTTATTGCCCTGTTTTTGATTCTTGGTTTCTTCTCTGTGATGGTTCCGGGCTTTCTGGCGACGGGCAGCCTGATCATTATGGTGAAGCATATCGCGATCAATGCCTTCCTCGCACTGGGCATCACGTTTGTCATTATCACCGCAGGGATTGACCTCTCTATCGGGGCAACCTTGGGGTTGTGCGGCATGATTGCGGGCTGGATGATCACCCAAGGTATTGTATTACCGATGTTTGGTATTGCCATTTTCCCCAGTGTTTGGGTGGTGGTTCCGGTGGTATTGGTCATCGGTGCACTTATTGGCGCGGTCAATGGTTGGATCATAACCCGCTATAACGTCGCGCCGTTTATCTGCACCCTCGGCACCATGTATGTGGTTCGTGGTGCGGCGATGCTGATTTCTGGCGGTGAAACCTTCCCAGGCTTACAGGGCAATCCACAACTTGGAAACACCGGTTTTGATCTGCTCGGGTCCGGCACGTTACTGGGTTTGCCGATCGCTATCTGGATCATGTTCATTTTGGCTCTGGTGATTGCCTATGTAGCGCGTCGCCTACCTTTTGGTCGCCATGTCTACGCTATCGGTGATAACGAGAGAGCTGCCGAACTGTCAGGCGTTAAAGTCCGGCAGGTTAAAGTTTGGGTTTACACCATTTCCGGTTTCTGTGCGGCAATTGCCGGGATCATTGTTTCCGCTCAACTGGTGGCCAGCCACCCTGCGAACGGTAGCGGCTTTGAGATGAATGCCATTGCGGCTGTGGTGTTGGGGGGGACGTCTCTGGCAGGTGGCCGTGGCACCATCCTCGGTACACTGATCGGCGCATTTGTTATCGGTATTTTGGCTGACGGGCTGGTGATGATGGGGGTCAGCGAATTCTGGCAAATGGTTATCAAAGGTATCGTGATTATTGTGGCTGTGATTATCGATCAAATGCAAAACCGTATGCAGCACAAAGCAGCAATTGTGTCGCAAAAAGCCAGCGTAGTCGCGCAAGTGGGCAAAAGCGAGCAGGCATAAAGAACCATAACGGCTAATGGGCTGATGGGGTAACACCTTGCCCTGAGCCGCAGAACACTGAAGAGGTAACGCCGGAGGAGGATTTCCGGTCAGGCTTGATGAAAGCTATTTTTTAGCACCATCAGGAATAAATATTCGTCAATGAGTAAAAATTCAATGGCGAAGGAAAATATAAGAGAGGTAATGTCATGAATCCGTATTCACTGTCAATCGATGAGCTGGTGAGAAAGGCGCGGGCTATCCGCCGCCGGATCGTCCTGCTTAATGCGAACAGCCCCGCAGGGGGGCATACCGGTGCTGATCTTTCGCAGGTAGAGATTCTGACCGCACTCTATTTCCGCATCCTTAATTGCGCACCTGACCGGTTAACTGATCCTGAGCGCGATATCTATGTGCAATCTAAGGGCCATGCCGTTGGTGGTTATTACTGCTGTCTGGCGGAAGCGGGTTATTTCCCAGAGGAATGGTTGGCGACTTATCAACACGCTAACTCCCATCTGCCGGGCCATCCGGTAAAACATAAAACGCCGGGGATCGAATTAAATACCGGCGCGCTAGGACATGGCTTGCCGGTCGCGGTCGGGATCGCATTGGCGGCAAAACGCGCCAACAGCAAACGCCGAGTGTTTGTTCTGACCGGCGACGGTGAGTTAGCCGAAGGCAGTAATTGGGAAGCCGCATTAGTGGCTGCTCACTATCAATTAGACAATCTGATAATCATTAACGATAAAAATAAACTCCAACTGGCGGGCACCACCAAGTCAATTATGAATACCGACCCGTTGGCGGATAAATGGCGTGCATTTGGTTTAGAAGTAACGGAATGCCAGGGTAATAACATGCAATCGGTGGTGGAAACATTGGAGGCATTACAACCCAAGGGTAAACCCAATGTGGTGATTGCCAACACCGAAAAAGGTGCCGGTATCTCCTTTATTCAAGGGCGCGTGGAGTGGCACCACCGGGTGCCGAAAGGTGCTGAAATTGATCTGGCACTGGAGGAATTGAGCGATGAGTAATGCAGAACATTTGGCCTCAGTAATGGTTGAACAGTTTATCAAAGCCGTGGATAACGGTGTTGATCTGGTTCCGGTGGTGGCTGATTCCACCTCGACGGCGAAAATCGGGCCGTTTACTGCCCGCTTCCCTGATCGCGTGGTTAACGTAGGTATTGCCGAACAAGCGATGGTCGGCACAGCCGTGGGCTTATCTATGGGCGGGAAAGTTGCAGTAACCTGTAATGCTGCGCCATTCCTGATTTCACGTTCCAATGAACAACTGAAAATCGATGTTTGCTACAACAACAGCAATGTCAAATTGTTCGGCCTCAATTCCGGTGCCAGTTACGGGCCGTTGGCCAGTACCCATCACTGTATCGATGATATTTCTATCTTACGTGGTTTTGGCAATATCGAAATTTATGCTCCCTCTGACCCGCAAGAGTGCCGTCAAATAATTGATTATGCTATTGCACATCAGGGACCGGTCTATATTCGTCTGGACGGCAAATCCTTGCCACAACTCCATGATGAACACTACCGCTTTGCTCCGGGGCAGATTGATGTCTTGCAGGATGGTCAGGATATTGCTCTGGTTGCGATGGGTTCTACAGTGCATGAGGCTGTTAGTGCGGCTGCAATACTGGCGGATAACAACGTTTCTGCTGCGGTGGTCAACGTTTCTTCTATTCGCCCGTGTGATACTCAGCAACTGTTAGCCATTCTCCAGAAGAGTCAGCGGGTGATTACCATCGAAGAGCATAACATTAATGGTGGTGTGGGCAGTTTGGTGGCTGAAGTGTTGGCCGAAGCGGGCAGCGGGATCCCATTGGTGAGATTAGGTATTCCTGATGGCGGCTATGCGATTGCTGCCGACAGGGCAGATATGCGCGCCTGGCATGGTTTTGATGCGGCAGGCATTGTCGCTCGTGCGCTGCGGTTTTGCCGAGGAGAGTAATCATGTCAACGCCGATTATTCTGGCTATTGATGAAGGCACCACCAATGCCAAAGCCATTGCGGTGGACACGGCCGGGCAGATTCTGGCGAAGGCTTCAGTGCCTCTTGTGCTGAATCACCCAAGGCCCGGCTGGGCAGAGCAGGACCCGCTGGCTATCTGGCAGGCGGTATCTTTGGCAATTGAAGGCTGTCTGAATCAGTTGGCCGGTGCGCGGGTGGCCGGTGTTGCCATCAGTAACCAGCGTGAGTCGGTGCTGATTTGGGAGCGGGAAACCGGCACACCACTGACGCCAGTGGTGAGTTGGCAATGTCGGCGCTCGGAGCTTTTCTGTCAAACGCTAAGCCAGTTACCGGAAGCGGCAATGATTGCCGAACGCACTGGATTGCAAATTGATCCGCTGTTTCCGGCAGCCAAGGTTCACGGCATGCTGGCAGAAATCCCGCGTGGTGTGGAGCGAGCGGCTTACGGTGAACTGTGCGTCGGGACTATCGACTGCTGGCTAACCTGGCAGCTCAGTGGCGGCCAAAGTTTCTCGACCGATTTCTCCAATGCAGCCCGTACCCAACTGTTTAATATTCATTCCGGCCAATGGGACCCTGACCTGCTGGCGCTATTTGGTATTCCCAGTCTCTGTCTGCCTGCGGTATTACCCTCGGCGGCTATCCATGGACACACCGGTAATACCGGTATTACTGGCTTGCCACCAGGGGTACCGATTGTGGCACAAATCGGCGACTCCCACGCCGCACTCTATGGGCAGGGGGGAGACCGGGCGGGCGAAATCAAAGCGACCTATGGCACCGGCTCTTCCTTGATGACCACCGTGAAGCAGGCGGTGACACAGAGTCACGGTCTGAGTACCACCATCGCCTGGCATAACGGGGAATTACGTTATGCCCTCGAAGGCAATATCACGCATACCGGTTCGGGTGTGGCGTGGGTTTCACGCATGCTAGGTATCACGGATTTAGCGCATTTGACTGAGATGGCGCAAAGTCAGTCAGGTAATCAGGGGGTTTATTTTGTTCCAGCCCTCTCGGGATTGGGGGCACCTTATTGGGATAGCCAGGCTCGCGGCCTGTTCTGTGGCCTGACCGACGCCACTACCCCTGCGGTGTTAGCTCGCGCTGGGTTAGAGTCGGTCGCCTACCAAATAGCCGACGTCTTTTTTGCCATGGAGCTGGCCGGTAACCATCGTCTTGAACGGCTGCGGGTAGATGGTGGGGCGACCAGCAACCGCTGGCTGATGCAATTTCAAGCCGACCTGTTACAGCGCACCTTGATACGCAACCATACCGCCGAAGTCTCGGCTCTGGGGGCGGCATATTTAGGCGGGAAAACCTTGGGTTGGTGGCAGGATAACCAGCAATTAGCTGCACTTCCCCGTGAAGTGGAATACATCGAACCGCGCGCTCAAAGTGCGGAGATGCAAGATAACTATAGCCTCTGGCAAACGGCCATCGCGCGCGCGCGTTTTCAGCCGAAATAACCCACACTAGGAGTAAGCATATGTCAGCAATACCTCGTAAGTTAACTTTCGCGGTGATTATCGGCAACCGGGGGTTTTTCCCAAGCTATCTGGTGGCTGACGCGCGCCGTGATGCTCAGGCGCTATTCGATAGGCTGGGCATCAACATCATTATGCTCAATGAAGAGCAAACCCCCTTGGGGGGAGTAGAAAACTGGCGTGATGCCAACGTGTGTGCCGAGTTATTCCGTAAGCACAGCGAAGAGATCCATGGTGTAGTCGTGATTCTGCCCAACTTTGGTGATGAAAAAAGTGTCTCAGATGCTATTCGCCTCTCAGGCCTTAAAGTACCGGTATTAGTACAGGCTGAAGAAGATGCGCTGGATAAAATGGGGCTGGCGACACGTCGCGACAGCTTCTGCGGTAAAATATCACTATGTAATAACCTGCGCCAATATGGCATTCCATTCACATTGACCAAGCAGCATGTTTGTAGCTTAAACAGCGAAATATTTAGCCACGACGTGGAGCAATTTGTACAACTGTGCCGTGTGGTACATGCCATGAAGCGGGTGCGTGTCGGGGCTATTGGTGCTCGTCCAACTAACTTTAATACTGTGCGTTACAGCGAGAAGTTATTGGAGAATTTGGGCATTACGGTTGAAACTCTCGATTTATCCGAAGTGTTCTTCCGCGTCGCTAATCTCAGTGATAACGATATTCGTGTTGGTGAAAAACTGGTGTTGTTAAAAGCCAATGGTGACACCAGTGCCATCCCACAAGATAAGTTACACAAAATGGCGAAACTGTTTGTGGTTATCAGTGAATGGATTATCGCCAACGATATCGATACCACCGCCATGCAGTGCTGGACCTCGCTGCAACAGAATTTAGGTATCAACGTTTGTTCCATTATGAGCGTGATGTCTGGGCAACTGATGCCAAGTGCCTGCGAAGTGGATGTGATGGGGGCGCTATCGATGTATGCATTGGCGAGTTGCTCACTGGCGCCGGCCTCAATTGCTGACTGGAATAATAACTTTGGCGCAGAGCGCGATAAATGCGTGTTATTCCACTGTGGCAACTTTGCCAGTGAAAGTCTGGAAAGCTCCACCATGGGTACCGCTGATATTATCGGAACAACGGTGGGTTGTGAAAATACATGCGGTGCTGTCCATGGCCGCATGAAGTCCGGGCCATTAACCTATTTCCGCCTCTCTTCTGATGATTTTACCGGCCAGGTTCGGGCCTATGTCGGTGAAGGGCGTTCTGTCAGTGACGAGTTAGATACCGTGGGTTGCCGTGCGGTGGTGGAAGTGCCACAACTGGAAAGTTTACTTACGCATATCTGTAATAACGGTTTTGAACACCATGTGGCGATGAACCATTCAGCGACAGCTCAGGTATTGCAAGAAGCATTCAGTAAGTATCTGGGTGTTGATTGTTACTGGCATGGGAAGTCGCCGCTTTAGCTTCAATGACGTTATCAAATGCCGCACCAGGGAGGGTACGGCAAGTCATCATGGCGGCGACTAGCTAAGCTCCGCCGCTCTAAAGTAAGGTTTCGGCGGTTAACCTATCGGTAATCAATACATCAATATAGTTACCCGTCAGTGCGCCACGAATGGCGGCACTTTTCTCTACCCCTCCGGCCAGCGCTACCACCCGGGGGCAGGCGCGCAGTTGTGGTAGCGACATACCAATCACCGGATCTTCTTCATCACTGAGTACCGCATTGCCAGCAGCATCAAAATAATGCAGACATAAATCACCCACCGCCCCTCGTTCTGCCAGCAACTGGAGCATTTCTCCGTGATAATAGTTACCGGAGTTCCTCAATAGTTGTGATGGCTCCAGATCGCCAATTCCCACCAATGCCAGATCAACTTCGGCAAATTTATTTACCACATCAGCAACTTCACCACTGGATATCAGGCGTGCGCGATCTTCAGTGGAACGCTCAATGCTTTGAGCGGGCAGCAAGTAAGCCGGGCAATTTAAAATAGTGGCTAATGCTTGAGTTAACAGCGTGGCTTGCACATTACCATTGGGGCCAACTCCACCTAGTAATTGGATAACTCCGCTGGTTTTGATATTGAGCGGGTGAAGGTTATCAACCATTGCCCGGATAGTGCTACTCCATGACGAGATCCCCACCATATCGTTTGGGCGAATACTGGTTTGCATATAGTGGGCAGCAGCAGAACCAATAGCTTGCTTTATCTGGGCTGGGTTGGCGTCATCAGCAATATCCACCACAATGGCCTGATCGATTCCATAGTGTTTTTGAATCCGTGATTCGATACCAATAAACATATTGGCAGGTTGAATCACGCTGATTTTTACCACCCCTTCTTTAACGCACCGGGTTATCGCTCGGGAGACAAAAGACTGAGATAAATGCAGGCTGTCAGCAATTTCAGATTGCTTCATACCTTCGGTGTAATACAGCGTGGCGATTTTCACCAGCAACCGTTGTTCATCTTGTCTCGACATGGTTCCGCCCCGCTAAATACCTGATGCTGGTATTTTTATTCAAAGCTGAATAAATAACAAGCCGAACCGAATTTTAACGTTAGGGAGCTTGTACAAACAAACAGATCTCCCTATCACCTCCGAGTTACGGGGCATTAGGTGTGCCGGTTGATGGCGATTCCTCTGTTTTCTCTGCTTCTTCTTGTTGATCAGGCGGCGGCATAACATCCTGGATCATTTGCTCGTCAAAGCTAGGGTTCAGCGCTGGCGACAGCGGGGAACTGACCAGACTGTCCGGTATTGCCATATGTGGCACCGGCGCATCGTTAACAAATTCGTCCTGATCCTGTTTCACCGTTCTGCTCAGTGTTATCAGGCCCACACCGCACAGTGCGAAGAATGCATACAGAATATTGCCACCCAGGGGCTGAATCAGGGCACCTACAGCGAGCGGCCCGATACTGGCACCAACGCCAAATGACATCAGTAAACATGCCGCCAGCGACACTCGCCGCTCTGGTGCAATCAGGTCATTAGCCAGAGCGACCACCAATGGGTAGAGGGTGAATTGCAACATGCTGACGACAAACCCCAGACCCAGTAAGAAATGGAACGAGATATGGGGCACCAAAGCCAGCGGCAGTGCAGTTAATGCCAGTAATAATGCGTTAATGCGGATCAATAGCGTGCGGTTATAGCGATCAGACAACCAACTAAGAGGAAACTGGGCCACTAAACCGGCAAAGATAGATAATGCCATAAACAGGCCGGTCTCCTGCGTTGATAGCGATTGCAGGCTGGCATAGACCGGTGCCAGCCCATAGAAGGAGCCGACAATCATGCCAATTACCAACGTTGATGCCAGTATTTTGGGAATTGAACTGATAAAGAATTTCAGCTCCATGGGGGCTGGGGACATTTGTTGGGCATTACTGCGCGTTGTCAGGGCTACAGGCACCAGGCAAAGGGCAAAAAATAGCGCAATAATCATCAGGGTGCTCAAACCCAACTCAGGTTGGAGCATTAATACCACCTGGCCCAATGCCATACCGGCATAGGTTGCAGCCATATAAACACCAAACACGATACCGCGCTGATTAGAGGCGGCCTGATCATTGAGCCAACTTTCCAGCACCATAAACTGGCACATCATACAAAGGCCAATAATCAAGCGCAGAACTACCCATGCGGGGATGTATTCAGTAAGTCCATGGCTTAACACTGCCGCTGTGATAATACCGGCACAGGCGACATAAGCGCGAATATGGCCTACACGGGCTATCAGAAAATGGCCGACCTTGCCACCGATCACCAGACCAATATAATTTGCGGCAATAATTGCCCCAATTAATGCGCCTGAGACATGGATGGCGGTCAACCTTAGCGAAATATAGGTTGTCAATAAGCCTGAACCCAGCAACATCAAAACGGTTGCACTATAAAGGGGGAAGAAGGCGTTAAGCGTTTTTTTCACTATCTCGTCCTTAGTTCATCATCCCGGATAAATATCCAGTACCACTGATGCAACTCGCCGCATCCTACGTTGCCGAAAAATTCGAATAGCCCCTTTGATACTAACATTTGAGCCTGCGAGGTAAAGCTTTGTACGGGAAAGCGCTTTTTTTCATTCCTCCTTGCGAGACGTTTCGCATAACTGACAGTGGTTGCCGTTACGGGCTAAAGAAGTGCTACTATCGGCGGCGGGAGATTTTATTAGAGTAGGGGGCAACAATGAGCGAGAAACAATTACGCCAGCTCAGTATTGCAATTGGCGATAAGCTAAAGGCCCGTGGTGCCTGGGTGACCTGTGCTGAATCCTGTACGGGTGGCTGGGTGGCTAAAGCATTAACTGATATTGCGGGGAGTTCAGCGTACTTTGACCGTGGTTTCGTGACATACAGTAATGCGGCCAAACACGATCTGCTGGGCGTGAGCGAAACCACGTTGGCAAATTATGGTGCTGTGAGTGAAGCAGTGGTGCGGGAGATGGCGCTCGGTGCATTGAGAGAAGCGAATGCTGACTTCGCGGTGTCTATTAGTGGCATTGCTGGGCCTGATGGCGGCAGTGCGGATAAACCGGTTGGTACGGTATGGTTTGCTTTCGCTGCACGTGAAGGGCGGATTTTAGCATGCAAACAGATTTTCCCCGGTGATCGTGATGCAGTAAGGCTGCAAGCGGCTGTTTTCGCACTACAAACACTATTCGATGATTTTCTGTAAAAATAGGCTTGATACTGTATGATTGTACAGTATAATTAGCGGTAATTTCCTGCACAAAACAACATTCAGTGGTAATGGTAGGGGTAACCCCGGCATACCAGAGAGGGAGTAAAAATGGCTATTGATGAGAATAAACAAAAGGCGTTAGCAGCAGCACTGGGCCAAATTGAAAAACAATTCGGTAAAGGCTCTATCATGCGCCTTGGCGAAGACCGCTCAATGGATGTTGAAACCATCTCTACCGGTTCTCTTTCTCTTGATATCGCATTGGGAGCCGGTGGCTTACCAATGGGGCGTATTGTTGAGATTTATGGCCCTGAATCATCAGGTAAAACAACGCTGACGTTGCAGGTTATTGCCTCCGCACAGCGTGAAGGTAAGACTTGTGCATTTATCGATGCCGAGCATGCTCTTGACCCAATTTATGCCAAAAAATTAGGTGTAGATATTGATAATCTGCTGTGTTCTCAGCCAGATACCGGTGAGCAAGCATTGGAAATTTGTGATGCCTTGACTCGTTCTGGCGCGGTTGACGTTATCATCGTTGACTCCGTTGCTGCATTGACACCTAAAGCCGAGATTGAAGGTGAAATCGGCGACTCTCACATGGGCCTTGCGGCACGTATGATGAGCCAGGCTATGCGTAAGCTAGCCGGTAACTTGAAGAATGCTAATACCTTACTGATCTTTATTAACCAGATCCGTATGAAGATCGGCGTTATGTTTGGTAACCCTGAAACTACCACCGGTGGTAACGCACTTAAATTTTACGCGTCTGTACGTTTAGATATCCGTCGTATTGGTGCAGTAAAAGACGGCGATGTGGTTGTTGGTAGCGAAACTCGCGTCAAAGTGGTGAAAAACAAAATTGCAGCGCCATTTAAACAAGCTGAATTCCAGATTCTGTACGGTGAAGGCATTAACATTAACGGCGAGCTCGTTGATTTAGGTGTTAAACACAAACTGATTGAGAAAGCCGGTGCATGGTATAGCTACAACGGTGACAAAATTGGTCAAGGTAAAGCGAATGCCAGCAACTATTTAAAAGAAAACCCAGCGGTTGCGGCAGAGTTGGATAAAAAACTGCGTGAAATGCTACTTAACGGTGGGAATGGCGAACAACCTGTAGCAACAGCAGCATTTGCCGATGAAACTGATGAAACTAGCGAAGAGTTTTAATTAATAAGGTTAAAACAGCGCATTAGTATTAGCAGATTAAGTAGTTAACAAGCGGCCCATCAATTGGGTCGCTTGAGCCAATAGCGATTTGTATTCAGCCCTCCACTCCTGCTCATCCCCAAAGTAATCAGAATCCGTACCTGCCTGTAACACCGGAAATAGGAAGGGTATTACCTACCGCAATTGAAGCTGCTAACATCGCTAGAACCTCAAGTGAGAGCCGCCAACACAGCAGTAACGCCAAGTTATAAGGGTAATACCTAAAGTAATTGGGGTTACAGCAAGGCAGCCAACGAATGAGTCCCGATGAGCTGACCTTTGTCAGTGACTCGGGTGAGTGAGAGCCGCCAACACAGCAGTAACGTCAAGTGAGAAGGGTAATACCCAAAGTAATTGGGGTTACAGCAAGGCAGCCAACGAATGAGTCCCGATGAGCTGACCCTTGTCAGTGATTCGGGTGAGTGAGAGCCGCTAACACAGCAGTAACGTCAAGTGAGAAGGGTAATACCCAAAGTAATTGGGGTTACAGCAAGGCAGCCAACGAATGAGTCCCGATGAGCTGACCCTTGTCAGTGATTCGGGTGAGTGAGAGCCGCCAACACAGCAGTAACGTCAAGTAAGAAGGGTATATGAATGACCTGTTAAGCCGTGCCATGAGACTACTCTCTCAGCGTGATCATAGTGAATCGGAGCTGCGCCGTAAGCTGGCAGCCCAACCTTTTTCGGCAAAAGGGAATTGGGGCCGGCGTGCCAACAATGAAAATGACAAACCCGTCGAAGATATTGATCCTCAAGCTATCGAACAAGTTATTGCCTATTGCTACCAACACGATTGGTTAGACGATTCCCGCTTTGCCACCAGTTACATTAATAGCCGTAGCCGCAAAGGCTATGGTGCACAACGTATCCGTTCAGAATTGATGCAAAAAGGGGTCGATAAAGAACGAATTCAAGCCGCTTTTGAAATCAGTGAAATCGACTGGTGTTTACTTGCAAAAGAGCTTGCACAGCGTAAATTTAGTGAAACTTTGCCTGTAGAATGGAAAGAAAAGGCAAAAGTTCAGCGTTATCTCCTCTATCGTGGCTTCTTCCAAGAAGAAATTCAGTCTATTTACAATGATTTTGTCGATTGAATGCACGCGGGATTTTACTTCCCTTCGAAGAAAATTTATCTTATTCCCACTTTTGGTTCGTGAGTTGACTCATTGTGTTGCCGGTTATTGGTACACGATTAGCTCACGGGCTATTCTTTTAGCTTGTTTCCGGGACAATTATGAGCAAGAGCACCGCTGAGATTCGTCAAGCGTTTCTCGATTTCTTCCATAGCAAGGGACATCAGGTTGTATCAAGCAGCTCTTTGGTCCCTAATAATGACCCAACGCTGCTGTTTACCAATGCCGGGATGAACCAGTTTAAGGATGTTTTCTTAGGTTTGGATAAACGGGCCTACTCCCGTGCGACGACCTCTCAGCGCTGTGTGCGAGCGGGTGGTAAGCATAATGACCTTGAAAACGTAGGTTATACCGCACGTCATCATACGTTCTTCGAAATGTTGGGTAACTTCAGTTTTGGCGATTACTTTAAGCATGATGCCATCAATTTCGCTTGGGAATTATTAACTGGCGAACAATGGTTTAACTTACCGAAAGAGAAACTTTGGGTAACCGTTTACGAAACTGATGACGAGGCTTATGAAATCTGGGCCAACGAAGTCGGCGTTCCACGTGAACGTATCATCCGTATTGGTGATAACAAAGGCGGTGCCTTTGCATCTGATAACTTCTGGCAAATGGGTGATACCGGGCCATGCGGTCCTTGCACTGAGATTTTCTTTGACCATGGTGACCATATCTGGGGCGGTCCTCCTGGATCGGCAGAAGAAGATGGCGATCGCTATATTGAGATCTGGAACCTCGTCTTCATGCAGTTTAACCGCCAGTCAGATGGCACTATGCTGCCACTGCCTAAGCCTTCGGTTGATACTGGTATGGGGCTTGAGCGTATTGCAGCGGTATTACAGCATGTTAATTCTAACTATGAGATTGACCTGTTCCGCGATTTGATTAAGGCCGTGGCGCAAGCCACCGGTGCCACCGATCTTTCTAGTAAATCGCTGCGTGTTATCGCTGACCATATTCGCTCTTGTGCCTTCCTGATTTCTGATGGGGTTATCCCGTCGAATGAAAACCGTGGTTATGTTTTGCGCCGTATCATTCGCCGCGCTATTCGCCATGGCAATATTCTGGGTGCTAAAGAGACGTTCTTCTATAAATTAGTTGCTCCATTGATTGCCGTGATGGGATCTGCTGCTGATGAATTGAAACAACAGCAGGCGATGGTTGAACACGTTCTGAAAACAGAAGAAGAGCAGTTTGCGCGTACCTTAGAGCGTGGTTTAGCCCTACTGGATGAAGAACTCAGTAAATTGACCGGTGATACCCTTGATGGTGAGACGGCTTTCCGCTTATATGATACTTACGGCTTCCCGGTTGATTTAACTGCTGATGTTTGCCGTGAGCGTAATCTGAAAGTGGATGAAGCTGGTTTTGAGCAAGCGATGGAAGCTCAGCGTCGTCGTGCCCGTGAATCCAGTGGCTTTGGTGCCGATTATAACAACATGATCCGTGTTGATAGCGCCAGCCAGTTCTCCGGTTATGACCATGTTCATCAACAAGCTACCGTCACCGCATTGTTCCGCAACGGAGAAGCCGTTGATGAAATTAATGCTGGTGAAGAGGCGGTTGTTGTACTGAATCAAACGCCGTTTTACGGTGAGTCTGGTGGCCAGGTTGGCGACAAAGGCGAACTTAAAAATGCGACTGCAACCTTCGCGGTAGCGGACACTCAGAAATATGGCCAGGCTATAGGTCACTTGGGGCAATTGACTCAAGGCACTCTGCGAGTGAACCACAGTATTGACGCCCAGGTTGACGTCGCACGTCGTAACCGTATTCGTTTAAACCACTCAGCAACCCATTTACTGCATGCTGCATTGCGTAAAACACTGGGTGAGCACGTTGCTCAGAAAGGCTCGCTAGTCAATGACAAGTATCTGCGTTTTGACTTCTCTCATTTTGAAGCCATGAAACCAGAACAAATTCGTCAGGTAGAAGATCTGGTCAACGAGCAAATTCGCCGTAACTTGCCAGTCCAGACGGAAGTAATGGAATTGGATACGGCAAAAGAAAAAGGGGCGATGGCCCTGTTTGGTGAGAAATATGACGACCAGGTGCGAGTTCTAACCATGGGCGATTTCTCAACTGAACTGTGTGGCGGTATTCACGCCAGCCGTACTGGTGATATTGGCTTGTTCCGCATATTGTCTGAATCAGGCACTGCGGCAGGTATCCGTCGTATCGAAGCAGTGACCGGAGAAGGTGCAATTGCACTGCTACACCAGCAAACTGACTTGCTTGCAGATGTCGCCCATCTGGTGAAGGGTGATAGCCATAACTTGGCAGATAAAGTCCGCGCCGTGTTAGATCGCAGCAAAATGCTAGAACGTGAATTGCAGCAACTGAAAGATCAACAAGCTGCTCAGGAAAGTGCTTCATTGTCATCCAATGCGAAGCTGATCAATGGCGTGAAATTGCTCGTCAGCCAGTTAGACAATGTTGAACCAAAAATGCTGCGGACTATGGTTGATGATCTTAAAAATCAACTGGGGTCGGCCATTATTGTGTTGGCAACGACAGCAGATGATAAAGTCAGCCTGATTGTGGGTGTAACCAAAGATCTTACCGGTAAAGTAAAAGCGGGTGAGTTAATCGCAGATATTGCCCAGCAAGTAGGCGGTAAGGGCGGTGGGCGGCCTGATATGGCTCAAGCGGGTGGTACCGACGTTCAGGCATTGCCATCAGCATTGGCAGGCGTGGAAGCTTGGGTAGCATCCCGATTATAAGTAAGTAATGATCTATTAAATCAATACGCCATATCTCTATGCTGGGTATGGCGTTTTTCAATTTTCATGTCATAGTTCGAAAACAAAGTTAAACGCAAAGTTGTTTGCTTCAGCTAAACTTGTATTAGTTAGAGACTCGACCAAGCTACTTACATTTTATGTGAATGTGATGGCTTACGTTTTCACGGTGTATGATGGATAATGGCGGGGAAACTGAGAGACCCGACTCTTTTAATTTTTCAAGGAGCAAAGAATGCTTATTCTGACTCGTCGAGTTGGTGAAACACTCATGATTGGCGATGAGGTTACGGTTACTGTATTAGGGGTTAAAGGCAACCAGGTTCGAATTGGTGTAAATGCTCCGAAAGAAGTTTCTGTTCACCGTGAAGAAATCTACCAACGCATCCAAGCAGAAAAGTCTCAACCTACGACTTACTGATTTTGAAGCAGCGTCTCGTGTTACACGAGGCGCTACTGCTGTCTATTCTCCTCAGTTCTACTGTTTTATTTCCTTTTTACCTTCTCTTGCCGTAATAATTTTCTGTTTTCGGCCTGTTTAATCGGGCGGTTGTGAGAATTTGATTTTTCTTCTATCGGATTATGTGGCGATAAACACTATCTTGCCTGTTGATAAAACACTCTTTTTGACGTCAAACTGGTCATGTTGTGTGTGAATTG
Organism: Yersinia intermedia; assembly: GCF_900635455.1. NCBI lineage: Bacteria > Pseudomonadati > Pseudomonadota > Gammaproteobacteria > Enterobacterales > Yersiniaceae > Yersinia > Yersinia intermedia. The sequence continues at coordinate 3,632,109 of NZ_LR134116.1, read as the reverse complement.
TGCAAATGAACGTGAGTTGGGAAAAATTGTTTGACTTATAAGTGCGGGAAAGTAATATGTGCGCCACGCAGTGCCGATGAGCTTTCTTAAAAAGCAAGTCAGGCACAATTCGAAAGAAGCGTATGGTGAGGTGGCCGAGAGGCTGAAGGCGCTCCCCTGCTAAGGGAGTATACGGTCAAAAGCTGTATCGAGGGTTCGAATCCCTCCCTCACCGCCATTTACTATGCACCCATAGCTCAGCTGGATAGAGTACTCGGCTACGAACCGAGCGGTCGGAAGTTCGAATCTTCCTGGGTGCACCATATTTTGCAGTATGGTGAAATAGTCAAATGAACATCAGGTAGTGTCAAAGAATTAATTGCACCCATAGCTCAGCTGGATAGAGTACTCGGCTACGAACCGAGCGGTCGGAAGTTCGAATCTTCCTGGGTGCACCATCTTCTAGGTCATACATCTTGTTGTTAAGTTTCACTTGCTGAAACGCCTCCGTAAAATTAGAAATAAAAATCGCACCCATAGCTCAGCTGGATAGAGTACTCGGCTACGAACCGAGCGGTCGGAAGTTCGAATCTTCCTGGGTGCACCATATTAAGAAACCTCGCTACGGCGGGGTTTTCTGCTTTTTAGTAGCAGAGAATTTGTAGAAGCGAGCGGTCGGAAGTTCGAGCCGAGCGTAGCGAGACAACGTTGCGTTAGCAACGGCCCGCAGGGCGAGGCGCAAGCCGAGTCATCTTCCTGGGTGCACCCTATTAAGAAACCTCGCTACGGTGGGGTTTTCTGCTTTTTAGCAGCAGAGAATTTGTAGAAGCGAGCGGTCGGAAGTTCGAGCCGAGCGTAGCGAGACAACGTTGCGTTAGCAACGGCCCGCAGGGCGAGGCGCAAGCCGAGTCATCTTCCTGGGTGCACCATATTAAGAAACCTCGCTACGGCGGGGTTTTCTGCTTTCTGGGCTTGCTTCTTGTTCCCTATTGCCCCGCAAAACAAAATACTTGAATTCTCTTATCTCGTAGTCAACGCTTCAACTCATCGGTTTCCTCTATATCAAATAGCAACTTTATTAAGCTGAATTTATTATTTATCAAGCAATTTCATATGATTATACAGTGAGCGACAATTTAGTTAGTTTGCGATAAAGTAGCTTTTCATTTTATCCCTAGTCGCGGAGTCACGATGTACGATCGCTACGAAGGCCTGATTTTTGATATGGATGGCACCATTCTGGACACTGAGTCCACACATCGTCAGGCCTGGCGTCAGGTGCTAAGACCTTATGGTATGCATTTCGACGAACAAGCGATGGTGGCTTTGAATGGCGCACCGACCTGGAAAATTGCCCAGGTGATTATTGCTAATCATCAATCGGATGTGGATCCTCATTTATTGGCTGCTGAGAAAACGGCATTAGTGAAGACGATGCTGTTGGATAATGTGAAGCCTCTGCCGCTCATAGACGTGGTTAAAGCCTATCATGGGCGTAAACCTATGGCTGTAGGGACAGGAAGCGAGCATGCTATGGCAGAGATGCTCTTGTGTCATCTGGGCCTGCGGGGGTATTTCGAGGTTGTTGTCGGTGCAGATGATGTCACCAAACATAAACCAGAGCCTGAAACATTCTTACGCTGTGCACAGTTACTCGGCGTGCGGCCCGAAAGATGCATAGTCTTCGAAGATGCTGACTTTGGTGTTGAAGCGGCTAAAAGGGCCAACATGGCAATAGTTGATGTGCGCCTGTTGTGAGTAGTACGCTCGCTATTGCTTCTTTATTCGGGAGTAGCTTCCTCAGTGCGACGCTCTTACCCGGAAATTCTGAAATTCTGTTAGTCACCCTATTAACGGCAGGTAGTGCGCCGGCAATGATGCTGGTGTTATCTGCCACTGTCGGGAATACCCTTGGGGGGCTAACTAATGTTGTTATAGGGCGTTTATTACCGGAGCTAAAGCCACAGCGGGGGATGAGTACAGCATTAGGCTGGCTCCAACGTTTTGGCCCAGCAGCTTTGTTATTGAGCTGGCTACCGATAGTGGGCGATTTGATGTGTGTGTTAGCAGGCTGGTTGCGTATGCCCTGGGGTCTTGTGGTTTTTTTCCTGTGTTTGGGAAAAGCATTGCGTTATATCGTGTTAACGGTAATTACGTTACAAGGAATCGCCTGGTGGCAGTAAAGAATGTGACAAACTTACGTAGTCACCTCTATGCAGTTTCAGTATGCTGACGAGTTATGGTTTTCAAGAGCGGGAGGTCGATTTGATCCCGGATGTATCACACGCGCTAACTTGGCTGGAAGCGCACCCTAAAGCCCTGAAAGGGATCCGTCGCGGTATCGAGCGGGAAACATTGAGAGTGACTGCCGATGGCCAATTAGCCTCGACGGGTCATCCAGAGTCATTGGGTGCAGCCCTGACACATCAATGGATTACCACTGATTTTGCTGAGGCATTGCTGGAGTTCATTACTCCCGTAGATGGTGATATTGACCATCTGTTGACTTTTTTGCGTGATATCCACCGTTATACCGCACGTAAACTGGGTGATGAGCGTATGTGGCCGCTCAGCATGCCTTGCTTTATTGGGGCTGAGCAAGATATTGAATTGGCTAAGTATGGCTCTTCAAATATTGGCCGTTTCAAAACACTTTACCGTGAAGGTTTAAAAAACCGTTACGGAGCGTTGATGCAAACCATCTCTGGTGTGCACTATAACTTCTCTTTGCCGTTGGAGTTTTGGCAGGCGTGGGCAGGTGTTACCGATGAAAAAAGTGGTAAGGAGGAGATTTCAGCAGGTTACTTCCGACTGATTCGTAACTACTACCGCTTTGGTTGGGTTATCCCGTATCTGTTTGGTGCTTCACCGGCTATTTGTTCATCGTTCCTGCAAGGGCGTGAGACGGCATTGCCATTTGAGCGTAATGATAAAGGGATGTGTTATTTGCCATATGCCACCTCTTTGCGCCTGAGTGACTTAGGTTATACCAATAAATCACAAAGCAATTTGGGTATTACGTTTAATGACTTGCACACCTATGTGGCAGGGCTAAAACGTGCAATCCAAACGCCATCAGAAGAGTACGCAGCTCTGGGGCTAAAAGAGGGCGATCGTCATCTGCAATTAAATAGCAATGTATTGCAGATTGAAAATGAACTGTATGCCCCGATTCGGCCAAAACGGGTTACCCGGGCTGGCGAATCACCATCAGATGCTTTGCTACGTGGTGGTATTGAATATATCGAAGTGCGTTCTCTGGACATTAACCCATTCTCACCGATTGGTGTTGATGCTGTGCAAGCACGGTTCCTCGATCTATTCCTGATTTGGTGTGTATTAGCTGATGCGCCAGAAATGAGCAGTGACGAATTGCTATGCACACGCAAAAACTGGAATCGCGTTATTTTAGAAGGGCGTAAACCGGGGCAGACTATCGGCATGGGGTGTAATGATACTCGTGCGCCGTTGGAAAAGGTGGGCAAGGATCTGTTTGCCGATCTGCGTCGTGTAGCAGAAGTGTTGGATGGTAAAGATAGCACTGCATATCAGCAAGTGTGCGATGAACTTGTCGCGTCGTTTGACGACCCGAGTCTGACGTTCTCTGCGCGTATTTTGCACGCGATGAAAGAAGGTGGTATTGGTGGTGTTGGCCTTGAATTAGCGGAGCGCTACAAGGAGATGCTGCAAAGTGAGCCATTGGAGTTGCTAACTGAAGAGCAATTGAGTGCAGAGCGAGATGCTTCATGGCAACGCCAGCGTGATCTTGAACTCAAAGATCAGCTAAGCTTTGAAGAGTATTTGCTACTTCATGGTGGCCAGTAAAAAGAAAAGGCCACATTACTGTGGCCAAATTAACATCTCTATAACAGGGATGATGATAACAAATGCGCGTCTTTCACATATTAAGACGCGCGGGATTCGAAAAAGTTTCACGGATTGCGAAAAAAGATCAGATAAAAAATTATTTTTTTATGAGGAGGTGACCAAATGCCATTATTGGATAGCTTTACCGTAGACCATACCATTATGAAAGCACCGGCTGTGCGTGTTGCTAAGACGATGAAAACCCCTCATGGCGACGAGATAACTGTATTTGATTTGCGCTTCTGTGTGCCAAATAAAGAAGTGATGCCGGAGCGCGGGATTCATACACTGGAGCATCTCTTTGCTGGTTTTATGCGTAACCACCTCAATGGTAACGGTGTTGAGATTATCGATATCTCACCAATGGGGTGCCGTACAGGTTTCTATATGAGCCTGATTGGCACACCGGATGAGCAACGTGTTGCTGATGCCTGGAAAGCGGCAATGGCAGATGTGTTGAAGGTAACCGACCAACGGAAAATTCCTGAGTTGAATGAATATCAGTGTGGGACTTATCACATGCACTCGTTGGAAGAAGCGCAGGAGATTGCCAAAGGTATTCTTGAACGTGATGTGCGAATTAACCACAACGAAGAACTGGCACTGCCAAAAGAAAAACTGTCTGAATTACATATTTAGTTTTCAGCGGGCGAACGCAAAAAAGACGCTGATAAGGCGTCTTTTTTATGTTAACTAACCGCATTGATTAAGCAGTTATGTGGCGCTGCCTTGAGACACAATCGGGGTGACGCGCACCTGTTTAATCATGTTCTCTTGCACATCCAGGACATCAATTAGATAATTGCCGATACGGACCTGAGCATCTACCTGTGGGATCTCTTGTAGCTCTTCTAGCAGCATGCCATTGATCGTACGGGCATCGATAGGAAGTGACCAGTTGAACGCTTTGTTCAGTTCGCGAACGCTGGCACTACCATCAATGAGTACTGAACCGTCACTTTGCGGATTGACCTCTTCTGCCAGTGTTGGGGACATTGATGTAGTAAAGTCACCGACGATCTCTTCCAAAATATCTTCAACAGTCACCAACCCCTGAATATCCCCATATTCATCGACAATCATGCCGACTTTCTCTTTATTTCGCTGGAACTTCACCAGTTGCACATTCAGTGGTGTGCCTTCTGGAATAAAGTAGATTTCATCGGCTGCGCGCAGCAAATTCTCTTTATTGAACTCTTTTTTCTCAGTCATTAACCGATAGGCTTCCCGCACACGTAACATGCCGATGGAATCATCCAATGACTGGCGATACAGCACGATGCGACCATGTGGCGAGTGGGTTAGCTGGCGCATGATTGACTTCCAGTCATCATTGATATCAATACCGACGACTTCATTGCGTGGCACCATGATGTCGCTAACTGTCACTTTTTCCAAGTCCAGTACAGATATCAACATATCTTGATTACGGCGGGATATTTGGGAGTGAGATTCATTTACGATACTGCGCAATTCATCTTTGCTAACTGCATCGCTACTGTGCACATTCCCTCTGATACCGCACAACCGCATTAGCCCACGGGTGATGGTATTGAGTAACCACACCAGCGGCAGCATGATTTTTTGCAACGGTGCCAGTAATACACTGCTGGGGAAAGCGATACGCTCAGGATAAAGTGCCGCGATAGTTTTCGGCATCACTTCAGCAAAAATCAACACCACAAAAGTCAGTACCCCAGTTGCTATTGCAACCCCGGCACTCCCGTATAAGCGGATACCGACAATCGTTGCTAGGGCGGATGCCAAAATATTAACCAGATTATTGCCGATTAACACCAGGCTTATCAGACGGTCGGGGCGTCGTAATAGTTTCTCAACCCGCCGTGCGGCGCGATTACCCTGTTTGGATAAATGGCGTAAACGGTAGCGATTAAGGGTCATCATACCGGTTTCGGAGGCGGAAAAATAAGCCGAGACCACGACCATAATGACCAGAATAATGATCAGCGTGCTAGTTGATACGTGATCCAACACTGTGTTCCTTAATTGCGATGATGGTTCTGTCAGTGCAACTGGGCCATCTGCGGATGGCTTAGAAAATGATTAGGAAACCAGAACTTCTTGCACCAAGCGGCTGCCGAAATAAGCCAGCGTAAGCAGAAATGCGCCAGCAAAGCTGAACCAAATCACTCTACGCCCGCGCCAGCCCTCATGGTAATGGCCCCATAATAGAACAATATAGACAAACCAAGCCATGATCGATAACACCGCTTTATGGATGTTTTCTTTACTAAATATGTTGTCCATATAAAGTAAACCAGTACATAGCGTCAGCGTCAGTAATACCACCCCAATCTGGGTGATATGGAACATTTTACGTTCAATGCTCATCAATGGGGGCATGTCTGCATTAAATGTCAGTTTTTTATTTTTTAACTGATAGTCGAGCCAAGCCAGTTGTAATGCATACAACGCCGCGATAATCAGTGTTGCGTAGGCAAAAAGCGCTAACCCAATATGAACGAATATGGTAGGGCTAGCTTCCAAATGCGTAATAAATTCGCCCGGTAGCAAGCTGGCAAGGGCCAGGTTGATCATGGCAAAGCTATAGACAATCGGCAGTAAGAACCAACCGCGCCCCTGGGAGGCGACGATAGTCATGATAGTGCAGATCATCAGCCCCACGATGGAACCAATATTTAATAAAGTGAGGTTTTGGCCTCCACCGACATCAAAAATCTGATGCTTCAGGGCAATTGCATGGCACACTAGAGCCACGACGGCAGAAACCAGCGCTAACCGACGGTAAGCACTATTTTTCTGCACCAGGCTTGGGACAATCAGGCCCAGGCTGAGCGAATAAGCGATCAAAGCCAAAATGGAGAACACGGGCATAGCGGTATATGGGCATCGGCTAAGTGAATTAGATAGCCAGTATAGCGTTGAGCGCGTCCCTCTCCAACCGTTCTCCGACGTGAGGGCAGAGATCGTTTAAGCTTCGTGTTATAATCCCCCCATTGTGTCGCCAGAGCGGCCTGTTTCCACGTTGAGTATGAGACAATGTTTGAGAACTTAACTGATCGATTGTCGCGCACATTGCGCAATATCAGCGGCCGTGGCCGGCTGACAGAAGAAAATATTAAAGAAACGCTGCGTGAAGTTCGCATGGCGTTACTGGAAGCTGACGTAGCCCTGCCGGTGGTTCGTGACTTTATCAACCGGGTAAAAGAGCGCGCTGTCGGGCATGAGGTGAATAAAAGCCTCACGCCAGGCCAAGAATTCGTCAAAATAGTTAAAAATGAACTTATCGCCGCCATGGGCGAGGTCAATAACGAACTGAATCTGGCCGCTCAACCGCCAGCAGTGGTGTTAATGGCGGGTCTGCAAGGGGCGGGTAAAACCACCAGTGTGGCCAAACTGGGTAAGTTCCTTAAAGAAAAACAGAAGAAAAAAGTGCTGGTTGTGTCTGCCGACGTGTATCGCCCTGCGGCGATCAAACAGTTGGAGACGCTGGCACAGGGTGTTGATATTGATTTCTTCCCGTCTGATGTACAAGAAAAGCCGATTGATATTGTTAATCGTGCTCTGCAACAGGCAAAACTCAAGTTTTATGATGTTCTGATTGTCGATACCGCCGGTCGCTTGCACGTCGATGAAGCGATGATGGACGAGATCAAACAGATTCATGCCGCGATTAATCCGGTTGAAACCTTGTTTGTTGTCGATGCAATGACCGGGCAGGATGCTGCTAACACGGCGAAAGCATTCAACGAAGCGTTGCCGCTCACCGGTGTGGTGCTGACTAAAGTTGATGGTGATGCCCGTGGTGGTGCGGCTCTGTCTATCCGCCATATTACCGGCAAGCCGATCAAATTCTTGGGCGTGGGCGAAAAGTCTGATGCCCTGGAGCCGTTCCACCCGGATCGCGTGGCTTCACGCATTCTGGGGATGGGCGACGTGCTGTCGCTGATTGAAGATATCGAAAGTAAAGTTGACCGTGCACAAGCGGAGAAACTGGCCACCAAGCTGAAAAAAGGTGATGGTTTCGATCTCAACGACTTCCTTGATCAGTTGAAGCAAATGCGCAATATGGGCGGTATGGCCAGCATGTTGAGTAAAATGCCGGGTGCTGGTCAGTTGCCAGAAAACGTGAAATCACAGATGGACGATAAGGTGACGGTTCGTATGGAGGCCATCATCAATTCGATGACGCTGAAAGAACGTGCTAAACCAGAGATCATCAAAGGCTCGCGTAAGCGCCGTATTGCTACCGGTTCTGGCGTGCAGGTGCAGGATGTTAACCGCTTACTTAAGCAGTTTGATGAAATGCAGCGCATGATGAAGAAAATGAAAAATGGTGGCTTGGCTAAAATGATGCGTGGCATGAAGGGTATGATGCCACCGGGTTTCCCAGGTCGCTAAATGTTATACCTAAAGTAATTGGAGTTGCAGGTAGGCGGCCAGTAAACGAATCCCGATGAACTTACTCAAGTAAGTGATTCGGGTTAGTGCGCGCAGCTAACAACCCTGCGGTTTCAAGTACGAAGGGGATATTTCACACTGTGAGGTAAACCGGTGTGAGGTGAGTAAAGATTTCCCGCTGAAAACGGCGGTAAACGAAGAAGATTGCACTCATTCCAAAACTAGCGCATAGGAATCTACGCTTTAGATTGCTTTTTGCGCCAAAATGAGTAAAATTTTCGGGCTTTTTATATTGCAACTGGACCCCGTTCCCCGATGGGGTCCAGTTGTTTTATTAACTAAAGAGGATGTTATGGTAACAATTCGTTTGGCTCGTGGCGGCGCTAAAAAGCGTCCGTTCTATCAAGTAGTAGTGACCGACAGCCGTAATGCTCGTGACGGTCGTTTTATCGAACGTGTAGGCTTCTTTAACCCGATCGCAGCTGGTCAGGCTGAAGCTCTGCGTTTGGACCTGGACCGTATCGAACATTGGGTTGGCCTGGGTGCAACAGTTTCTGATCGCGTATCTGCGCTGATCAAAGACGCTAAGAAAGCAGCTTAATCTGTCGCGGTGGTGGTTATTATGAGCAAGCAACTCAATCCAGTGGTTCCCGATCAGCCGATTGTACTCGGTAAAATGGGTTCAACTTACGGCATTCGCGGTTGGCTCAGAGTATTTTCATCCACCGAAAACGCCGAAAGCATTTTTGATTACCAGCCGTGGTTTATCCAGCAGGCCGGTAAGTGGCAGCATGTCGAGTTGGAAGACTGGAAGCGCCACAGTCAAGATCTGATCATCAAAGTTAAAGGTGTTGACGATCGGGATGCCGCGAATTTACTGACTAATTGCGAAATTATCGTAGACTCCAAGCAACTACCCGCACTAGAAGAGGATGATTACTACTGGAAAGACCTTATGGGCTGTCAGGTAGTAACAACCACGGGTTACGAATTGGGTAAAATCATCGATATGATGGAAACCGGTTCTAACGATGTGATGGTAGTGAAGGCAAACCTGAAAGATGCATTCGGTATGAAGGAGCGGTTGGTCCCGTTTCTTCATGGGCAGGTTATCAAGAAAGTCGATCTCACTGCTCAACGTGTTGAGGTAGATTGGGATCCTGGTTTTTGACCTCCGAATTAAACGGCAAAAGTGAGTGGAACAAAGCGATGTGGATCGGTGTTATTAGCCTGTTTCCCGAGATGTTCCGCGCAATAACCGATTACGGGGTAACTGGCCGGGCAGTAAAAAATGGCCTGCTGAGCGTGCAGTGTTGGAGTCCTCGTGACTTTACCTACGATCGGCATCGTACCGTGGATGACCGCCCATATGGCGGTGGCCCGGGAATGTTGATGATGGTGCAACCGCTAAGGGAAGCCATTCATGCAGCAAAAGCAGCGGCAGGCGAGGGAGCAAAGGTGATTTATCTGTCACCTCAAGGGCGCAAACTGGACCAACAGGGTGTTTGCGAACTGGCTACCAATCAGAAGATGATTCTGGTGTGTGGTCGGTACGAAGGTGTTGATGAGCGCGTACTGAAAACCGAAATTGATGAAGAATGGTCAATTGGTGATTACGTTCTCAGCGGTGGCGAGTTGCCAGCAATGGCTCTGATAGATTCAGTATCCCGCTTTATCCCGGGAGTGCTAGGTCATCAGGCTTCAGCAGAGGAAGATTCCTTTGTTGATGGATTGCTGGATTGTCCACACTACACTCGTCCTGAGGTGTTAGAAGGGATGGAAGTTCCGCCAGTATTACTGTCGGGTAACCATGCCGAGATTCGTCGCTGGCGCTTAAAGCAGTCGCTGGGCCGTACCTGGCTTAGAAGACCTGAACTTCTAGAAAGCCTAGCTCTGACTGACGAGCAAATGGTGTTGCTGGCTGAGTTCCAACGGGAACACAAGCCCTGAAGCAACAGAACTATGAAAGGAGTGTTGTGCCGCGTGCCAACTTCCTGATATATCAGTTTACCTAGGGTAAGAGACTTATTATGAGCAATATTATCAAGCAAATCGAACAAGAGCAGATGAAGCAAGATGTACCTGCATTCCGTCCGGGTGATTCCGTGGAAGTGAAGGTATGGGTTGTTGAAGGTTCTAAAAAGCGTCTGCAGGCATTCGAGGGCGTGGTTATCGCTATTCGTAACCGCGGTCTGCATTCTGCGTTCACCGTTCGTAAAATTTCCAACGGCGAAGGTGTTGAGCGTGTATTCCAAACTCACTCCCCAGTAATCGACAGCATTACTGTGAAACGTCGTGGTGCCGTTCGTCAAGCGAAACTGTACTATCTGCGTGAGCGTACTGGTAAGTCTGCTCGTATTAAAGAGCGTCTTAACTAAGATACAGCTAGCGCTGCATCCAAAAGTTAATAGTTATGAAGGGGTTAGCCATTGGCTGACCCCTTTTTTTATTTCAATGACTACAAAATGGCGACAGAGATTTAGCGCGATAAGTGGGGGGAATGGGAGGGAGAACTGGGGTAATTAGCGTGGCATCACACCACGCTAAAGAAACTAACAGATGATTACAGGCCGTAAACCAGAGTGACTGATGTTGTGGTATCAGTATTTTTAGGCGCGCTGGCAGGTGGCTTAGTGTTATAAGTCACAACATAAGCTAAGCGCAGAGCGAAGCTTTTATTGATTGCAACGTTTAACGCAGTTTCAGAGTTCAACGTAGTTTCTTCGTTCGCTAATGCAGAAACCCCTTCACTAAACACCGTGTTATCAGTCAGTTGATAGGTATAGTTTGCACCGCCATAAGCCAATGCTTTAGTGGCTCGACCACCACCATAGAATTCATCGTGACGAACACCCGGACCAAATTCCACCCGCAGGTTGTGCAACGGAGTAGTCATAATCTGGCGACCATAACCGGTAGTTAACACCGACCGGGAGTCAAAACCGTTGTAGCGATCATTCAGCCAACTGGCTTGCCCGAACAGGTAGTTACTATCAGTCAGATTATAGCGGGTACGCCCGCCTAGCTGATAACGTTCAGAAGAGCGTTGATTGTTAGCGCTGGTATTGCGCGCGGCTCCCCACAAACTATAGGCGGTGTTAGGTTGGAACCAAGTTAACGTTGAGTTAGCTGTCAACGTTGAGTTAGTGGTATTTCCTGATTGTGCGGTATAACCAGCCTCGACAGTACCATCAAAGCTCTTCTTGGCTGTAGCTGGATCATCTAAGGCAGTAAAAACAGCCGCATCAGCAAGAACTGAAGTGCTGATGAGGGATAAAGCGATTGCGCTGATATAAAACGGCAACGCCTTGGTATGACGCAAAGAAAACATAATAGGCCCATGGTGAAAAAAATGATTTTTGTGCTGCGGCCCGCATTGTAGCAGTTGTGATCCAACTAAATCAGAAGATATTTCAGATTGAATAATTAATTATAATAAGAAGGTTTTTCCGATGAGTTAATTCTTAAAATGTAATAAAAAGAGTGTATCAACTTTTTACTGTGAGTAATAAAGTAATAAAAACAGATATTCTGTTCACAGAATGAAATTCTTATGCCACAAAATTAAAGAGGCCAGTTCATTGTGAGCTGGCCTCTTTGCATATCATCTATAAACCGGGTTATTACATAAAGGTCGTTACCAGTAAGTAACCGGTGATACATGAACTAATAACACCGATAAGTCCTGGAATGATAAAACTGTGGTTAATGATAAACTTACCAATCTTGGTGGTACCTGAACGGTCAAAACCGATGCAAGCAAGATCGCTTGGATAGGTTGGCAGAACAAAGTAGCCATAAGCAGCAGGGAAGAAGGCAATCAACATTTTAGGATCAACACCAAGTTGCAGGCCCATTGGTGCTATTGCGGCTAATGCTGCCGCTTGGCTGTTAACCAGCTTGGAAACCAAGAACAGAACAATGGCATAAGTCCAAGGCTTACTTTTCACGACATCTTCCAATACCAGTTTCAAATCACCCATATGGGCTTGGAAGAAGGTATCACTCATCCAGGCAACACCGAATACCGAGAAGATAGCAACCATGCCAGCTTTAAATACGGCACCGTTAGAGATATCACTAGGTTTAACTTTACAGCCCATCAAGATAACTGCACCGGCTATCAGCATCATCATCTGAATAACCAGGTTCATCGACAGTGACTGTAATTTGCCCTTCACTTCAAAGGCTGGGCGCAGCTCAGCAAAAGCACCCAGTAATACTACTATTGCGATAGCGGCGAAGAATATCCAGGTAGACCAATAGGCTTGTTTCGGGAAAACCTGATTCAATAATGTATCTGTTGAACCATAAATAAAGGAGCGCTGCTCTGGATCTTTAATTCTTTCTTGAAAATCTGGGTCTTTATCCAGGTCTTTACCCCGGCGCAGACTCCACAAGGCTGCCATTAGTACCCCAACTAAAGAGGCTGGGACTGATACGGCCAGAATTTCCAAAATGCTGTAAGCATGGCCGATACCGTGATTGGCACCAATAATTGATACTAATGATACGACAGCTACTGATACAGGTGAGGCGGTAATCGCCATTTGAGATGCCACGGATGCAACGGCCATTGGTCGTTCCGGGCGAATACCTTTCTTAATAGCTATATCAGAAATAATCGGGAACATAGTATAAACAACATGCCCGGTGCCGCATAAAAAGGTTAATGACCACGTTGTGAATGGAGCCAGTAGTGTAATATGCTGAGGATGCCGGCGTAATAAGCGCTCGGCAAATTGCATCATTACATTTAATCCACCGGCAGTTTGTAATACAGATGCACAACCAATAACAGCTAATATGGTGAGCATTACATCTACTGGTGGTTTACCTGGTTCTAGTCCGAAGATAAAGGTCAGAATAAATAAGCCAATACCACTTATTAACCCCAGCCCCATACCTCCGTAACGTGTCCCCAGTAGTAGACATATAATTATAATTATAAATTGTAGTGTTATCATAACGTTCCCTTGCTTCCAACATGAATGAAATTCGGTTAGATATTCGCTGGTTTTAAGCAATGAGCATGGCTCTTACTCGACTTTCTCTATCAGAGCACAGATTGCATTGATTAAAACTTGGCTAATATCAAGGGAGTATTGTTTAGTTATGTAATTAATTAAATCTGAGATCTGTCTCTATTTTTATATCAGTCTGGACTTTTATAATTAATTAAAGTGGCGTAAAGAGGAAAGTATGAGATATACAGTCTAGTTGTGAAAGTAATGTGTTATTTTTGTATTAAATTAATGTATTAATTTTCTAATGCCACTTATTTTTCTGCGTTTTAACTCATTAATTTTATCAATTGGATCACAACCTGTGGTCGGTTTTCCTTTTGAGTTGGCCCCGCCGTACTGTTAATGATTGGCATGCATTGAGAAAGGGTATAACCCGTCGTGGGATCCTCTGCGATTTTCAACAGCCACATCCTTCAACTAATCCCTAATTTCTCCTTCAGTGATTTTAAGTAGCGGCGACTCACCGGGATATGCCTGCCGCTTCGAGTAATTACTTCGGCTGACCCATTATCCATCAGTTGAATCTCTCTCAACTGCTCTGTGTTTACCATATATTGCCGGTGGCAGCGGATAAATGGTGTTTTTTCTTCGAGTGTTTTGAGTGACAACTGGGTATAGCCCGATTGTACTGTCCCTACGACATGCACCCCGCTAAGTTCGGAGCTTAGGTATTCTACTTCCTCAATTTTCAGCAAAAAAATACGGTTATGACCAGAGCAGGGGATATGCCGCAGCATAGGTTCGGTGATTTTTTGTAAATTATTATTTACACTCAGGCCGCGTCTTAAGCGTATTAGTGTTTTTACCAACCGTTGATGATCGAGTGGTTTTAACAGATAGTCAAAGGCGTGCTCTTCAAATGCGCGGATGGCATATTCATCGTAAGCGGTAACAAACACGATGTGTGGCATGTTTTCTGGATTCAACATTGATGCCAATTCCAAGCCATTAATTCTTGGCATTTGGATGTCGAGAAACACCACGTCGGGCTGTAGGCGCTGGATTGCAGGGATTGCTTCCAGTGCATTGCTGCATTCGGCGACGATCTCAATATCGTGTTCTTCACTCAGTCTTTCGCGTAAATCTTCACGCGCAGGTTGTTCATCGTCGACGATGATGACTCTTAACATACAGCCTCCACAAATTTTCCGCATTCTATCATGACCTCTGAGGGCGGTTGGGACCATGTGCAGAAACTGCGACTTACCGCAAAAGTCAGACTGAAATAGGGTAATAAAGATGTGGTAATTATTTATTTACACATATGGATTGAAAACTTTACACGTCATGGTATTGTGTACCCCATCAAACGATAAATACGCTAAACGACATCCGCTAAACAGAGATAGGGTAAAGAATATGATCATGCAAAAAGATGCGCTCAATAATGTCCATATCAGTGCCGAGCAAATACTGATAACCCCGGAAGAACTGAAAGCCCAGTTTCCTTTGAGCGGCAATGATCAGTATGCGATTGAATCTGCTCGCAAAACTATTGCTGACATTGTTCAAGGACGAGATCCACGGTTATTAGTCGTTTGTGGCCCATGTTCGATCCACGATGTGGATGCTGCTCTGGATTATGCGCGTCGTTTGAAATCACTCTCAGCGGAGTTGAGTGATAGCCTATATATCGTTATGCGTGTCTATTTTGAAAAACCAAGAACCACCGTCGGTTGGAAAGGCCTTATCAACGACCCAGCAATGGATGGTTCTTTCGATGTGGAAGCAGGCTTGCATATTGCCCGTCGATTACTGCTGGATTTAGTGGGTATGGGGTTGCCGCTGGCAACTGAGGCACTGGATCCGAACAGCCCGCAATACCTGGGTGATTTGTTCAGCTGGTCAGCAATTGGTGCGCGTACTACCGAATCACAAACTCACCGTGAGATGGCATCTGGTTTATCCATGCCAGTTGGATTCAAGAACGGCACTGATGGCAGCCTGGGCACAGCAATCAATGCCATGCGTGCGGCGGCTATGCCCCATCGCTTTATGGGGATTAATCAATCCGGTCAGGTTTGTTTGTTGCAAACCCAAGGCAATCCACACGGTCATGTGATTTTACGTGGTGGTAAAACCCCTAACTACAGTGCACAAGATGTCGCTCAGTGTGAAAAACAGATGCAGGATGCGGGACTCACTCCATCCTTAATGATAGATTGCAGTCATGGTAATTCGAATAAAGACTACCGTCGCCAGACTGCCGTCGCTGAATCTGTGGTTGAACAGATCAAGGCGGGTAATCGTTCTATCACCGGTGTGATGCTGGAAAGCCACATCCACGAAGGGAATCAATCATCTGAACAACCCCGTGCAGATATGCACTACGGTGTTTCAGTGACCGATGCCTGTATTAACTGGGAAAGTACCGAAACCCTGTTACGTGGCATGCACCAAGAATTGCGTTCAGTGCTGGCGGCACGGACTGTAGAGGAAGAGTAAGTATGGTGGCTGAACTGACCGCTTTACGCGATCAAATTGATGAAGTCGATAAAGCACTGTTGGATTTGTTGGCTAAACGCCTGCATTTAGTAGCAGAAGTAGGTGAAGTTAAAAGCCGTTATGGTTTGCCTATTTATGTTCCAGATCGTGAGGCTTTGATGCTGGCCTCACGCCGACAGGAAGCTGAGACTTTAGGCGTACCACCGGATTTGATTGAAGATGTATTGCGTCGGGTAATGCGAGAGTCTTATACCAGCGAGAATGACAAAGGTTTTAAAACCTTGTGCCCACAGTTGCGGCCCGTAGTCATTATCGGTGGGCAAGGGCAGATGGGGCGTTTATTTAGCCGCATGCTGGGCTTGTCTGGTTATCAGGTGAAAACGCTGGAGCAAGAGGACTGGCCACAGGCCGAGTCCATTCTGGCGGATGCCGGTATGGTGATTGTTAGCGTACCTATTCATGTCACTGAAGAAGTGATTGGGCGATTGCCAAAATTACCGCCAGATTGCATTTTATTGGATCTCGCTTCAGTGAAAAACAAACCGCTGCAAGCCATGCTGGCTGCTCATGACGGGCCAGTTGTGGGTCTGCATCCGATGTTTGGCCCTGATGTGGGCAGTCTGGCAAAGCAAGTGGTGGTGTATTGTGATGGTCGCGACCCACAAGCATATCAGTGGCTGTTAGAGCAGTTACAGGTATGGGGGGCAAGATTGCACCGCATCAGTGCTGTTGAACACGATCAGAACATGGCGTTTATTCAGGCATTACGGCACTTTGCGACGTTTGCCTATGGGCTACATCTGGCTGAGGAAAACGTGCAACTGGAGCAATTGTTGGCACTGTCTTCACCAATTTATCGCCTGGAACTGGCGATGGTTGGGCGGTTGTTTGCGCAAGACCCACAGCTCTACGCCGATATTATTATGTCTTCAGAAGATAATCTGGCGCTGATTAAACGTTATTATAAACGCTTTGGTGAAGCGATTACCTTGCTCGAGCAGAGTGATAAACAAGCCTTTGTCCAAAGTTTTCAGAAAGTCGAGCACTGGTTTGGCGATTATGCAGAGCGTTTTCTGGTGGAAAGCCGTTCATTGCTGCGCCAGGCGAACGACAGCCGCCTGTAATTATACCCGCCATTTCTGCACTTGTTACAAGGCCCATCCTTGGGCCTTGTAAATCCTAGGCGGTGTGAACCTCAAAAACTGCGTTAACTTGGATTGACCGGGACCACGTTCTCGCTTGGGTAGCAACCCAGTATTTTCAACGAGCGGGTAATGGGGGCTAAGTCTGCCAGTGCTTTTTGCATCGAATCGGAACGTAAATTAGCCTGCACATCAATATAAAACATCTCTTCCCACGGATTGCCATTAATCGGCCGGGATTCCAGTTTCGTCATAATGATGCCGTGATCTCGCAGCACTAATAGTGCTTCAACCAGTGCCCCTGATTGCTGACCTGTCGCCATAATTAAGGTGGTTTTAGCCGGTATTTGCTCAGAAACTTCAATCGACTTGCGGGCAAGAACAATGAAGCGAGTGATATTTTGTTGCTGATTCGCCAGATTATGTTCCAGCACCTGCAAATTATACAGCGCACCACCGGCTTCACTGCCCAAGGCGGCGGCTGTCGGCGAGTTTATTTGTGCCACTTTTTCCATCGCTGCAGCAGTGCTTTCGCAATACTCAATTTTCCAATGAGGGAAACGGTTAATGAACTGGCTGCACTGCTGGAAAGGTTGTGGATGACTGTATACGGTTTCGATTTTGCTCAGGTCGGTTTCAGTTGCCACCAGAACACAATGGTCAATAGGGTTAGTTATTTCTCCTACGATGAATAAACTGGTGTGTTGCAGTAAATCATAAACATCATTAATAGAGCCGGAACTGGTGTTCTCTATCGGTAAGACTGCGTAATCCGCTTGCCCGGTTTCTACCTGAGTGAAAATATCTTGGAATTTCTGACAACCACATTCAATCAGTTGCTCAAAATGACGAGCGGCATATTGACGTGCAGCCAGATGTGAATAAGAACCTTTCGGGCCAAGGAAAGCGATACGGGCAGAATGCAGGGCAGTTTGATTAAGCTGATGTTGTAACAGTGCCTGTTGAGTTAAGACCGAGTCTTCGATAATAAGTTGGAACAGACGGGTGACATAGAATCCATCAAGGTCATAGGGCTTAGCGGCAGTTATCAGTGCATCCAGTAAATCACGTTCACGTTCTTTATCGCGAATAGGGCGATGATGAAGCTGCTTAGCTTTAGCGACATCCACTGCTAATTCACGCCGCTCTGCCAGCAAGGCGAGCAGTTTTAAGTCTAGTGCGCTGATGCGTTCACGTAGCACCAGTAATGGATTATCGGTCATAGGGATTTGCCTTATTTTTCTGAATGATTATACCCTAAATAATTCGAGCAGCAGGAAGATAGCCAACGCACATGCAGCTTGAAGTATGACGAGGATATACACATAAAAAAAGCCTCCCGCTTGGGAGGCTTTGTTGTTCGTCTTCGCATTCTTTATCACACGACGAAACGCCTCCCAATCAGGGGAAGGTAAAAAAGAATGCGAAGAAAAACACTTTATTGATCATCGTTACTGGTTACCTGTTTTACGCGTAAGTCACAGTGAGCGTGCTACCACGAAAATAATAAAGAAAGTCAGTTCTAAAAAACCACCAGGTTCTAAATTAACCGCCAGCCTGAATTGCTGTCAATAAAAAACGCGCCCAAAGGCGCGTTAGATCCGAAATGAGATGGATGGTCCCGGCTATTGTTCTTGCTCGGATTCTTCTTCCTCTACATCTACTGACTCCAGATTGGCTTCTTTAACACTACTTGCTGCGCGGCGAGCTTCACCTTTGTGCTGCACTTTATTTAATTGGCGTTCTAGTTTGGCGATAAGCTCATTAATTGCAGCATACATATCATCATGTTTGGCACTGGCAACCAATGGCCCCATTGGCGTACTGATAGTTGCATCGGCAACAAATCCTTGTGGATCTTTAGACAGTACAATATGCGGGTTTATTAACTGGGCCTGCCATTTATCCAGTTTGGTGAGACGGTCTTCAACATGCTTGCGAATTGCTGGGGTAATATCCATTTGCTTACTGGTAATGTTGACTGTCATATGACTTACCTCTCTGTCTGCTCCGTCTTGGATAACTTCAGCATACCTCTCTTTCCCACAAAATGTATGACCAAGATCACTTTTTTTTGTCACTTTTTGCAAAGGTCATGGGAACTGTGATTCAACGTCAGGAATAGTGGCTGGGGGCTTGAATCATTGATTATAATGCCGCATTATCGATAAGTTATATTGTATGCATTCAGTTAAAAACGGCGTTATTTTTCTGTTTTAGATAGGATATTAGCGCGATAGTCTGATGCGGTGAGTTTCATCAGCCCACACCAGTAAAGTGAAAATTTGCCGAAAGGGCAGAATTGAAAACGGCAGCCTAAGCTGCCGTTTGTTATTTTATCGAGCCAGATAATCTCAGGCTGGATTCGCTGCAATTATCTTGGCAACTTTGTCTGCCTCGGCATTGAGTTGCAGCTGTTTATAAGCATTTTCCATCAACGGCAACGCATCACGGGTTGCTTGAGTATCAGGATAATCTCTCAACATTTGTTCTACACGGTTAACTACCGCGACGTAAGCGCCTCGTTTAGTGTAATATTGCGCCACGGCCAGTTCATGCTTGGCCAGACGATTTTTCAAGAACGTCAGGCGTTTTTGCGCATCAGTTGCGTACTGGCTGTTCGGATAGTTTTGAATCAACTGGTTAAAATCGCGGAATGCGGCCTTAGCATGTTGCGGGTCGCGGTCTGAACGATCAATCCCGAAGAAACCTTGCAATGCACTGTCATCCAGAGCCATGTCAGTCAAACCACGCATATATAATACGTAATCGATGTTAGGATGTGTTGGATTAAGGCGCATAAAGCGATCGATTGAGGCTTGCGCCAACGGCAGATCAGCAGATTTATAATACGCATAAATCAAATCAAGCTGAACCTGTTGGGAGTAAGGCCCGAAAGGATAGCGGTTATCTAACGCTTCTAGTTGCGTAATAGCTCCCTTAAAGTTACCGTCCTGCAGTTTTTGCTGAGCGGTAGCATAGAGCTCAGAAGGCGGGTTATCGGGAACCACGTCCTTGTTACTGGAGCAACCGGTCAGCACCAGGCTCAACGTGGCGGCAGCCACCAGATATTTCATACGCGTCATGACGTTTTGATTATCCTCGAAGTGTTATTCCGGGAGACTGTCCGTTAAGCTCCCGACAAAGATCTAGATACAATAGCACATTATATTAAACGGCATCGCCGTCAAAACCCAACGTTAACGAACAAGAAGCTGCATATGGCACAACAAGTACAACTCAGCGCAACGGTGGCCGAATCTCAACTCGGTCAACGGTTAGATCAGGCTTTGGCCGAATTGTTCCCTGATTATTCAAGATCTCGCATAAAAGAGTGGATTTTGGAAGACAGGGTCACAGTCGACGGTAAAACAATTAATAAGCCTAAAGAAAAAGTGTTGGGTGGTGAGCTCGTCGCCATTGACGCGCAAATTGAGGAAGATGCCCGCTGGGCGCCTCAAGACATCCCACTTGATATCGTCTATGAAGATAACGATATTTTGGTCATTAATAAACCCCGTGGTTTAGTCGTACATCCCGGAGCCGGCAACCCAGATGGTACGATCCTGAATGCGCTGCTCTATTATTATCCTGAAATCATGGATGTCCCGCGCGCGGGTATCGTTCATCGCCTGGATAAAGATACGACGGGTTTGATGGTGGTGGCAAAAACTGTTCCGGCACAAACGCGTTTGGTTGAAGCGCTGCAAGCGCGTGAAATTACCCGTGAATATGAAGCTGTCGCCATTGGCAATATGACAGCGGGCGGTCGAGTCGATGAGCCAATTTCGCGTCACTCCACCAAGCGTACTCACATGGCTGTGCACCCAATGGGTAAACCAGCAACCACCCATTACCGGATTATGGAGCATTTCCGCGCCCATACCCGCCTGCGTTTGCGTTTAGAAACGGGCCGTACCCATCAGATCCGCGTGCATATGTCTCATATTAACCATCCGCTGGTGGGTGATCAGCTTTATGGTGGCCGTCCGCGCCCACCGAGAGGCGCATCTGATTCCTTTATTTCTATTCTGCGTGGTTTTGATCGTCAGGCATTGCATGCAACCATGTTGCGTTTGTATCACCCTATCAGTGGTATACAAATGGAATGGCATGCAGCATTACCAGAAGATATGGTTGAGCTGATAAATGCGCTGAAGGCTGATACTGAAGAATTCAAAGACCAGATGGATTGGTAATGAGTACCCAACTGATACTCCCAGATTGGCCGATGCCTGCCGGTGTTAAGGCATGTAGCACCACCCGTCATGGTGGTATCAGTGAATCGCCGTATGATTCATTAAACCTTGGTACCCATGTTGGTGATGTTGCAACCCGTGTGGCAATTAATCGCCAGCGATTAGTTGAACAGGCAGGCTTGCCGCAAATGCCTGTCTGGTTGGAGCAGGTACACGGCACTCGTGTCCTGCATCTGGATGGCAAGGCGGTAGCTGATGTACAGGCTGATGCGGTTTACAGCCGGGTTGCCGGGCAAGTTTGTGCTGTAATGACCGCAGATTGCCTACCGGTGCTGTTTTGTTCATTAGCGGGCGATGAAGTTGCTGCCGCACATGCCGGTTGGCGTGGTTTATGTGCTGGCGTCCTTGAACAGACGCTGGCACAGTTTAACGCGGCCCCTGCTTCTATTATTGCCTGGTTAGGCCCAGCCATTGGTCCACAGCAGTTTGAAGTGGGTGAAGAGGTAAAGCAGGCTTTTATCAACATCGACCCAATATCCGCCTCAGCTTTTGTTCCCTCAGGCACCAAGTATCTCGCAGATATCTATTTATTGGCTCACTTGCGGCTACAGGCTGCGGGTATTCATGCCATTTATGGTGGTGATCGCTGTACTGTGAGTGAAAAACAACAATTTTTCTCATATCGGCGCGATGGAATCACCGGACGTATGGCAAGTTTAGTCTGGCTGATATAACCTACTAAATTAGGACGATCCGCTGACGCATAACGAATTACTTTAAATATAGTGTCGAAATAACCTTGAAAATTTGAGGGATGACCTCATCTAATCTCCAGTAGCAATTTTGACCAATATCGGAGGTGTTATGCGTCTGGATCGTCTTACTAGCAAATTCCAGCTTGCCCTCGCCGATGCCCAGTCTTTAGCGCTTGGGCGCGACAACCAGTTTATTGAACCGTTACATTTGATGAGCGCACTGCTCAATCAGGATGGGGGGACGGTTCGCCCATTGTTGACCTCGGCGGGTATTAATGTTGCCAGTTTGCGCAGCGACATTGAGCAGGCTTTAGGTCGTCTTCCACAAGTTGAAGGTACTGGCGGTGATGTTCAACCATCAAACGAGCTGGTACGTATATTGAATCTTTGTGACAAATTAGCGCAAAAGCGTGCGGATAAGTTTATTTCTTCAGAACTGTTCGTACTGGCAGTGCTTGAAGACCGCGGCACCTTGACTGATATGTTAAAGGCAGCCGGTGCAACAACCGACAAAATAGATAAGGCAATTGAAAATATGCGTGGTGGTGACAAAGTCGATGATCCGGGCGCTGAAGATCAGCGTCAGGCGTTGAAAAAATTCACTATCGACCTGACTGAGCGTGCGGAGCAGGGAAAACTTGATCCGGTGATTGGCCGTGATGAAGAAATCCGCCGTACTATTCAGGTGTTACAACGCCGTACCAAAAATAACCCAGTATTAATTGGTGAACCCGGTGTCGGTAAAACCGCCATCGTAGAGGGGTTGGCGCAACGTATTGTGAACGGCGAAGTACCTGAAGGCCTGAAACATAAACGTGTGCTGTCATTAGATATGGGCTCACTGATTGCCGGTGCTAAGTATCGTGGTGAATTTGAAGAGCGTCTAAAAGGCGTGTTGAACGATTTATCAAAACAAGAAGGTAGTGTGATCTTGTTCATTGATGAATTGCATACCATGGTCGGCGCAGGGAAAGGTGATGGGGCGATGGACGCCGGTAACATGCTGAAACCTGCGTTAGCGCGCGGTGAACTGCATTGTGTCGGTGCGACCACTCTTGACGAGTATCGCCAGTATATAGAGAAGGATGCGGCGCTGGAGCGGCGTTTCCAGAAAGTCTATGTTGCGGAACCGACAGTAGAAGACACCATTGCCATTTTGCGCGGGCTGAAAGAGCGATATGAACTGCATCATCATGTGCAGATCACCGACCCGGCAATTGTTGCAGCGGCAACACTGTCGCACCGCTATATTTCGGATCGCCAGCTACCGGATAAAGCCATCGACCTTATTGATGAGGCCGGTTCCAGTATCCGTATGCAAATGGATTCAAAACCAGAATCATTGGATCGGCTAGAGCGCCGAATTATTCAATTGAAACTGGAACAACAAGCGTTGAATAAAGAGTCTGATGACGCCAGTAAAAAACGGCTGGAAATGCTCAATACCGAATTAGAGCAGAAAGAGCGTGAGTACTCTGAGTTGGAAGAAGAGTGGAAAGCTGAAAAAGCCTCACTAACCGGGACTCAGAATATTAAAACTGAGTTGGAACAAGCCAAAATCACCTTAGAGCAGGCTCGGCGTGTGGGTGACTTGGCTCGGATGTCAGAACTTCAGTACGGTAAAATCCCTGAGCTGGAAAAACAGCTCGCGGCAGCCAATGCGCTTGAAGGGAAAACCATGAAGTTGCTGCGCAATCGTGTCACTGAGGTTGAGATTGCCGATGTCCTGGCGCGTTGGACGGGTATTCCGGTATCACGCATGCTGGAAAGTGAGCGCGATAAGTTGCTGCGCATGGAACAGGACCTGCATAAACGTGTTATTGGCCAGGATGAAGCCGTCGAAGCAGTATCCAATGCTATCCGCCGTAGTCGTGCGGGGTTATCAGACCCGAACCGGCCAATTGGTTCCTTCTTATTCTTAGGCCCAACGGGTGTAGGTAAAACTGAGCTATGTAAAGCATTGGCCACGTTCTTGTTCGACAGCGACGATGCCATGGTGCGTATTGATATGTCAGAGTTTATGGAGAAACACTCCGTATCTCGGCTGGTTGGTGCACCTCCGGGTTACGTTGGCTATGAGGAAGGTGGTTATCTGACGGAAGCGGTGCGCCGTCGTCCATATTCTGTAATCTTGTTGGATGAAGTGGAAAAAGCACATCCTGATGTGTTCAACATCCTCTTGCAGGTATTAGATGACGGCCGCTTGACTGACGGGCAGGGGAGAACGGTTGATTTCCGTAATACGGTTGTCATCATGACCTCTAACCTCGGTTCAGATTTGATCCAGGAACGTTTCGGTGAAAGAAGTTATACCGAAATGAAGAATATGGTGATGGAGGTTGTTAGCCATCACTTCCGTCCTGAATTCATTAACCGTATAGATGAGGTGGTTGTCTTCCATCCGCTTGGTCGAGCGCATCTGGCCTCAATTGCCAGTATTCAACTGGAGCGGCTGTATAAACGTCTGGAAGAGCGTGGCTATCAAGTCACTATTACTCAACCTGCGTTGGAGTTCCTGGGGGAAACTGGTTTTGACCCGGTTTATGGTGCACGGCCATTAAAACGCGCAATTCAGCAGGAAATCGAGAACCCGCTGGCGCAGCAGATACTTTCCGGCAAATTAATTCCGGGGGTACCCGTTATTTTGGACGTGGAAAACGGGCATATCATTGCCAAACAGTAATTGTTAATCCTCGAGGGGGCGAGAAATCGCCCCCTTTTTGTTTCCTTTTTCGCCACATCTGCATTTTTTGCCGTATTAATGAGCGGTTGAAAAGTTTTTTCAAATTAGGGGTTGCAGGCTGTCAGGAACTCCCTATAATGCGCCTCCACTGACCGGGAACAACGAAACACACTTCGCCGGGTCAGGAAGCGAAAAGAATGACTTTGACTTCGAAAGAAACGAAAGAAACTCTTGACTCTTCAGCGGGAAAGCGTATTATCTGCCTCCCGCGTTACCGTAAGATTCGCCGAAAGGCAAACGGGTAACGAACGCTCTTTAACAATTTATCAGACAATCTGTGTGGGCACTCGCAAGACGATATCGAAGCCTGTTTCGGCAGGCAGAAGAAATATCAAAGTCTTGAAGAGTGACCAAAGCAGTACACATTTGAACTTCGGTTCGAATGCTTATTTGCAGAAAGTAATCTTTGAGCATCGCTGCTTTTATTAGCAGCAAATCAAACAAATCTTAAATTGAAGAGTTTGATCATGGCTCAGATTGAACGCTGGCGGCAGGCCTAACACATGCAAGTCGAGCGGCAGCGGGAAGTAGTTTACTACTTTGCCGGCGAGCGGCGGACGGGTGAGTAATGTCTGGGAAACTGCCTGATGGAGGGGGATAACTACTGGAAACGGTAGCTAATACCGCATGACCTCGTAAGAGCAAAGTGGGGGACCTTCGGGCCTCACGCCATCGGATGTGCCCAGATGGGATTAGCTAGTAGGTGGGGTAATGGCTCACCTAGGCGACGATCCCTAGCTGGTCTGAGAGGATGACCAGCCACACTGGAACTGAGACACGGTCCAGACTCCTACGGGAGGCAGCAGTGGGGAATATTGCACAATGGGCGCAAGCCTGATGCAGCCATGCCGCGTGTGTGAAGAAGGCCTTCGGGTTGTAAAGCACTTTCAGCGAGGAGGAAGGCAGTCGTGTTAATAGCACGATTGATTGACGTTACTCGCAGAAGAAGCACCGGCTAACTCCGTGCCAGCAGCCGCGGTAATACGGAGGGTGCAAGCGTTAATCGGAATTACTGGGCGTAAAGCGCACGCAGGCGGTTTGTTAAGTCAGATGTGAAATCCCCGCGCTTAACGTGGGAACTGCATTTGAAACTGGCAAGCTAGAGTCTTGTAGAGGGGGGTAGAATTCCAGGTGTAGCGGTGAAATGCGTAGAGATCTGGAGGAATACCGGTGGCGAAGGCGGCCCCCTGGACAAAGACTGACGCTCAGGTGCGAAAGCGTGGGGAGCAAACAGGATTAGATACCCTGGTAGTCCACGCTGTAAACGATGTCGACTTGGAGGTTGTGCCCTTGAGGCGTGGCTTCCGGAGCTAACGCGTTAAGTCGACCGCCTGGGGAGTACGGCCGCAAGGTTAAAACTCAAATGAATTGACGGGGGCCCGCACAAGCGGTGGAGCATGTGGTTTAATTCGATGCAACGCGAAGAACCTTACCTACTCTTGACATCCACGGAATTTAGCAGAGATGCTTTAGTGCCTTCGGGAACCGTGAGACAGGTGCTGCATGGCTGTCGTCAGCTCGTGTTGTGAAATGTTGGGTTAAGTCCCGCAACGAGCGCAACCCTTATCCTTTGTTGCCAGCACGTAATGGTGGGAACTCAAGGGAGACTGCCGGTGACAAACCGGAGGAAGGTGGGGATGACGTCAAGTCATCATGGCCCTTACGAGTAGGGCTACACACGTGCTACAATGGCAGATACAAAGTGAAGCGAACTCGCGAGAGCAAGCGGACCACATAAAGTCTGTCGTAGTCCGGATTGGAGTCTGCAACTCGACTCCATGAAGTCGGAATCGCTAGTAATCGTAGATCAGAATGCTACGGTGAATACGTTCCCGGGCCTTGTACACACCGCCCGTCACACCATGGGAGTGGGTTGCAAAAGAAGTAGGTAGCTTAACCTTCGGGAGGGCGCTTACCACTTTGTGATTCATGACTGGGGTGAAGTCGTAACAAGGTAACCGTAGGGGAACCTGCGGTTGGATCACCTCCTTACCTAACGATACGCATTGCGCAGTGTCCACACAGATTGTCTGATAGAAAGTAACGAGCAAATAAGGCCGGGCTGAGAGATTAGTCGGGCTTTAGTACCTTGTTGGGTCTGTAGCTCAGGTGGTTAGAGCGCACCCCTGATAAGGGTGAGGTCGGTGGTTCAAGTCCACTCAGACCCACCAACTCATCCTCATACTGAGTTACAGACACATTCGTTTATCCCCATAAACGTCGCGTGACTGCGCCTTGTCTGAGAATGAGTTATGCCGATAAGGTATTTTGCTTTTTATATGGGGCTATAGCTCAGCTGGGAGAGCGCCTGCCTTGCACGCAGGAGGTCAGCGGTTCGATCCCGCTTAGCTCCACCATATAAAAAAACTATTTCAAAACGTACTGCGGTCGCAAGGCACAGTGTGTTGTGAAATATTGCTCTTTAACAATCTGGAACAAGCTGAAAATTGAAACAATACAGCCGAAACTTATCTCTCCGTAGAATGACTGAGATAAGGATTAACCTGTATTAGAGTCTCTCAAATAATCGCAATGCGACAGGTCTTTACTGTCAAAAGTGAGTGAGCGGCGCAAAGGCAAGGCGTACCGCGCACAGCAACCGGAGTGAACTCAACGTTCATGAGGATTGCGCGCACGGAACAACGCAGCATTTGTGAACGCGCAACCACTTTAGGCAAGAAACACCTTCGGGTTGTGAGGTTAAGCGACTAAGCGTACACGGTGGATGCCTAGGCAGTCAGAGGCGATGAAGGGCGTGCTAATCTGCGAAAAGCGTCGGTAAGCTGATATGAAGCGTTACAACCGACGATACCCGAATGGGGAAACCCAGTGCAATTCGTTGCACTATTGCATGGTGAATACATAGCCATGCAAGGCGAACCGGGGGAACTGAAACATCTAAGTACCCCGAGGAAAAGAAATCAACCGAGATTCCCCCAGTAGCGGCGAGCGAACGGGGAAGAGCCCAGAGTCTGAATCAGTTTGTGTGCTAGTGGAAGCGTCTGGAAAGTCGCACGGTACAGGGTGATAGTCCCGTACACAAAAGCACACTTGCTGTGAACTCGATGAGTAGGGCGGGACACGTGACATCCTGTCTGAATATGGGGGGACCATCCTCCAAGGCTAAATACTCCTGACTGACCGATAGTGAACCAGTACCGTGAGGGAAAGGCGAAAAGAACCCCGGCGAGGGGAGTGAAATAGAACCTGAAACCGTGTACGTACAAGCAGTGGGAGCACCTTCGTGGTGTGACTGCGTACCTTTTGTATAATGGGTCAGCGACTTATATTTTGTAGCAAGGTTAACCGAATAGGGGAGCCGTAGGGAAACCGAGTCTTAACTGGGCGTCTAGTTGCAAGGTATAGACCCGAAACCCGGTGATCTAGCCATGGGCAGGTTGAAGGTTGGGTAACACTAACTGGAGGACCGAACCGACTAATGTTGAAAAATTAGCGGATGACTTGTGGCTGGGGGTGAAAGGCCAATCAAACCGGGAGATAGCTGGTTCTCCCCGAAAGCTATTTAGGTAGCGCCTCGTGAACTCATCTTCGGGGGTAGAGCACTGTTTCGGCTAGGGGGCCACCCCGGCTTACCAAACCGATGCAAACTCCGAATACCGAAGAATGTTATCACGGGAGACACACGGCGGGTGCTAACGTCCGTCGTGAAGAGGGAAACAACCCAGACCGCCAGCTAAGGTCCCAAAGTCATGGTTAAGTGGGAAACGATGTGGGAAGGCATAGACAGCCAGGATGTTGGCTTAGAAGCAGCCATCATTTAAAGAAAGCGTAATAGCTCACTGGTCGAGTCGGCCTGCGCGGAAGATGTAACGGGGCTAAACCATGCACCGAAGCTGCGGCAGCGACACTTAGGTGTTGTTGGGTAGGGGAGCGTTCTGTAAGCCGTTGAAGGTGACCTGTGAGGGTTGCTGGAGGTATCAGAAGTGCGAATGCTGACATAAGTAACGATAATGCGGGTGAAAAGCCCGCACGCCGGAAGACCAAGGGTTCCTGTCCAACGTTAATCGGGGCAGGGTGAGTCGACCCCTAAGGCGAGGCTGAAAAGCGTAGTCGATGGGAAACAGGTTAATATTCCTGTACTTGGTGTTACTGCGAAGGGGGGACGGAGAAGGCTAGGCTAGCCGGGCGACGGTTGTCCCGGTTTAAGCATGTAGGCGGAGTGACTTGGTAAATCCGGTTGCTTATTAACGCTGAGGTGTGATGACGAGCCACTACGGTGGTGAAGTAGTTGATGCCAAGCTTCCAGGAAAAGCCTCTAAGCATCAGGTAACATTAAATCGTACCCCAAACCGACACAGGTGGTCAGGTAGAGAATACTCAGGCGCTTGAGAGAACTCGGGTGAAGGAACTAGGCAAAATGGTGCCGTAACTTCGGGAGAAGGCACGCTGGCATTAGGTAAAGAGACTTGCTCTCGGCGCCGAAGCCAGTCGCAGATACCAGCTGGCTGCAACTGTTTAATAAAAACACAGCACTGTGCAAACACGAAAGTGGACGTATACGGTGTGACGCCTGCCCGGTGCTGGAAGGTTAATTGATGGGGTCAGCCGCAAGGCGAAGCTCTTGATCGAAGCCCCAGTAAACGGCGGCCGTAACTATAACGGTCCTAAGGTAGCGAAATTCCTTGTCGGGTAAGTTCCGACCTGCACGAATGGCGTAATGATGGCCAGGCTGTCTCCACCCGAGACTCAGTGAAATTGAACTCGCTGTGAAGATGCAGTGTACCCGCGGCAAGACGGAAAGACCCCGTGAACCTTTACTATAGCTTGACACTGAACATTGAGCCTTGATGTGTAGGATAGGTGGGAGGCATCGAAGTGTGGACGCCAGTCTGCATGGAGCCAACCTTGAAATACCACCCTTTAATGTTTGATGTTCTAACTCGGCCCCGTAATCCGGGGTGAGGACAGTGTCTGGTGGGTAGTTTGACTGGGGCGGTCTCCTCCCAAAGAGTAACGGAGGAGCACGAAGGTTAGCTAATCACGGTCGGACATCGTGAGGTTAGTGCAAAGGCATAAGCTAGCTTGACTGCGAGAGTGACGGCTCGAGCAGGTACGAAAGTAGGTCTTAGTGATCCGGTGGTTCTGAATGGAAGGGCCATCGCTCAACGGATAAAAGGTACTCCGGGGATAACAGGCTGATACCGCCCAAGAGTTCATA
This sequence comes from Yersinia intermedia, assembly GCF_900635455.1. Taxonomy (NCBI): domain Bacteria; kingdom Pseudomonadati; phylum Pseudomonadota; class Gammaproteobacteria; order Enterobacterales; family Yersiniaceae; genus Yersinia; species Yersinia intermedia. Next base: position 3,602,390 of record NZ_LR134116.1, on the reverse strand, counting down.
TCGACGGCGGTGTTTGGCACCTCGATGTCGGCTCATCACATCCTGGGGCTGAAGTAGGTCCCAAGGGTATGGCTGTTCGCCATTTAAAGTGGTACGCGAGCTGGGTTTAGAACGTCGTGAGACAGTTCGGTCCCTATCTGCCGTGGGCGTTGGAAGATTGAGAGGGGCTGCTCCTAGTACGAGAGGACCGGAGTGGACGAATCACTGGTGTTCGGGTTGTCATGCCAATGGCATTGCCCGGTAGCTAAATTCGGAAGAGATAACCGCTGAAAGCATCTAAGCGGGAAACTTGCCTCGAGATGAGTCTTCCCTGGGGCTTTAAGCCCCCTGAAGGAACGTTAAAGACTATGACGTTGATAGGCTGGGTGTGTAAGTGCAGCGATGTATTGAGCTAACCAGTACTAATGATCCGTGAGGCTTAACCTTACAACACCAAAGGTGTTTTGTGTTTGAGAGAGAATGATATTTTCAGCGACGTTCCGAGATTGGGCTGGCTGGCTGTATGGAGACATATAGCGGGTTAGTTTAGACAGAATTTGCCTGGCGGCCTTAGCGCGGTGGTCCCACCTGATCCCATGCCGAACTCAGAAGTGAAACGCCGTAGCGCCGATGGTAGTGTGGGGTCTCCCCATGCGAGAGTAGGACACTGCCAGGCATCAAATAAGCAAAAGAGGCTACCCTAACGGGTGGCCTTTTTTGTTTGTCTCGAGAGTAGGTTTAACTCGAAGATGATATGCAGACAAACTGCGAATGCAGTTTGAACAGCGCCTGCGCTGGCCCCTTTAGGGGTGAGACTCATCCTCAAGATGAGACGAATACTACTGCGAATGCAGTTTGAACAGCGCCTGCGCTGGCCCCTTTAGGGGGGAGACTCATCCTTAAGATGAGACGAATATGGTAGGAAAACATTGTCAGGAATGATTTTTAACGTTGCTTGCAACGGCTATTCGCACACTGCCAGGCATCAAATCAAGCAAAAACCTATGCCAAAAGCGTGGGGTTTTTGCTATAGGCAGAATATGGAGATATCTGCAAATATTGACACTTTATAATTTCAAATCAGAAAACCATGCTCAGATCAGAAGATTAATGTGGCAGAGGCCAGAGGGTAAAGCTCAACAGTTAACGTGACAAATAGAATGGAAAAGACTGCCCTGATGGGAATTTTTTGTTTATGGGTGTAGCCGTGGGGGATTTGAACATGGCAAGTAAGGTTTGAGCCGCAGTAGTTGTTTACCGTAAGGCAGGAAATAACATGCTTATCGCTGCAACGGTATCAGTTAACTGTTTGATAAAGACTGTAACCTGTTATCGCCCCAGCGACGTCCCAGGCAAAATCCTTCCAGCTCCAGCCACTCCCACCTTGACGACTATCATATAACTCCTTACCTGCCCCGATCCCGATAGAAAACAACAGGCCAAAATTACGGCTCTTGGCATCGGACCAGTTCTGATGTTCACCATAGGCAGTGCCAGCGGCGGCTAAGGCGGCGGAAGCAAGAAAATGTTGTGCCTTATCTTTCCCGGTCCAGCTATCATTAGCCATGTGGGTACATGCAGAACTGAGAAAAAACAGTGGAGCGATAAGTAACAGGCGAAGATAAGGTGGGCACCACATGCCGTCTCTCCTCTGGCGAGATACAAAAAACCCGGCAGATAACCGGGCTTTCATATTTAAAGAATGCGGCTAATCAACCGATCGATACGGATCCTACGCAAACGACGGATCAGTTTGCGAACCTTGACTGGATATTGCTGAATATTTTCAAGCTCAAGGTAATGTGAGACAACTTTAGTATGAGTACGGATACATTCAAGCTCTTTAGCGCGCTGCTCGTGCATCTCATGCTTAGGGTCGTGGATCAAAATGGCATTTTCCAGATCCAAGCGCCAGGCGCGCGGATTCAGATTATTGCCAGTAATCAATTGCCAATTATTATCTACCCACATTCCTTTCAGATGGTAGGTGTTATCGCCATCTTTCCACAGGCGCACAATTAATTGCCCGCTATCGACAAAGCGCTGTAAGCGGCTCAGAAAGCGGCGCAGGTTGATTTCGTATAAGTAAGGTAACGCACCAATAATCTTAAATGGTTGATCTTCTGGAATATAAAAGTCATTTGCTGTTTTGTCACCAACAATAATTTCGACCTGTTTACCTTCACGCAATAGATAAATGATATTGCGGACTAACAGTGCCGGCAGGTTAAAGTAAGGTGTACAAATAGTGAGACGTTCGTCAGCAGAAGCCATTAAATGATGAATCGTTTTATTAAGCTGACTCTTTTTGCCTAACCCAACCAACGGGGTGACGGCTAATTCATCATTACTCGCTTGTGCTGGGAATTGATAGCCGATGTCACGCAGTGATGAACGAAATTGCCGGGTCTCATTTTTAATCTCAGGATTGGTTGGCCGGTCAGAACGATCAAGGCGTTGCACTGCGCCTGCACTTAGCACCCGTTGTTTCACGTAATCGACCATAATTTCGGTCAATGATGGATTCGTGATTAATTGGTAGCGGTCATAACGATACTTATCGTTTTGATAGAGGTAGACATCATTGATACTGGCACCACTGTAAATCACCGTATCATCAATGATAAAACCTTTCAGATGCAACACGCCGAGTGCTTCGCGCGTATTGACTGGAACACCGTAAATCGGAACACAAACATTCGGATGACTGGCTGCCATTTCACAATACCAATCAGCATTGGTATTGACCGCAGCGGCTCCGATACGCCCACGTTGTGCGCGGTGCCAGTCTACCAGCACGCAAATCTCCAGTTCTGGGCGCTGAAGCTTAGCCTGATAGAGGGCATTCATTACGTCCCGGCCTGCATCATCCTGCTCTAAGTAAAGCGCCACCAGATAAATACGCTTGGTCGCCAGGCCTATTAGATCCAACAGAGTAGAGCGGAAAACCTTGGGGCAATAAAGCGTTTGGACATCATCAACTGACTGGGGGAGTTTGGGCAGTTGTGCAAGGTGTTGTTGATGTTTACTACGTTTGAATTTTGACAACATCACAGTGCGCTTCTTCTCTTGTTATTTGATGGCAGAACCGCCATATCCTAAAAAACACTAATCCATTGAGTTGGGCGATAATACCACTACTTTCGCGGATTGTGCGCAAGTTTTGCCTGCCAAAGACCGAATCGTTTGGGGTTGTGGTATATATCACGGTGATTCATGTAACTGAAATCAAAGTGTCAGCTCCAGATTAACGATCCCATCTTCCATCTGTACATCAATACTAAAACCGAGTTTTTTAGCTAAACCGATCATGCCACGGTTGTTGGGCATGGTGACCGCTGTTAACCGCGTTAACCCATGGCTGCGAGTATACTGAATCATCTTTTCTAACAGTTCACTCCCCAATCCCAGCCCTTTAAGATCTGAGCGCACCAACACGGCAAACTCGGCGTCAATATTGTCAGGGTCAGACAACGCGCGAGTGACTCCAATAATTTCAGGACCATCATTTTTTTGGCGCACCGCGACAAAGGCCATTTCTCGATCATAGTCAATCTGTGTCATATTCGCCAAATCATCGTGGCTGAATTCATTTATTTCACTGAAGTAGCGATAGTAGAGATCTTCTTTAGTGACTTGGTCAATAAACAATTTTAGTAGTGGTTCATCTTCAGGCAAGATTGGGCGGAACAGGCACTGAGAGCCATCTTTAAGCTCTACCGTCTGTTCCAACTCGTGTGGATAGGGGCGAATCGCCAACCGTGCCTGCGGATCGCCACTGACAGGTGCCAGTTGCATCGAAACATCCAACAGCGTGAATTCACTGCCTGAAGCAAGTACCGGGTGAATATCTAACCGGCTGATTTCGGGGCAATCGAGAATAAGATTGGAGACTTGTACCAGTAAACGGCTCAGCCCAGGGATATCCAAGGGTTGTAATGATCCACGGCTGCGAATTTTGCCGCCTTTGACTGCTTGTATAATGAGGTAGCGGGCCAGCGCCATATTGAGCGGCGGCAGTGCCACTGCGGCCTGAGTTTCATGATGCCACTCGATGCCACCTTCACCCAACATGATCAACGGACCAAAAATCGCATCCTGCTCTACCGCAATTCGCAACTCTTGGGCGCCCGCACGATTCGCCATACTTTGCACTAGCAAACCGTGGATACGGGCTTGCGGATAGGTGCGTTTTACCCGGTCAAGAATATCATCAGCAGCCCGCTGCACTTCAATTGCGGTGCGAAGATACAGCATTACGCCCTGAACTTCTGACTTGTGCGGGATATCCGGCGAGCGCAGTTTAATGGCCACTGGATAACCTAATCGCTCTGCGATATGTACCGCTTCTACGCTATCACTGGCAATCCAGGTTGGCAGGGTCCTGAGACCATAAGCTTCAAGTATCGGCTGTACTTCATGGGTATCAAGCTGGGTAGCACCTTCTGCCAGCGCCTGGCGGATCAACTGATGCACATGGGCGGTGTTGGCGGTGAGGCCGACAGGCAGCGCAGGTGTTTCTTTCAATTGCTTCTGGTTACGGCGATATTCCACCATATGCATAAAGGCAGTAATCGCCCCCTCCGGGGTACGATAGGTTGGGATCCCGGCTTCGGTGAACAGTCGGCGTGCATCTTGCGATGAATATTCACCGCACCAGTTAGTGAGCAGGGTAAGGCGCTTGCCGCGTGGGTGCTGGCGGATAGCTGAAATCAGTAATTCCGCCGTTTTGCTTCCTGGCGCAGCAGCGCTCGGAGAATGAATCAGCAATAGTGCATCGTAGTCGGTACTGTCCAGTAGCGGTTTAAGCGCCGCCAGATAGCGCTCAGCGCTGGCATCATCGCGCAAGTCTATGGGGTTACGTAAGGAGACAAAAGAGGGCAGTACGGCACTCAACGCGGATTGGGTGGTATCAGACAGGGTCGCCAACTTGCCATTACGGCTGATCAACTCATCCAACGCCATGGCCGCCGGGGCGGAACCATTGCTGACAATCAATAACCGCTCACCCCGTAGCGGGTGCATATGGCTGAGTGTTTCAACGGCGGAGAATAGCTCGTGAGTATCCTGCACCCGCAGCAAGCCAGCCCGCTGAATCGCGGCATCATAAGCCGCGTCCAGCCCTTGCTGACCATTGAGCAACTGTTGAGCACGTTGTGTGCGGCCACTTTTGACCACCAGAATCGGTTTATTGCGCGAAGCACTACGTGAGGCGGATAAAAACCGGCGCGCATCACTGATGTGTTCGATATACAGCATAATGGCACTGGTTTTGCCATCTCTGGCCAGGAAATCGAGTAAGTCATCGACATCAATATCCAGACTGTCACCTAGCGCAATAAAATACGAGAAACCAACTTCCCGCTGCTGCGCCCAATCGAGAATGGTGTTGGCTACCGCGGCAGATTGAGAGATAAATGCCAGGCGCCCTTTCTTGATGGGAACGGGTGAGAAACTGGCATTTAACCCTTGCCATGGGGCCAGCAAACCCAGACTGTTGGGGCCAAGTAGGCGCATATGATGGCGTTGCGCGCAGGCTTTCAGCTCTGGGAACTGTTCAGTTGCGGCAGACAAAATGATGACCGCTTTGCAGCCACGGATACCGAGATCTTCCAACAGTGCCAGATTGCGGCTGTCATGAGTACACAGAATCGCCAGATCGGGCGTGATCGGCAGGTTAGCGATATTTGCGTAAGCCAACACGCCACATACTGCTTTATGGGTTGGGGTCACCGGTAGAATAGGGCCATTGAAGCCACCATCCAGCAAATTACGCATCATCAGAAAACCGGCGCGCTCCGGCTTTTCAGAAGCGCCGATAACCGCAATAGACTTCGGGCGTAGTAATGCTTCTAATCCACGTTGGCTCATCGTTTATCCCCGTCATCTTTGACATTACAGGTGTGTTGGCTGCGCTTACTCAGCCTGCGGGCTCGCATCAATACTGTTCAAACTGGTTCCAGAACGATTCGCTGCCTTCCTGCCCCTGAAATCTATTGGGTATAAATTAAAGACAGCTTATCTGATTTTATGTGCTTTCTTCGACAGTTGCTGTGACTCGCCCCACTGGGTGGTGAGGTTTTCCCGCTAAATATTGCTGGCGGAAATAGTGGAAATGGGCCGTTAATTGGTCTGCGGCCCGGATATCACCTGCTTGTTGTAGCAGGGCGGCGGCGACTTCGACCGTGCAGTGTTGCTCTGGGCGCGGGGCTTCACGTAACAGATAATCCGAGCTATTAGTGACATTGAGTGACAGCATCGGCAGGTCAGCCAGATAGGGACTTTTGCGGAACATCTTTTTGGCTTCGTTCCAGGTGCCGTCCAGCAGTATAAATAGCGGAGGCTTATCGCTGATGGGCAAGTGATTGAGTATCTGCCGTGGCGGTTCAGCGTATTTTTCTGGGAATACGACATATGGCTGGCGCGTCGGGTCGCTAATGGCTGCGAGCAACTCAGGGGCAACCTCAGTGCGTGCCCAGAGAAAGGCCTGGGTATCGGGTAGAATATCAGCGATTAAGCGACCGGTATTGCTGGGTTTTAGAGGTTCGGTATCAAACATAATCAGGCAAAAGCGGCTGGCGGCTGGCTGCGGTTTTATGGTATCGCACAAACAAAAACGCTCTGCCAACAGGCAGCCCTGACAACGTATTGCCCGACAACCACGGGCACGATAGGCGCGCGTGGATGCCGCTAAACGCTGCTGGCGTAAACGCAGTACGGCATTTTCCGTCGTGAGGACCGTATCTAAACTTAACGCATGGTCGGTGATGAATATTTCAGTCACGACGGACTCCTGATGAAATAGCGCTATTCTAATCAACCCTTGTGCTTAGTCATACCATAAAACAAAAAAACAATGCCCCGACAAAAAACTGTCAGGGCATCAATTTCACCGGGTGACTACGTTGCGCCGAAACGCGATAAATGGGTTAAACTAGCTTATCGGGCGGCTGACGCTACTGATAATTGCTCATCTAACCAATGATCAAAAGGTGCTTTTGGCAATGCGCCGCTGAGCATGTCGATCATTTTACCGTTGCGATACAGCATAATAGTTGGAATGCTGCGGATACGGAAACGGGTACTGAGTTCAGGTTCGGCTTCGGTGTTAACTTTGACGAAGCGGACTTTTCCGGCACGTTCTGCGGCCACGTCTTCAAAGATAGGCGCGAAGCTGCGGCAAGGGCCGCACCACGGAGCCCAGAAGTCGATGACCACCGGCAAGTCATCTTGCAGCAATTTATCCAGCGTTTCAGTGGTGGCGTTAATCACCTCGCCATCAAATAAAGAGTGGCCGCAGCGCCCACATTTAGCGCCGTCATCAATACGTTCTTCCGGTAGGCGGTTAGTCGCCATACAAGCTGCACATACCGTATTCATAGATTAGCCTTTATTTAGTGTCTCAATAGATAGAAGAGAAAACATCGCTGACTTGTTTCCTTGTTGTTATCTATTATGGAGATAAATGAGATAAGTGCCAAAAAGGTTTATTCGATGAATACGATAGTTGCTAGCTTTTAGCGCTTGGTTATGGCTAACCGGGCGGACATCAGGTAATCTTCGCGCCCTGCGCGTTGGTGGAGAAGACAATGAACGATTCATTTAGTGGCAAAAACGGCAAAGTCAAAGTGATGTACGTCCGCAGTGACGAAAGCAGCAGCGACGACCGTAACAACAATAACCGTAGTAAAAACCAGCGTCCGGCAAGCAAAGGTCGTCCAGGTGATAATGCAGGTCGGGGCAGCTCACCGCGTAGTAATGATTCACGTCGTAACGATTCCGGCCGTAATGAACGCGTGAGTCCTAGCCGCCCGGCACGTTCTGAAGGCAATGGACCTTACGATTCACCGTGGAAAACAGTATCTCGTGCGCCATCAGAAGAGCCAGAGTTTGATCATGGTGGTATCAGCGGTAAAAGTCATGTAGATCCGGCACAATTGCGCCGTCAGCGGGCTGAAGAAACGCGTGTTTATGGCGAGAACGCTTGTAAGGCGTTATTTGAAAGCCGCCCGGACGCTATCGTCCGTGCCTGGTTTGTGCAATCTGTTACCCCACGTTTTCGCGAAGCGCTGAAATGGATGGCGGCTAACCGCAAGGCTTATCATGTGGTTGAGGAAGAAGAGCTGGCGAAGGCTTCTGGCACTGAACACCATGGTGGCGTGTGCTTCCTTATCAAGAAACGCCAGGGACTGGATGCAGAAACCTATCTGCAACAGCAGACTCAGGCTAAAGATTGTGTACTGGCGCTGGAAGATGTGGGTAACCCACATAACCTCGGCGGCATTATGCGGACCTGCGCGCATTTCGGTATTAACGGCGTATTGTTGCAAGATCCGGCGATGCTGGAGTCGGGTGCGGCGGTGCGTACGGCTGAAGGTGGTGCGGAACATATCAAGGCTATCAATGCAGACGATTTCCTCTCAGTGTTGGATACCTTCCGTAAAGCCGGTTACACCATTGTGACCACATCGAGCCATAAAGGTGTCAGTCTGTCAAAAGCTGAACTGCCTGCCAAAATGGTGCTGGTATTAGGGCAAGAGAGTGACGGCCTGACCGATAGCGCTTGGCAGCAGGGCGATATGAGTGTGTCTATCGGCGGTACTGGCCGGGTAGAAAGCCTGAACGTATCAGTGGCAACCGGTATTCTGCTAGCAGAATGGTGGCGTCAGAATAGCGCCCAATAATACCCTGTATCGTTGAAACTGCAGGGTGAGCAGCGTTGCTTGCTGCCTACCTGCAACGCCAATGACGTTGGGTCTATATGACTGAGCTATAAAGTAAAAAGGGCGCTGATGATAAGTCAGCGCCCTTTTTGTTGCTCGGTGTTAGCCGTTAGTGCGCGCCACCGCCGCCACCGGAGGTAAAGGGTGGCTTAGCAAACCACACCAATGCCAGCAGTACCAGGAACACCCCCGCCGAAAGCCAGAAGATCTCATTTGCTGAGATAATCAGCCCCTGATTGGTAATCTCCCGTGCCAGATAAGCCGAGGCTTGTTGCTTGTTCATCCCCAGTTTTTCCAACTCCTGATACATCAGTGTCGCATTCGGATTGTACGGGTTAACAAACTCAGTCAGTTGCGAATGATGCATCGATTCTCTTTGCGTCCACAGCGTGGTGGTGATGGACGTACCAATCGACCCTGCCAGTGTTCGCAGGAAGTTAGACAAACTGGATGCTGCGGCTATTCGCTCCGGTGGTAAACCGGATAACGTAATCGCGGTCAGTGGCATAAAGAAGCAGGCAATCGCAAAACCTTGCACAAACTGCGGCCACGCCGACGCCCCAAAATCCATGCCCGGTTCGAATGTGTAAGCCCGCCAGTAGAAACATACCGCATACATAATGAAGCTGAATGTGACTAACTGCCGCATATCAATTCGATGGGAGAAGCGGCCAATAATAGGCGATAGCAGCACTGGCAATATGCCTACCGGCGCAGATGCCAAACCGGCCCAGGTGGCGGTGTAGCCATATACCTCCTGTAGTAGCTGTGGCAGCAAGACAATCGCGCCAAAGTACAACATATAGGCCAGGCTGATACACAAGCAACCAATGGTAAAGTTTCTCGATTTAAATAACGAGAGATCAATCACTGGATGGTCGTCAGTTAGCTCCCAAACTATCAAGAAGGTAATGGCAATCACGGCAATAACCGTCAGGACGATAATTTCGGTCGAGTTAAACCAATCCAGCTCCTTGCCTTGGTCGAGCATGATTTGTAAGGCACCGATCCCCACCACCAATAGCACCAGCCCCACCGTATCAATGGGTTTGATTTCAGTTTTGGTCTCGCGCCCTTTTAAGGTACTGCCTGCGACCAGAATAACCACCAGCCCGATAGGGATGTTGATAAAGAAGATCCAGCCCCAGTGATAGTTATCGCTGATATAACCGCCGAGGATCGGCCCAAATATCGGGGCCACGACAATTGTCATCGACCACAATGCCAGGGCCATACTTCGCTTCGCTGGCGGATAGTTATTGAGTAACAGGCTTTGTGACAGCGGAATCAATGGCCCTGCGACCAATCCCTGAATCACCCGGAAGAAGATAAGCATCCCCAGGCTGTTGGAAATACCACACAACCATGAGGCCAGAGCAAATAACCCCGTCGCCCACAGGAACAGACGCACTTCACCAATGCGCTTTGCCAGCCAGCCGGTGATGGGGATTGAAATGGCATTCGCCACCCCGAACGAAGTAATCACCCAAGTGCCTTGCGAGTTGGATGAACCTAAATCACCGGCAATAGTAGGAATAGCCACGTTTGCAATGGTGGAGTCCAACACCTGCATGAAAGTCGCTAATGATAGCGCGACCGTCATCCAGGCGAGTTGGGCACCCTCAAGCGGTTTTTGTGCCACAGAGGCCTCCGGCGCGCTTAACTTGCATTTGCATCAACATTAACCCGCATTCGCATGAACAATGTCGCTGATCATTTGATTAACCGGTGCTAAATCCAGTGACAACGCGTTAGTTACAAATGCCGGTTCTTTCCGCACATTTTGTGCCAGCACTTGGCCGTCGGTATTGGTGGTGTCCACTTTAACCGTTGTTGACAGGCCAATACGCAGCGGATGTTCAGCCAGTTGTTTGTTATCCAATTCGATACGGACCGGTAGGCGCTGAACCACTTTAATCCAGTTACCGGTGGCATTCTGCGCAGGTAACAATGAGAAGGCGCTACCCGTACCCATATCCAGGCCAACCACTTTCCCCTGATAAACCACGTTGTCACCATAGAAATCAGTGATAACGGTGGCACTTTGGCCAATGCGCATATTCGCTAACTGTGTCTCTTTAAAGTTAGCGTCAACCCACATTTGGTTCGCTGGGATAACTGCCATCAATGGCGCGCCATTGGCAATTTCAGCACCCACTTGCACACTGCGGCGTGAAACAAAACCGTCTACCGGGCTGACAACTTTGGTCCGTTGCACAGAGAGCCAGGCATCACGCAGCTTGGCCGCAGCCTGCTCAACCGCCGGTTGTTTTTCCAGTGGGGTATTCAAAACCAGCGCCTGATTGGCATTATATTGTGCAATCGCAACATCCAGTGAAGCTTGTGCTGCATCGACAGCATCACGGGCGTGTTGCACTTCTTCACGACCAATTGCATTAGCAGAACCCAGTACCACACGACGGCTTAAGTCATTTTGTGATTTACTTAGCTCCGTTTTTTTCAGGGCAATATTTGCCTGATACTGCTTACTGTTAATCATGAGTTGGTGGGTTTGACGCACACTGTTAGCCAGTGCGGTTTTTGCCTGCTCAAACGCCTGTTCAGCATCAGTTGGGTCAAGGGCCAGCAGCACATCACCGCTTTTAACCAAATCGGTATTTTCGACATTAACACTGATCACGCTGCCAGAAACTTGCGACATGATCTGTACCTGATTGCCTGAAATATAGGCATTATCAGTCTCTTGGTGATGACGCAGCACCAAGAACCAATAAATAAGATAGGCCACGCCAATGATGATAAAAATAACCGTCAGAAGAAGAAGCACATGCTTACGTTGCTTCTTTTTGTTGTTCTGCGGTTGTTGCGGGATTTGAGCTTCCGCGCTTGTACTCATGGTCTTCCCCACATTTTATATTGTTTTATTTTGTGAACCACCACTGACCGGTGCCTGATAGCCACCACTCAATGAACGGATCAAATTAATCTTGGCCTGCAATCAATAGTTGCTGGCGGTAAGTGCTGATTGTTGCTGTTGTAGATATTATGATTCGCTTGCTAACAATTTATCGCCACCAATAATCCTGGCTTTGAGCCTCTCGTACCCGCGCGGCATCAACGCATCAAGTTGGGGATCTTCCAGAACCCGCCACCACTGATGACTGAGTGCTAACGAACTGACTTTAGGCTGTGCTAATTGGCGTTTTGTTGGTTATCCAGTACTTGAGACTGAGGCGCAATGTTATCGCTTGAGGCGCAGCCCGCCGGAAAAATGCGGCGCACAAAGGCGTCAGTCTCCAGCTATGTGGGGATCGCATAGTTGTTTAGCTGGATCAAGTCATGCACCTGGGTAGATATGTTGGAATTACGGCTCCGGTACTTCCATTTGATCTAAACGAGTCAGTAACTTGCGCGTCAGCGTTTCAAGCTGTTGCTGTTCGTCGGCGTCGAGGGTTGACCAAAGAAAATGCAGGCACTTATGCTGTGGGGGCAGAAGTTGATTTAAAAACTCAACACCCGCTTCGGTCAGATGCAAATGCAAACAACGGCGGTCATTGTGGCTTTCGCGGCGCTCAATCCAGCCTTTCTTTTCCAACTCGTCAGCAATGCGGGTGGCATTAGTGCGCGAAGACCCCAGTGCAGCACTCAGTTCAGACGGTTGGATGCTATGACTTTCTTGTGCATCCAGGGTAATTAACGCCATAAACAAGGTTTCGTTAATCCCTTGCGCTTTCAGCATTTTGTTGCGATTTTCTAGCAATTTACTGTGCATATGCATACACAAGCGCGTCAGCAAAATCTCCTGATAAGGGAAATCCTTCTGGCGTTTGGCACGAAAATTAAGCATCTGTTCTATAGGACTAAACGAACTTTCCATTATAAGGAGCCTCATTAATTTCAAATGGTACAGTAACGATAGTGATTAATAATGTAAACGGTATAATTCGAGAAAAATTTAGCAATTCGTGTTATTCAGTCACTATATGTGAATAATGAGTGTCATTAATTGTAAGGGTATTGTGTTTTAGCTCACAATTTAGGCAATCATTCACCCCAAAATCATAAGTAATTTGAATGTCAGTCCGTAGCTGAGTGCGCCGAATAATGTGGCGAAGATAATACTGTTGGTTTTATAAAAGCCGCCGCAGATAACCAAAAAGCCAACCAATGTAGGGATGAGCTTCTGTGGGTTATGCATAATTTCTGGTGTGCTGGAAACCACCAATAATGCACAGATAGAAGCAATCCCAATGCTGTCCAACAGCAGTGACACTCTGCTCCGTTGCAGACTGGTTTGTTTACGTGCTGGCCCAAGGCGCAATGGTAAATAACGAAACAGGTAATTTACCATCCCCACCACTAAACCAATAACCAGGACATCCGAATTCATGGTGTCGGCTCCTGCTCGTTATTTTCACTGTGTTCAGTCACCACTGCGGGGGTGGGTTGCAGCAGGGCGGCCAGGCATCCAGCGCTAATTCCAGCCAAAATCGCCACCGGAATAGAGAACAACACAGCGCCAAGCAATGCGCCACTCAGCGAGGCGATAACAGTTAGGCTGTATTGGCGTTTAAATGAGGCCAGCAGAAAACTTAAGAACAACGCCGGTAGCATAAAGGAGAGGGAGGCCTCAATAGCGGGGTAATTCTCCAGCGGGCCATTGCCAAACATTGCGCCGATAGCGGTACCCGACACCCAAGATAACCAAGAGGTAAACGCGATACCCAGCATCCAGTTTTCGCTCCAACGCCGCTGATCTTTCATTAACTTGGCGGTAGCGGCAGCAAACACTTCATCGGTCAAACCAAATGCCCACAGGGCAGTTTTGTTACCTGATAGTTTGGTCAAAATACGGTGTTTAAGTGCTGGGCCATACAAGATATGGCGGATATCCATTGCCATCACGGTCAAGGCGGAAACCCATAGCGACATCCCCGCGCTGAGCAGGGCGGTGATAACGAATTGGCTGGCACCGGCATAAATAATGCAAGAAAAGAAGATAGCTTCCAGCGGCGTAAAACCCAGTTTTACCGAACTCAGACCAAAGGCGAAAGCCACCGGTAAATAGCCGATAACGATAGGCAAGCTATCGGTAATGCCCTCGATAAAGGTGGCTATTGGCCGGGTAGCTGGCGGAGACTCGGTAATTTGGCTTTGCATAAGATCGTTGGGTTACAGGGCAAAATAATATGTTAGATAACATTACCAGAGAGGTAATGGTCTTAATACCCTATAACCCAAATTTATAGCTATATTGATTATTAGTTAGCTAATCAACTGGGATCACTCAACAGGTTGATTTGCAGGAGGATCGAAACGTTTACCGGCCAGCCACGTAGTAATATTTAGGATACACAGCACCAACCCGGCGGCTGCCACGCCATACCAGCCTGCATGTTGATATGCTGCCGCTGAAATCAGCGAGCCTAATGCACCACCGATAAAGTAAGTAGTCATATAACCGGCGGTTAAGCGATTTCTGGCTTCCGGCATCATGCGATATATCACGCTCTGATTGGTAACATGCACCCCTTGTACCGCCAGATCCAACACGACAATACCGATAATCAGGGCGATGATTGAATGTTGCCCCAGAGCGATAGGTATCCATGACAACAGCAGTAATCCCAAACCGACGCTGGTGGTGATGCGGGCTTTACCTTTATCCGCCAATTGGCCTGCTTTGGTTGCCATCAGCGCACCTGCGGCACCGACTAAACCAAATAACCCGATGGTGGCTTCGGAGTAACCGAACGGCGGGGACGCCAGTAAGAAGGCCATTGACGTCCACAACACACTAAAGTTGGCAAACGATAGCGCGCCGAGCAAGGCACGGGTGCGCAGCACCGGCGTGTGAATAAACAGTGAGAATATCGATCCGAGCAGTTGACCGTAATTTAAACCGGTATGTTGTTTATAGCGCGGTAGGTAGCGCCACAACACCAATGCCATGACGAACATCAGTGCACTGGCAACCCAATAAATAGTCCGCCAACCGCCAATGGAGGCCAGTGCTCCGGCCACAGTTCGTGCCAGCAAAATCCCCAATAGCAGCCCGCTCATAATAATGCCGACCACTTTGCCGCGTTTTTCTGGCGCAGCCAGTGTGGCCGCCAGCGGCACCAGTAATTGTGCCACGACCGAGAACAGGCCAGTGAGCGCGGTGCCGACAATCATCATGGTGAGGTTTTGTGACATCGCGGTAATTAGCATACCGCCAGCAGCCAGCAACGTCATACCTACAATCAACCCACGGCGTTCAAACATATCCCCTAGCGGGACCAGGAACATTAAGCCGACGGCATAACCTAACTGGGCGGCGGTGACAATAAACCCAGCCTGATTGACCGAGAGATTAAAGGCTTGCGCGATGGTTTCCAGCAGTGGTTGGGCATAGTAGTTGCTGGCAACAGCCAGTCCGGTGGCGACCGACATCAACACGATTAATGCTGGACTTAAACCGGAGTTTTCAGCTTTTTGTTTCATGGGAGGAATGATTCTTATTGGCGAAGAAGAACAGTATTAGATAATTAGGAATGATAAACCAAGGGATAAATTTTATCTGATGAATCTCGCTGTTAGTTCAGTTTGGATCAAGTTGATCTTCGCTTGGTGAGCACTTGGCTTCAGTTTCTTCAACCGAGCAGGCTAATCGAACCGGGGCCGGCTGGCTCCCGAATGACAGAGTTAGCACTCAGCATGAAAATTCTCTTATTACTGCGGTGGGCTTGTATGCTATGTTCCGCAAAAATGCCTATGCTGAAACGATAGTTTCATTGGCCGGAGAAGGGTATGAAACAGATTGATGAGCGTTTGCGGGCGCATTACGCGCAATTAACCCCGCAGGAACAGCGCGTTACCGATTTTATTTTTGATCATTTTGATGACCTGATTAGTTATAACAGTGCCGAGTTGGCGCGTTTGAGTGGGGTATCTAAGGCCACGGTTAGTAGACTGTTTAAGCGCCTGGGGTACGCCAGTTATCGGGAGATGCGTGAAGAGGTCCGCACCTTGCGTCAAAGCGGTATGCCATTGACCGATAACCGTGATGCGGTGCAAGGGAACACTTTATTGTCTCGCCACTACAAGCAAGAAATGGCGAATTTGACGCATTGGGTGAGTCAGTTGGATAGCCTTCAGTTAGGCGAGGTTATCAATGCGATGGTGCGTGCACCGCGTATTTTGTTGTTGGGGCTACGAAACAGTTACCCGGTCGCGCTGCATTTACGTCAACAGTTGTTGCAGGTGCGCCAGCAAGTGCAGTTGGTGCCGCAAACGGGGCAGACGTTAGCGGAGGAGCTAGTAGATGTCACGCAGCGCGATTTAGTTATTGTGGTGGCATTTCGTCGCCGCCCGAAGGTTATCCGTGAGATCCTGCTACAAATGCAGATACAAGGCGTGCCGACACTGTTGATTTGTGAGCCACAGGCCCAGTCAATACTGCCGTTAGCGCGTTGGCGGTTAACTACACCGCTCGACAGTGTATCGGCCTTTGATAGCTACTCTTCGGCCATGAGTTTGGCGAGTCTACTGAGTAATGCCTTGTTGCATGAGACGCTAGCGCAGGGCCGCCAGCGAATTCATCAAATTGCTGATTTGTATGATTCTTTGGGCGAACTGGAACAGCGGTAGGTTGTTCGCTCGTTCAGTCGGTGAAAAGGCGATGGTTTTGTTTAGTCCCAGCGGCTTACGCCGTATTCGCTTCCCATTAGCGCTTTGTTGTTATTTTCATCAATTTACGCACCTTTATGGTGCGCTCTAACTGTTTTTCCGCACTCTCGTTGTGAGACTATCTCCCCAGTTTATGCCCCACATTGCGTTTAAATGACCTAAAGATGGGCTATTTGCATAAATCATCATTGGCATGATATTTGCAACTATAGTTTCATTTTTATGATTTTAAGAATCTATCGTTTCATTATTGAACTATCGGATATATGCTATGAACATGAAAAAAGCGGATGTTGCTCTTGCATGTTACTGATTTTTTAAGGACGGAGATTTTCTATGTCGGCAATGAACCCTAACCCACTGTTTTGTCAAATTAATCCACCGGCGCGGTTACTTATGGGACCGGGGCCGATCAATGCCGATCCCCGAGTATTGCGGGCGATGGCCAGTCAGTTGATCGGGCAGTACGATCCGGTGATGACGGAGTATATGAATCAGGTGATGGCGCTGTATCGCGGGGTTTTCCGTACCGAGAACCGCTGGACTATGTTGATCGATGGCACCTCTCGTGCGGGTATCGAGGCGGTTTTACTGTCGGCTATCCGCCCTGGAGATAAAGTTCTGGTGCCAGTTTTTGGCCGTTTTGGTCATTTATTGTGTGAAATAGCGCGCCGTTGCCGGGCTGAAGTGCACACCATCGAAGTGCCGTGGGGCGAGGTCTTCAGCCCGCAGAGGATTGAAGATGCTATCAAGAAAGTGCGCCCACGACTGTTATTGACGGTGCAGGGTGATACGTCAACCACCATGTTGCAGCCGCTGGCTGAGTTGGGCGAGATCTGTCGCCGCCATCACGTGCTGTTTTATACCGATGCGACTGCATCACTGGGCGGAAACGTATTAGAAACCGATGCCTGGGGGCTGGACGCGGTATCGGCCGGGTTGCAAAAGTGCCTTGGCGGGCCATCAGGCAGTGCTCCGGTAACCCTTAGCCCACAATTCGCTGAGCAAGTACGGCGGCGCAAGTGTATTGAGCAGGGGATCCGTACTCAGGATCATGCTGATGGTGACGAAGAGATGATCTATTCCAATTACTTTGATTTGGGCATGATCATGGATTATTGGGGGCCGGAGCGCCTGAATCATCATACCGAAGCCACCAGTATGTTGTTTGCGGCCCGAGAATGCGCACGAGTAATGCTGGAAGAGGGATTGGACAACGGGATTGCCCGTCATGCTTTGCATGGTTCGGCGTTGTTGGCTGGTATTCAAGGTATGGGGCTGGCAGTCTTTGGTGATATAGGGCACCGGATGAACAATGTGTTGGGGGTGGTTATCCCGGCAGGTATTCACGGTGAACAAGTACGGCAACTGATGTTAAATGATTTTGGTATCGAGATTGGTACCTCATTCGGGCCGTTAAATGGCAAGATTTGGCGTATCGGCACCATGGGCTACAACGCGCGCAAAGATTGTGTGCTGCAAACACTGGTGGCATTGGAGGCGGTATTAAACCGTTTAGGTTTTGCCACGGTTCAGGGCAACGGCTTGCAAAGCGCGTGGAATGTTTATCAGGCTGAGAGTGACAAACAGGCTATTGATACAGTAAACGGAGCGAAATAATGGCCGTTACCCTGCCGGATGCCGAGGCAGAGCAAGCTGCATTACGGGTATTGGCCCGTTGTGATGTGCTGGCGACCATCAGTGAATCAGCGGATGCGTTGACGCGGGTGTATCTATCTCCTGAACATTTGCGGGCAAATCAGCAGGTGGGCGAATGGATGCAGGCGGTCGGGATGCGCGTCTGGCAAGATGCAGTTGGTAATATTTGTGGCCGTTATGAAGGGCTGCAATCCGATGCGCCAGCCATATTGTTAGGCTCTCATCTTGATACGGTGCGTAACGCAGGCCGTTACGATGGCATGTTAGGCGTATTAAGTGCATTAGAAGTGGTGGGGTATTTGCACCGTCAGCAACAGCGGTTGCCGGTGGCCATTGAGGTGATTGGTTTTGCCGATGAAGAGGGAACGCGCTTTGGTATTACGCTGCTGGGGAGTAAGGGGATCACTGGGCGCTGGTCAGCCGATTGGCTGAGTAAAACCGATACTGAAGGTATCAGTGTGGCGCAGGCAATGGAAAACCTTGATTTTGACCCCACGGCGATAGCCAGTGCGCGGCGTGAGGTGAGTGATTTTTGCGCTTATCTGGAGCTGCATATTGAACAGGGGCCGTGTTTAGAAAAGGCCGATTTGGCATTGGGCGTGGTGACGGCAATTAATGGTGCACGCCGCCTGAATTGCCGATTCATCGGCTCTGCGGGCCATGCCGGTACGGTGCCGATGGGGCAGCGGCAAGATGCATTAGCCGGCGCGGCACAATGGATTGGTGCCGTTGAACGGTTGACCACTTGCTATGGTGAACATTTAGTGGCGACAGTTGGAACACTCAGTTGTTCGCCAGGTGCTGTGAATGTGATTGCCGGAGAGGTGGTTCTGACGCTGGATATTCGTGGCCCGCAGGACAGTCACGTGGACCAGTTACTGGTCAGTTTGTTGGCGCAGGCGCAAGTCATTGCCGCACGCCGCGGCCTGATTTTTTCATCGGAAGAGTTTTACCGTATCAGTGCTACCGAATGTGATGCGGTTTTGCGCCAGCGAATCAACGCCAGTATTGATCGGGTGCAGGGTAGCTCGTTAGCACTACCCAGCGGTGCGGGGCATGATGCCACTGCCGTTGCCGAGTGCTGGCCGGTAGGGATGTTGTTTGTGCGCTGCAAAGGGGGAGTCAGTCATCATCCTGATGAATCCGTCACGCGCCGTGATATTGCGATGGCTATTCAGGCTTATCTGGAAACAGTGCTAGCTTGGCGGCGGGTTTAACACCCTTGGGGGGCACTTTTGCGCCATGCTCCCCCTCGTTTTACCTTTACAATAATAAAAAATCATCAACATCGCGCCACGCCGGAAACGCTGCGCGATAGTGCTGCAATGCGTCTAAAGACAACTCAGCATCCAGTTGCGCAGCCAGTCCCGGTTCTGCTTGCGCCAACACCTCGCCTTGAGCATCCAGAATCACACTGTCGCCCTGATAGTGATGGCCGTTATCATCATCGCCGACCCGGTTACATCCGGCGACGTAAGCCTGATTTTCTATCGCGCGCGCTGTCAGTAAACTTTGCCAGTGTTTGGCACGGGGAGCAGGCCAGTTAGCCACATACAGAGCCAAATCATAATCTTGCAAATTACGTGACCACACCGGAAAACGCAGGTCATAGCAAACTTGCATCAAGATTCGCCAGCCACGCCATTCCACCACCTTGCGCTCTTTGCCCGCTTGATAGTGATGGTGCTCACCGGCCATGCGGAATAAGTGGCGTTTATCGTAGTGATGAACCCGCCCACTCGGTTCAACCAGCAGGAAGCGGTTCACGGCACCCTGCGCGGTTTTCAGCGCCACACTGCCGCCAATCAGAGCGTCAGTAACGGTGGCCCAATGGCGCAACCAGTTAATGACCTCTTGCTCTGGCAAGGCATTTTCAGCCGCATTCATGGCAAAGCCGGTGGTAAACATCTCTGGCAACACAATTACATCACGCTGCCGGAGTGGCTCCAACAGCATGTCAAAATGGCGCAGATTAGCCTGTGCATCCAACCATACCAATGGCTGTTGCAGCAGGGTCAGTTTTAAAGTTGACACAATCGCTCCGCAGCGGCGTCCAGCGTGGCATCCTGCTTGGCGAAGCACAACCGGATCAGTTTATGGGGGAACGGGCCTTCACAGAATACCGATAACGGTATTGCGGCCACGCCGATATGTTCGGTTAACCATTGGCAAAATTCAACATCATCAAGATCAGAAACCGCACTGTAATCAGCCAACAGGAAATAGGTGCCTGCGCTCGGTAGGATTTTCAGGCGGCTGGTGGACAGAGCATTGACGAAGCGATCGCGACGAGCACGATAAAATTCTGACAGTTGCTGCCAGTGCTCAGGTTCAGCATTGAGCATATCCGCCAATGCGAGCTGAACCGGCGTGCAAACCGAAAAGGTCAGATATTGATGAATTTTTCGCACTTCGGCACTGATAGCGGCAGGGGCGATGCAATAGCCCACTTTCCAGCCAGTCATATGAAAGGTTTTGCCGAAAGAGGACACGGCAATGGCGCGCTGGCGCAGTTGCGGATGAGCCAGCACACTGGCATGGCCTGCGGCGCTAAAGCAGATGTGTTCGTACACCTCATCGCTCAGCACATAGATATTACGTTCAGCAATCACTTGCCACAGTTGTTCAAAGTCTGCCGCCCGCCAAACGGTCGCTGAAGGGTTATGCGGCGTATTGACGATAACCAGACGGGTGCGTTCAGAAACCAGATCAGCGAATTCAGACCAGTCGGTGGCGAATGTTGGGGGTTTTAGTGCCACGCGCTTGAGTATACCGCCCGCCAATTTAACCACCGGTGCATAGCTGTCGTAGCTGGGGTCAAAGCAAATAACTTCGTCGCCTGGGCGTACCAAAGCGGTAATGGCGGCGAACAAGGCTTCGCTGGCACCGGTAGTGATAGTGACTTCGCCATCGGCATCGGGCTGCCAACCGTAGATTTTAGCCGTTTTCTCCGCAATTGCCTTTCGCAGCGGTGCCACGCCGGTCATTGGGGCATATTGGTTCGCACCTTGGCTGACGTGATAGGCCAATTGCTGTTTCAAATAGTCTGGGCCATCAAAATCGGGGAACCCTTGCGATAAGTTTATCGCTTGGTATTTTTGCGCCAATGCACTCATTTGCGTAAAGATTGTGGTGCCTTGTGCCGGCAATTTACTGTCTGGAATAAAGGATAAAGTGCTCATGCAGATGAATACTCCTGGCGCGGTATGTTGCCGTCAATATAACACGATGTTAAGATTTGGCAATCAAGACGCTTAGATGTTTAAACGGCTAAATGACGTAATTTGCTAAGCATAGATAAAAATGTACTAAGGGTAATCGTCGGGCAGATAGCGGTTGCCAAATGTGATGACACACCTACACCACAACAGGGATATGCAATGACAGAAAATGTACAACTGGAGGCACTGTTAGCCGCCTGCCATTGGATCGGAGAGAAGGGCTGGTGCCCGGCGACCGGTGGTAATATGTCCCTGCGGCTGGACTCGGCTCACTGTCTGGTTACCGAATCAGGTAAAGATAAAGGCAGCCTCACCGCTGACGATTTTCTACTGGTAGAAACTGCCAACAACCATGTTCCCAGTGGGCGTACACCGTCAGCGGAGACCGGCTTGCATACCTTGCTTTATCGTCGGTATCCAGAGATCAATGCGGTGTTACATACTCATTCAGTGAATGCCACTGTGTTATCGCGGGTTGAGCGTAGCCATGAATTAGTCTTGCAAGGCTATGAAATGCAGAAATCGCTATCAGGTCAGCACAGCCATTTAGATGCGGTTGTCATCCCTATTTTTGACAATGATCAGGATATTTCCGCGCTGGCCCAACGGGTTGCCGCACTGGCAGATAATAACCCGCTTCGCTACGGATTTTTGGTGCGCGGTCATGGCCTGTATTGCTGGGGAAATAGCGTGGCACAAGCCCGTCGTCATCTGGAAGGGCTGGAATTCTTGTTCCAGTGTGAACTGCAACGTCGATTAGTTGACGTAAATTTTAATGTGGGGGCTAAATGATCCAGGCTATTGTTACCGATATTGAAGGCACCACCAGTGACATTCGCTTTGTCCATCAGGTGCTGTTCCCCTATGCCCGCGAGCGACTGACGCCTTATTTACACGCACACCAGCAGGATGAAGAGATTGCCACTGCGCTAGCCAGTTTGCGCCATGAACTTGCACTGCCGGATGCTGATATAGAAACCTTGATTACCGCGTTACATGGTTTTATGGATGAAGATCGTAAATCCACAGCATTGAAAGCGATTCAGGGCATTATCTGGCGCACCGGTTATCTGCAAGGGGATTTTCTCGGCCATCTTTACCCAGAAGTGGCCCAGCAATTGGCTGACTGGCAGCAACAGGGGGTGGGGTTATATGTCTACTCTTCTGGCTCGGTTGCTGCGCAGAAATTGCTGTTTGGTTACAGCGATGCAGGGGATTTACGCCCGTTATTCAGCGGCTATTTTGATACCCATGTCGGTGGGAAACGTGAGGTGAGTTCTTATCAGAATATTGCGCATCAATTAGCTATCGCACCGCCAGCACTGCTGTTTTTATCTGATATCCGTCAAGAGCTGGACGCCGCTCAACTGGCGGGCTGGCATACTTGCCAACTGATTCGCGACTTACCTGATAACGAAAGCCACCACCCACAGGTGAGTCGTTTTGATCAAATCATTTTAGAGGATTTTACAGCATGAGCGGATTAACGATTTTTAGTGATAAGCAGCCGGAACAAGCGCTGTGGCAAAGCCGTGATGCTGAAGAAATTCAACAGCAACTGACCGCCATTGGTGTGCGCTTTGAGCGCTGGCAGGCAGATCGTGAACTGGGTGAAAACCCACAACCAGAGGCGGTGATTGCAGCTTATCAACATGAGATTGACCGGCTGGTGGCAGAGAAGGGTTATCAGAGCTGGGATGTGATCAGCATGCGGCCCGATAACGCCCAGCGAGACGTGTTACGCGAGAAGTTTTTATCGGAACATACTCACGGTGAAGATGAAGTGCGCTTTTTCGTTGCAGGGTCAGGGCTGTTCTGTTTGCATCTGAACGGTAAAATTTATCAAATTTTGTGCGAAAAGAATGATTTACTCTCTGTGCCTGCCAATACTCGCCACTGGTTTGATATGGGGTCTGCACCGAATTTCACGGCTATTCGGGTATTTGATAATCCTGAGGGGTGGGTGGCGCATTTTACTGGCGATAAGATAGCCGATGCTTATCCACGTTTGGATTGAGCCCCTTCGCACTTGAAGCCGCAGCGGTGTTAGCCAGGCTTGCTTATCTGCGACTCCAATTACTTTGGGGATAAAATTGCAAACATTGCTAATTCTTTGGTTGGAAGAAGCCTGCCGCCACTTGTTCTGGGCTAATGACGCCGCTGTCTAATACCCAACCACTGATCAATGCCGCCGGTGTGACATCAAATGCCGGATTATACACCGCGGCATCTTGTGGTGCCCAATGGCAACTGCCAAAGCTGCCTGAGACACCGGTCACTTCACTGGCGGCACGCTGCTCGATTGGGATCGCTGCACCATTCGGGCAGTTTGGATCATGGGTGGTGTGTGGGGCGGCAACATAGAACGGAATATGGTGATAGTGGGCCAACACCGCCAAACTGTAGGTGCCTATTTTATTTGCCACATCGCCGTTGGCGGCAATGCGATCTGCGCCAACCCAGATAGCATCCACTTTGCCCTGAGCCATCAGGCTGGCAGCCATCGAATCACAAATCAATTGATATGGAATACCTAACTCACCTAACTCCCAGGCAGTTAAGCGGCCGCCTTGCAGTAAAGGACGGGTTTCATCGACCCACACCTGCTGAATATTACCTTGCTGATGGGCTTTCAATAATACGCCGATAGCCGTACCAATGCCTGCCGTAGCGAGGCCACCGGTATTGCAGTGGGTTAGCAAGTTACTACCCGGTTTAACCAGTGCCGCCCCATGCCGGGCAATGCGCTCGCACAATTCGCGGTCTTCATCCACCAAGTGTAGCGCTTCGCGGACCAACGTATCGACCCAGTTCGCTTGTAGTAAAGCTTGCTGCATCCGTGCCAGATTGTTCATCAAATTAACCGCCGTCGGGCGGGATTCACGCAGCGCAATCAATGCCTGCTCAAGTTGAGCTTGCGGCAAACCACGTTCTGCCAGTAAAGCCAATAATAAACTTGCTGACAGTCCAATGAGCGGTGCACCACGGACTCGCAATGTTTGGATATGACCAATCAGTAACTCTACCGTATCAGCTAATAGCCACTCCTGACGCTGTGGTAATGCCTGCTGATCGAGTATCCAGAGCTGGTTATCGATAATTCTTAAGCTGGTGGTCTGTAAATCGAGCCTGTTAAGCGTCTGCATAGTGAGTTAAATCCATGTTGCGTTATTGCATCTGGTTTCTTATTCTGCCAACATATCTTACGGATGTGTAGACGTCTATATGGTTTTACGCCTAAATGCGGATTTTTTTGCTCTACAGGGAATAATTTCACGGCTAAGCAAATGGTTGGCGGTGAGTGAATTAGAATCAGGTAAAGAACAAAGAGGTTGAAGATGTCGCGCTACTATACATTTACTGCTGCGGATGCTGTTGAATATGCTCGCCAATTTGGTCAGGTTGCTGATCCACTGACTTTAGTGACGGCCGATGAAATTGGGGATGGCAATCTCAATCTGGTGTTTAAAATCCGTGATGCGGCCGGCATCAGCCGGGTGATTGTCAAACAAGCACTGCCTTATGTGCGCTGTGTCGGGGAGTCTTGGCCGTTGACCTTGGATCGCGCCAGAATTGAAGCGCAAACCCTGCTGACACACAGCCAATTTTGCCCGCAACACACGGTCAATGTACTGCATCACGATGCTGAATTGGCGGTTATGGTGCAAGAGGACTTATCTGATCACCATATCTGGCGCAGTGAACTGCTGGCCGGTAAACACTATCCGCAGGCGGCAGGACAACTGGCAGAGTATTTGGCGCAAACCTTATTCCATACCTCAGATTTTTATCAGTCGGCACAAGCCAAAAAAGCAGCGGTGAGCTGCTATACCAACCCAGAGTTGTGCCAGATTACTGAGGATTTATTCTTTACTGACCCTTATATTGACCACGAACGTAATAATTTTGATCCGGCACTCTTAGCTGATGTGCTGGCCTTGCGCCAGGATAATACGCTCAAGGTGGCAGTGGCCTCGCTCAAACATCGCTTCTTGAGTAAAGCCGAGGCATTGTTGCACGGGGATATTCATAGCGGTTCAATTTTCGTTGCTGAGGGGCGTTTGAAAGCTATTGATGCCGAATTTGGTTTTTATGGCCCAATCGGCTTTGATGTGGGTACCGCGCTGGGAAATTTACTGCTCAATTACTGTGGATTGCCCGGTTTGGCAGGCCCGCGCGATGCCGCAGCCGGCCGTGAACAACGGCTGAAAGATGTGCATATTCTCTGGCAAACATTTGCCAGCCGCTTCGTGGCATTAAGCCAGCAAAAGGCGCAGGATTTGGCTTTAGCGACCGAAGGATATGTACAGCAGTTCCTGCAACAGGTTTGGCAGGACGCGATAGGGTATTGCGGCACTGAGTTAATTCGGCGCACTATTGGTCTGGCACATGTTGCTGATCTGGATAGTATCGCTGATGAAGAGATGCGCCAAGCATGCCAGCGCCATGCTCTGAGTTTAGGGCGAACCTTGATATTGGCGGCACCATCCATAAGTAATATAAATGATTTGATTGCTCGTATTCGCCAGAATGGATAGCAATAATCATTATGCTACAGCGAGATGATAAATATAGTAACCCCGTTAAGAAATACGGGGTTTTTTTATTATTTAAATCACTATCACTTGCTGTGATTATAAATATGTGGAATAGCATTATTCATATTTAAGTAAGTTGCTTCTGTTTAGGCTAGATTAAAAAATATTGATTTTTTTGTTGTCATTATTGGCGTTCTTTATGGCTTATTATTTTACTTTATTTAGTTGCAATTAGTGTAATTAGGTTGATGAGTGTTAATTATAAAGTGTGTTTTCATTTGGTTGTATTGTTACCACCCTATCTATATAAAATAAAATCAATTTAAGGTTGTATAGGTAAGGGCAGATTATTATTATTTCATGTCAATAATGGTATATCTACCATAAATAACTATTTGTTATAAATATGAACTGGCTATTAGTCTGAAACAACAGAGATTACTCTTTTTGGTGTTTGTATTTATTCAATTTCCACACCATTCTAATTTTATCCTATATTGGGTTTAATGAAATAATTAACTTGATAATTAAAAAATAATCATGCGGGCCAGTATTAAATAACGGAGGGTTTTATTATTTAAACTGGTGTTATCATAATGCTAAGCAGGCGTATTTTATGCGATATTTTTATTATCCAGAAAAATCACGGTTTCAGACTAAATTGAGTTCCAACGCACTAATGTTTATCCTTTTTTTTTGCTCACAGGTCGTTGCTGCTCCTCAGGTCATAAATGTACCGAATGCAGGTGTAATTAGTAACGAAATACGGCAAACAACACCGGTGCCATTGCGTGCGCCACAGGAAGCTGAAATCAAGCTTCCACCTTTGCTCCCTCCTGCATCGTTCGGCGGTTCTAACTCGGCGGGAAGTATCATGTTGCGTGAGGTTAGATTCGAGGGGGATACCCAGTTATTGCGGCACAGTAACGGAAATAATAAAGCACTACGTGCCGTAATTACGCCTTGGTTGGGGCAGCAATTAACCTTTAATGATTTACAAGCCATGACATTAGCGGTAACTCGCTTTTATCGACAACAAGGATTTGTTGCCACTCAGGCAATATTGCCACCACAAGCTATCCGTGACGGTGTTGTCATCGTTCGTATTATTGCTGGCAGATTAGATAAACCGGAGGTCAATAATCAGAGTCGGTTGAATACTGATTTTGTTACTGCGGTGATTGAAAGTAATAGTTGTAGCAAAGAAGTGGGTTTTTTTGGCAATAAAGATTGTGCTGCTTCTCCGGCTGAATTATCTCGCCTTGAACGAACCAACCTTATTCTTAATGATATCCCAGGGGTTGATGCTGCTTTGGCATTAAAACCAGGAACCCAATCTGGAATGACAAGGGTCTATGCTGATATTACCTCCAGTCAAACCGCGATGGGGTACCTCGGCGTAGATAATCAGGGCAATGATTACTCTGGTCATAATCGGTTATTAGTAGGTGGCGCGCTGAATAATATGATGGGTTGGGGGGATCAGTTACGAGCTAATTTTATTTTATCCAGCTCGGCAGATGTATTCAATGGCTTGTTGGATTATAACTTCCCAATTAATACGTATGGTACCCGTGCTGCGCTAAATTATAGCTATTTGGATTATACCCTTAAGGGGCCTTTCGAGGTATTGGATGCGCGTGGTCATTCTAATAGCTGGGGGGTTAATTTACGCCATCCGTGGATCCGCAATTCGGCGGCCAGAATTGATGTGAGTACCGGGTATTATCAGAGCAAAATGCGTGACTCACTCATTATGCTACCGGAACAAAAACGCAATCTGGATGCGGGTGAATTGGGCATTTATGGCACGTTTACCGCAGTACCTCGTGGGCTAAGTAATTTTAATTTACTGGGTACCGCAGGCCATCTGTCATTAGATGATGAATTCAGTCAGAGTATGAATTCCTTGACTGGTATTGGCGGCGCTTTTGCCCGTTTTAATTATCATGCCGGTCATGATCAGGGTTTTGGCTCTTATTTTTCTTTCTTCAATCAATTTACCGGCCAAATAGCCAGTAAAAATCTTGATAGCTCACAAAAGCTGTTGTTGGGTGGGCCATTGGCGGTTAGGGCTTACGGTATTGGTGAAGGGGCGGTGGATAAAGGCACACTTTTCACCACTGAATTACGTACCCACTGGCAACCCCCATTCCCGGCTTGGACTGGTATGGGGAACCAAATCACTTTTGCTGCATTCTTTGACCAAGGGTGGGGGTCTTATTATCGCCAACCTATCGCAGGCATGGCGGGGAATAATATCAACCTGTCTGGCTTTGGTGCCTATATCACTCTCTCTCGTCCGGCAGATTATTCCTTGAATCTGACTTGGGCACATCGAACCGGCCAGGCTGCAACTCCTCAACCGGATAATGACCAATTCTGGCTTAGTGCTTACAAGATGTTTTAGCGCTTATCGGCATATTTGTCAGATTTAATGGACGTGAATAATGAACAGTAAATTATACAAACTTATTTTCTGCCGTCGGTTGGGATGCTTAATTGCGGTGGGAGAATTTACCCGAGCTTACGGACGATCATTTTCGTCTATCGGCAAAAAGGTCATTAATGATAGTAATACGAAAGCGGGAATACTCAGCCATCTGGCAATAATGACGGGATTAGCTCTTGGTACATTACCGCTACTGGTATTTGCCCATCCCTCGCTGCCCGTTAACGGTAATATTGTTATCGGCCAAGGCCGGTTGGAGGTCCATAACACCACCCTTACTGTGACTCAGCAAAGCAATAAGCTGGCGATCAATTGGGGGAGTTTTGATATCGCCCAGGGGAACAGTGTTATTTATAACCAGCCAGGGCAGCAGAGTATTGCCCTAAATCGGGTACTTGGCCGCGATGCATCGCAGATATATGGCAATCTAAAAGCAAATGGTCAGGTCTTTTTGCTTAACCCGAATGGCATTCTGTTTGGTCGCGGTGCACAAGTTGATGTCGGTGGTTTAGTCGCCAGTACTAAGGCCATGTCTAATAATGACTTTATTTCTGGAACTTATACGCTGACCAGCCGAAGACATGAAGGTAAGTTGGTTAATCAGGCCAATTTACATACCACCAAAGGCGGTTATATCGCACTGATTGGTCAGCAGGTTGATAATCAGTCTTCCGGTGTTATCAACACCCCACAAGGGAAAGTGGCGTTTGCCAGCGGGAGTCGCGTCACCCTTCATCTGGATCACGGTAGTTTGTTGGGCGTGCAAGTTCAGGGTGAGCAAGTCAGTGCTTTGCTGCAAAACGGTGGGCTGATTCAGGCTGATGGTGGCGTTATCCAACTGACCGCGCGTGGCAAGGAGATGTTAATGAATACCGTGATTGATAACACCGGTATTTTGCAGGCGCGCGGTTTGTCTGAAAAAAATGGCGTTATTTATCTCGATGGTGGTAGTGAAGGCGTGGTACGCCAGCAAGGCATTGTAGATGCCAGTAGTCAGTATGGTCGTGGCGGGAGTGTTATCCTGCAAGGCGAAAATGTGCACTTGGCCGCCGGAAGCAAGATTGATGCACATGGTGCTGAGGGCGGTGGCAAAGTACTGGTTGGTGGTGGTTGGCAGGGTAAAAATAATGCGATAAAAAATTCACGCTCAGTCGTCATGGATAAAGGCGCAGTTATTGATGTGTCGGCTTTGGGGCAGGGGACTGGTGGTATCGCCGTGCTATGGTCTGAAAGTTACACCGGCTTCTATGGCGATATTCATGCCCGTGGTGGGCTACAGTCAGGCAATGGCGGGCAAGTAGAAACATCCAGTAAGCGTAATTTACAGGCTTTTGGTCACGTTGATGCAAGTGCGACTGCGGGTAGCAATGGCAGTTGGTTACTCGATCCGGCAGAAGTCAACATTGTTGGTAGTGGTGCACAGAGTGGTTCATCCGTTCAGGCAGGGGATATCCCTGCCGGATATGGGGTCAATGCACAGGTTTTCATGCCAACGGCTAACGTCGCGCAAATATTGAATAGCAGTATCAATACTCAACTCGATCTCGGCACAAATGTGACGGTGACGACCAATAATAACAGTTTGACGAATTGCCGCTGGTGCAATATTACGCTAGATGCTGATATCAATAAAACAGCGGGTGGTGATGCCACGTTGACATTACATGCTGACGGCAATATTGTCATTAACAATAATATTTCTACCCGTGCTGCGAAACTGAATCTTAATTTATTGGCAGGCAATTCCACTGCAGACTCTGTTATTACATTAAATAATGTTGATGTGTTATTAAATAATGGGGACTTGCTGGCGAAACATGCCGATGATAAAAGCGCAACACGTATTGCTATACAGGGAGGTCGCTATGAGGTTGGCAACCTTACTCTTGAAGGAAATGCCGCAGTAGCATCCCACATCGGGGTGAGTATTAGTAATGCCGCTAATATTTCTGTGGCAGGTGAAACGCGCATAACCGGTGAAAGCAGTAATGCTAATGGGCAAGGGTGGCGTGGTGTTGATATGTCTGAGGACTCTATCCTTACGGGGGTGGGTAATATTTTATTTGCTCTTAAATCTAATTCTAAAATTTCCTGGATGGGCACGTTCGCTAACGTAACTATTATCGGTGATAAAGATATTACATTCCAAGCAAATGCCAACGGCAGTACATATGGCGGGGTAGATATTGTTAATGGGAATGTTTCCTCTAAGTCTGGTAACATTTTGTTTGATGTCAATGGTGACATTTTAACACAAGCTAATTATGGATTGCGGATACGGGATTCACAAGTTGGTGGGGGTAATGTTAATTTTGGAATAAACGTCACAGGGGTTGATGGTTTATTATTCAGAGATGGTGATCTTACGGCAACTGCTGGTGATATTAATGTGAATGCCACTACGACCAATAAAGGGATTTGGATCTCAGGTAACACTAATGTAAACGCCAGTGGCGATATCAATTTGCAGGGGATGACCAGTAACTCTACCTATGCAGGTGCTGATGCCATCAGGATAAGTGGTAACTCCAGTAGTGTTCAGGTTAATATGACTGCCGGTGGTAATATATCGATGGTGGCGGTTAATGAAGGCACAGAAATTGGCACTACTGTTGTTGCGGATTTTGCCAATATAAAAGCGGAGAGCGGCGATTTTAATTTAAACATCAGTGGAGTCAAAGGCAGTCCATTCAACAATGTCAGTATCAGTGCTGATAATATTTTGATGAATGGTAATATCATCAATAATGAAGCTGTATTGATGACGAATACCGTTCTTACGGCTAAAAAAGATATTAAAACCAATTTGACGTCTGCCACGCATAAAG
Source organism: Yersinia intermedia (assembly GCF_900635455.1). Classification (NCBI taxonomy): domain Bacteria; kingdom Pseudomonadati; phylum Pseudomonadota; class Gammaproteobacteria; order Enterobacterales; family Yersiniaceae; genus Yersinia; species Yersinia intermedia. Next base: position 3,571,358 of record NZ_LR134116.1, on the reverse strand, counting down.
CCTTCAGGTTCAGCGGTAATGGCGCAATGACGGCTGGTCAAGATATATTATTAGTTACCAATACCTCAGCACCCTCTGTGGAGGCCATAACAATCAATGGAACCTTATCTAACAGAATAAATATCACTGCGGGGAAAGAGATATCAATAACAGCCAATAACCATGGCAATACTTCAGGGGCAGGGGTTGGCATTGATGGGGCTAATATTGAAGCTAAAAGCGGAAATTTCACGATAAATAACAATGGGTCAAAAGGCATAACCTGGGCCAATGTAGATCTCACAGCAAATGAGGTTAACTTTGCCTCTAACTCGACTAGCTCTGCCGGGGTGACGATACGTGAATCTAATATTACTGCAACAACAGGTGACATTAATGCCAATGTAACATCCCAAAAAGAAGGTATTTTGATTAAACCAAATACCATTTTCAATGCTAAAAAAGATATTAATCTGACGGGGGTTGCCACCGGTGATGGGGAAGGAATTGTTATTCAAGGAGATTCAAATACTTCACGTAATAATCTTATTGCTCAAGGAAATATCACCTTAAACGGTAAAGCTGATACGGGGGATGCTACTCGGCCATCAGTCTATTTATCAAATACGACGCTGACAGCCACTGAGCATAATATTGATATCAATGGTCTGTCAGCGGGGGCGAGAAATGTTTATTTTACTGATGTGGAACTGAATGCCATCGCGGGTAATGTTGCTGTTTATTCTGAAACACAGGCCGCTTTACCTACTTCATTAAGCACTGCATTAAGCCTGGGCGGTAATATCACTATAAAAGCCAAAAATGGCTCGATGATCGGTAAAGCATTTAATACAACGCAGGGCTCAGGCATTGGTTTTAGAGCTAATAGTACCTTGTCGGTTGAAGGGAATATCGCGTTTCAAGGCGAAACAGAAGGCTCTGGTGCTACCCGCAAAGGAATTGATTTTAATGGTGCCAATACACTTAATATTGCCAAGGATAGCCAATTGTCTTTTCTCGGTCAAAATAAAGGGGCACAAGTTATCGTTGGTGGCGAGGGGATCACCTATGCAGATGCGGCTCAGCTAACGATAAATAATAATGGCTCTCTCAAAATGGAAGGGCGCTCAACCCGCGGTGTCGGCATTAACTTCTCTACCAATAATAATAGCGTGGTATTAAGTGGTGAGGGTGACACTCTCATTAAAGGCAGTAGTGTCGCGGATACTGGGGTTGCTATTTCAGGTGTAGTTAACAATGGTACTGGCCCGGTCACGATTGAAGGAACCAGTCGCGATAACATCGGTGTTCACCTCTTCAGTGCAGAGCATCAAGTTAATCGTATTAATGTCACCGGGAATTCAACCCATGCTGACGGGCTGCGCATTAGCGGCAATGCCACTATTACTGATGCCACACTGACAGGAGCATCAATTAATGGCAGTGGTGTGAAAATTGATCCATTGCCGGGTTCTAATATTGTCACTCATGTCGTACTGGATAATGCCACGCTCACTGGCAGTAGCACTAATGGCATTGGTGTAGAAGTAGCCAATGATATAAAGGGCATTCATCAGAGTGTGATTAATGGTACGACTAATGGTACCGGTTATGGCATTGAGATAGCAGCGAATTTACATGTCACTGGCACCAGTGAAACCGACTTGCTGACGCTAAACGGTGTGGCAACAACGGATATCGGTACCGGAATAAAACTCAATGGTAATAATGACTTAAGTAATACCAGTTTAAATGGTTCGGCTGTAGATGGTATTGCATTGGATATCACCAGCTCATCCGCCAACCAAGGCAATACGGTATTTAAGGGCACCGCTTCCGGTAGCGGTATTGGTGTGCAGATCAACGGCTTGTTGGATGGCGGTGTGGTGAATGGGGCTGCGACCAGCGGCACAGGTGTTCAAGTCATAGATGGTGTGCTTGATAATAGCCGCATCAATGGTCTTTCGGATGCTGGTAGTGGGGTCAGCGTCAATGGCGACACGGTGCTCAACAACACTGTGCTGGTCGGGAATAGCACAGATGGCAAAGGGGTAGAGATCGTGGGCCGTCTGTCAGGTGGCTACGGCAGCTCAGTACAGGGTGACGTGGTTAACGGCATCGGAATGTATATCGATAGAAATGCCACTCTTACGGGTGGCGACTCAGGCGAGCTGCTTGTTATCAGCGGTAATGCCACTGGTGAGAAAGGCACTGGTGTGCAACTGGAGGGCAATAATACCCTTGATAACACCATGCTGAACGGTAACGCCACTCAGGGCACCGGTGTTGATATTACCGGTCCGCTGGTGAATAACGGCAATACTCGCGTGGTGGGTATTGCCACTGGCGGCAATGGGGTGGCGTTGAACGGGGCTATCGCTGGCGGTACGGTCAGCGGCACCTCAGACAGCGGTACGGGTGTCAACGTGGATGGTGATACCCAACTTAACACCACTCTCCTGAACGGTAACAGCTCTGACGGCAAGGGGGTGGAGATCGCCGGTAATCTCACTGGCAGTAATGGCAGCGCAGTGCACGGTGATACCACTAATGGTACTGGGGTGGATGTTAACCGTGATACTAGACTCATTGGCGGCGGGTTGGGCGATCTGCTCAATGTCACCGGCAACGCGACGGGTGAAAAAGGCACCGGGATACAATTTGACGGTATCAATATCCTTGATAATACCTCGCTGGCAGGGAATGCCACTAACGGCACCGGGGTAGATATTAACGGCTTACTGCAAAATGAAGGTAATACCACGATTGCTGGTCAATCTGAGAATGGCAATGGCATCCAGCTTGAAGGAGCAGTCAGCGGTGGCACAGTTACTGGTACATCAGCTAATGGCAGCGGCATCAAGGTGGTAAATGACAGTAACCTGGATAACGCCACCCTTAACGGTAACAGCCCTGACGGCAAGGGGGTGGAGATCGCCGGTAACCTCACTGGCAGTAATGGCAGTGCCGTGCACGGTGATACCACTAATGGTACTGGGGTGGACATTGGTAAACAAATCATTCTGGGCGGCGGCCTGGATGATCTGCTCAATGTCACCGGCAACGCTACTGGAGAGAATGGTACCGGCGTGCAGTTTAACGGTATCAATATCCTTGATAACACCTTGCTGACAGGGAATGCCACTAACGGCACCGGGGTGGATATTAATGGCTTACTGCAAAATGAAGGTAATACCACGATTGGTGGTCAATCTGATAATGGTAGTGGTGTCCAGCTTGGAGGGGCGGTCAGCGGTGGCTCAGTTAATGGTACATCAGCTAATGGCAGCGGCATCAAGGTGGTAAATGACAGTAATCTGGATAACGCCATCCTCAACGGTAACAGCCTGAACGGTAAAGGAGTGGAGATCGCCGGTAACCTCACTGGCAGCAATGGCAGTGCGGTACAGGGGGAAACCACTAACGGCAGCGGTGTTGATGTTGGTGAAAACGCCTCGCTCAGTGGCATGGGGCCGGATGATCTGCTGACGGTGACCGGCAATGCGAGCGGTGATAAAGGCGCTGGTGTTCAGCTTGACGGCAACAATACGCTGAATGACACCACCTTAGCCGGTAACGCTATTGATGGGCATGGCGTAGCGATAACGGGGCCGGTATCTAACACTGGCAATACTACCATTAATGGTAATACCGCTAATGATGGCCATGCCGTGCATGTTGGCGGCCCAATTAGTGGTGGTAGGGTGAATGGTAATTCCGTTAATAACCACGCTATTTTCCTCGATGATGATGCAGCGGTAACTAACATTGAGCTTAGCGGGAATACCGGCTCAAATAGGTCACCGGTGTTTATAACCTTGCCGGCGAATATTGGCGAAAATGTGACTATCAATGGCAAACCGGTTGATAAAAATAGTTTTGTGGGTAAATCGATAGAGAGGACGAGCTTAGAACAGATAACGCCGCCTGAGGAGGGGATTGAACCTGGCTTGTTGCTGATGAAACGAAACCAGATCCTCAACTCCCTTGAAACACAAACTTTACCGCCACCTATCGTGACCGAATCTGAGCATGATATCGCAGCCAATATCAGCATTGCAGTTTGTATCCCTGAGGGTGTCCCCTCCCAGAAGGCGCCTTGCGATACGTATATTGTAGGTAAGTGGAAACCTCTGCCTAAGATATCGGGTCAAGAATAGCAGGCTTTTTAACTCACTAAATTTACTAGATAAGCGGTGATATCGGCGTAACAAGGGGAGCTGGTAATGGTGGAGAAAACAGTTGAATTAACCCAAGTGGTGGAGAAGTCGGCAGGGTTTTCATTGCCTTATTTCGAGTTTTTAGTTTGTGTGCGGCGCTATGAGGCGGCGGGGCGATTACTGGTATTGATGTTGGACCAACTGGATACCCAATATGGTCGTTGGGATGTTTTTTCGCTTCAGCAACAGTCAATACAACAGCAGGAGCATTATTGTAATCGCCTGGCCGCAGCGATTGGCAACCTGCTTTCTGATCCTGGTTTTGTGGTATCAGATAAGGGTTTTTTACAACTGATTAATTTCCATCGCTGGATCGCGTTGATATTTGCCGCATCACCGTTTGGTCATGCGGATCATGTGATTACCAACCTTAATCAAGCTGGGGAAGGATGTGCTCATCCTCTGCGCTTTGAGCGCAATAATTTTCTAAAATTTTGCCTGATGTATTTACCTGAATCGGGTATTCCGCTTCAGCCGGATATATTATGGCAATTTAATCCCCATGCGGCAGCAGCACTGTTTCTGGCGCTACTGTCGCCGCGTATTTTACCCAGCGCCGTAGGCCACGCGAAACGTGAGCAGCTATTAGCGTGGTTACCTGAAAAACTGTTAACGCTGGAGAGCCTTGAGGGCTTGCCCGAACGTATCCTGCATGATGTTTATATGCATTGCAGTTATGCTGATATGGCAGAAAAGCATGCCATAAAACGCAGTATTAATGTTCACCTACGTAACACTCTACTTCACAATGGGCTATCTGATAATTGCTCTCGCCCACCATCACGTAGCAAACCATTGATGCTGGTTATTCTTGAATGGTTTAACAGCGGTCATTCTATTTATCGTACCCATTCCAGCACGTTACGCGCCGCGCGTGAGCAGTTTTCTACTCATGGTGCCACTATTGTTGAGGCAACAGATGCCACAACCCGTGAGGTTTTTGATGATTTTACCGAAGTCCAGCGGACGGGGGCGGTTGAGGCGATTGCTGTGCTGGCAAAGAAACTGCGCCCTGATGTTATCTATTTCCCCAGTGTCGGGATGTTTCCACTCACCATTGCACTGACTAATTTACGCTTAGCGCCCTTACAGATAATGGCACTAGGCCATCCGGCAACAACCCATTCCAGCTATATTGATGCGGTGTTGGTGGAAGAGGATTACCTGGGGGATCCCCGGTGTTTCTCCGAAAAAGTGGTTTCGTTACCCAAGGATTGCCTGCCCTATGTGCCGCCTGCCAATATCCGCCCGCCAGAACCGGTACAACATTTCGATGAGCGACCTGCGGTACATATTGCGGTTTGTGCCTCAGCGATGAAAATTAACCCGCGCTTTATTGCCACCTGCGCGGAAATAGCCCAACGAACATCAACGCCGGTTATATTTCATTTTCTGGTGGGTTTTTGCTGGGGTATTACCCATCGAGTTATGGAAAAAGCAATTAATGCTGTTATCCCTCAAGCTAAAATCTATGAGCACTTGGCTTATCAGGACTATTTATTGGTCATTAATCAGTGTGACCTGTTTATTAATCCTTTTCCTTTCGGCAATACTAATGGCATCGTCGATACAGTGCGTCAGGGCTTACCCGGTGTTTGTCTGAGCGGGGCTGAAGTACACGAACATATAGATGAAGGATTGTTCCGTCGGCTGGGATTGTCTGAGGAGCTGATTACACATGATTTGGCTGAGTACATTGCGGTTACAGTACGGTTGATTACCGATACCGAGTGGCGTAATAGCTTACGCTGCCAGTTGCTAAAAATTCAGCCTGACAATGTACTATTTTCCGGCAAACCTGAGCAATTCGGTTTGATTATCAGAGCGTTGTTAGATGATTGCCAGGCTGAAAGATGATAAAAAAAGCCTCCTGAAGCGGAGGCTTGAGTAGACACTTACATCAATAAGACTCATTCATTACGCGGCTTCAGTTTGCCGTTGTTTGGTGGGCTGCTTTACCACTGGTTTGGCTGCCAGTGCATCCGCGGCAAACTCATCGACATTAATTGAACGCAGGCGGCTCTCTTCTGCTTTAGTCAAAATAGCGGCTTCTTCAGCACTGATTTTCCCTTCAGCCAGCGCATGTTTTGCCAGCACATCCAGGCGAGTAAATGGCAGGCTTTTACCTGCTTCTTTACTCAGGCGCTTATGAATTGGCTCTGCTGCAATCACATCTTGTAACGCTGCTTCCAGTAAACCTACCGGGTTAAACTCGCTCGGTGTCAGATATTGACCACGACCAATACGGCTGCGGGTTGCTGATGGCACTTGCAGTAACTGCGCTAATTGATGGTCCAGACGATCTGACGGTGCCTGATACACGCGCCCAAACGGGAAGACCACTAACCGCATTAACCCGGCAATAATGCCATTTGGGAAGTTGCGCAGTAAATCATCCAGAGCCTGTTCTGCCTGATGCAGGGCATCCTGCACACCCCAATGAACCAGTGGCAGATCTTCTTTTTGGCGGCCTTCGTCTTCATAGCGTTTCAGTGTTGCAGACGCCAGATACATTTGGCTGAGAATATCTCCCAAACGGGCAGAAATACGTTCACGACGTTTCAGGCTGCCACCCAACACCCCCATTGAGACATCAGAGAGCAAAGCTAAATTGGCGCTCAGGCGGTTCAGATGCTGGTAATAACGGCGAGTGCTGTCTTTGGTTGGCGTGGCACTGGTGCGGCCATTGGTCAGCCCCAACCAGAAGCTACGGACTTTGCTACTACCCACATGGCCCAGATGACCGAACAGCGCCTTATCGAAGGCGGCAACATCATTGGATTGTGCCGCTGCCATTTCATCCAGTACAAACGGATGGCAGCGAATCGCCCCCTGACCGAAGATAATCATACTACGGGTCAGAATGTTAGCGCCTTCAACGGTGATACCGATAGGTGCACCTTGATAGCCACGGGCCACGAAGTTGGCTGGGCCAAGGCAGATCCCTTTACCGCCCGCAATGTCCATCGCATCCATCACGGCGCGTTGACCACGGTGGGTACAGTGATATTTAACGATAGCGGATAACACTGCCGGTTTCTCACCCAGCATAATGCCGCTGGTAATTAAGGTTGCCGCCGCGTCCATCACATAAGCATTACCGGCGATTCGTGCCAACGGCTCTTCAATCCCTTCCATTTTACCGATTGAGATTTTGAACTGACGACGTATATAGGCGTAAGCACCAATCCCCATCGCCACACTTTTCAAGCTGCCAGTGGCGTTGGACGGCAAGGTAATCCCGCGACCAACCGACAGGCATTCCACCAGCATGCGCCAGCCCTGTCCGGCCATTTTTGGCCCGCCGATGATGTAATCAATCGGCACAAAGATATCGTTGCCACGGGTCGGGCCATTTTGGAACGGCACATTCAGTGGGAAGTGACGACGACCAATTTCCACCCCAGGCGTGTTAGTTGGGATCAGCGCACAGGTGATGCCTAAATCAACGGTATCGCCCAACAGATGTTCAGGGTCAGACAATTTGAACGCCAGTCCGAGCACTGTGGCGATCGGAGCAAGGGTGATATAGCGTTTATTCCAGGTCAGGCGCATGCCCAGTACCTGTTTGCCTTGCCATTCACCCATACAAACGGTGCCGGTATCTGGGATTGCGCCGGCATCAGAACCTGCTTCTGGGCTGGTCAGGGCGAAACAAGGGATCTCGTCGCCACGGGCCAAACCAGGCAAATAATGATTTTTTTGCTCTTCAGTACCGTAGTGTTGCAGCAATTCGCCGGGGCCGAGAGAGTTAGGAACGCCAACAGTGATGGCTAAAATGCCAGACACGCCAGACAGTTTTTGCAATACACGCGCCTGAGCATATGCTGAGAAATCAAGGCCGCCGTACTCTTTCTTGATAATCATCGCAAAGAAGCGATGTTCTTTCAGATACGCCCACAGTTCTGGCGGCAAGTCAGCCAGTTCGTGGGTGATTTGGAAGTCATTAGCCATACGACAGGCTTCTTCTACCGGCCCATCAATAAAAGCTTGTTCTTCGGCGGTTAACTGCGGTTTTGGGTAGTTATGCAGTTTCTTCCAGTCAGGCTGGCCCTGGAATAAATCACCTTCCCACCAAGTGGTGCCTGCATCAATCGCTTCTTTTTCGGTGCGTGACATGGCTGGCATGACTTTACGGAACATGCGCAATGCTGGCGTAGAAAACAGTGACTGACGCAGCGGAGTTAGCGTCAGGGGCAGCAAAACAATCACCAGCGGCAATAATGCCCAGAATGACCATAATTGCGAGGCCCCCATCGCGGCGGTGTAAACGACAAGAATCAAACTACTAAGATAGAGGTTCACCCGGTGATAGAACAGCACACCAATAAGAACCAGCAAGGCAACAATGCTAAGAACCATCATAATAAAGCTCCTGAGATGTAGGAGGTCTGACCTGTTGAGAGATACATTTGTTGTAGTCCATCTCATTATCTTTAGCAATACCATTACATGTTATTTACAACTCATCTCACAAACTGCCCGCATTAATAGCTAAAAGTCTTATGTCTTATTCATTACAGTGCTTCTCGCTGTTTATGCTATCCGTTACACTGGCGGCAGACGAATATTTATATATAGAACTATAAAGAGGCTCCCATGTATCAGGATTTAATCCGCAGTGAACTGAATGAAGCAGCAGACACACTGGCAAACTTTTTGAAAGATGATAGCAATATCAATGCTATTGCGAGCGCAGCCGTATTACTGGCTGATTCTTTTAAGGCGGGCGGCAAAGTCTTGTCATGTGGTAATGGTGGCTCCCATTGTGATGCCATGCATTTTGCCGAAGAGTTGACTGGCCGCTACCGCGAAAATCGCCCCGGCTATCCGGCGATTGCTATTTCAGATGTTAGCCATATCTCTTGTGTCAGTAATGATTTTGGTTATGACTATATTTTCTCTCGTTATGTTGAAGCAGTAGGTCGCGAAGGGGATGTACTACTCGGTATTTCTACTTCCGGTAATTCAGGTAATGTCATTAAGGCGATTGCAGCCGCCCGTGCCAAAGGCATGAAAGTGATCACCCTGACCGGCAAAGACGGTGGTAAAATGGCGGGCACGGCAGATATCGAAATCCGGGTTCCTCATTTTGGTTATGCCGATCGTATTCAGGAAATTCATATCAAAGTGATTCATATCTTGATTCAATTGATTGAAAAAGAGATGGTTAAAGCCTGATATGTCGTGGTGATCAACGGTATTATCAATCTCGTTGATCACCTTGACGGTGAGCGAGAGCAGCTAACACTGCTGCAACACCAAGAGCTAAGATATACGCGGGAGGTTGGTTATGTGCGAATTGCTCGGGATGAGCGCAAATGTTCCCACGGATATTTGCTTTAGCTTTACCGGCCTGGTGCAACGGGGCGGGGGGACTGGCCCACATAAAGATGGCTGGGGTATTACTTTTTATGAAGGTAACGGCTGTCGCACGTTTAAAGATCCCCAACCCAGTTTTAATTCACCGATAGCCCGTTTGGTGCAAGATTATCCGATAAAATCTTGCGCGGTGATTTCTCATATCCGTCAGGCAAATCGCGGTGAAGTGGCGTTAGAGAATACGCACCCTTTTACCCGCGAAATGTGGGGGCGAAACTGGACGTATGCCCATAACGGTCAACTTAAAGGCTATCGTCAATTAGACACCGGGACTTTCCGGCCTATCGGTCAGACCGACAGCGAATATGCGTTCTGCTGGTTACTTAACCAATTGGCAAAGCGTTACCCTCGAACCCCCAGTAACTGGCCAGCGGTATTCCGCTATATCGCTACCTTATGTGAGCAGTTGCGGGCAAAAGGGGTCTTTAATATGTTGCTTTCGGATGGGCGTTTTGTGATGGCGTTCTGTTCGACCAATCTGTATTGGATAACTCGCCGAGCACCTTTTGGCAAAGCGACCTTACTGGATCAAGATGTTGAGATAGATTTTCAACGCCAGACCACACCCAAAGATGTGGTCACGGTGATCGCGACTCAACCTCTGACAGGTAATGAAACCTGGCACAAAATTGCACCAGGTGAATTTGCATTATTCTGTTTTGGTGAGCGAATTTGATTTGGTCAGCGCATACTGCGATACCGGTGCATTGGCGACCGGCGGGCGGCTGAGTACATACTGCCCGTTGATCACTGCAACTGATGGTGGCATCCGATTTTTGGTGAAATAGGCATACCCTGGCTGTAATTGCCGCCAGAAGCTGTAATCCGACGAGTTACGGTGGCGTTGCATATTCTGTTCAGTCATACGGAAAGGGTAGATACTGATATCCACTTTTTCCTGACCAAAGATAAATGCCGTTTGCACGTAGTTAAATATCTCGTCCATATAGGCATCGGTCATTGCATAACAGCCGATTGATTTGCAAGCGCCATGGATCATCAGATATTTCCCTGAATAACCCTGCGACTTATCATAATCATTTGGGAAGCCAATATTAATTGCCCGATAAAACTTACTGTCGGGTTTTAAATGGCGCATATCAATACTGTAAAAACCTTCCGGGCTTTTAAAATCCCCTTCACGGCGTTTTGGGCCAAGGCCACCTGAGAATTCACAGATGCGATAGCTCTGCACTAAACGATATTCACCTTGTAGCCTGGCGTATAATTCCAAGGTACGTTCTTCTTTGAAAATCTGAATATAGACCGATGACCCGAGTAATTGTTGTTTTAGCTCTTTGGAAACTGCCACTGGCTCACTGGCTGAGCTGGTGAAGGAAACCGCCGGCAAACCCATTATCACCACAGACGTAAGCATCGCAAACAACCGTGCGATTTTGCCCATTTATTATTCCTACTTATATTATGTAAATTATGCCACTGCATTCTTTGATTTATATGCGCAGATTATCAGTCGGAAAATTTTTAGCAATATATGTTTTGTATAAAATAACCACAAAGTCGGTAAAGATGAATTATCAACAAGATTTTACCGAGCGTATAGATAAATGAGTAGTAAATTATTTGTGTTTGCTTGACCCAAGTCACTGCATTTGTCAGACAGTGTAGAATGAAAATGCTAAAATCGTCCGCTGCTGATGGTCTGTACATGTAATCGCTATTACAGCCGCTTCACCCTGAAACCATATAACGTGGGTATCAGCAATAATCGCCGCGATTCTTTCAACCAGCGTTCATGTCTGTCTAATTGACTGAGTATTAAACCGTCGTTTAACTGAACCATGAAAGTATCTTATCTTTATGTAGCTGTACGCTCTGGGCTAAGTACAGCATTTGATATAACTAATAAAGTTGTTCAAACCTATGATTAAAATAAAGAAAGGGCTAGACCTTCCCATCGCTGGAGTACCTGTGCAGGTAATAGAGGAGGGGCCTGTTATTCGTCATGTGGCTCTGCTCGGTGAAGAGTATGTAGGCATGCGCCCCTCAATGTTGGTGCAAGAAGGTGACTGGGTTAAAAAAGGGCAGGCGCTCTTTGAAGATAAAAAAAATCCAGGAGTTACCTTTACTGCGATCGCCAGTGGCAGAATCAGTGCCATCAATCGTGGTGAACGTCGGGTGCTTCAGTCTGTTGTCATCGAGATTGAAGGGGATGAGCAAATGCCTTTCCAACACTATGAGGCCGCTGATCTTAATCATCTGAGCAATGAACAGGTACAAAGCCAATTGCTGGCATCTGGTTTATGGACCGCATTCAGAACCCGACCGTTTAGTAAAACCCCAGTGCCAGGCAGTAGCCCACGCGCTATTTTTGTCAGTGCGATGGATACCCAGCCGCTGGCAGCCGATCCGCAGGTCATTATTGCCACTGAGTCAGACGCCTTTAAGCACGGCTTAACTGTTCTCACGCGTTTAACTGAAGGCAAAGTGCATGTGGGTCATGCTCCGGGGCAGGTTGCGGTCAACCATTCGAACGGGCAAGTGACTTATAACGAGTTCTCCGGCCCGCATCCTGCGGGTCTGGTGGGGACACACATTCATTTCCTTGAGCCGGTGAGTTTGCGCAAAATGGTGTGGCATGTGGGCTATCAGGATGTGATTGCTATCGGTAAATTGTTTACCCGTGGTGAACTCTGTACTGACCGCATCGTTGCGGTGGCTGGCCCACAGGTGAATCAACCGATTTTAGTGCGCACCCGTTTGGGCGCCAGCTTATCTGAACTGACCGCAGGCAAGTTAAAAGAGGGTGAGAATCGTATTATCTCCGGCTCAGTGCTCAGCGGTACGGCCTTCTCGGCAACTCATGGTTATTTGGGCCGTTTCCACCAGCAAGTTTCGGTTATCCGCGAAGGGCGAGAAAAAGAGCTATTCGGTTGGGTAATGCCAGGGCGTGATAAATACTCGATCACCCGTACTACGCTGGGCCATTTCTTCAAACGCAAGTTGTTTGCTTTCTCTACCGATATGCATGGTGGGGAGCGCGCCATGGTACCAATTGGTAACTATGAGCGGGTGATGCCACTGGATATTCTGGCAACCCATTTGTTGCGTGATCTACTGTCCGGTGATACCGACAGCGCGCAAGCGCTAGGGTGTTTGGAGTTGGATGAAGAAGATTTGGCTTTGTGTACATTTGTCTGCCCCGGTAAGTACGAATACGGTCCGGCACTGCGCGACATATTGACCAAGATTGAGCAGGAAGGATAACTGATGGGCTTGAAAAGTTTTCTTGAGAAAATAGAACACCACTTTGAAGCGGGTGGCAAATTAGAGAAGTACTATCCGCTGTATGAAGCGGCTGCCACTATTTTCTATACACAGGGCAAAGTGACGCCGGGTGCTTCTCATGTGCGAGATGCGATCGACCTGAAAAGGATGATGATCCTGGTGTGGCTGGCGGTATTCCCTGCCATGTTCTGGGGTATGTATAACGTAGGGCTACAGGCCATTCCGGCGCTGAACCAACTCTACAGTGGCGCGGAACTGCAACAGATTATAGCCAGTGACTGGCATTACCGGTTGGCACAAATGCTGGGGGCGTCATTGGCTCCAGATGCTGGCTGGGCCAGTAAAATGGTGCTGGGGGCGGTTTATTTCTTGCCTATCTATGCCGTTGTATTTGTGGTTGGCGGTTTTTGGGAAGTGGTCTTCTCCATTGTCCGCAAGCATGAGATCAATGAAGGTTTCTTTGTTACCTCGATTCTGTTTTCCCTGATAGTTCCACCTACGTTACCACTATGGCAAGCAGCACTTGGGATCTCTTTCGGCGTGGTTATTGGCAAAGAGATTTTTGGTGGCACTGGGCGTAACTTCCTCAACCCGGCACTGGCTGGGCGTGCTTTCTTATTCTTTGCTTATCCGGCTCAGATATCCGGTGATTTGGTGTGGACTGCCGCAGATGGTTTCTCCGGCGCAACCCCATTGTCACAGTGGAGTGTTAACGGCAGTCACAGTTTGGTTAACACCATTACCAATCAGCCTATTACGTGGATGGATGCTTTCCTCGGTAATATTCCCGGCTCTATTGGTGAGGTTTCCACGCTAATGATCCTGATTGGCGGCGCCATTATTCTTTTCGGGCGCATCGCCTCGTGGCGTATTGTTGCAGGGGTGATGATTGGCATGATTGCCACGGCCTACCTATTTAACTGGGTCGGCTCCACCACCAATCCACTATTTGCTATGCCGTGGTATTGGCATTTGGTACTCGGTGGCTTCGCTTTCGGTATGATCTTTATGGCGACCGATCCGGTTTCGGCTTCCTTTACTGATAAAGGGAAATGGTGGTATGGCGGCTTGATTGGCGCGATGTGTGTGTTGATCCGCGTCGCTAATCCAGCTTATCCCGAAGGAATGATGTTGGCTATCTTGTTTGCCAACCTGTTTGCACCGCTATTTGACTATGTGGTTGTTCAGGCCAATATCAAGCGGAGGAAAGCGCGTGGCGAGTGATAAACCAAGAAATAATGACAGCATCGGCAAAACGTTGCTGGTGGTAATTGTGCTATGCCTGGTGTGTTCTGTGGTGGTGGCTGGTGCGGCTGTGGGGTTGAAAGCCAAGCAGCAGGAACAACGTCTGTTAGATAAACAACGCAATATTCTGGCGGTGGCGGGTTTGTTGCAACCAAGAATGCCCGCAGAAGAGGTTCAGCGGGAATTTGCGCTGCGCATTGAGCCACGGTTGCTAGATTTGCAAAGTGGTGCGTTTATTCAACAGGATCCGGCAACCTTTGATCGTGCTCAGGCATTGCGTAGTGACCAAATGAGCATTGCCCTGACGCCCGCACAGGATATTGCTGGCATCCGCCGGCGCGCTAACGTGGTTGAAATTTATCTGGTACGTGGTGAAATCGGGCAAATCAACAAGATAGTTCTCCCTGTTTATGGCTCCGGTCTGTGGTCAATGATGTATGCCTTTGTTGCCATCGACACTGACGGCAAAACGGTGCGTGGTATCACCTATTACGATCAGGGTGAGACCCCAGGGCTGGGAGGTGAGGTTGAGAACCCAATTTGGCGTAATCAATGGATTGGTAAGCGGCTATTTGACGAGCAAGGCCAACCGGCTATTCGGATTGTTAAAGGGCGCGCACCGGCTAATGATCCTCATGCGATCGATGGCTTGTCAGGTGCGACCTTGACCTCTAATGGGGTGCAAAACAGCTTTGATTTTTGGCTCGGTGAAAACGGCTTTGGCCCGTTCCTGAAAAAAGTGCGCGAAGGAGCGTTAAAAAATGGCTGATACCAAAGAGATTAAGCGAGTTTTATTCGGGCCGTTATTTGATAACAACCCGATAGCGTTACAGATCCTTGGCGTTTGTTCCGCGCTGGCGGTGACCACCAAGCTGGAAACCGCATTAGTGATGACACTGGCAGTCACCTTGGTAACTGCGTTCTCCAGTTTCTTCATCTCACTGATTCGCCATCATATTCCAAACAGTGTGCGCATCATTGTTCAGATGGTGATTATTGCCTCGCTGGTGATTGTGGTGGATCAGATCTTACGGGCCTTTGCCTATGAGATATCCAAACAGCTATCCGTGTTTGTTGGCCTGATTATTACTAACTGCATTGTGATGGGGCGTGCCGAAGCCTATGCAATGAAGTCGCCGCCGATTGAAAGCTTTATGGATGGTATTGGTAATGGTTTGGGCTATGGCGTCGTGCTGGTGTTGGTGGGTTTTGTTCGCGAACTGATTGGCTCCGGTAAGTTATTTGGTGTGACAGTATTTGAAACCGTCCAGAACGGCGGGTGGTATCAGCCGAACGGATTGTTCCTGTTGGCACCTAGCGCATTCTTTATCATTGGTTTGCTGATTTGGGGTCTGCGTACCCTGAAACCTGCGCAGATTGAGAAGGAGTAATTGACGATGGAACATTACATCAGTCTGTTTGTCCGCGCGGTGTTTGTGGAAAATATGGCGTTAGCATTCTTTTTGGGGATGTGTACTTTCCTTGCAGTTTCCAAGAAAGTGTCGACCGCCTTTGGCCTTGGCATCGCGGTAACGGTGGTATTGGGTATCTCAGTACCTGCGAATAATCTGGTTTACAATCTGATACTGCGAGATGGCGCATTAGTTGAAGGGGTTGATCTCAGTTTCCTGAATTTTATCACCTTTATTGGCGTTATCGCTGCCATAGTGCAGGTGTTGGAGATGATCCTCGATCGTTATTTCCCAGCACTTTATAACGCACTGGGTATCTTCCTGCCATTGATCACTGTGAACTGCGCCATCTTCGGCGGCGTCTCCTTTATGGCACAACGAGATTACAATTTCCCTGAGTCTATCGTTTATGGCTTTGGCTCGGGCATCGGTTGGATGCTGGCAATTGTGGCGCTCGCAGGTATTCGCGAAAAAATGAAATATGCCAATGTGCCTGCGGGTTTACAGGGGTTAGGGATCACCTTTATCACAACCGGATTGATGGCCTTAGGGTTTATGTCTTTCTCCGGTGTGAATCTATAAAGGCAGGAATAAGTCATGGAAATAATTCTGGGCGTAGTGATGTTCACCCTTATCGTACTGGCATTGACAGTGATGATTCTATTCGCCAAATCAAAGTTGGTGAATACCGGTGATATCACGATTGATGTTAATGATGATGCGGATAAAAGTTTTACCGCGCCTGCGGGGGATAAGCTGCTCAATATGCTTTCCAGCCAGGGCATATTCGTTTCTTCAGCTTGTGGTGGTGGCGGTTCTTGCGGGCAGTGCCGCGTGACGATTAAAGAAGGTGGCGGGGATATCCTGCCGACGGAACTTTCACATATCTCAAAGCGTGAAGCTAAAGAAGGCTGTCGGTTAGCTTGTCAGGTTAGTGTGAAGCAGAACCTGAAAATTGAATTGCCAGAAGAAATCTTTGGTGTGAAAAAGTGGGAATGTGAAGTTATCTCTAATGATAATAAAGCCACATTTATCAAAGAATTGAAGCTAAAAATTCCCGATGGTGAAGTGGTGCCATTCCGCGCCGGTGGTTTTATCCAAATAGAAGCTGAACCGCATACAGTTAAATATACAGACTTTGATGTACCTGATGAATATCGCGGTGATTGGGATAAATTCAATCTGTTCCGGTTCGAGTCAGTGGTCGCTGAATCAACGGTGCGTGCTTACTCCATGGCGAACTACCCAGAAGAGCGCGGCATTATTATGCTTAACGTGCGTATTGCTACGCCACCACCGTCAGTTCCTGATGCGCCGCCAGGCATTATGTCTTCTTATATCTGGTCATTAAAACCCGGTGATAAGGTGGTTATCTCTGGTCCATTTGGTGAGTTTTTTGCCAAAGATACCGATGCCGAGATGGTCTTTATTGGTGGTGGGGCGGGTATGGCACCGATGCGCTCGCATATTTTTGATCAGCTTAAGCGGCTACATTCGAAGCGTAAAATCAGTTTTTGGTATGGTGCGCGTTCACGGCGTGAAATGTTCTATGAAGAAGATTTTGACCAACTACAGGCTGAGAATGATAATTTCCGTTGGCACGTTGCATTATCAGACCCACAACCGGAAGATAACTGGACGGGATATACCGGCTTTATTCATAACGTGTTGTTAGAAAATTACCTTAAAAATCATCCGGCACCGGAAGATTGTGAGTTCTATATGTGTGGTCCTCCGATGATGAATGCGGCAGTTATCAAAATGCTGAAGGATCTCGGTGTAGAAGATGACAATATTATGCTTGATGATTTTGGCGGCTGATTTGCCATTATTCGGCTTTTTACCGCAATTGGGGATATCGTGCAGAAACATATAACGCATTGGTTAATAGCCGCCGTGGGGGCTTTGCTGCTCACAGGATGTGGCCCTGAGCAAGTCAATCTCGAAGGTAAAACGATGGGGACCTCATATTCAATTAAATATGTGAGTGACTCATCCACACCCAGCCCAAAGAAGTTACAGCAGGAAATAGACCGCGAGTTGGAACTGGTTAATGACCGGATGTCGACATATCGGTCTGGTTCTGAATTGAGCCGTTTTAATCAAAGTCGCGCAGTGAGTACACCATTTCGAGTATCAGCGGATACCGCTAAAGTGGTGCGTGAGGCTATCCGAATTAATCGCCTGACCGATGGTGCTCTGGATGTCACTGTCGGGCCTTTAGTTAATTTATGGGGGTTTGGTCCTGAAGGGCGGCCAGAAGTTGTCCCTACTGAAGCTGAAATAGCTAAACGTCGCGCATGGGCTGGTATTGATAAACTGGCAGTAGAAAAAGGTGCGTTAATCAAACGGATCCCTGAGCTGTATGTCGATCTTTCCTCTATTGCGAAGGGATATGGGGTTGATGTTGTAGCTGAATATCTGGAAACGCAAAATATCACCCACTATATGGTTGATATCGGCGGTGAAGTGCGGACGCGCGGTAATAATGGTGACAATAAGCCTTGGCGCATTGCGATAGAAAAACCTGTTACTGGCTCGGCACAAAGCGCGCAAGAGATTATTGAACCGGGGCGTATGGCAATAGCGACCTCTGGGGATTATCGTAATTATTTTGAGCAGAATGGCGTGCGTTACTCACACACGATTGACCCGGAAACGGGGCGGCCAATTAATCACCGGCTTGTATCAATCACCGTTTTAGATCCAAGCTGTATGACAGCAGATGGGCTGTCGACTGGGCTAGATGTCCTTGGGCCAGAACGAGGTATGGCACTTGCTAATTTACTGGGTATTCCGGTATTTATGATAGTAAAAACCGATAAGGGCTTTGAGGAGCGTTATTCTGACGCGTTCAAGCCTTATCTACAAAAACGGCCTTGATAGGAGAGGATATGTTGACAGTTTTTATCGCATCCTTTGTCTTTTTTCTATTGGTCATCGGCGGGATGTCGTTAGGTTATATCGTAAAGCGTAAAACCTTGCAGGGCAGTTGCGGAGGAATTGGGGCTTTGGGGATGGAAAAAGTATGTGACTGCCCTGAGCCTTGTGACTCACGTAAGAAACGCTTGGCTAAGGAAGCTGCTCGGCAGAAGAAATTGGATCAATATCGTATTTTATAAGGTGTGTTATAGATTACGATACGACCAATATAGAGAGTTGTGTATAAAAATTGTATAGGCATGACACACAAATTTAGACAGAACCCCCCAGCCAACTCAGTATTGACTGGGGGGTTTATATTTACACTTTAATGCTGTTTTTGGTATGTCAATTTACGGTGATAAGGCTGTTGTTCCATTTTCTGATTAGCGCCATATCACGGTGGTCGATTTTTACTTATTTATTCTTACTCACTATATTTTTAAAAAGTGCAGGAGAATCAACCATGACGCCATTTACCTGTAATTCTTTGGCTTTTTTATAATCTTCAGGAGTATTAATGCCGAAGAAAATAATATGTGCATTGGTATTTTTTCTAAAGCAATCCATCGCCTCTTTATCCCAACTTAATACGGCGTCAGAACGCCCTTCGCCCAACGTGTATTTTTCTACCACTTGTACTTTGCGATGTAACTCTAAACCATACCAACGTTCTGTATTATCTGCTGGTAATTCACATTTATGATCCATCGTAATATTAGCTAATTGAGTACGGGTAAAGTTGCGGCTTTCAAAACGCTTGATTTTATGCGAGGCATCGCTGTCTGCATTGACGGTATCCAGTGCTTTCAGATAGTTATCATCTGTAGAGTAAACCCGGGTACGTGCGAAGCGATCTTTTTCTCCCTTAGTGCTTGCGGTAAGCGTCTCTTTTAGGGCTTTGGCAAAGGTTAACGGGTTGGCATCTGGTGACTTAATGTCCAGATAGAATGTCGTATCAGGATATTTTTTCAGCACCTCATCAAGTGTGGGAATATTGGTGCGTGAGTCAGTTTTAGGCTGGATATGATGTTTCTTGTTATAGGCAACACTCGCATCCACTTTAGCGAGTTGTTGAGCTGTATAACTAGAAACCGCCCCGGACTTATCAGTTAGTTCTTTGAGGTCTGAAGGGCGATATAATACTGGGATATTATCTTTAGATAATTGTAATGTAATCCATATAGCATCAACACCATTAGATAGCGCTTTATCGATAGCCAGTAAGGTATTTTCTGGCGCATCTGCCGTTCCTGCACGATGAGCAATAATCTGTGGTGATGAAACCGTAACGGATTGAGCATTAACAATAAAAGTAGCGGAAAGAAGTAGGGTGGCCATTATATAATTTCGCATAATATATAGTTTCCATTCATTATCTAATAATGAATTTTATAAGGTGAGAGTTAATCATATCACTAACATTTTTTCGACCTTTTCGAATTTAATGATTTTTTATTAAAATAAATGACAAAATTCTAAAAAAAGCCAATAACAGTATTCAATTCTGTTATATACGTAATTAGTTGGTGTTTTGATTAGGATAATTATGACTTTACGGTATGGCTATCTGATTCGAATACGCGCAGAGCAGAATTGCTCAACGATAGAATTGCATACTGATATTGAGGATATTTATCACCTATCGCGGGATGAGAAAATTCTGCATAAATCATAAAAACCATTAGTTAAGCAGGTAAAAGTTGTATTAGTGTGATGTGATATTTCACTGGGTTGTTGCACCTTTAAGTGCCAGGTCTTAAGAAGGAATGTTGTGTGTCGAAATTGCGAGTTGGTGTAATTTTTGGTGGTAAATCGGCAGAGCATGAAGTGTCGTTACAGTCGGCCAAAAACATCGTAGAGGCGATTGATAAAGAAAAATTTGATGTCACGCTGCTAGGTATTGATAAGCAGGGGGAATGGCATGTTAACGATGCGTCCAGCTATTTGTTAAATGCAGAGAACCCGGCGTTGATCTCCCTGAACCACTCAAACAAAAATGTAGCGTTGATTCCCGGTCAAGAGCAGCAGCAGCTTATCGCTGCGGATAATGCTACTGCATTGGCGCAACTGGATGTCATTTTCCCTATAGTACACGGTACGTTAGGGGAGGATGGTTCCTTGCAAGGCTTGCTGCGTATGGCAAATATCCCCTTCGTTGGCTCTGGTGTGGTGGGGTCTGCAGTGAGCATGGATAAAGATATCGCCAAGCGGCTACTGCGTGATGCCGGGTTGAATATCGCCCCCTTCATTACACTGACGCGAGCAAATAAAGATAATTACAGTTTTGAGCAGATGACGGCAAAACTTGGTTTACCCCTCTTTATCAAACCGGCAAATCAAGGCTCCTCGGTTGGGGTGAGTAAAGTACGCAATGCGGCTGAATACCAGCAGGCTGTTACGCTCGCGTTTGATTTTGACCATAAGGTATTGGTTGAATCCGCGATTGTCGGGCGTGAGATTGAATGTGCGGTACTGGGTAATGATAACCCTCGAGCTAGCCTGTGTGGTGAAGTGGTCGTCAGTGATGAATTTTACTCCTACGATACCAAGTATATTAATGAAACCGGTGCTCAGGTGGTTATCCCTGCGGTGATAGACAGTGCAGCCAGCGACCATATTCGCGCAGTAGCATTAGCCGCGTTTCGTACACTTGAATGCCGTGGTCTGGCACGGGTAGATGTCTTTTTAACGCCAGAAAATACAGTTATTATAAATGAAATCAATACACTGCCTGGTTTCACCAACATCAATATGTACCCCAAACTCTGGCGCGCTACGGGCGTAGGTTCTACCGAGCTGATCACAACACTGATTGAGCTGGCGTTAGAGCGCCATCAGCAAGATAAGTCATTGAAGAGTTCTATTTTTAGCGACCGCTAAATGAATATTGTGGTTGAACCCATCGGTTGCCTGTAGGCAGCCGTTGCGTTCGGCTCTCAAGAAAAGCTGCGTGGCTGAGGATTAGGATAATCTTGAATTTTCCTGATTTAACTGTATTCTTATACAGTAGTTTGGTTGGGGAAAGATAACATGCGTAAGATTATTCATGTCGATATGGATTGCTTCTTCGCGGCAGTGGAAATGCGCGACGATCCCAGTTTGCGTGATATTCCCATCGCGATTGGTGGCAGTCGCGATCGGCGTGGAGTGATCAGTACGGCCAATTACCCTGCCAGGCGTTATGGTGTTCGTAGTGCTATGCCAACGGCGATGGCACTTAAACTTTGTCCACAGCTTAAAGTTATCCCTGGCAGAATGGCAGCCTATAAAGAGGCGTCACTGCATATCCGTGAAATTTTCGCTCGTTATACCCCGCTGATTGAGCCGCTCTCGCTGGATGAGGCCTATCTGGATGTTTCTGATTGCACTGCATGCAGTGGTTCTGCCACTTTAATTGCTCAGGAAATCCGTCAAGCCATTTTTGATGAACTGAGTCTGACCGCTTCCGCCGGTATTGCCCCGATAAAGTTTCTGGCCAAAATCGCTTCAGATCTGAATAAACCTAATGGTCAATATGTCATCACCCCTAATCAGATTCAGCCTTTCTTGCATGATTTGCCGCTGAGTAAGATCCCTGGCGTGGGGAAAGTGACCGCTAAGCGTTTACAAGAACTCGGGTTGGTTACCTGCGGTGATGTGCAAAATTATCCGCAAGCTGAATTATTAAAGCGTTTTGGCAAATTCGGTCATGTGCTGTGGGAGCGTAGCCACGGTATTGATGAGCGTGAAATATCCCCGGACAGATTGCGTAAATCGGTCGGTGTTGAAAGAACGCTGGCGGAAGATATTCATGATTGGGAAAGTTGTGAGGCATTGATTGATCAGCTTTATATTGAACTGGAAACTCGATTACGCAAAGTGAGGCCGGATCTGCATATCGCACGTCAGGGCGTTAAGTTGAAATTTCATGATTTTCAACAAACTACACAGGAGCATGTTTGGCCAGAACTGAATAAGGCCGATTTGCTGCAAGTGGCGCGCACGGCATGGAATGAACGGCGTACCGGGCGGGGAGTACGTTTGGTTGGGCTACATGTCACTTTACTGGACCCACAACTTGAACGGCAATTACTGCTTAGTTGGGAATAATGCGATCAATAAAAAACGGCGGGCCAAAGCGCCGCCGTTATCATCTAAAGATCAATCAGCGTTGTTTATGCCCGTTCTGGAATGGCTTTTAGCAGTGCGGTCAGCAACTGCCAATATTGACCAACGCTTTCGATATGAACTTGTTCATCCGGTGAATGTGGGCCGGTCATGGTTGGCCCAATCGACACCATATCCATATCCGGGTAAGGTTTTTTGAATAAACCACACTCCAGACCGGCGTGGATAACCATGATGTTCGGTGTTTTGTTGAACAGTTTTTGGTAGGTTTCCCGCACCAATGCCATGACAGGAGAGGTTGGATCCGGCTGCCAGCCAGGGTAACCGCCTTTCGGTAGCGTTTGTGCGCCAGCTAATTGACCAATTGCCGTCAGCATGCTCACCACGTAATCTTTGCCACTGTCGATCAGGGAGCGAATCAGGCAGATGATTTCTGCTTCGTTCTCATTCATGGTAACCACACCCACATTCAGTGAGGTCTCAACCACGCCTTTAACGGCATCGCTCATGCGAATTACACCGTTTGGCGTAGCATTCAGCAATGCCACTAAACGTTGCTGTGTGTCTTGAGTCAGCGCTTTTACATCAGTAGATACTGGCTCAAGCAGGAGTGCCAGATTTTTTTCCACCGCAGCCAGTTCGTTTTTCAACGTTGCCAGATACGCCTGACTCAGGCTTTTTAATTGATCGACTTTATCTGCACTAACCGCCAGGATCACCGACCCCTCGCGCGGGATAGCGTTACGTAATGTGCCGCCATTGAGATCCAATACGCGCAGATCCAGATCTGTTGCGTGTTCGAACAGGAAGCGGGCCAGCAACTTGTTAGCATTGCCTAAACCTAAATGGATATCCGCACCTGAGTGACCGCCTTTAAGGCCTTTTAAGGTCAATTTCAGGGTTTGGTAACCTGCAGGGACTGCTTCGCGCTTCAGGGCCAGAGTGGTGATGAAATCAATACCACCAGCACAACCCATATAGATTTCACCTTCCTGTTCGGAATCGGTATTAATCAGAATATCGGCTTTCAGCCAGTTAGGTTGCAGGCCGAATGCACCGTCCATACCGGCTTCTTCGGTCATGGTCAGTAGCACTTCCAGTGGGCCATGTTCAACGCTGTCATCAGACAATACGGCCAGCGCAGAAGCCATACCAATGCCGTTATCCGCACCTAATGTTGTGCCACGGGCTTTAACCCATTCACCGTCGATATAAGGCTGGATAGGATCTTTGGTAAAGTCATGTACCGTATCATTATTCTTCTGCGGCACCATATCCAGATGGGCTTGCAGCGCCACCGGCTTACGGTTTTCCATCCCTTTGGTCGCAGGTTTACGCAGCAGGATATTACCGACCTGGTCGCGCTCGGCGTGCAGGCCTCTTTCTTTGGCCCACGTCATAATGTGCTGCGCCAGCGCTTCTTCATGGTAAGACGGATGGGGGATGGAGCAGATTTTTGCGAAAATATCCCACAACGGCTGAGGCGAAAGTTGAGACAGTTCAGACACTGTAAGTCTCCTGTAACAGCATGCTCATATCGGCAACCTCAGAATGAAGATGTCAGAGATGCTATCGGGTTGATGACTAAAGATTTTAGGGGTAATGACAAACCGCCATCGGAATGGCGAGATGGTTTGAGAATATCACTTTCATCGGCATTACGCGCGTTTCGCCGCACAATTACCGCATTCGATCCGATTAATTAGCCCGATAATTGCTGGTTTTTATCCGGCTGGCTCACTATAATCTCGCGCAACCTTTTTTCCCCTTCTGATACATGGCAAGCCACTCCTTTACTGGCTGGGATTACACTTTATGAGCGAAAAATACGTCGTTACCTGGGATATGTTGCAAATTCACGCCCGCAAACTGGCAAAGCGTTTACTGCCAGCCGAGCAATGGAAAGGTATCATCGCGGTAAGCCGTGGTGGGTTAGTTCCGGCTGGTATTCTGGCGCGTGAGCTGGGTATTCGTTATGTAGACACCGTTTGCATTTCTAGCTATGACCATGATAATCAACGTGATCTTAAAGTCCTGAAACGTGCTGAAGGCGACGGTGAAGGCTTTATTGTAATTGATGATTTGGTTGATACCGGCGGTACTGCGAAAGCTATCCGTGATATGTATCCGAAAGCACACTTTGTTACTATTTTTGCCAAACCTGCTGGTCGCCCATTAGTTGATGACTATGTGGTTGATATCCCTCAGGGTACCTGGATTGAGCAGCCGTGGGACATGGCAGTAACATTTGTTGCTCCTTTAAGCGGTAAGTAATTTAGTTGGCTTTAAACGCCTGGTCAGTTCCGGGCGTTTCATTTTCTCCGCAGTATGAGTACACTTGACCCCATCTGACCAGCCCTTATCGGGCCTGAATCACGGCTTATGGAGGCTATCGTTATCATGGCACAAGCCAACCTCTCTGAAATTCTGTTTAAACCAAAATTCAAACATCCTGAAACCTCTACTCTCGTGCGGCATGCTCACTGCAACCATCCTATGACAGTGCATTCTGCTTTGGACGGTGATACCACCAGCCATTGGTATCGGATGATCAACCGCTTGATATGGACCTGGCGCGGTGTCGATCCTCTTGAAATCGAAGAAGTGTTGTCACGCATTGCCTGTTCAAAGGCGGAACACAGCGATAACGAACTGCTAGATACTGTAGTGGGCTATCGCAATGGTAACTGGATTTATGAGTGGGCCCATCAGGGGATGCTGTGGCAGCAAAAAGCCATGGAAGAGACCGACCCATTGAATGCCGGTCAATACTGGTTAAATGCGGCCAACTTATACAGCATTGCGGGTTATCCACATTTGAAAGGCGATGAGTTGGCCGAACAAGTCGAGGTGTTATCAAACCGCGCTTATGAAGCCGCCGCTGAACATCTGCCGTATAACCTAAAAGAGCTTAATTTTGCTATTTCAGATGGCGGTACGCTGGCGGGTTTCCTGCATATGCCCACAGTCGGCAGTGCGCCATTCCCAACGGTATTGATGTGCGGTGGGTTGGATACATTGCAAAGTGACTATCATCGATTGTTCCGTGACTATCTGGCCCCGAAAGGGATAGCCATGTTGACAGTGGACATGCCATCGGTGGGGGCTTCATCGCGTTGGAAGTTAACGCAGGATACCAGTTATCTGCATCAGCAAGTATTGCAGGCATTACCAGGTATCCCTTGGGTTGATCATCAGCGGGTCAGTGTTTTCGGTTTCCGTTTCGGTGCCAACGTGGCGGTGCGCCTGGGGTATTTAGAACCCCAGCGGGTGCGTGCTGTGGCATGTCTCGGGCCGATTGTGCATCATCTTCTGTGTAATGCTGACAGTCAACGCCAGGTGCCAGATATGTATATGGATGTTATGGCCAGCCGATTGGGAATGGCTGATGCGGCAGATGAAACGCTTAGAACAGAAATGAACAGTTATTCGCTGAAAACACAGGGGTTACTGGGGCGGCGTTGCCAAACCCCTATGTTGGCGGGGTACTGGGAAAATGATCCATTCAGCCCGAAAGAAGAGGCGAAGTTAATTTGTTCTTCCTCGGCGGATGGCAAGCTATTACCTATATCATCAACGCCGCTGTACGACAATTTCCACCGTGCATTATTGCAAGCCAGTCAGTGGTTAGAAGATAAAATGCGTTAATGAGTTGCTAATTTTTAACAGTTTGCTAAAAAGGATCGTCTATATAAGGAGATTTAAGAATGACGTCGACCAGTGCTCATCCTAAAAGTAAGCTTATGAAACGTTTTGCCGCTTTAGGACCATATCTGCGTGAAGGGCAGTGCCAGAGTGACCATTTTTTCTTTGACTGTTTAGCTGTTTGCGTCAATGTGAAGCTTGCCCCCGAGAAACGTGAGTTTTGGGGCTGGTGGATTGAGTTGGTACCGGCAGAAGACCATTTTACCTACGTTTACCAGTTTGGCCTGTTTAATAAAGAAGGCAATTGGAAAGCGGAAAAGATTAAAGATCCTGAAATACAAGAGAAACTGGAGACCACGCTGCGTGGTTTCCATAAACGCCTTGCTGAGATGTTGACTTCAATTGAAATGAGGTTGGAACCAGCACAGAATTTTAGCGAGCAGCCGATTAAGCTGTCTGCTTAAAAGACAGTTTGTTAATACCTAATTAAGCAGAATATTCCCCCTTTAGCACAATAAAAGGGGGAATTTCTCATTCTGACTGTTGGCATTATGCCTCCCGCCTGCTACAAAGACCCATCCCCTTCGTACTTCGCGCCGCAGGGCTGTTAGTTATATTCACTCACCCGAATCAGGTTTGATCTTACATGAATAAGCTCATCGGGATGAGTTCGCTGGCAGCCATACTGCAACTCCAATTACTTTGGGTATATATTGTTTCTTTTATTCATTCCAATGGCAGAAAAATTATGAGTGGCAGCCAGACATTGGTTGTGAAATTGGGGACGAGTGTTCTGACCGGCGGTTCCCGTCGTCTTAACCGTGCCCATATTGTTGAACTGGTGCGCCAATGTGCCCAGCAACACGCAAAAGGTCATCGTATTGTTATTGTCACCTCCGGGGCGATTGCTGCCGGGCGTGAACACTTGGGTTATCCAGAATTGCCTGCCACTATTGCCTCAAAGCAACTGCTAGCCGCAGTCGGGCAAAGCCGGTTAATTCAGCTCTGGGAACAACTGTTTTCCATCTATGGCATCCACATCGGTCAGATGTTACTGACCCGTGCTGATTTGGAGGATCGAGAGCGTTTTCTCAATGCCCGTGACACCATGAATGCCTTGCTGGATAACCGTATCGTACCGGTAATCAATGAGAATGATGCTGTCGCCACCGCTGAAATCAAAGTAGGCGATAACGATAATCTTTCTGCACTGGCGGCCATTCTTGCCGGTGCCGATAAGCTACTGCTATTGACTGATCAGGCTGGGCTATACACGGCTGATCCGCGTAACAATCCTGAAGCTGAGCTTATTCGCGAAGTGCATGGTATTGATGATGCTTTGCGCGGCATTGCTGGCGATAGCGTCTCAGGCCTTGGCACTGGCGGTATGGCCACTAAACTGCAAGCCGCGGATGTTGCCTGCCGCGCCGGTATTGATGTGATTATTGCGGCGGGCAGTCAGTCCGGTGTCATTGCGAATGTGATCGATGGCACACCAGTCGGTACCCGCTTCCATGCGCTGGAAACACCGCTGGAAAACCGCAAACGCTGGATTTTTGGTGCGCCGCCAGCGGGTGAAATCACCATCGATGATGGGGCTGTAGCCGCCATTATGGAACGGGGGAGTTCGCTGCTGCCCAAAGGTATTCGCAATGTTCAAGGGGATTTCTCCCGCGGTGAAGTGATCCGTATCCGCAATCTTGGCGGGCGGGATTTGGCCCACGGTGTATCACGCTATAACAGCGATGCGCTGCGCATGTTAGCGGGGCATCACTCGCAACAAATCAGTGAAATCCTCGGGTACGAATATGGCCCGGTGGCGGTTCATCGTGACGATATGATTGTCAGCTAAGGAGCGAGCATGAGCATGCTGGAACAGATGGGGAAAGCCGCTAAACAGGCTTCCTGGCAATTGGCGATGTTGAGCACAGCAAAGAAAAATCAGGCATTGGCAGTGATAGCCAACCTGCTGGAATCTGAAAGTCAGACTATTTTGCATGCCAACGCGCAAGATATGCAGGCTGCACGTGATACGGGCATGAGCGAAGCACTGCTCGATCGGTTGTTATTGACACCGGCACGCTTAGCCGCCATTGCTAATGATGTGCGTCAGGTATGCCGCCTGAATGACCCTGTGGGGCGCGTTATTGATGGCAGCCTACTTGACAGCGGCTTAAAGCTGGAACGCCGCCGTGTGCCTCTGGGGGTGATTGGTGTCATTTATGAAGCCCGACCTAACGTTACGATTGATGTCGCCAGCCTCTGCTTGAAAACCGGCAATGCCGTGATTTTGCGGGGCGGGAAAGAGACTCATCACACTAATCAGGCAACAGTGAAGGTTATCCAACAGGCGCTGGAGCAATGCGGTTTACCCGCAGCGGCAGTGCAGGCGATTGAAAGCCCGGATCGGGAATTGGTTAATCAGTTACTGCGTATGGACCGCTATGTCGATATGTTGATTCCACGCGGTGGCGCGGGTTTACATAAACTGTGCCGTGAGCAATCAACCATTCCGGTCATTACTGGTGGTATTGGGGTTTGCCATACCTTTGTTGATGAAAGTGCTGATGTTGAGAAAGCGTTGTTGGTGATTGAAAACGCCAAAATTCAGCGGCCAAGTGCATGTAACTCATTAGAAACTTTGCTGGTTCACCAGGCCATTGCTGAGCGCTTCCTGCCAGTACTCAGTACCCGAATGCATGCCTTTGGCGTGACACTGCATGCCAGCCCGCAGGCGCTGCCCTATCTGGCGCAAGGTAAGGCCAAGGTGGTGGCCGTTGAAGCAGCAGATTACGACGATGAATGGCTATCACTGGATCTGAACGTGGATATCGTTACTGATATTGATGCTGCCATCGACCATATTCGCGAGCATGGTACCAGCCATTCTGACGCTATTTTGACCCGCTCACTCAGTAGTGCTGAACATTTTGTCCGCGCGGTGGATTCATCGGCGGTTTATGTCAATGCCAGTACCCGCTTTACCGATGGTGGGCAGTTTGGTTTGGGGGCCGAGGTCGCTGTGAGTACGCAAAAACTTCATGCACGTGGCCCGATGGGGTTAGATGCGTTGACAACCTATAAGTGGATTGGCTATGGCGACGATTTAGTGCGTAGTTGATTTACGTTTGATAGAAATATGAACAGTAAAGCGACATCTGGCTGCTGCTGATGTCGTTTTATTTTTCTCTCTGGTTAATTCCCCCAGTTAAGCATACGTCTTTAATTGTGAAATAGATCATTATTCAATGTAACGTGTTTATGGCTATTCATCAATTTACCTGCCTAAAAATAGATAACCAAACACTTGTTGGGTTGCTTCTGCGTGTATTGTTATCCTCTTGATTATCTATCTTTATTTTTAGTGGAATATTCTTCTTATCGGAATATCACTATTTGACACTTATTTTCCCATCAGAATAACTTGAGTTGCATCACAGAAAAAGTGCTGTAACTGCTTGAAAACACGCTTACGATCGTTCTCTCAACTTTGCTATAGAGTAATAAAATACGCTTTACTCTATTTCGGCAAAATAATAAAACAAGCACATGTTTAAAAACAAACAAGTGTCCATTATGACCAGCCGAGAAAAACAAATATTGCAGCTTCTGAGACGAGATCCATTGATCCCCCAGCAAGAAATTGCCGATATTCTAGGCATTAGTCGCTCGGGTGTTGCGGGTCACATTATGAATCTGATGCAAAAAGGTTATATCAAAGGGAAGGGATATATATTATCAGAGCACAGTTATGTGGTGGTGGTTGGCTCGGTAAATATGGATGTTTGTGGTTATGCAGCCAGCAAGCTCATTTATGAAGATTCTAATCCGGGGAAGATAAAATGCACCCCAGGCGGTGTTGGGCGAAATATTGCTGAAAATATCGCGCTATTAGGCAAGGAGTGCCATCTCATCTCGGTGGTGGGTGATGATTTTTATGGCGCGACCCTGATTGATGAAGCTAAACGCGCCGGTGTTAATGTCAGTAATTGCCACAGTTTACACGGCGAAAATACCTCTACTTATGTCTCGTTACTTGATGACGGTGGCGAAATGTTAGTGGCAATTAATGATATGCGCATATTAGAAAAACTAACGCCGTCATTATTAGCGACCACCAAGGAGATAATTCAACACGCTGGAATATTAGTCGTTGATTGTAATTTAACCGAAGAGGCCCTCTCATGGATATTTACCAATGCCGGTAATGTGCCTGTATTCGTCGATACTGTCTCGGCTTTCAAAGCGCCCAGAATTAAGAACTGGTTATCCCATATTCACACGTTAAAACCTAATCGCCTGGAAGCTGAAATACTCAGTGGCATAAAAATTAATAGCCATGATGATATTCCGACGGTAGCACAATGGTTTCATCAGCAAGGTGTCCAGCGTCTGGCATTAAGTATGGGCAAAGAGGGCGTTTACTTCAGTGAAATTGACGGCCAGGTTGGTTGGTCATTACCACTGAATATTAACATTGTGAATGTCACCGGTGCCGGAGACGCCATGATGTCTGGGTTAGCAAGTTGCTGGCTGGATGATATGGAATTTGCTGAGAGTATCCGTTTTGCTCAAGGGTGTTCAGCATTAACGCTCTCTTCGGAACTGACCAATAACCCCAATCTGTCAAATGGCAGTGTTAAAAAACTATTGGAATTACAACCATGATAAATAACGCAATGGCACAATCTTATTTAGATATATCACCAGAGGTTGCACAGGCTTTGGCGCAAAATAAAGCCGTCGTCGCATTAGAATCTACCATTATTTCTCATGGGATGCCTTATCCACAAAATGTAGAAACAGCGTTATTGGTAGAGCAGAAAATTCGTGAGAATGGAGCCGTTCCTGCCACTATTGCCGTTATAAACGGCCGGATGAAAGCGGGTCTATCCCGTGACGAAATAGAATTGCTGGGCAAAGAAGGCCATAGCATTATGAAAGTCAGTCGCCGTGATTTGCCTTTTGTAGTAGCAAATGGGCAACATGGTGCCACAACAGTGGCTTCCACCATGATTATTGCAGAAATGGCGAAGATTAAGGTTTTTGCGACCGGTGGTATTGGTGGTGTACACCGTGGTGCGGCCACCACATTTGATATTTCAGCCGATTTACAGGAATTGGCGAAAACTAATGTGACTGTGGTTTGCGCCGGCGCTAAATCTATTTTGGACTTAGGTCTAACCATGGAATATCTGGAAACTAATGGGGTGCCAGTTATCGGTTATCAGACCCGGTCACTGCCCGCCTTCTTCTGCCGGACCAGCCCGTTTGAGGTCAGTATTACCTTAGACAGTGCTGAGCAAATTGCGGCAGCAATGAACGCCAAATGGAGTATGGGCCTGCGCGGAGGAATGGTTGTCGCCAACCCCATTCCACCACAATACGCATTATCAGAAGGGATGATCAATGCTGCCATCGATCAAGCAGTAACAGAATCAGAAGAGCAGGGGGTTATCGGTAAAGAAAGTACACCATTCCTGTTGGCCAGGGTGGCTGAATTAACTGGCGGTGACAGTTTAAACGCTAATATACAGTTGGTATTTAATAATGCGCAATTAGCCGCCAAAATTGCCTGCTCATATCAGAGCATTATTTAATAAAGAACAGTAACACGCTTTAAATATTGTCCTTATTACAAAATACTTGCTCATATCTTTGAGGTGCCCTGACACATTTGTTGTCCGAGGGGCACCTTTTCGAGCATGAGCTATCTATATAGTAACTTCGAGGTACTTCGGGGGATTTATGGATTTATTGCGTAGTTTGGCGGGGATATGCATCTTATTGTTTATCGCCTATGTTTTTTCAGTAAATAAAAGAAAGATAAGATTACGGACCGTCGGGGCTGCATTATTGTTACAGATAACATTGGGTGCAGTCATGCTCTATGTTCCTGCTGGGAAGTGGTTTATCTCTTCTATTGCTAATACAGTGAATAGAGTCATTTCGTATAGTGATGCGGGTAGCGCATTTATTTTTGGCGGTTTAGTTAGCCCAAAAATGAATGAGTTATTTGACGGTGCAGGTTTTGTCTTTGCTTTCCATGTTTTGCCGGCCATTATTTTCATCACTTCATTAATTTCTATTCTTTACTATCTTGGCATTATGGGATGGTTGATTAATATTCTTGGGTCTATATTTCAAAAGTTACTCGGTATCAGTAAAGTAGAGTCATTTGCCGCCGTCACCACTATCTTCCTTGGTCAGAATGAGATCCCCGCAGTCGTTAAACCCTTTATTAATAAGATGAACAGCAATGAACTGTTTACCGTCATCTGTAGCGGTATGGCATCCATCGCGGGTTCTATGTTGGTAGGCTATGCAGGGTTAGGGGTTCCGATTGAATATTTGTTGGCTGCTTCGTTAATGGCTATCCCTGGCGGGATATTATTTGCGCGTATTATCAGCCCGGCGACAGAAGAGTCAAAAGTTGAATTCAATGAGATGACATTCAGTGACAAACGCCCTGCCAGTATTATCGAAGCCGCAGCCAGCGGTGCCATGCTGGGGTTAAAAATTGCCGTTGGGGTTGCCACCGTCGTGATGGCATTTGTTGCATTAATTGCGTTAATTAACGGCATTATTGGCGGAATTGGCGGCATCTTTGGTTTCGAACACCTCAGTCTGGAAAGTATCCTTGGCTATGTGTTCTCGCCTCTGGCTTATATTATGGGCGTATCCTGGGAACATGCTTCACTGGCGGGTGGTTTTATCGGCCAGAAATTAGCGATTAACGAGTTTGTAGCCTATCTGAGTTTCTCTCCTTATCTGAAAGAAACCATCGCGACGTTAGATGTAAAAACGATTGCCGTTATCTCTTTTGCGTTGTGTGGTTTTGCCAATTTTGGCTCAATTGCTGTAGTGGTAGGTGCTTTCAGTGCCGTAGCACCTGAGCGAGCCTCTGAAATTGCGCGCTTAGGATTCCGTGCACTGCTGGCGGCGACACTATCTAATCTGATGAGCGCTACTATTGCCGGGCTGTTTATTGGTTTGGGGAGTTTATTACCGGGCTAGGGTTATTGATATCTCTTCTGGTGCATTAATCTACCAAGCAAAAGGATTAATGCACTAATCAATCATTTAATCTTGCAGATGGCCTTTGAGATAGCCACCATTCAAAGCCTATGTGGATTTCTTACACCTTGAAATCTATGAGATATAGTTTAAATGATCATATTTATATAAAAATAATTAAAGTAATTCAAACATCTGCCGATAAACATCCTGATATTTATATGCTTATTAAAAATAATCTGGGTAGCCAGAGCAATAAATTAATGATGGGGAATGGTCGGTGAGCGAAACGTCTAAAGAGAATTTTGTTAAAACGAATAAATTAGCGATCTGTGCAATTCTTCGAGATTTAAAGAAGAACGATACCGCAGTGATGGTTATCCATGCCCGTGGACAATTTATCAGCCGTATTCTGGATGTGGTACCTGAGACGAATCAGTTTATTTTTGATTTTGGCAGTGTAGAACATGAGAACACACTGGCCCTTGCAGCTAACCAATTGACTATTATTGCAGAACCCACTGGCGCAAAAATTGAATTTACCTTTAATCAACTGAAAAGCATAAAATATTTATCATTACCTGCTTTTAGTGCGGCCATTCCTGAGCAGCTTTACTTCATTCAACGGCGGGAGTATTTTCGGGTAAACATTCCTCAGTGGCCTCCCTATTATTGTTCTGGCAAATTCTCTGATGGCAGTAAATTCTCGTATATGTTGGGTGATATTTCTCTGGGTGGCATGGGGTTGTATGCAGTGAAGGGCAGTGAGTTCCCCCTTCAGGAATGCGGTATTTTACAGGATGTCTCAGTGGATTTAGGTAGCTTTGGTGTTTTTAAGCTGGATCTGCAATTTATCCGTGCCATCGATAAACAGGTCGTAAATAACAAGGGTGAAACCCTCACCGTTCAACGCTTGAGTTTTAAATTCCCTCGCTTAAGTCCCATGCAAGAAAAAGGGCTGCAACGCGCTATTTTTGAGTTAGAGAAACAGCAAACAGCCAAAGCGCGAAAATTTCAAGACAACCTCTAGTTTTTAAAAGTATGGGGTGATTACTGACAGTCTGTGTAATAGTGGCAAAGCAGCAGGTATTTAAATTCCAGTACCTGTCAGTAATGTAACCTTTTGATTTATTTCTCTCCTTTTATGCCCTGATCCTTAATTTCTCCTTTGGGCTATAGTTAATACTATTCAGCTTTTTTGCTGTCGTACGTTTATGGCGTATCGTCAGCCTTTACTCGCCTCTTTTTTATGACTGGATGCTGTGGCGTATCAGTCTTTTGCTTTCTACCTTCACTCGGCATTTTTGACAGCATTCTGCCTGTAAGGCTGTTTTCTGCTCAATATCACGCGGCTCGCACGGCTCAGGAAGCTCACCTGAGCAATCCGTTTGGATACGCCTTTTACTGGCTATTCCCGACTTTTCATTATGCAGATTGCCATCAGTCTGTATGAGCACCCGACCAGAAAGGTACCTATGAACTTATTTCTAAAGGCTATTCTTGGATCACGAACTATTTTTGGATCACCTATCGCAGCGACCCCCTGGCATGATTCTGCACCCGTAAGAGAAGAACTATTCAGTGTGGAGCGTTTGGAAGAGCATGCTGAAAGCCTCGCCAAAGCCCAGTCGATAACTACCCACCCACCACGGGTATCTACTCTGCATGCCCGCCTGGATGATAACGCCAATACCTTGTTGGCAGCATATCGGGCCAGTGCCGCAGAGTTGGAGAATGGCCGAGCAGTCGTTCCTGCGGCTGAGTGGTTGTTGGATAATTATCATCTGGTTGAAGAGCAAATTCGCGAGATCCGTGATGATTTGCCTCCGGGTTATTACCGCCAATTACCGAAACTGGCCGATGGCCCCTTCGCCGGCTATCCACGCGTATTTGGCATTACCTGGGCTTTTGTGGCACACACTGACAGCCATCTGGACCCAGAGGTTTTGTGTCGTTTTATTATGGCGTATCAGCGTGTTCAACCGCTGACTATCGGCGAACTTTGGGCCGTGGCGATTACTCTGCGTATTGTGCTGATAGAGAATTTACGTCGTCTGGCCGATCAGATAACACAAGGACGTAAAGCCCGTTCGGATGCCGAGGCGCTGGCGAATCGCTTATTAGAAGCCGGAGATAGCCAATTGGCGTTAGAGTCCGATATGGCCGTGCGCTCCAGTGAGCCATTATCTGAACAATTTGCCTCTCAACTGGCAAAGCGGTTACGGGATCAGGATCCGCGCACAACGCCAGCGTTGGGCTGGCTGGAAGATCGCCTTAACTCACAAGGGCTATCAATTAGTGAAGTGGTACAACGAGCCCAATTACGGCAGGGTTCGTCTAATGTTTCGGTCCGCAATGTGATTACCAGTATGCGGTTAATCTCGGATATTGATTGGGCTGATTTGTTTGAGAGCGTGAGTCTGGTTGATGAATGCTTACGCCAGGGCAGCACCTTTGCCAGTATGGATTTTCAAACCCGCAATCTGTATCGCAGCGCCATCGAACAATTATGCCGTGGTTCCACCTTCACTGAACTTGAAATTGCAGGTCTTGCTCTGCAAGTTGCGCAGAGTACAGCCGAAACCGCAGAACCAGAGAATGTCGAACGTTGCCGTGACCCAGGTTATCACTTGATTGGGGCAGGAAGGCGTGAACTGGAGAATCAACTCAGATTCAGTCCTTCAATACGTTTATGGTTTAGCCGCTTGAGTGTCAGCTTTGGTGTTGGCGGTTATATGGGGGCCATTTTTCTGGTTACCGCCGGATTGCTTGCATTGGCGCTGTGGGCGCTCTCCTTCCCCGGACTGGCGGTGGGCTGGCTGGTATTATTTACCTTAATCGCATTTATTCCAACGACAGACGTAGCGACAGCTCTGGTAAACCGTATTATTACCTGGAGTTTTGGGGCCACTATTTTACCTGGGCTGGAATTAGCCGGTGGCGTGCCTGATGCATTACGTACATTGGTGGTGGTACCCACGTTACTCACCAGTAAAGACGATTTACTTGAGCAAGTCGAACAGCTAGAAGTCCATCATTTATCCGGGGCTAGCGGTTCCCTTACTTTTGCCCTGTTACTGGATGGGGTTGATGCTGACCAGCAAGTTACCCCAAGTGATGGTCCGTTATTGGCATTGGCTGATGCGGCTATTGCACGGCTTAACCAACAATATGGTCCCGGCCCAGCGGGGCCGCGTTTCCTGTTGCTGTACCGTCAGCGGCGGTTTAATGAAAATGAAAACTGTTGGATGGGCTGGGAGCGCAAGCGCGGTAAGCTGCATGAGCTTAACCGCCTGTTACGCGGTGCAACGGACACCTCATTTATTGCTACCGCGGCCGGTGAGCCACAGGTGCCAACTGATGTGCGCTATGTCATTACGCTGGATGCCGATACCCGTCTTCCTCGCGATGCTGCCTTGCACTTGATTGGCAAAATGGCACATCCCCTTAATCAGCCGCGTTTCAGTGCTGACAAACAGCGGATCACTGATGGTTATGGCATCCTTCAGCCACGGGTGACGCTGGCATTACCAATGGGGAAAGGGGGATCGTTATACCAACGGGTGTTTTCCGGCCCAGGGGGGATGGACCCTTACGCCGCCGCAGTTTCAGATGTTTATCAGGATATGTTTGGCGAAGGCTCTTATACCGGCAAAGGTATTTATGATGTTGATGCGTTTGAAGCCGCGCTGGCAGGCAGGGTGCCGGAAAATGCCTTACTCAGCCATGATCTGTTTGAGGGGATTTTTGCCCGGGCCGGATTAGCCTCTGATATTGAAGTGGTTGAAGAGTCACCCGCCCGTTATGACGTAGTGACTAAGCGTCAGCATCGCTGGACGCGGGGTGACTGGCAATTACTGCGTTGGGTGGTCAAAAACGGTAAAGATAGTAAGAATGTTCCGTTGCTAGGCCGCTGGAAAATGGTGGATAACTTGCGCCGCTCGCTGGTCGCCCCCTTTGCACTGATGTTGTTGGGTTGCAGTTGGATGCTCCCCATGCCTGCTGCGTGGGTTGGGGTACTGCTGGTTATCATGTTGGTTGCGCTGCCCTCTTTTCTGCCAATTTTGTTCTCCTTATGGCCGGCTCAGAATATTCGGTTGAGTAACCATTTACGTTCTTTACTCGATGATACTAAGCGGGCAGGCAGTCAGACGTTATTATCATTAACTTTCCTGGCCGACCACGCCTGGCAGATGGTTGATGCTATTGGCCGTACGTTAATTCGCCTGTTTATTACCCATCGCAATTTACTGGAGTGGACGACCGCCGCACAATCTGCCGGTAAACCCCACTCCGGTGTCGCAGGATTTTATCGCCATATGGCAGGCGGTACGCTATGGGGAGGGCTGATGGCTATCACCGCATTGATGGTTTCTCCCGCTGCCTGGCCACTGATTTTGCCCTTTGCCATTTTATGGTTTTTTGCACCGGTCATCGCCTGGTGGACCAGCCGCTTCTATCAGGTAGCACAACATAAACCGATCACGGCTGAAGATATCCCAGAATTGCGTCTGACCGCCCGACGCACTTGGCGCTTCTTCGAAACCTTTGTTACGCCAGATGAAAATATGCTGCCGCCTGATAACTTTCAGGAAGATCCCAAACCTGTGGTAGCGCACCGTACTTCACCGACCAATATGGGCCTGTACTTACTCTCTACCGTGGCTGCTCGTGATTTTGGCTGGGCGGGTACTTTTCGCACCTTGGTTCGACTGGAAACAACCTTTGAAACCTTTCATAAGCTGGCACGTTTCAGAGGACATTTCTTTAACTGGTATGGCACACAGGATTTACGGGCGCTGGAACCGGCTTATGTTTCATCCGTAGATAGCGGTAACCTGGCCGGGCATTTGATTGTGCTGGCCAATACCTGTGAGGAGTGGGCGGCAGAGCCGCTAGCAGCTAACGGTGCTAAAGGGTTGATGGATAATCTGCTGTTGGCTGAAATTTCCTTTAAAGCGTTGCCACCAGGTGATGCTGATTTTAAACGTAAGTTGTGGGCGGTGTTGGAACAAATCCGTATGGATTTAAAGGGCGTGGATGATGCTCAAATGTTGCCGCTGTCGTTGAAGTCGTTATTGGCAAAAGCCTCCGCGATGGTGCATGGTGTCGCGCGTCCTATCGATGATAATGCATTTATTGACTTAAGTTATTGGATTGAAGCACTGATTCTGGCTGCCGCTGAACATGAATATGACCAGCAATTGACGCAAGAGATGCAAGAGCTGGTGAATGATCGGTTGCTGAAATTGGCAGCCGAAGCCCGCCATATGGCACTGACGATGGATTTTGCCTTCTTACTCGATCCCGAACGTAAATTGTTATCCATTGGTTATTCGCTGGTGGATAACAGCCTTGATCCGAGTTGCTACGATTTATTGGCTTCTGAGGCTCGCCTTGCCAGCCTGTTTGCTATTGCCAAAGGGGATGTACCTACCCGCCATTGGTTCCGTCTGGGACGAGCGGCAACCCCCATTGGTAAAGGAGCTGCGCTGATTTCATGGTCTGGCTCGATGTTTGAATACCTGATGCCATCATTGGTGATGCGTGCGCCCGCAGGCAGTTTGCTGGAACAAACTAATCAACTGGTGGTTGAACGGCAACAGGCCTATGGCCGCAGTTTGAATATTCCCTGGGGCATCTCTGAGTCAGCGTACAGTGCACGTGATATTGAGTTTACTTATCAATATTCTAACTTCGGTGTCCCTGGGTTGGGGTTAAAACGCGGTTTATCAGAAAATACCGTAATCGCGCCTTATGCTACCGGGCTGGCAGCCATGGTTGATCCACACGGTGCGCTGCAAAACTATGAAAAACTGGCGGAGATGGGCGCGTTAGGCCGCTATGGTTTCTATGAAGCATTGGATTTCACCCGCTCGCGCTTACCGGAAAATCAGCAGGTGGTGATTGTACGCAACTATATGGCGCACCATCAGGGGATGACCATTGTTGCCATTGCGAATACCTTACTACAAGGGCGGATGCGCAACCGTTTCCACCATGAGCCGATGATTCAGGCCTGCGAATTATTGTTACAGGAACGGATGCCACGCAATGTGGCGATTACTTATCCTCGCACCGAGGAAGTGTTGCTCTCGGCGCTGGCAGACAGTGCATTACCTACCGTTCGTCGCCTGTCCTCACCGGTTACCGGTGCACCAGTGACTCACCTGTTATCCAATGGCCGTTATGCCGTGATGCTAACCAGCGCGGGGGCCGGTTACAGCCGGTGGTTGGATGTTGCAGTCACTCGCTGGCGGGAAGATGCTACTTGTGATGATTATGGCTCCTTTATTTTCCTGCGCGACTTACGCAGTGGTCGCAGTTGGTCTGCCGGGGCGCAATTAGCGGCCAGTGATAATGCGCATCGCGAGGTGATTTTCGGTGAGGATCATGCCGAATTTATCTGCCGCGACGGTACGCTGACCAGCACCATGGATGTGTTGATTTCCAGCGAAGATGATGGCGAAGTACGACGGATCTCGTTACTTAACACGGGCCGGCGTGCGCGGGAGATTGAACTGACATCGTATGCTGAAGTGGTACTCACTGCGGCCTCAACAGACAGTGCGCATCCGGCATTTGCCAAAATGTTTGTGGTCACTGAATATCTGGCGGAATTGGGGGCATTAATTGCAACGCGGCGGCCAAGAACCGCACAAGAACCGCAAGTCTGGGCCGCGCATTTCTTGGTTACCGATGGTTTGCCTATGCGTGAACTGCAATATGAATCGGATCGTGCCAAGTTTATCGGTCGCGGTAACCGGGTGACGACCTCGCAGGCAATGCAGGTGGATGTAGACCTATCCAATACCGTGGGAACGGTTCTTGACCCCATATTCTCACTGCGCCAGAGCCTACTGATCCCTGCGGGTAAAACCGTCACCGTTTCTTTCTGGACACTGATCGCTTCATCGAAAGAAGATTTGCTGGATATGGTGGATAAACACCGTGACCGCAGTGCGTATGACCGCGCTAAAACACTGGCCTGGACCCAGGCACAGGTGCAATTGCGCCATCTGGAAATCAACGCTGAAGAAGCGGCAGATTTTCAGCAACTGGCCGCACCTATTCTGTATGCCGATGCCCGCTTCCGTTCGCCATCAACGACTATCATGTGCGGTGCTGGGAGCCAATCAACTTTATGGACTCAATCAATATCAGGTGATTTACCAATAGTTCTGCTGCGCATTGATGACATCGAAGACATAGATCAGGTGCGTCAGTTACTGCGCGCACATGAATACTGGCATATGAAACGTTTGGCGGTTGATCTGGTTATCATCAATGAGCGGGCGTCTTCTTATGTGCAAGATTTACAAATCGCCATCGAAACTGCCGTGCGTAGTAGCCAATCACGGCCCCACTTGGGTGATCAGCTACGACAAGGTTCGGCCTATGCCTTACGTGCTGATCTGATGAGTGTGGAGACTCGATCACTGCTACGCTCGGTTGCGCGGGTGGTGCTATCTGCCCGTTATGGCACATTAGGTAATCAGCTCAACCACCTGTTATTCACTCTGGACAAAAAAGTTGTCCCATCAGATAAAAAACTGTTCGCCTCAGACAAAAAGTTATTCATATCAGATAAACGCCTGCTAGCGCAGGATAAAAAGTTATTAACAGTGGAGAAGAAAGCCAGTCTCTCACTGGCCAAACCGGCTAATTCGCCAACGGCAACCTTGTTACCATTACCTGAAAACCTCGAGTTCTTTAATGGTTTGGGTGGGTTTGGCCTGCAAGGGCAGGAATATATCACTTGCCTGAATGATGGGGAAAATACCCCAGCACCCTGGATCAATGTCATTTCCAATCAGACCTTCGGTTTTCAGGTTTCGGCAACCGGTAGCGGTTATACCTGGGCTGAAAATAGCCGAGAAAACCAGATAACGCCGTGGCTCAACGACCCTGTTATTGATCCTTCTGGCGAATGTCTGTATCTGCGTGATGAAGACTCTGGGCTACTTTGGAGCCCTACGGCACAGCCGATCCGTGATGGTGGCACTTATATTGCTCGCCACGGTCATGGCTATAGCCGGTTTGAGCATCAGGCGAACGGTATTGGCATGGCGCTGGTGCAATATGTGCCGTTGACCGACCCTATCAAGATATCCCGCCTGATGCTGCGCAATATGTCGAATAAACCACGGCGTATCTCAGTGACAGCCTATGCTGAATGGGTGCTAGCCACCTCCCGTGGCGCGACTGGGCCATTCATTATTACCGAGATGGACGAGCTAACCGGTGCCATGCTGGCACGAAATCCGTGGAGTACCGCCTTCCCTGGCAGAGTTTCCTTCGCTGACTTGAATGGGCAGCAAAATAGCTGGACTGCCGACCGTAGCGAGTTCCTCGGCCATTACCGGAATAGCACCGCCCCGCTAGCGCTCACGGCAACAATACCACTTTCCGGTACAACCGGTGCCGGGTTCGATCCCTGTAGTGCGCTTCAGCAAACGATTGAACTGGCAGTCGGTGAGCAGGTAGAGGTGGTGTGGTTTATCGGTCAGTGTGCTTCTGTGAGTGAGGCACAAACATTGATTACACGCTACCGTGCGGCAAATTTGGATGCGGTGTTGTCTGACGTCACCGATTACTGGCGTACCTTGCTGGGGGCGATCCAGGTGAAAACGCCAGATCGGCAGATGGATATCATGCTCAATGGCTGGCTGCTTTATCAAACGCTGGCATGTCGCGTTTGGGCCAGGTCGGCGTTTTACCAGGCCAGTGGTGCTTATGGCTTCCGCGATCAATTACAGGACGGTATGGCGCTGACCTTTGTTCAACCGGATACGACAAGGCACCACCTGCTACGCGCCGCCGGGCGGCAATTTATCGAAGGTGATGTACAGCACTGGTGGTTGCCTCACTCTGGGCAGGGGGTGCGCACTCGCATCTCTGATGACCGGGTTTGGCTCTCTTTTGCCACCGCCACCTATATCCTTGCAAGCGGCGATACCGCAGTGCTGGATGAAATCGTGCCATTCCTCGAAGGGCCGATATTGCGCCCAGGTGAACACGATGCTTTCTTCCAGCCACTGGTAGCACAGGAAAGCGCTTCACTGTTTGACCATTGTGCCAAAGGGTTGGAGCAATGTATTGAACTGACTGGAGAGCTTGGTTTACCGCTGATGGGGACCGGCGACTGGAATGACGGTATGAACCGGGTTGGTGAAGAGGGAAAAGGGGAGAGTGTCTGGTTGGGGTGGTTATTGGTGGCAACACTGAAAATGTTTATTCCATTGGCCAGCGAGCGTGACCCTCGACGGGCCAGACAGTGGCAGGGCCACCTCACTGGATTAATCGCGGCATTAGAGCGGGAAGCATGGGATGGCGACTGGTATCGCCGTGCAACCTTTGATAATGGCAGTTGGCTAGGCTCCAAAGTATGCGGGGAGTGCCGTATTGACTCGATTGCCCAGTCATGGGCGGTGCTATCGGGAGCCGCAGATCCGCAACGAGTAGTACAGGCCATGGCGTCACTGGAGCAACATCTTATTCGCCCCGATGATGGGATGGCATTATTGTTCACACCACCTTTTGACAAAACGCCAGATGATCCGGGTTATATCAAGGGCTATCCTCCAGGTTTGCGGGAAAACGGCGGTCAATATAGCCATGCTGCTATGTGGGCGATTTTAGCCTTTACCGAATTGGGGGAAGGGGATAAAGCCCGCGACCTGTTTACATTGCTTAATCCAATAAACCATGGCAAAACCCCTGAGGGAATTGCGCGTTACAAAGTTGAACCCTATGTGGTAGCCGCCGATGTCTATTCGGTCGCGCCGCATGTTGGGCGCGGCGGCTGGACGTGGTATACCGGTTCTGCCGGCTGGATGCAGCGTGCGGGTATGGAAGGTATCTTGGGGATCCGGCGTGAAGGCGCGGAACTGGTGATTAATCCTTGCATACCCGCCAGTTGGCCGGGGTTTGAGGTGACAGTTAGTCTGGCCAACACGCGGTATGTTATTCGTGTTGAAAGTCCGGCACAGCGCTGTCAGGGCATCAGTTCGGCGACATTGAATGGTTTAATGGTCACCTATCAATCTGACGGAGTGCGAGTGGCACTGGATGGCGGTGAATACGAACTGATTATTATTTTATAGCGAATATGGATTCAGTCGGGATAGTCAACGAGCACTATCTTGACTGAACAAAATAAAAACTGAAAAATATGTTGAATTATCATGCAACTGCCCCAATATTATAAGCTCCTTACTAAGGAGGTTTGCATATGGGAATTAGCGAAGAAGAGAGTATCCGCCGTCTGACTGATGAGAAAAACTCTATTGGTCATTCGGCTAAATGGGTGGCAATCATTTCTGCCGTCTATTTCGTTATGATGCTGTTTTATCAGCATGAATTAGGTGTATTAACCTTGGCTGGCGGGATTTTTGTCGTATCGTTTTCCATCTGGATGAAGAAGCGCCAGAAAGTGAAATCTTACAAAAACCAACTGCAACAGATGGGCGAGGATAAAAAGCCTTAACGCTGGTTACCAGCATGAGCAGACTGAATTATCAGAACAACAATTTTATCATCACTACAGGCCTCAACCTGATAAAATGTTTGTCCGATTGTTCAGGCTTCTATTTTTCGTTTGCAGTAATGCAAGCGCTGTTTGTTTGTTACCTTTCAGCCCCGTAGCCGTCTGTTTATTCTTATGGTTTTCTTGCCAGTGATTTGGACATATTAAATCCTGTTACTACAAATGCCATTTGTTCATACAATCTTTTAGCTTGTGGATTATCCGCAGCGACCCGCAGTTTTATCTCAAATATGTCCTGAGCAACCAGTATTTTTTCTAATTCCTGTAAACACGCGGAACCATAGCCTTTACGCTGATGGTGCGGCAGTACATAGAAATCTTTAATAAAAGCGGCATTGTCATTGCTAGCCTGGCCGAACCATAAATAGCCCACCAGTGCATTATT
The DNA here is from genome assembly GCF_900635455.1 of Yersinia intermedia. Taxonomy (NCBI): domain Bacteria; kingdom Pseudomonadati; phylum Pseudomonadota; class Gammaproteobacteria; order Enterobacterales; family Yersiniaceae; genus Yersinia; species Yersinia intermedia. Next base: position 3,527,243 of record NZ_LR134116.1, on the reverse strand, counting down.
ATCATTCTCGCTATCCTTATTTTCGATACAATATAGATGATCGCCGGGAGTATTCACGCCCTCAGGTAAGTAACCATCAAAAATTTGCGTTGCATGAGCTAATGCTTGCTCGGTGCTATAACCGCTATTAGCTGATAAATCTTGCGCATATTCAGTAATAAATAGATTCCGATAGTCGTTTAGCTCTTCGGTATGCATTGCTCTGAGTGTGACCATAATATTCCCTTGGTATTTGAAGCACTGAGGAGGTTAGCGGCGCAGGCTCATTCCGTAATCTTATGGAATGCGTTTGCTGCCTGCCTACAACTCTAATGACTTTGTGTATATAGTAGATTTAGTTTGAGATAAACATATTAACGCTTTGCAGGAAATAAGATACATAAAGTAAATCATAAAGTTAAACCACAAAGGGGATGTAATGACCACGCAAAATAGCCATAAAGATGCCGTTGAGCGGCAGTTTGGCGATCAGGCCAATGCCTATCTGACCAGTGCGGTCCATGCTCAAGGCAAAGATTTACAGCGTCTGACTACACTATTGCAACCTCATAGTGATGCCCGTTTACTTGACCTTGGATGCGGTGCCGGACATGCCAGTTTTACCGCGGCGGCAGTCGTTAAATCGGTGGTTTCTTATGATCTTTCAGCACAAATGCTGCAAGTGGTCAGTCAGGCGGCGATGGATAAAAAGCTGACTAACATTGACGTGCAGCAAGGATTAGCAGAGTCATTGCCGTTTGATGATCAAAGTTTTGATATTGTTATCAGCCGTTATTCTGCTCATCATTGGCACGATGTCGGCCAAGCGTTGCGAGAAGTTAAACGTGTATTACGCCCCGGTGGAAAGGTAATCTTTATGGATGTGGTTTCCCCCGGTCATCCTGTGCTGGATATTTATTTGCAGACCGTGGAAGTGTTACGTGATACCTCACATGTACGAAATTACTCTCCTGGTGAATGGTTGGCGCGAGTAACTGATGCCGGATTAGTGATAAATGAAGTCACCACGGATCGGTTGTATTTGGAGTTCAGTAGCTGGATTGCCAGAATGCGTACTCCGCAATATTTTGCTATCGCGATCCGTGAGCTACAAAAATCAGCATCTGATGGTGTAATTAAGCATTATGAGATCCAACCTGATGGTTCATTTACCAGTGATATTATGATGATTGTGGCAAAGTGTGACTGAACCTGGCCCTCTTTCAGGCCGTTTCCCGCATTTTGAAATCTATTGAGCCTAAATGTAGACGGCGGTACTAATATATCGCTGTCTACATATAAGTATTTATAACTTTTTCTAATGACACAAATTACTTTATTTTCTCCTTATTACTCTCACAATGATTGAGCTTCTTTACATTGCATTACGTCACTTTGCGTTAGTCAGCACATAATTAATCTCACATAGACGTTACATATAACCCGTCAGTTGGAGCATATTATGAAACTATTACCTGTCATCGTAGCGGCACTTATTACTACCACTTCGTTCGCCACTCTGGCCGCGCAAGAAGTTAGCTCAGAACAAGCCACTAAATTGCAAAGTATGGGGGTGATTTCTCTTTCTAATGTTAGCGGTTCACCCATGGATGTAGAGTCAGCACTGAATGCGAAAGCCAGCGCTGATGGTGCCAGCCACTATCGGGTCATTGGTATGAGTAACCCCGGCGATTCAAGCTATTACAGCGCCAGCGCCGAGATTTATCAGTAATGTTTCACGCTAAGTTAGCACGAGTGAAATATTTAGATACTATATTGATGTAGCAATATTTTTTTAATCTGACGCTACACTTAGGTTAACAATAGTGAGCCATTGTTAACCTAAGCCAGTTCATTTCATTATTACCCGTCGTTATGATCAATTTATCTGCTAAAAATAATTAACTCTTAGAGCAATCTTAATGCGTTCTTAATAAATATAAGGTGTTATTGTAGTTCATTCGGGTTTCCGAGGAGAGGCTATGCTAAACACTGTCCGGCGTAATTTTAAAAGTCAGTTTTCCTATTTACAGCGCTTTATTGCCTCACCACGTACCGTTGGTACGTTAGCTCCTTCTTCGCCTTGGCTATGTCAGGCAATGTTGAATCAGGTGGATTGGACCCAAGACCTTAATATTGCTGAGTTAGGGGCTGCTGATGGCGTGTTGACCAAGCGTATTTTGTCACACATGTCGGCAAACTCTCACTTACAGGCCTACGAGATTCAGCCACACTTTGTCCATGCATTGCACCAGATTAAAGACCCGCGTTTGCAGGTGGCTGATCGTTCAGCCGAACAGTTGGATCAGAATTACGATGTGGTATTTTGTTGTCTGCCATTGCTCTCGATCCCAACCAAGATCAGTATCAGAATATTGCAGCAAACTCAGCAGCGCTTACGAGCCAACAACGGGGTGTTAGTATTATTCCAATACAGTCACCTTTCTGAGCCGTTGCTATCTCGTTATTTTACGTGGAAGAAAATACGCGTGGTGCGTAATTTCCCACCTGCCTTAGTGTATATTTGCCAACCTCGCTAGTGGCCCTATCTTGATAGTCACCTAACATTACTTGCGCAATAGCCTCTGGTTTGCCAGAGGATTATCAGGCAAAAAAACCAATCGTATTGATCAAATATAAGCTTGAGCCTGACTTTCAGCGGTTTCTTTCTCTGATTCGAATGCCTTCCCCCCATTCAATTGAAAATACCGATAATAATGATTACCACGCTCATCTCTTCTTTTGATGCGGTGTTCTGAGTAGGCAGGTGGAGGTCATAGCCAGTACGGCCAGCGCTAAAGGCCGTGACCAACGCGAAAACCTGAAAAGTGATGGTTGGTTTATGCAAGATTCAATTGAACTGATAGATAAGTGGGTTGTACTGACAGGTTTACGTTATGAGTAGTTTAATGTTACCTCCGGTAAAGGGCGGCTTTTCGTCACCCATCCCGATAGCTCTGACAGTAAATTGATCCCGTACTGGTGTGGCCTATAAGTTAACATCGGAAGTTTCTCTTGATGGCAGTTACAGTGTGTCTTTCAAACCTAATTTGTTTATTGCACCCAGATAAATTGATTGTCACCGGAGCAGGGGTAATCTTGGGAGATTGGCAGTAGAGTGGAATGAGTTAATGGTGTATCGTTAATTTTACGTTGCTGTAAAGTTTGCACTACCTTTAATTATCGGTATGATTCGCATCTACAGCATAGAGCTGAGTGTTAATCCTATTTAGCTGGTCGACAATAGTGGCCGGTTTTTTTGATGTCGAGAATTTATCCTCAGAAGTTGATGCGAAAGGACTTTCAAGTAATGACACAGACTATCTTCATGGTAGGCGCGCGTGGTGCGGGTAAGACAACGGTAGGGAAAGCGTTGGCACAGGCGTTGGGATACCGTTTTATCGATACAGATCTGTTTATGCAGCAAACCTCGCAGTTGAGTGTTGCTGAAGTGGTCGCTCGCGAAGGCTGGGAGGGTTTCCGCCAACGAGAAAGTATGGCTCTACAGGCTGTCACTGCGCCTAAAACTGTCGTTGCGACCGGTGGTGGTGCGGTACTCACTCTTGAGAATCGTACCTTTATGCGTAAGCACGGGCAGGTTATCTACCTGTGCGCATCAGCATATGTATTGGCTGAACGATTAGCCGAAGACCCGGAAGATGCCCAGCGACCAAGCCTTACAGGTAAACCGATCGTTGAGGAAATGCAGGATGTACTGGCCAGCCGGGAAGCTCTGTATCAAGAAGTCGCCCACTATGTACTGGATGCAACCCAACCACCGCAAGATGTTGTTGAACAAATTTTGCAGCTTCTGATTGATGAAACTGTAAAGTAGCAGGGAAAGTAAGCACAATTTATCCGATGAATAATTAGCCCACCTGATTGCCTGATAATTATACGAAGCGTACAATTATCACCTACGTAATCATTTCAGCGTAACTCATTTGCGTTGATTAATGCCACTTAAGGCAAGGCCGATCAAGGCGGGCCGATGAGAACCTTCAAATCCTTTATTCACCAACACACCAATTTTATGCCAGCATTTTGGTCAATATTGATTGTAGTTTTTGAAACCTCGCTGGCGCTATACATCTTACGCAACCTCTAATGCCACTCTTATTTCGATAAATGAACCTTCATGATAACTGTGAAGGTGTTTGCTACGGCTAATTTTCAACCATATGGCAGCTATTTACCGCTAAATTGTACGCTTTCTCCGCAACTTCGGGAGTGAATCCGGCTATGATCCCATTTCGCCATAATAATCAGTGACAGAGCGTTTATAGAAACTCTAATATGAAAGCTCAATCTTGATTAAGACGCGGGTACAAAACTATGCTGAAATTTAATGAGTATTTTACCGGGAAAGTGAAATCTATTGGTTTTGACAGTGACAGCATTGGGCAAGCTAGCGTTGGGGTGATGGAAAAGGGGGAGTACACTTTCAGTACGGCTAAAGCGGAAGAAATGACGGTGATCACCGGCTGCTTAAAAGTGCTGATTCCAGGTTCGGCTGGCTGGGAAGTCTTTAAGCCAGGTGAAACCTTCTACATCCCAGGGGAAAGTGAGTTTAACCTGCAAGTTGCTGAAGCATCTTCGTATCTGTGCAAATATTTGAGCTAAAGAATTCAGATACTCGCCCTCTCATCACGAAAGGGCGATATCAGCTTAAGGTGTGTTATGCACCTAAGTTAGTGTTGAGCCTCGCCACCCAAGGCTTCAATCAGATTTTTAATTAAGGCGGCCAGTTCACTGGTCATCAGAATAAAATCGGCATCGAAGCGCTGAGCAAAATCGTCCCGATCAATATCATCGTTCTGCTCACGCAGCGTGTCAGCGAATTTCAGGCGCTTGAGTGAGCCGTCATCGGACAGAACCAATTGAACGCGTTCCTGCCAATCCAGTGCCAGTTTAGTGACCAACTTGCCCGCTTCAATATGTACTGCGATTTCATCACTGAATAGATCCTGCTTCTTGCAACGGATCACGCCGCCGTCTTCCAGAATGGCTTTCAACTCAGCTTCATCCATCAGCGCAAATCCGGCGGGCAATTCTTTACTACGCACCCACTCGGTTAACGTCAGCTCGATAGGATTTTCTAAGGTCAGTGGCACGACTGGCAAAGAACCCAGACTTTTACGCAACAATGCTAAGGTGTCTTCAGCCCGTTTAGCGCTGGCAGCATCAACCATAATCAGATCGTTGACGGTATCAATCCACAAAAAGGTTTGGTTAAAGCGACTGAATGCCCGTGGCAATAAACTGTGCAGAACTTCATCTTTTAATGAGTCTTTTTCGGTTTTTTTCAGTTTGCGATGCTGTTCACCTTCCAGACGCTCAATTTTTGCCTGCAACTCTTGCTTAATCACTGGTGATGGCAAGATTTTTTCTTCTTTGCGGGCGCAAATGACGATCTGGCCATTAACCGTATGGGTTAATGCATCGCTATGCGACCCCATTGGTGATACCCAACCCGTTTTAGCCATATCCTGACTGCCACATGGCGTGAAACTGAGGGCGCTTAACTGTTTCTCCATTTCATCCGCAGATAGCGAAACTTCCCGGCTCAAACGGTAAACCATTAAATTCTTAAACCACAGCATAGTGTTATCCCTGGCTCGGGCGCGCCTGGAGCGCGCGAGTTAATCAAACGCAGGGCGGCATGATAACGAATTGACGCCTCGGCCCCTAGTAAAAAGAATAAGAAAAAAACAGAGCCGACCGCTTATCTGCTGAGCGCTATTTTAATCCGTATAAATTCAAACATGACCGAATGCAAAATAGCGGGTGACAAAGATTGTGTCACTGGGGTGTATTGTCCAAACTGAAAGGAGAAAGTTTTTATTGTCGTCACGTTTTTGGCAAACTGGGCCTTATTTTTTGATAAAACCGGTTATCACCAACAGCAAATCATCCTGTCAATGAGGTAAAGCGCTATGCGCATTGGTATAGATCTGGGGGGCACCAAAATAGAGGTCATTGCATTGGCCAACGACGGGCAGGAGTTGTTTCGTAAACGGGTTGATACACCCCGCCACGATTATCAGAACACCTTGCAGGCGATTGCAACGTTAGTGGCCGACGCGGAGCAGGCGACGGGCCAGCAGGGGAGTGTGGGCGTGGGTATCCCAGGGACTCTCTCTCCGTTTACAGGCAAAGTAAAAAATGCCAATTCGGTGTGGCTGAATGGTCAAATGCTAGATAAGGATTTATCAGAGCTACTCTCCCGCCCAGTTCGGTTGGCAAATGATGCTAACTGCCTGGCTGTGTCTGAGGCTACCGATGGCGCGGGGGCTGGGAAACATCTGGTATTTGCTGCCATTATTGGTACTGGCTGTGGCTCTGGTATTGCTATTGATGGCCGGGTACATGCAGGTGGCAATGGCATTGCCGGTGAATGGGGCCATAACCCTTTACCGTGGCAAAATGAGGAAGAGCGGCAATATCAACAGGAAGTCGCCTGCTATTGTGGTAAAAAAGGGTGCATCGAGACCTTTGTCTCCGGCACCGGCTTTGCGACCGACTATTTTCGTATGAGTGGCAAACAGCTTAAAGGCCATGAAATTATCGCCTTAGTCGCACAGGGTGATGCCATAGCGGAGCAAGCAATGAGTCATTATGAACAACGCTTTGCTAAGTCGTTAGCCCATGTCATTAACCTGTTTGACCCAGATGTGGTGGTATTAGGCGGTGGCATGAGCAACGTTGATCGGCTATATACAACCTTGCCTGCGCTCATCAGCCCATGGGTGTTTGGCGGTGAGTGTCAGACCCCGGTGCGCAAAGCCCTTCATGGTGATTCTAGTGGTGTGCGTGGCGCTGCTTGGTTGTGGCCTACCCTTCATCCTTGACACTACAGCGTTGTTAGCGGCTCTCGTGCGCCCGAATCACTTACCTGAGTAAGCTCATCGGGGTTAATGAGCCTCATCCTTGAGGCTCACCCTGCGGGCTAGCATAACTGCTGTACAAATCGGTTCCCGACCGATTTGTAGCTCGTTTGCTGCTAATAACGCTGGGTAATATGCGGTTTTGCTATACCTACTTGACCTGGAAGACGCTGTCTAAGCGGCTAACACCCAGCCCGTTGACTTTCTTCACTTTAATCTGCACCGGAATCCGGTCTTTCATTGCTTCAACATGGCTGATGACACCGATGGTTTTGCCTGACGCATTCAGGCTATCCAGAGCATCCAGTGCAGTATCCAGTGTTTCAGCATCGAGTGTCCCGAAGCCTTCATCAAGAAACAGAGAGTCAATGCTGGTTTTGTGACTGACCAGATCCGACAGCGCCAAGGCGAGAGCTAAACTGACTAAAAAGCTTTCGCCCCCGGACAATGTACGGGTATCACGTATCGCATCCGCCTGCCAGGTATCCACAACTTGTAGCTCCAATGCATCACTGGTTTTGCGCTGTAACAAATAGCGACCATGTAGGCGGCTGAGTTGGTTGTTTGCCAGATAGACTAAATGGTCGAGCGTCAGACCTTGAGCAAATTTACGGAATTTATCCCCCTCTTTGGAACCAATTAAGTGATTGAGATAGCTCCAATCTTCATATTGTTGCTGACTGTGCTCAATTTGCTCAAACAGTGCGTGCTGGTTTCTACGGCGGGCTGTGTCACTTTCTAACTGATTACGTAACTCGCCTTGCCGTAATGTATTGGCCTTGAGTTGTGCCAACAATTGCTCTGATTGTTGTTGCAATACCACCAATTCAGACGCCTTATCGACACCCGCCGGACACTGTTGTAATAGTTGCTCCAGCGCTTCACTGGCATGCTGCTGGCGGATATGGACTTGTTGTTGTCGCTCGCTCAATTGTTGTTTCAATTGCTGCAAACGTTGCCTTTCTTCTTCATCCAGCAGTGCGGCGTTTAAAGCGGTTTCATCCTCGAACTCGCTGGCCACCAGTGCTTGCTGTAATTGAGCTTGGGCTGTATCAGCGCGTTGCTGATGATGCTGATATTGTTGCTCTAAACCAGCCAGTTCCCCCGCTAATCGGTTAAGTTGGGACTGAGTTTGTTGCAGGGCTTCTGCCGCATTTTGTTGTACCAATTCAGCTTGCTGTTGCTGCTGACGCAACATCTGGCGAGCCTCGGCAGTACGGGTATCACCAAACAGTGCCTGACGTTGCTGACGCTGTTGTTGTAATAGGGTTTCAGCTTGTTGGTGCTGTTGGGTGAGTGCCGATAATTGGTCAACACATTCTTGTAAATGGCGACGTTCTTCTTCAATCCGTGTTTCCAGTGTTTTTTGCCCCAGAACCAACAGTTGTTGTTCTTGCTGATCCTGCTGCCAACGCTGGTTTTCCTCTTCCCGCAGAGCCAGCCAACTCTGTTGCTGGTCAGCTTCTGGTGCTGATAACGATAAATCAGCCAGACTATTATGGAAGTCTTGGCGCATCTGCGCTAAATCATCTTGTTGGCGTTGATGCTGCAACTGTAGTTGCTGATGGGCTTGCTGAGTATCTTGCTGGCGCTGAGTGATTAATGCCAGTTGCTGCAAGTGTTTTTGCTGCTGTTGTTCTGCTTGAGCCAGAGTATCTTTGGCTTGCTGATATTGCTGGCTGAGTCGCTCATATTCAGCCAATTTCTGCTGACAGTGTTGTTCTGATTGCTCTTGCTGTTCCAGCCAATTCATTAATGCTGCATGTTCATGTAATGCAAATGTCAACGCCAGCGGTTGTGCCAGTAGCTGCCAGCGCTGCTGATAATCGGCCAATTGCTGGCGGCTGTGCTGTAACTCTTGTTCCAGATGCTGTTGCTGTTGCTGAATACTGTTTTTCTGAGCATTTAACTCTGAGCCTTCAGTGGCGAGCTGTTCAACCAGGCGGCGCAGTTTATCAAGCCGTTCGGCTGTTTCCGACGGTTTTATCGCCTGATACTCGGTGATCGCGGGGTGCTCCACTGCGCCACATAGTGGGCAGGCATCCCCCGGTTGGAGTTTGGCTCTTTCCGCTTCCAGTCTGACTATCTGATTTTCGCGTTCCCACAAGGTTTCCAGATCAGTTTGATGCTGTTTTTGATGTTTATAATGTTGACGCTTTTCTTCTAATTGCAGTTCAAGCTGCTTTAATTGCTGCTGCTGGTTGGCGAATTGTTGTTGCTGTTTATCGTGCAGTATCTGAACTTGTTGTGCTAAAGGCGATAATGTGGCGAGTTGTTGCCGGGCCGATCGCTGTTGTTGCAGCTCGTCCAGTTGTTGGCGCAGTTGTGTTGAGGGCTGCTGCTGCTCAAGTGCTGTTAATTGCTGCTGGATGCTGCCAGCTTGCAAGGTCGCTTGTGCCAACACCACTTGTTGTTGTTTATCCTGCTCATTCAGTGTGGTCGCTTGCTGTTGCAAGCTGCTCAGTAATACTGCTTGCTGCTGTAATTGCTGCTCGTTAGCCACTGACTGCTGGTGCTGTATGTGCAATTGGCGGAACTGTTCGCGCCATAACGGTAGGCACTTTTCCCAGTGTTGATGGTGGGGATATTGCTGTGCATATTCAGCCAATTGTTGCAGGCGCTGATGCGTTTTTAGCAACTGCTGCTCATTTAACTCAAGTTGCTGTCTACCTTGTTGTTCTTTGCCGCGTAATTGCTGCAATTGCGCGGCAAATTGCGCTAATGAGTGCTGCTGTTGCGCGATAAGGTTATCCAGCGGTACCACTTTTTGCTCAATCAGTGTTTCTTGTTCATGCTGCCTGGCCGCCTGTTGTTGGCGCGCGGTATTGGCTTGTTCCAACGCTTGAGCTAAGGGGGTTAGTTGGCTCTGAAGCTGTTGCTGTTGGTGGGTCAGTGCGGTGATACGCAGTTGTGTCTGTTGTACATCCTGTTGGCTGAGTGAGCAGTCACGCAGTAAAGGGCGCAACTTCTCAGCCGGTTCACTACGGGCCAGCCGTTGTAATTCGGGTTGTGCCTGCTGATATTCTTGTTCAATAATTGTTTGTTGTTGCTGATATTCTTGTAGATTCTGTTGCTGTCTCTGCCAGCCGGTTAACCAGTTTATTTGGTTTTGACTCGCTGATTGTGCTGAAACAAGCTGCTTTTCTTGTTGGCTGAGGGCATCGATTTGTTGCGTTAACGCCAGGCGTTGTTCTTCATTGAGCAGTTCAATGCCACTGGCCCGTTGATGTAAGGCATCCACATTGGTCTTGGCCTGTTTATGTTGCTCAAAGACATATTCAGATAGCCGCCCGTAGATATCCGTCCCCGTTAGTTCTTCTAATAATTCGGCACGGTCATTGGCGTCGGCATTGAGAAAAGCCGCGAACTGCCCCTGCGACAACATCATAGATTTAGTGAAGCGGCCAAAATCCAGCCCAGTGATTGCTGCAACCATCTCCAGCTTATCACGCACTTTATCGGCCAGAATTTTACCGCTGTCGCATAGTGCCAGCTCAACTTTAGGGGCTTGCAAATTACCTTCTGGGCTGTTTTTCGCTCGCCGTTGGCTCCAGAATGCGCGATAGCTAATGCCTTTTACTTCAAACTCAACTTCGGCTAGTGACTCCGCTGTGTGGCGTGTCATTAATTCATTTTGGCTGGGTGTGACAGTCAAACGTGGTGTTTGGTGGTATAGCGCAAGGCAAATGGCATCCAGCAGTGTGGTTTTACCTGCGCCTGTCGGGCCGGTGATAGCGAATAAACCGTTGCTGGCAAAAGGCTCGGCGCTGAAATCTATCTTCCATTCCCCTTGCAGAGAATTAATGTTTTTTAGGCGTAAGCTTAAAATCCTCATTCAGGCTGCTCCTGTGTGGCGTCTTGCCCTTGCGTGATGTCATCAACTACTTGATTAAACATTTGACGCATCCGCTGTTGGCGCGGTTCGGCTAAGTCCGGCTCCAGCGCCAGCCTGCGTTCAAACACATCGGTAACAGTCAGCTCATTGAGTGTCTCTTTTTCCTGCCGCTCGATACTGTTGTTCCGTTGTTCTTTACTGCGGCGTAATAGTACGATTTCAACCGGTAGCTCTGCGGTCAGTACCTGAATGCGGCGTTGAATATCAGTTAGATAGTCTTGGGTAGCGACTTCTATATCCAGCCATACCGGTAAGCCGTGATGTTCAGAGAATTTAGCCAGTTGTTGCTCTATTTGCGCCAAATCCCCTTTAATTAATTGCATCGGTTGAAATTGTGGGATGAAGAGTGGAGTAACCGATGCCAGCGCCTGCTGGTGGAATTCCACCAGATAGACGCTTTTATCTTTGCTCAATTCATCAAAACTAAGGGCAATGGGGGAGCCGCTATAACGAATATGCTCAGTTTTAGCCACCTGCTGGGCACGATGAATATGGCCTAAAGCAATGTAATCGGCGGGTGGAAATGCCTGTGCCGGGAAAGCATCCAGTGTACCAATATAAATATCGCGAACCGAGTCTGTCGTGGTGACGCCAACAGTGGTCAGGTGCCCGGTGGCAATAATGGGCAGCGGCAAACCCAATTCGGTACGCAGTTCAACCGCTCGCTGATATAGTGCCTGGTAGTGGCCTGCTATCGCGGCTTGTAATGCCAGTTGTTTTTGCCCACCGGATTCACCCGCCTGGCTGGTGACTAAGTCCCTTGGCCGTAAAAACGGGATCGCGCACAGTAGTGCTCCAGGTTGATGTTGGCGGTCTTTTAGAATAATGATTTGTTGATCGAGATTGCTGCTGGCGCACGAAATAACAGTGGTATTGAGATAAGAGAGCAAACCCCGTGATTCATTCAGTGTTGACACTGAATCGTGATTGCCCCCTAACACGACTAACTGACAGCCTGTAGGTTGGAGTTCTACCACGAAGCGGTTATACAGTTCACGGGCATAACTGGGGGGCGATCCAGTATCAAAGATATCACCTGCTACAATTAGCGCATCTACCTGATTTTCTTCGATCTGATTAATGAGCCAGTGCAGAAATGCCTGATGCTCGGCAGCGCGGCTTTTAGTGAAGAAATGCTGGCCTAAATGCCAGTCAGAGGTATGAATAATGCGCATGAATCTCCCGCACGGCAGGTTAATCAGTCAAAGAGAATGGCGCTGATTATAAACGCTGTCCGTAGGATGTCGCGGCTAAAAAAAAGGTATGAGGAAAATTTCCGAGACGTCTCGCAAACTTGGCTGCTGTGTTTTGCAATTATCATGAAATTTATCACTATGCTTATTGCTTGAAGAAGCGTGATGTTTTTCATAAAAATGTCACAAAACTGACGCATAATGGCTCCCGAAACCAAATAGTGACCACTAACATACTGGCAGGGTTGATGATGGCAAGACGCATACTGGTGGTGGAAGATGAAGCGCCAATCCGTGAGATGGTGTGCTTTGTGTTGGAACAGAATGGTTACCAACCATTAGAAGCCGAAGATTATGACAGCGCAGTAACTCGTCTGTCGGAGCCTTTCCCTGATTTAGTGCTATTGGACTGGATGTTACCTGGCGGCTCGGGTATTCAGTTCATTAAACATATGAAGCGTGAGGCGCTGACCAGAGATATTCCGGTAATGATGTTAACGGCCCGTGGCGAAGAAGAAGACAGGGTTCGCGGTTTGGAAGTGGGTGCAGATGACTATATTACCAAGCCGTTTTCGCCGAAGGAGCTGGTCGCGCGTATTAAAGCCGTGATGCGCCGGATATCGCCGATGGCAGTTGAAGAAGTTATTGAAATGCAAGGGTTAAGCCTTGATCCTTCCTCGCATCGTGTTATGGCCAATGAGCAAGCGCTGGATATGGGGCCGACCGAGTTTAAGTTACTGCACTTCTTTATGACCCACCCGGAACGCGTTTACAGCCGTGAACAGTTGCTTAATTATGTCTGGGGCACTAACGTTTATGTAGAAGATCGTACGGTTGACGTGCACATTCGTCGGCTACGTAAGGCGCTTGAAATTGATGGTCATGACAGAATGGTACAAACTGTCCGGGGAACCGGATACCGTTTCTCAACGCGCTACTGAGTTTTCAGTGCCGGAGAATTCGTTGTGTTAGAACGCTTATCATGGAAAACGCTGGCTCTTGAGCTGGCTCTTTTTTGTCTGCCTGCATTATTGCTGGGTGCCTTTATTGGCTATCTTCCGTGGTTATTGCTGGTTTCTGCTGTCGCGGCGCTGGTTTGGAATTTCTATAATCAACTTAAGCTATCTCACTGGCTGTGGTTAGACCGCAGTATGACGCCACCTGCGGGTCGTTGGAGCTGGGAACCGCTGTTTTATGGTTTGTACCAAATGCAGTTGCGAAATCGTCGGCGTCGGCGCGAACTGGCACTGCTCATCAAACGTTTTCGCAGTGGTGCCGAATCATTACCTGATGCAGTTGTTATCACCACAATTGATGGCAATATCTTCTGGTGTAACGGTTTAGCCCAACAATTACTGGGGTTCCGTTGGCCGGAGGATAACGGTCAGCATATCCTCAATTTATTGCGCTACCCGGAATTCAGTCAATATCTGCAACAGCAAGAGTTCTCCCGCCCGTTGACCCTGCAACTGAATAATGGTTATTACGTGGAGTTCCGTGTGATGCCTTATTCCGAAGGGCAATTACTGATGGTGGCCCGTGATGTTACTCAGATGCGCCAGTTGGAAGGTGCAAGGCGTAATTTCTTTGCCAACGTCAGTCACGAATTGCGTACCCCATTGACGGTGTTGCAAGGTTATCTGGAAATGATGCATGACCAAGAGCTGGCAGGGCCATTACGGGATAAAGCATTGGGGACCATGCAAGAGCAGACGAAGCGAATGGATGGGTTGGTAAAACAACTTTTGACGCTATCACGTATTGAAGCCGCACCCAATGTTGATATGAATGAGCGGGTAGATATTCCATTGATGCTGAAAGTGTTACAGCATGAAGTTCAGGCGCTCAGTAACGGACGACATGAGATTACCTTCCGGGTTAACGACCAATTAAAGGTATTTGGCAACGAAGACCAATTGCGCAGCGCGGTATCAAATCTGGTTTATAACGCCGTCAATCACACGCCTGCTGGTACCAAGATTGAGGTGTGTTGGCAGCAAACTGCGCAAGGCGCACAATTTCAGGTCAGTGACAATGGGCCGGGAATTGGCCCTGAACATGTTCCACGGTTAACGGAGCGTTTCTATCGGGTGGATAAGGCCCGATCACGGCAAACGGGGGGCAGTGGGCTAGGGCTGGCAATTGTGAAACATGCATTGAGTCATCACGATGCACGTTTAGATGTCATGAGCGAGGTAGGTCTGGGAACGCGATTTATCTTTACCTTGCCGAATCGATTGATTGTTCCCGCCGTTTTAGCCGAGAATGCAGTCAAATCCTAAAAACTGCATGGATACCAAGCTGATGAAATGGGCAAAACTGGTGCTGTTGCACGCCATGCTATGGTTTAGCCATGCCGTTTTAGCGCAGTCTGAAGCGGTACTTTCACCTCCAACTGGCGTTTTGCCAATGGCTTCCGTACCTGTCCCCAATACCTTATCAGGCAATCTTTCCAGTGTGGGTTCTGACACCTTAGCCAATCTGATGTCCTTGTGGGCTGATGATTTTAATCATCATTATCCTGGGGTTAATTTGCAAATTCAGGCAGCAGGTTCCTCTACTGCTCCTGTGGCATTAGCTGCTGGTGCCGCCCAACTTGGCCCGATGAGTCGGCCAATGAAAGCGGGCGAAATCAACGCATTTATTCAGCGTTATGGCTATCCGCCATTGGCAATCCCCGTGGCTGTCGATGCATTGGTGGTGTTTGTTCACCAGGATAACCCACTGAATAAACTGACCTTGCCGCAGCTTGATGCTATTTTCTCGCAAAATCGCCGATGTGGGGAGCTACATCAGATTCAGCGTTTTGGTGAGTTGGGGTTGGAAGGGGAGTGGGCAACGCGCACTCTACAACGTTATAGCCGGAATTCAGCCTCAGGAACCTATGGTTACTTTAAACATAAGGTGTTGTGTGATGGTGATTTTATAAATAATGTCAATGAGTTGCCAGGTTCAGCCTCGGTGGCACAGGCGGTGGCCGGCTCATTGAATGGCATTGGTTATGCCAGTATTGGTTTTCGTAACAGTGGTGTTAAGCCGTTGTCACTGGCGGCTGTGGGGCAGGATTTTGTGATGCCAACACCTGAGAATGTTAGAGATGGTCGCTATCCTTTATCACGTTATCTGTATATTTATATCAATAAGGCACCGGGCCAACCGCTGGAGCCATTGACTGCGGCGTTCCTTGAACGGGTTTTATCACCTGAGGGGCAAAAGAGGGTCACCCATGACGGCTATCTCCCCCTGCCGCCCGAGATACTGATTCAAACCCGAAAAGCGTTAGGTTTTACTGATTGAGGTGTTTCAGTCGTCGTTTTTTGCCTATGTAATCTTGCATCATTTCTGTGCGTAAAATGATCAACCTCTCCTGAGTATTCGTCACCAGATTGGCGGTAAATTGTTAACGACTGGCTACAAATAATACAAATCATATGGCGTGTATTTCTTAAAACATGGCATGATTAACTGGTTTGATAACATTATCTGGATGATGACTCTGCTTTTATGATCCCGACTTGCCTTTCTCCGCTATAAACGGTCTACTTAGCGCCGTTGTTGGCCTATTCCACCTGCAAATAACTTCAAAAACACTGCATACTGACGAAATAGATTGCTTATTAACCGCCGGAGTTTGCGTTTATCAGAGCTTTGTATCGTTTCGATCACGTAGGAAAGACCACAACTTAAGACTTTATCTTTTGGTCATTTAACTAGGCAACGCACATCACTATGAGTCATCGTTTATCGTCTAAAGATATTATGGCATTAGGTTTTATGACCTTCGCCTTATTCGTTGGAGCTGGCAACATCATCTTCCCGCCGATGGTTGGTTTACAATCGGGTGAACATGTATGGTGGGCTGCTCTTGGCTTCCTGATCACCGCTGTTGGTTTACCGGTAATTACCGTTATCGCATTGGCTCGGGTGGGTGGGGGGATTGATGCCCTGAGTACCCCAATTGGCCGCAGTGCTGGCCTGGTACTGGCTACGGTTTGTTATCTGGCTGTCGGCCCACTGTTTGCCACGCCACGAACTGCAACAGTTTCCTTCGAAGTGGGTATCGCCCCTTTGACTGGCGATGGTCCGTTGCCGCTGTTTATCTATAGTGTGGTTTATTTCGCGCTGGTGATTGGCATTTCCCTGTATCCGGGGCGCTTGTTAGACACAGTCGGTCATATTCTGGCACCACTGAAAATTCTGGCACTCGCTATCTTGGGAATTGCCGCACTGATTTGGCCTGCTGGGCCGCTGATTCCAGCAACCGATGCCTATCAGAACGTGCCGTTCTCCTCTGGTTTCGTTAATGGTTATCTGACCATGGATACCTTGGGTGCTTTGGTCTTTGGTATCGTTATCGTCAATGCGGCTCGTTCGCGTGGCGTGGTTTCCGCAGGTCTGTTGACGCGTTATACCATTTGGGCGGGGTTGATTGCGGGTGTCGGTTTGACGCTTGTTTACTTGAGCTTGTTTAAACTCGGCTCCGGCAGTGGCAGCCTGACGCCAGATGCGCAAAATGGCGCAGTCGTGTTGCATGCTTATGTTCAGCATACCTTTGGTGGTTTGGGCAGTTTGTTCCTGGCCGCATTGATTTTCATCGCCTGTATGGTGACCGCGGTGGGCCTAACATGTGCCTGCGCTGAATTCTTTGCTCAGTACCTGCCGCTGTCTTATCGGGCGCTGGTATTTATCCTCGGTATCTTCTCAATGATGGTATCGAATCTGGGCTTAAGTCACCTGATTCAGATTTCCATTCCGGTACTGACAGCAATATATCCGCCATGTATCGTGCTGGTTTTGATGAGCTTTACTTTGCGCTGGTGGCATCATGCCTCACGTATCGTGGCACCGGTCATGCTGGTTAGCTTGTTGTTCGGTATCCTTGATGCGGTGAAGGCGTCTACGTTCGCGCACTTCCTGCCTGAATGGACCCAACATCTGCCATTGGCTGAACAAGGTCTGGCGTGGTTATCGCCTTCCCTGCTGGTATTCGTCGTCGTAGGGTTGTACGATCGCCTCTGCTGTCGCCAGGCAGTTGCTGCTAAGCAATAACGGCACAGTTATAGGATTTTTTTAGCCACGGCTCATCCCCGTGGCTTTTTGCTGAAAAAAAGACGGGGCAATGTACATGGAATTACCAGTCAAAAATAAGCTGAAACGGGGCCTGACGACCCGCCATATCCGCTTTATGGCTTTGGGGTCAGCAATCGGTACCGGCTTATTTTATGGTTCGGCTGATGCGATAAGAATGGCTGGGCCTAGTGTGTTATTGGCATACCTGATCGGTGGCGTGGTGGCATTTATTATCATGCGTGCACTGGGTGAGATGTCAGTGAATAACCCACAGGCCAGCTCTTTCTCGCGCTATGCACAAGATTACCTTGGGCCAATGGCGGGTTATATCACCGGCTGGACTTATTGCTTTGAGATTTTGATTGTTGCTATTGCTGATGTAACCGCCTTCGGTATTTATATGGGGGTCTGGTTCCCGGACGTGCCTCATTGGGTATGGGTGCTGAGTGTTGTGCTGATTATTGGCGCAGTCAATATGATGAGCGTCAAAGTCTTCGGTGAGTTGGAGTTCTGGTTCTCATTCTTTAAAGTTGCCACCATCATCATCATGATTCTGGCCGGTTTTGGTATCATTATTTGGGGTATTGGTAACGGTGGGCAGCCGACCGGTATTCATAATTTATGGACTAACGGCGGCTTCTTCAGTAACGGTTTCGTCGGCATGATCCTATCATTGCAACTGGTGATGTTTGCTTATGGTGGTATTGAGATTATCGGTATTACCGCCGGAGAAGCTGAAAATCCAAAAAGCTCCATTCCGAAAGCGATTAACTCAGTGCCTTGGCGTATCTTGGTGTTCTACGTCGGTACCCTGTTTGTCATCATGTCTATCTATCCTTGGAATCAGGTGGGCACGAACGGTAGCCCATTTGTACTGACCTTCCAGCATATGGGGATTACAGTTGCGGCAGGTATTCTCAACTTTGTGGTGATCACCGCTTCATTATCTGCCATTAACAGTGATGTCTTTGGTGTCGGGCGTATGTTGAACGGGATGGCGGAACAAGGCCATGCGCCTAAAGCCTTTGCGGCAATATCCAAACGCGGAGTGCCTTGGGTTACGGTGTTGGTGATGATGTTTGCCATGCTGATTGCTGTTTATCTGAACTACATTATGCCGGAAAATGTGTTCCTGGTTATCGCATCGTTGGCGACCTTTGCCACTGTATGGGTATGGATCATGATCCTATTTTCCCAGATTGGTTTCCGGCGTTCACTAAGCAAAGAGCAGATTAAGGCGCTGGATTTCCCACTGCGTGGCGGCACTTTCACTTCAGTGTTGGCAATCATTTTCCTGGTGTTTATCATCGCCCTGATTGGTTGGTTCCCAACAACCCGAGTCTCGCTGTATGTTGGGTTAGTGTGGATTGCATTGTTGCTGGTGGGGTATTACTTGAAAGTACGTCATCAGAAGAAACAGCCAGAGCTTACCAAAGAAACTGAGTAATACTGAGTCAAGACCTACTATCAAGCCGGGAGATTTCTCGGCTTTTTTTGCTCTATACAATCCAGGGCATTCCGCTATTTACCCATACTTCTCCGCCCCCGATCTCATCCCTGATATTTATAGTGACAGATGAGGGGAAAGCGCCCACTACATGACATTATTCATATCGGCGAGCTGTATATTCAGATAAATCGCCTATCTCAGGTGAATGTGTCGCGGCGTTAATGTCTGCACCAGATAGCCTTAACAGGAATGGTTTTGGTTAACGCAGGAGAATTTTATGCTTAGTGGTTGGCATCTTCCGGTCCCGCCTTTTGTTCGTCAGCGAGGCGACGCATTACAGATTACTTTATGGTTGTATGGCGAATGGTTGCATGGCGACACATTACCGGCGCAGGTTTTCTTACGCTGTGAACCGGATAATGAAGAATGGCTACTGACGATGAAAGGCCAACAGCGTGATGGTTTTTGGTGTTATCGCGCGACGCTGCCTTTACATGAAGGGCAACCTACACGGCGCTACTGTTTTAAACTGTTATGGGATGACGACCAACAATGGTTCGGCCCACTGGGATTCTCACGGGTTCCTCCGGCGCAACTGGCGCAGTTCGCCATTGATATGCCCGACAGCGGCCCTGACTGGGTGGCCGACCAAGTCTTTTATCAGATATTCCCTGATCGGTTTGCCAGTAGTCAGGGGGATCACGGCGTGCAAAATGGGAGTTATCATCATCACGCCGCGGGTCATGCGGTGGCTCGCCGTGAATGGCAGCAACCACTGGATGATATTAATGCCGCCTCAACATTTTATGGCGGTGATTTAGCAGGTATCAGCCAGAAAATCCCTTATTTGCAACGGCTTGGTGTTACTGCGCTGTATCTAAATCCAATTTTTACCGCACCCAGCGTACATAAATATGATACGCAAGATTATTATCAGATTGATCCCTATCTGGGCGGCGAGGCGGCTTTTCTGCAATTACGTATGGCTACCCGTGATGCTGGCATAAAATTGGTACTTGATGGGGTGTTTAATCATACCGGTGATTCCCATCATTGGTTTGACCGGCACCAGCAAGGGGATAATGGGGCTTGTCATCATCAGGACTCACCTTATCGGGGCTGGTTTAATTTCTTCCCCGATGGGCGAGCGTTGGATTGGAAAGGTAATGCCAGCTTGCCAAAACTCAACTTCGCAAGTGAGGGCGTGGTAAATCAAATTTATCGGGGTGACGATAGTGTGGTGCGTTATTGGTTACGCCCCCCTTACAGTATTGATGGCTGGCGGTTAGATGTGGTGCATATGTTGGGGGAAGAGGGAGGAGCAAAAGGGAATTTGCGCCATTTAGCCGGTATTTATCAGGCAGCAAAAGAAGAAAATCCGCAGGCTTATATTCTGGGGGAACACTTTGGTGATGCACGTAATTGGTTACATGCCGGTGTAGAAGATTCGGCAATGAATTACATGGGTTTTGCATTACCGGTGCGTGGCTTTTTAGCGGGCCAGGATGTGGCTTATCATCCAATAAAACTCAATGCTGAGGATTGTGCCTACTGGATGGATGAGTACCGAGCCGGATTGCCACACGGCCACCAGTTGCGTTTATTTAATCAACTGGACAGCCATGATACTGCTCGTTTTATCACGCTACTAAATAATGATAAAGCCCGGATGCAGATGGCGCTGGTGTGGTTATTTAGCTGGATTGGTGTGCCTTGCTTATTTTATGGCGATGAAATTGGTCTTGATGGTGGCAATGATCCGTTCTGCCGCAAACCGTTCCCGTGGGATCAGGCTCAGTGGGATAATGACCTGTTGAAATTATGTCAACGGCTGGCGGCTCTGCGGCACAAAAGCATGGCGCTGCGGCGCGGTGGTTGCCAGGTGATTTATGCCAATGGCGACACTTTGGTGTTTATTCGTAGCTACCAACGTGAGCGAGTAATGGTCGCGATACAACGTATTAGTGATATCAATATTTCGTTGCCAGCATCCCCTTTACTCAATGTTGCTAAGTGGCTGCGCCAAGAAGGCTCATCCGAGTTGTATGTCACCGAGTCAGGCGTCAATCTACAGTTATCGGGTGAGAGTGTCACATTGTGGCGTGGTGTTGGTGAGCGCTAACTTAATCGTTAGCCTGTAGTGATAGCAATTAAAAGCGGCCAAGCGCCGCTTTTCCTTTTGTTGAGATATTATATATATGATAGGTAGCTGTATGGCTGACCAAACAGTGGGTTGGTAACATTCACCAAAGGGAAGATGATATGAGTTCAATTAAACGACAGGCATTGATCATTGGTGCTTCAAGAGGTTTGGGGCTGGGGTTGGTTGATGAGCTTAATCGCCGTGGTTGGTCAGTGACTGCGACGACACGCGGCACTGCCAAAGATACCGCCGCCCATGCTGCCCATTGGCTAACACTGGATATTAATAAACCTGAAAGTATTAAGCAGTTTCTGCCACAGGTACAGGGGCAGATATTCGACCTAATATTTGTTAATGCGGGTATCTCTGGGCCGGAGCATCAATCAGCCCTTGAGGCGCAACCGGAAGATATTCTGGAATTATTCCAAACCAATGCTGTTTCACCCATTCGTATAGCTCAATATCTTCTGCCACAACGTAATCCAACTCAAAGTGTGTTGGCCTTTATGTCTTCTCAATTGGGGAGCCTTGGTCACAATGCTTCTGGCCATAAACCGCTGTATTCAGCCAGTAAAGCCGCATTGAATATGATGACTCGCAGTTTGGTTGCCGAGGTGGCCGATCCGGCTCTGACGGTGTTATCTATTCATCCGGGCTGGGTAAAAACAGATATGGGCGGGGATGCAGCACCACTGACCATTGCAACCAGTGTGAAAGGTGTTGTCGACCAAATTGAGCGCGCTTCAGGTAAAGGGGGGCACGGGTTTATCGATTACCAAGGGCATTCATTGCCGTGGTGATGTATACCCGTCATACTTCAAGCTGCATGTGCGTTGGCTGCTTTCGTTCACCCGAATCACTTACCTGAGTAAGCTCATCGGGATTTACTCGATTACCGCCTTCCTGCAACTCGAATTATTTAGGGTCTATAATGAAGTGGTAAATTCCCCATCGATAGGTTGATGGGGGATCTCTGCTATTAATCGCTGTTAGTAACCGCTAGCCGTTAGTAACCAATGGCTGCACCCGCGGGGCGGCGGACATCATTAGCGCCGTACAGGTAGCCTTCGCGAACTTTGCCGGAAACTGCCGAGTCATTCCCTGAGTTGGCTGGACTGACTCCCTCCACTCCGGCCAAACCCACCAGAATCAGCTCGGCTGCGCCCCATGGGTTCTGTTCGACCATCTTATATCCCATGGTTTTTAGCAGATTAAGACTATCTGCGGATACCCCACGTTGTTCGTAATACACCTCATCAGGTAGCCATTGGTGATGGATGCGTGGTGCATCTACCGCCTCTTGTGGCGCCATGCCGTGGTCAATGACATTGAGGGCCGTTTGCAGGGTGATGGTGATAATTCGGGATCCACCCGGAGAGCCTAGCACCATAAATGTCTTACCGTCTTTGGTCACTAATGTTGGGCTCATCGACGATAGTGGGCGCTTACCGGGGGCGATGGAGTTGGTTGCCCCCTGTACTAAACCATACAGGTTTTGCTCGCCAACTTTGACAGTGAAATCATCCATTTCATCATTCAGGAAGAAGCCAGTACCGGGTGCGATGACTACTGCACCAAAGCGGCCGTTAACCGTGTAGGTGGTGGAGACCGCATTACCTTCATTATCGACGATAGAGTAGTGGGTAGTTTCTGGTTTTTCATGAGGTTGCATCCCCGGTTGTACTTCTACCGAAGGTGTCGCTTTGTTGGCAACAATTTGCTTGCGGATATCAGCGGCATAGCTTTTGCTGAGGAGGCGGTCGATTGGATTCTTAACAAACTCCGGGTCACCGAGGAAAGTATTGCGGTCCATATAGGCATGGCGCATGGCTTCTGTCAGTGTATGAATGTAAGCAGCCGAATTAAAACCCATGCTTTTTAAGTCATAGCCTTCAAGCACATTCAAGGTTTCACATAATGTCACTCCACCGGAACTGGGTGGTGGCGAGGAAACAAATTTATAACCGCGATAGCTACAAGTAATAGGGGCAGTTTCAGTGATTTTATAGTTGGCGAAATCAGCGGCAGTGAGGATACCTCCGCCTTTTTTGGCTGCGGCTTCTACCGCTTGAGGTATTTTACCTTGATAGAAAGCATCTGGCCCTTGCTCCGAGATTGCGCTCAGGGTTTCAGCCAGATCAGCCTGAACTAAACGATCACCCGGTTGCAGCGCTTCACCATCCTTACGCAAAAAAATGCGCGCAGATTCAGGATCTTGACGGAAGCGTTTAACAGTAGTATCCAGAATGTCTGTATCGGCACGAGTTAGCACAAAACCCTCACGGGCCAATTTGATCGCTGGAGCCATCACTTGCTGGCGCGTCAATTTACCGTATTTCTTCTGTGCGCTATCCATTCCCAATACCGTGCCAGGGACGCCGGCTGCCAGATAACCATACAAACTGGCATCTTTGGTTACTTTACCCTCTTTATCCAGATACATATCTGCGCTGGCAGCGGCTGGCGCGGTTTCACGGAAGTTGATAAATGTATCAGTTCCATCAGCAAGATGAATGGTCATAAAACCACCACCACCAATATTGCCACAACATGGGTTTACGACTGCCTGCGCATATCCCACCGCTACTGCGGCATCAACGGCATTGCCGCCCATTTTTAAAATATCAGTCCCCACTTGTGAGGCGAGATATTGGGAGGTCACTACCATGCCATGTTTTGCTTCCACCGCGGGTGTTGAGGCCGCATGCAGTGTGCCACTGACCAGTAAAGCCAATACAGCCAAGGGTTTGTTCCATTTTTTCAACAACATTCAGACTCCTGTTATTTCCTGCCCGCCAGGGATGACCTGATCATTTTTGTCTGGCAGCTTCAAAACACTGCTCATGGGGGGTGAAAAACACACACCAGTAATAATTAATAGCAGAATTAATGTTTATGGCTGCTAATTAATTAGCGGCGAAAGGAGGCGTTGTCAGTTGTTGCCCGGCAGATAGGTTGATTTATGCTTGAGAGGAATCAAGATAAGTAAAAATAACTTATTGAAAATAAATAAGTATTCACGATATTGATAAGCTGGGAATGGAAATGATTATTATATAAACTCTGCGGCGGGTGCTTGAAGCTGTCTGCTTTGGGCATTGTTTGAATCAGTGCTGTAAGTGCCTTGGTAAAAAACAGTTGTTGTCATAAAGCAGATAGGAAAAAGCCCCGTACTGAAGTTAATCAATACGAGGCTCCCTAATGCCTAGCAACATTACGGTAGCTTCTTACCTGCTGAAAGGCAAGACATGGAGGCCAAATATGCCACAAAAATATCCCCTTCTTACTTGAAATTACAGCGTTGTTAGCTGCTCTCGTTCACCCGAGTCACTTACTTATGTAAGCTCATCGGGATTTACTCGTTTGCCGCCTAGCTGCAACTCCAATTACTTTGGGGATATATCAGTATTGTTGGTATGTCGTCGTTTGGTTTTATATCAGCATAAAAAAGCCAGTCAGTGTGAACTGACTGGCTTGATACCCCTGAGCAAATCAGGGGCGGCATAAACCGTTATTACAGTTTAGAGGCGTTTTCAGACAGGTATTTAGCTACGCCATCTGGTGATGCGCCCATACCTGCTTTACCTTTTTCCCACTGAGCAGGGCAAACTTCGCCGTGTTCTTCGTGGAATTGCAGTGCATCAACGGTACGGATCATTTCGTCAATGTTACGGCCAATTGGCAGGTCGTTAACGATTTGGCTGCGAACAATACCGTTTTTGTCGATCAGGAATGAACCGCGCAGTGCAACGCCAGCTTCTGGGTGTTCAATGCCGTAGGCTTTCTGAATTTCACGTTTGATATCAGCAACCATTGGGTATTTAACTTCACCAATACCGCCTTTATCAACAGGGGTTTTACGCCATGCGTTGTGCACAAACTCAGAGTCAAAAGAAACACCAACAACTTCAACGCCACGTTTCTGGAATTCTTCGTAACGGTGGTCGAAAGCGATCAACTCTGAAGGACAAACGAAAGTGAAGTCCATTGGCCAGAAGAACAGGACGGCAGGGCGGCCGTTCAGGTGTTTTTTCAGGTTGAAGTTTTCAACGATTTCGCCGCTACCAAGAACAGCAGCTGCTGTAAAATCAGGGGCTTGACGAGTTACCAGAACCATAAATTACTCCTGTTAATAGGGATGGATTAACCAGTTGTCTTAAAAGTATTGGCACAGCATAGGTATTTAAGCGCAATGAATAAAGGGATAAATACCAATCGCTGTGATAGCTTTTACCTATCGTTACGAGCTTTTTAGTTTCGTAGTCTTGCTAAGATACCCATTTTAGCAGAAAGAGCAAGTGACTTAATGCCAATAACCATACAAATAAAGGTGTTTTAAGCTAAATTTGTTGGCGTTGTGCCTGCGACATCATGGCGGGATAAAACGCCCAAAATAGTTGTTCTAATGGCTGATAGTGTTGCTCTATATCCTGAAAAGAACCAGCAAGTGCTGCTAGTTTGGGCCGCCGATTAGCCATACCCTGTAACACATCAGCTATAAAAGGGAGTTCAGCATAGCGTTCCAGCCAACGTTCTGGCCACAGATAGGTATTAAGGTTCTGAAAACGGGCGGGTGTCTGATGCAAGTGGGGCACAATCTGGCTTTGTGCGTGTTGGATAAACACGGGCAGCGTGCAATCAGGCATCAGTTTATCCCAATTACGGGCCAGAAAATGATCCCACAGCACGTCCAGAGTAATAGGGGCCACTCGGCGATAATCGGCACTGAAATAGCGACGGGCTTCTTTGACCAGCGGCTGTGTGTCGGTCATGACATCAACGCGGCGATGCATCATGATGCCAGCCACAATCTCACGGGCATATTCATCCTGTGGATTACCCCGGACAAAATCTGCCAGCAGATTGCCCAGTAGGGAGCTGTCTGCCAGTGTGGCTAAATGGAGGTGAGCGAGAAAGTTCATCTCCAAAGTATATCCCTTCTTACTTGAAGTTGCAGCGGTGTTAGCTGCCGCCATTACTCGGCAAGTTTTCTGGCCCGCCTCTGCGGAGCCGCTGCCAGCAGATTTGCTAACTGAATCACTGGCATGAATCAGCGTATCGAGATGTGCCCGTTTACAGCCTGGCTGTAACGACAATGATTTTTGGCTATAGCAAATGACCACCAATTGTCCTTATTTCTTGCAGCAAGCCCTTGGGGGCTCTAGACTAGCGGCCTGTTTTTGTGAACCGGCTCCTATCATACTTGTGAGCTGGGTCTGTTCTGATATGAAGTGGAAAGCTATGCGTGTTGCCGATTTTTCTTTTGAGCTCCCGGAATCTCTGATTGCCCATTATCCCCAGCCCCAGCGTAGCGGTTGCCGCTTACTGTCACTGGATGGCCCTACGGGAACGTTAACGCACGGCATTTTCACCGATTTGCTGGATAAACTGACGCCTGGTGATTTGCTGGTATTTAACAACACCCGAGTTATTCCGGCGCGCTTATTTGGCCGTAAAGCCAGTGGCGGTAAGCTCGAAGTGTTAGTAGAACGTGTTCTGGACGATCATCGCGTACTGGCCCATGTAAAAGCCTCCAAAGCACCTAAACCGGGTGCTGAGTTGCTATTGGGTGATGATGAGAGTATTCGAGCCACGATGTTGGCACGCCATGACACCTTGTTCGAGCTGCGTTTTGACGATGAGCGGGATGTCTTTACTATCCTGAATGCCGTCGGCCATATGCCTTTGCCTCCTTATATTGATCGCCCTGATGAAGATGCTGACCGCGAACTGTACCAAACGGTCTACAGTAAGCGCCCTGGGGCAGTAGCCGCACCAACCGCCGGCTTACATTTTGATGAGCCGATGCTGGCGGCATTGCGTGCAAAAGGCATTGAGATGGCTTTCGTTACGCTACATGTCGGCGCTGGGACGTTCCAACCCGTGCGAGTTGACACCATCGAAGAGCATATTATGCATTCCGAATATGCAGAGGTACCTCAAGATGTGGTAGATGCGGTTCTGGCCTGTAAGGCGCGTGGCAATCGTGTCGTGGCAGTAGGGACCACCTCGGTTCGCTCATTGGAAAGTGCCGCCAAAGCGGCACAGAACAGCCTGATTGCCCCCTTCTTTGGTGACACCCGTATCTTTATCTACCCAGGCTATCACTATCAGGTTGTGGATGCCTTAGTGACCAACTTCCATTTACCTGAATCAACATTAATAATGCTGGTTTCTGCTTTCGCTGGTTATAAAAATACCATGAATGCTTATCAGCAAGCGGTAGCAGAACAATATCGCTTTTTCAGTTACGGTGATGCGATGTTTATCAGCCGTAATCCACGGGCACCGCAAGAGACGGTTAACCCGTAAACTTTAGGTCACATATATTGTGTGATCCGGCAATAACAACATTAGACTGTTTCTCTAATGCTGGAGGTTATGTGAAGTACGAATTACAAAAAACTGATGGGCGTGCCCGTCGTGGTCGTTTGGTATTTGAGCGCGGTGTCGTCGAGACCCCGGCATTTATGCCTGTTGGCACCTATGGCACAGTTAAAGGGATGACACCGGAAGAAGTAAAAGAGACCGGTGCGCAAATCTTGCTGGGTAACACCTTCCATCTCTGGCTGCGCCCAGGGCAGGAAATCATGAAGCTGCACGGTGACTTGCATGATTTTATGCAATGGCACGGCCCGATTCTGACTGACTCAGGCGGCTTCCAAGTGTTCAGTCTTGGTGCGATGCGGAAAATCAAAGAAGAAGGGGTGACGTTCCAAAACCCGATCAACGGCGATAAAGTGTTCCTTAGCCCAGAAAAATCAATGGAAATTCAGTACGATCTCGGCTCTGATATCGTGATGATTTTTGATGAATGCACCCCCTATCCAGCGGATTGGGATTATGCCAAGCGTTCGATGGAGATGTCGTTGCGCTGGGCGGCCCGTAGTCGCCAACGCTTTGATGAACTGAACAATAAAAATGCGTTGTTCGGTATTATTCAGGGCGGCGTTTACGAAGATTTACGTGATGTGTCCGTAAAAGGGCTGGTAGATATCGGTTTTGATGGTTACGCTGTGGGCGGTTTGGCGGTGGGTGAGCCAAAAGAAGATATGCATCGTATTCTGGAGCATGTCTGCCCGCAGATTCCGGCGGATAAACCACGTTATCTAATGGGCGTGGGCAAACCAGAGGATCTGGTAGAAGGTGTGCGCCGTGGTATCGACATGTTTGATTGTGTGATGCCTACGCGTAATGCCCGTAACGGCCATTTATTCGTGACTGACGGTGTGGTAAAAATCCGTAATGCCAAGCATAAGAATGATGTTGCAACGTTGGATGAACACTGTGATTGCTACACTTGTCGCAATTATAGTCGTGCCTACTTGCATCATCTTGACCGTTGCAACGAAATACTGGGTGCGCGGCTAAACACCATTCATAACCTGCGTTACTACCAGCGCTTAATGGCGGGTTTACGTCAGGCTATTGAAGAGGGTAAATTAGAGGTCTTCGTTGAAGATTTCTATGGCCGGATTGGGAAACCTGTTCCGCCATTAAATGCCTGATTTTAAAATTATTGCCTTTGTATTTGTAGATCTAACAGTTACGATTTACCGTTTCTGTTTTATCGCACTGATTTCACATTACTGATATTGATAACAATGAGGGAATTTTAATGAGTCTTTTCATTTCCGATGCTGTCGCATCCGCTGGGGCTCCGGCTCAAAGCAGCCCGTACTCCCTGGTGATTATGCTGGTGGTATTTGGTCTTATTTTCTACTTCATGATCCTGCGTCCACAGCAAAAACGTGCCAAAGAACACAAAAAACTGATGGATTCTATTGGTAAAGGTGATGAAGTGCTAACCACGGGTGGTTTACTTGGTCGTGTAACTAAAGTTGCGGAAACGGGTTATATCGTAATCGCACTGAACGACACCACTGAAGTGATGATCAAACGTGACTTCGTTGCTGCCGTTTTACCGAAAGGTACAATGAAGGCTCTGTAATTTTCGATTTTCCCGAAGGGAATTGCCGTGTTAAACCGTTATCCTTTGTGGAAGTATCTGATGCTGATCGTTGTGATCTTCATCGGTCTGCTATATGCACTTCCCAACCTTTATGGTGAGGATCCGGCTGTTCAAATCACTGGTGCGCGAGGAATCGCCGCCAGTGAAACAACGCTGGTCCAAGTCCGTGACGTTTTAGAAAAAGACAACATAGCGAGCAAGTCTATTGCGCTGGAAAACGGTGCAATTCTGGCTCGCTTTAAAGATCCTGACGTCCAGTTGCGTGCCCGTGAGGCATTGATGGCTGCGATGGGTGACAAATACGTTATCGCGCTGAACCTGGCTCCGGCAACACCCTCTTGGCTTGCCAAGTTAGGTGCAGAGCCGATGAAGTTGGGTCTTGACCTGCGCGGCGGTGTGCACTTCCTGATGGAAGTGGATATGGATACTGCGCTGGGCAAACTGCAAGAGCAAACGATGGATACCCTGCGCACCGATCTGCGCGAGAAAAATATCCCGTATGCCACTGTGCGTAAGCTTGATAACTATGGTGTTGAAGTGCGTTTTCGCGATGATAAAACCCGCGATGATGCCGTCAGCTACCTCTCTTCTCGCCACCGTGATCTGGTCATTGGCTCCAATGGTAGCAATACCTTAAAAGCGGTGATGACTGATGACCGTCTGCGGGAAGCGCGTGAATATGCAGTTCAACAAAACATTACTATCCTGCGTAACCGGGTTAACCAGTTAGGTGTAGCCGAGCCGTTGGTTCAGCGCCAGGGATCGGATCGTATTGTGGTTGAATTACCGGGTATTCAGGATACTGCGCGTGCCAAAGAGATTCTTGGTGCGACGGCAACACTTGAGTTCCGTCTGGTAAATAGCAATGTTGATGCTTCTGTTGCTGCCTCCGGTCGTGTACCGGGTGATTCAGAAGTCAAAAATACCCGTGAAGGCCGCCCGGTTGTCTTGTACAAGCGCGTTATCCTGACCGGTGACCATATTACTGACTCGACCTCCAGCACTGACGAATATAACCAGGCTCAGGTTAATATCTCGCTCGATAGCGCCGGTGGTTCTCTGATGTCTAATTTTACCAAAGATAACATCGGCAAGCCGATGGCGACTTTGTTTGTAGAATATAAAGACAGCGGCAAAAAAGATGCTAACGGCAGGGCGATTCTGGTTAAGCAGGAAGAAGTTATCAACGTAGCGACTATTCAGTCACGCTTGGGTAACAGCTTCCGTATTACCGGTATTGATAACCCGGCTGAAGCTCGTCAGCTTTCCCTGTTACTGCGTGCGGGTGCTCTTATTGCCCCTATCCAGATTGTGGAAGAGCGTACTATCGGGCCAACTTTGGGGTCACAGAACATCACCCAAGGTCTGGAAGCTTGCTTGTGGGGCCTGGCGGTATCTATCCTGTTTATGGTGATTTACTACCGTAAATTTGGTGTGATTGCCAGTACTGCGCTGTTGGCTAACCTGGTGTTGATCGTAGGTGTGATGTCCTTGTTACCGGGGGCGACATTAACCATGCCGGGTATTGCCGGGATCGTATTGACATTAGCGGTAGCAGTTGATGCTAACGTACTGATTAACGAGCGAATAAAAGAAGAATTCAGGAACGGGCGTACGATCCAGCAAGCGATTCATGAAGGGTACAAAGGTGCCTTCTCAAGTATCGTCGATGCGAACGTAACGACGCTTATCACAGCCATTATTCTTTATGCTGTGGGTACCGGTTCGATTAAAGGCTTTGCCATTACAACGGCAATCGGTGTTATAACGTCAATGTTCACCGCTATAGTCGGTACTCGTGCCATCGTCAACCTGCTTTACGGCGGCAAGCGCATTAACAAGCTGTCTATCTGAGGAGTACGTTGTGGCACAGGATTATACTGTTGAACAACTGAACTATGGCCGTAGAGTCTATGACTTTATGCGCTGGGATTACGTTGCTTTCGGCGTCTCGTTGTTGCTGTTGGTGGCATCAATTGTGGTGATGTCCACTAAAGGGTTCAACTGGGGTCTGGATTTCACCGGTGGTACGGTGATTGAAATTAATCTGGAAAAACCTGCAGATCTGGATCAACTGCGCGACACGCTGGAAAAGGCGGGCTTTGAATCGCCAATCCTGCAAAATTTTGGTAGCACCCGTGATGTAATGGTACGTATGCCACCAGCTACCGGGACTGCCGGGCAGGAGCTAGGTAACAAGGTTATTTCTGTTATCAATGAGTCAATTGATAAGAATGCCTCAGTAAAACGTATTGAGTTCGTCGGGCCAAGCGTGGGCAGTGATTTAGCCCAGGCAGGCGGCATGGCGTTGCTAGTCGCGTTACTGTGTATTCTGGTTTATGTTGGTTTCCGTTTTGAATGGCGTTTGGCGCTGGGGGCGGTTATCGCTTTGGCCCATGACGTGGTCATTACCATGGGGATCTTGTCGTTGTTCCAAATTGAGATTGACCTGACCATCATTGCTTCATTGATGTCGGTTATTGGTTACTCACTAAACGACAGTATTGTGGTATCAGACCGTATTCGTGAGAACTTCCGCAAGATCCGCCGCGGTACGCCTTATGAAATCATGAACGTGTCTCTGACCCAGACCTTAAGCCGTACTATTATGACCTCTGCAACTACGCTGATGGTGGTATTGATGCTGTTCATCTTCGGTGGTGCGATGCTGCAAGGCTTCTCACTGACGATGTTGATCGGTGTTTCCATCGGTACGGTTTCATCCATCTACGTTGCGTCCGCGCTGGCGTTGAAACTGGGTATGAAACGTGAACACATGTTGCAGCAGAAAGTTGAGAAAGAAGGTGCAGACCAGCCTTCAATCCTGCCTTAAGTTGTAAGTGGCAGTACGAAAAGCAAGCCCTGATACTGGTGTATAGCTAGTATCAGGGCTTTTTTTGTTTAAGTCATCAGACTTCATTTTTGCAGTAAAAAACGATATTAAGTCATTTTTCTATCCGCTTTATTTATTACGAACGATTTTCAGCTTACTTATTCTTTTGAATAAAACATCCCTGCTATGAATGAATTTTTTGTTTGCATTCACACTTTGTGATTTATAAGAATATAAGATAAATCAATTGATTTATTTTATAAGTTATAGAGTTGAACTGATAGTTGATTATTTTATGCTTGTTACTCTTTAGTGGTTATTTAAATGGGGGCTTAAAATAGAGGTGGATGATGGTTAATAAAATAAGTATGCCACATACAAATATAAATTATAAAAATGAAACTAATGATATTTCACTCGCGGTTAATCTAAAAAATGAACTTTTAACGTTTTTTATAAAAGCGGAAGGATGTAAGGAAACCCAAAAGAAAGGTAAAATGTCTAGTTTTAAAAACGATGTTATGACAGATGTCAGTGTGGAATCTATTATAAGTAAAGTAAATGCATACTTACTGAAATCAAGCGGCAGTAAGTACAATAAATTTCTTAAAGAGCTTGAATGTGCCACAAGAAACAACAAGCTTACTATCTGTGATAAATATGATTTTTTAAAGGTAAATAACAATAAATATCAATTTTCTATAAAGGCAGGAATGAGGCAGTATGCTGTTTTATCAACAGAGTCTTGTTCCAATGCGGCGTCTGTGGATCATGAAAAAATAAATTTAGCTAGAGAAAGTGTTCGATGTGCAGAGAATAAGCTAATGAAGCTTATAGACCTATATTATCTCGCTCAAGGTTTATTGGTAATGCATTGTCGGATTTTTGAATATAATATGTTTCAAGGGAAGGGTTTAACAATAAATAAAGACATCATATTTAAAGACAGCATGTCTGGGGAGCATGACTTAGCTAAACTTCAACTTCGATGCGAAAGAATGGAGAAACTGGCAGTGTCCTATGACACAGAAATAAACATGAATATGAGATCATTGCCTGATTTCAATAAGAATCTGGTTATCGTGTGCGAAACAAGCCCTGATGCCTTGGAATTGATAAACTCTCTGCTACCAAAATTATTAAATAAGCATGACACTCTTTGGACACGATTCGTGAATGCTATTGCTTCTGTCCTCTTCCCTGATTTATTCCAAGATAAAGAAAATGGAAATATACAGACAGCAAAAGACTTATTAGAATTAAAAGGGCTAATTACTGCATTAAGAAAAAAAACAGGTTATGACCGAGTGGTGCAAACAAATTGGCTCTATGGACTGGTTACTCAGATATTAGTTAAGGGCACACCAGCCCAATACCCTTTCGACCCTCTCAATATACTATCCCCGGATCGTAAAGTTTGGTTAGCACTGCAAAAGGAATGGCCAGTGCTGTTAAAGCCTAAATCCACCGAACCAGAACCCGCTCAATAGTTGAATCAAGATAAACTGCCGCTTCCGCACTTTGTTGTCGTGGCAGTTCGCGGTAAACTGGGGCTAAGTTTAGGCTCACTCATCAGGAAGCACTATGCATTGCCCGTTTTGTGCCGCTGTGGATACTAAAGTCATTGACTCCCGTCTGGTGAGCGATGGTTCGCAAGTGCGCCGCCGCCGCCAGTGTTTAGATTGTAATGAACGTTTTACCACTTTCGAAGTGGCAGAACTGGTGTTACCGCGCGTTGTTAAAAGTGATGATGTGCGCGAACCCTTCAACGAAGATAAATTGCGGCGTGGCATGCTGAAAGCATTAGAAAAGCGTCCTGTTAGCTCTGATGATGTCGAAACAGCAATAAGTCATATCAAATCCCAATTGCGCGCCACAGGCGAGCGGGAAGTTCCGACGAAAATGGTGGGTAACCTGGTGATGGAAGCCCTCAAACGGCTCGATAAAGTGGCCTATATTCGCTTCGCCTCGGTCTATCGTAGCTTTGAAGACATTCGTGAATTCGGTGAAGAAATTGCCCGTTTGCAGGATTAATCCGCGTCAAATGGTTATTTAGCAGCCATAAAGCAGCGCAATAAACGGAAGGAAAGCCATGCAGACTGATGAGTTCTATATGGCCCGCGCTTTTGAACTCGCGCGGTTAGGGCGGTTTACTACCCCGCCAAACCCAAATGTTGGGTGTGTATTGGTGCGTGATGGCGAAATTGTCGGCGAAGGGTATCATTTGCGAGCCGGGGAGCCACACGCCGAAGTACATGCATTACGCATGGCGGGCGAGAAAGCGCGCGGTGCAACGGCTTATGTCACCCTTGAGCCTTGTAGTCACCATGGGTGCACGCCGCCGTGTGCGGATGCACTGGTCGCCGCTGGTGTAATCCGGGTAGTTGCGGCCATGCAGGATCCCAATCCGCAAGTTGCTGGGCGCGGGCTGTATAAATTAAAGCAAGCCGGAATTGCGGTTGATCATGGCCTGATGTTGGCGCAGGCCGAGGCGGTTAATCTTGGCTTCCTAAAGCGGATGCGTACCGGTTTTCCCTATTTGCAATTGAAAATGGCAGCGTCATTAGATGGGCGTACCGCGATGGCCTCGGGTGAAAGCCAGTGGATTACGTCGCCACAGGCACGCCAGGATGTGCAGCGTTTTCGGGCTGAGAGTTCGGCTATCCTCAGTACCAGTGCCACCGTGTTAGCGGATGACCCTTCACTCACGGTGCGCTGGTCGGAGTTAGATGCCCAAACGCAAGCCTTATATCCCCAGGATTCACTGCGCCAGCCGGTTCGGATTATATTAGATAGCCATAATCGTGTAACACCTGAACACCAAGTGACACAACAAAATGGCCTATGCTGGTTAGCGCGGGTTGAGGCAGATCAGCAGCCATGGCCGGATAATGTCGAACAGTTATTGTTGCCTCGCCATGGCGGTGGTGTGGATTTGGTATTGTTGATGATGCAACTTGGCAAACGGCAAATTAACTCAGTGTGGGTTGAAGCCGGGCCACAACTGGCAGGCGCACTATTGCAGGCCGGTGTGGTTGATGAGTTAATTCTGTATATCGCGCCAAAACTGTTGGGTAGCGATGCCCGTGGATTGTGCCAGTTGGCTGGATTAACGCATCTATCACAAGCCCCCGAGTTTGTATTCAGCGATGTGCGCCAGGTGGGGCCAGATCTACGTTTGCGTTTGAAACCAAAGTATTAATTGAATTCTCTGGCAGAAATTCCCAAAGCTCAATCATCGCCTTGCCGAGCGTTTTGTAAATGCGCAGGGGCGGGACGTGAAAGAATATGATAGAATCCGCCCCCCTGCGGGGTATGAACCCATATTGAGGAAAGCTATGAACGTTATCGAAGGTGTTGTTGCTACTCCTAATGCCCGCGTGGCGATTGCAATTGCGCGTTTTAACAACTTTATCAACGACAGCCTGCTGGAAGGTGCAATTGATGCCCTGAAGCGCATTGGTCAGGTAGCTGATGACAACATTACTGTTGTTTGGGTGCCGGGTGCCTATGAGTTGCCGCTAGTTGCCAATGTATTAGCAAAAACAAATCGTTACGATGCGGTAATTGCGCTGGGTACGGTTATCCGTGGGGGAACTGCGCATTTTGAATATGTTGCTGGTGAAGCGAGTTCTGGCTTGGCAAGTGTAGCCATGAACAGCGATATTCCTGTCGCTTTCGGTGTGCTGACCACAGAAAGTATTGAGCAGGCTATTGAGCGTGCTGGTACTAAAGCGGGTAATAAAGGCGCAGAAGCTGCCCTGACCGCACTTGAAATGATTAATGTAATCAAAGCTATTAAAGGCTGAATTTAGTTAAGTTAAGGGGAATTACGTGAAACCTGCTGCTCGTCGCCGCGCTCGTGAGTGCGCTGTTCAAGCGCTTTACTCTTGGCAGTTGTCTAAAAACGACATCGCTGATGTTGAATTACAGTTCCTGTCGGAGCAGGATGTCAAAGATGTAGACATCTCCTATTTTCGCGAATTGCTGTCCGGGGTCGCAGTTAATGCCACATCTTTGGATGCGTTAATGGCACCTTTTCTTTCCCGCCAGCTCGAGGAATTAGGTCAGGTTGAAAGAGCGATTCTGCGTATTGCACTGTTTGAACTGAGCAAACGTGATGATGTCCCTTATAAAGTGGCAATCAATGAAGCGATCGAACTGGCCAAGACTTTCGGTGCGGAAGATAGTCATAAATTCGTAAACGGCGTGCTGGATAAAGTGGCTCCAACAGTACGTAAAAAGAAATAATATACCCAAAGTCATTGGCACGGCTAGCACCGTGTCAAGTGAAGAGGGATATGATTAAGGCCGGTTCTCGGCCTTAATCATATATCGGTAAACACTCCTGGAATTGTATTATGGCATGTGGCGAATTTGACCTCATTGCCCGCTACTTTGACCGGTTTAGAAGTAATCGCCGTGATGTGGAGCTGGGTATTGGAGACGACTGCGCACTTCTTACAGTGGCAGAAAAACAGCTTTTGGCCATCAGTACGGATACGCTGGTGTCCGGTGTTCACTTCCTACCGGATATCGATCCGGCCGATCTTGGTTACAAATGTTTAGCGGTAAACCTTAGCGATTTAGCTGCGATGGGTGCCGATCCTGCCTGGTTATCTCTTGCTATAACCCTACCAAGTATAAATGAAGACTGGTTGCAGGCATTCAGTGATAGTTTATTTGATCAACTTAATTATTACGGTATGCAACTGATTGGTGGTGATACTACTCGTGGGCCATTGAGTCTAACGCTGACCATCCAAGGTTTGGTACCGGAAGGGCGGGCATTGACCCGGGCTGGTGCGCGAATTGGTGACTGGATTTATGTTACCGGCACGCTGGGTGACAGCGCCGCAGGGCTGGCGATTTTGCAAAATGTGTTGCGAGTTGATAACGAAACAGATCGGTCTGCATTAATTCATCGTCATTTGCGGCCCCAACCTCGCGTGCTGCAAGGGCAGGCATTGCGCGACCTTGCCAGCTCCGCCATCGATATCTCCGACGGGCTGATCTCCGATCTGCAACATATCCTGAAAGCGAGCAATTGTGGGGCACGTATTGAATTAGATGCCTTGCCATACTCTGATGCGCTAACACGCCAGGTTGACGCTGAACAGGCTCTACGCTGGGCGTTGAGTGGCGGCGAAGATTATGAGTTGTGCTTTACCGTACCTGAGATAAATCGTGGTGCACTAGATGTCGCGCTCAGTAACACCGGTGCAAGCTATACTTGTATTGGACAGGTAGGCCCGCAATCGGAAGGCGTTAAATTCTTCCGTGAAGGTAAGGCCATACAACTGGATTTTCGTGGTTTTGATCACTTCTCAACAGGTAAATCCCATGGATGAAGCCAAACGCCGTTTGCGGTTAACCAATCCTTGGCATTTGCTGGCAACCGGTTTTGGTAGTGGTTTATCACCGTGGGCGCCCGGTACCATGGGGTCAATTGCGGCGATCCCATTCTGGCTGTTATTGATCCAGCTACCGTGGCAGCTTTATTCTTTGGCTGTGATGTTCAGCATCTGTATTGGTGTCTATATTTGTCATCGTACCGCCAAAGATATGCAGGTTCATGACCATGGCAGTATCGTTTGGGATGAATTTGTCGGCATGTGGATCACTCTGATGGCATTGCCCGTCAATCATTGGCAATGGGTTGCAGCGGGTTTTGTCGCGTTCCGAGTTTTCGATATCTGGAAGCCGTGGCCGATTCGCTGGTTTGATCGCAATGTCCATGGTGGCATGGGGATCATGATTGACGACATTATTGCTGGGGTGATTGCTGCCGCGATTATTTTTGTTGTGGGGCATTACTGGCCAGCAGATCTGTTCTACTGATACCAGTCATCTTTCAAGTTGCAGGTGTGTTGGCTTCATTCGCTTACCCGAATCACTGACTCATGTCAGCTCATCGGGATGCACTTACTTGCCGCCTTCCTGCACCTTGAAATCTATAGGGTATGTGTGGCCATCTTTCAAGTTGCAGGTGAAATTCGAACCAAGGGAAACACTCCGTTCGGGTCGTAGTGGCGCGAGCCACCGGAGCGGTTGTAGGAGTGGTTGGCCTTGGCTCAATCTGTGTAAATTAAGTTGTTATCAAGCCAGCCAGGCTTCGATTTGGCGCTGTATACCCGCAGCATCTAGCCCAAACTCAGCGCGCATTTCCTCTTGTTCACCTTGTGGCACAAAACTGTCCGATAAACCGAGATTCAGTACCGGTACCAATTGGCGTTTCGCCATCAGCAATTCATTCACACCGCTACCAGCCCCCCCCATAATGGCGTTCTCTTCCACGGTAACCAATACCTCATGGCTGGCAGCCATTTCCAGTACCAGCGCCTCATCCAGTGGTTTCACAAAACGCATATCTACCAAGGTGGCATTAAGGTTATCGGCGACAAGTTGTGCTTGAGCCAGTAAAGTACCGAAGCACAATATGGCAATCTTTTCACCTTCGCGGCGCACAATCCCTTTACCTATCGGCATGATCTCTAACGGTTTCAGGTCGGCACCGGTGCCGTTGCCACGTGGATAACGTACCGCCGCAGGGCCATTGTGGTGATAACCGGTGTGAAGCATCTGACGGCACTCATTTTCATCGCTTGGGGTCATGATGACCATATTTGGAATGCAGCGCATGAATGAGAGGTCAAACGCACCCTGATGGGTTTGACCATCAGCCCCCACCAGACCACCACGGTCAATAGCAAACAGCACGGGTAGGTTCTGGATGGCAACATCATGGATCAGTTGGTCATATGCCCGTTGCAGGAAAGTTGAGTAGATAGCCACAATCGGTTTGTAGCCCCCGATTGCCAACCCAGCGGCAAAGGTCACTGCATGTTGCTCAGCGATAGCCACATCGAAATATTGCTGAGGGTATTCACGAGAGAAACGCACCATGCCAGAGCCTTCGCGCATGGCAGGGGTGACGGCCATTAACTGGCTGTCTTTGGCGGCGGTTTCACATAACCATTCACCAAAAATCTTGGAATAAGTCGGCAGGTTACCCTGGCTTTTCGGTAAAGTACCCGCGGCGGGATCAAACTTCGGCACTGCATGCCAGCCAATCGGATCTTTTTCAGCCGGTGCGTAGCCTTTGCCCTTTTTAGTCATGATGTGCAGCAGTTGCGGGCCTTTTAGGTCACGCATGTTTTTCAACGTTTGTGCCAATGCTTGTACATCGTGCCCATCAACCGGGCCAATATAATTGAAGCCTAATTCTTCGAATAAGGTACTTGGCACCACCATCCCTTTTAGGTGCTCTTCAGTCCGTTTCAGCAGATCTTTAATCGGTGGTAAGCCAGAAAATGCCTTTTTGCCGCCTTCACGCAGGCTGGCATAGAGCTTACCCGATAATAACTGAGCCAGATGATTGTTCAAGCCACCGACATTTTCTGAGATAGACATTTCATTATCGTTGAGAATAACCAGCATGTCGGAGTGAATATCACCGGCATGGTTCATGGCTTCGAAAGCCATGCCCGCCGTAATAGCACCGTCACCGATAACACAAACCGTACGCCGCCCTTTACCTTCCCGTTCCGCTGCGACAGCCATCCCCAGGCCCGCACTGATTGAGGTTGAGGAATGACCAACAGAGAGCACATCATATTCACTTTCACCACGCCAAGGGAAAGGATGTAAACCATCTTTCTGGCGAATCGTCCCGATCTGTTCACGGCGACCCGTCAATATTTTGTGCGGATAAGCTTGATGGCCTACGTCCCACACCAGACTATCAAAAGGTGTCTTGTAGACGTAATGCAACGCGACAGTTAGCTCGACCACGCCC
This sequence comes from Yersinia intermedia, assembly GCF_900635455.1. Lineage (NCBI taxonomy): Bacteria > Pseudomonadati > Pseudomonadota > Gammaproteobacteria > Enterobacterales > Yersiniaceae > Yersinia > Yersinia intermedia. The sequence goes on along the minus strand of NZ_LR134116.1, from coordinate 3,488,023 downwards.
AGCCCGGAAGCAAAGTGCCCACTGGAGCGGCTGACGGATGCAAGCAAATACTGCCGTAGTTCATCACATAACTTCGGCAGGCTTTCTTTCGGCAGCATGCGCAGTTCTTCAGGATTCTGTGCAAGTGCCAATGTCGGGTATTTGGCTATATCAAGGCTCATTCGATGCTCATATCAAAAGTGGGTGCATACCTTGGAACCTGTTGCGGCAAGGTGGTTCGCTTTACCTGACAGCAACATTAAGTTCTTGGGGTATATCAGCGTTTATTAACGATCAGTCTATTTCTAGTTATCACGCTCAATAATAAAACAGGCTAACGCCTGCAACGGCGTTATGTTATAGGATTGCTCTGACAAGGCATTCAGGGCGCTGAGCGCTTCCTGATACAAATCCAGTGCTTTGGCCTTGGCATTGTCTAATCCCAGCAGTGCCGGATAAGTGCTTTTGCCGAGTTGCTGGTCTGATCCCTGACGCTTACCAATTGTAGCTGTATCGCCGATAACGTCTAAGATATCGTCCTGAACCTGAAAGGCCAGACCAATGGCCTCACTGTAACGATCAAGTAACGGTAGAGCCCTGCGCCCTGGAGCCCCTGCCGCCAATGCACCGAGGCGAACTGCCGCGCGGATCAATGCACCGGTTTTATAGCGGTGGATCTGTTCAAGATTGGTCAGTGAAATCTGGCGCGCTTCGGCTTCCAGATCCAATGCCTGGCCCCCACACATCCCCGCAACACCGCTGGCCTTAGCTAATTCAGCAATCATCGACAAGCGATCTTTATTTGCCACATCGGGCATATTCGCTTCAGCCAGAATAGAGAACGCGAGCGTTTGCAGTGCGTCCCCCGCCAGAATGGCATTGGCCTCACCAAATTTCACATGGCAAGTCGGCTGGCCACGGCGTAAATCATCGTCATCCATGGCCGGTAAATCATCATGAATTAATGAATAGGCATGGATACATTCAATTGCAGCCGCAGGGGCATCTAAATTCGTCAGCGACAGACCAAACATTTGACCGGTGGCATAAACCAGATAAGGGCGCAGCCGCTTACCGCCGAGCACAGCACCATAACGCATGGCGGCAACTAAGTCGCTGTCACCAAAGGGTAGCGGAGCAATAAAATCAAGCAGTGCCTGATTGACCCGTTGTTGATGAGCCGCAAGTTGCTGCTGAAAATCAGCAGATGAGTGGGCGATAGACATAAGGCTACTCAGCATCCGGGGTAAAAGGTGCCAACGGTGCATCTACATCATCACTGAGAAGAACTTGCACGCGTTGTTCGGCTTGTAACAAGGTTTGCTGCCCCTGACGGGCCAGTTGTACACCCCGTTCGAATTCGTTTAACGCCTCTTCCAGCGGTAATTCACCGGACTCCAGGCGGGTCACAATCTGTTCCAGTTCGCTGAGCGATGTCTCAAAACTGGTCGCTTTGGTTTCTGGTGTTGCGGCTTTTTTCGGCATAGTGCTATTCGACTCGATATTTTTATGAAACGTGACATTGATGGTGCGTAACCCAGTCCTGCTAATGAGGTTTTCTCTAAGAGTGACTCACCATATCAATCACATTCGGGCCAAAAAATTATTACCGGCTATTCTAGCGGATAATGAAGGGGAAATCGTGACGTTTAAGTCGGGTTTTTAGTACGCAGTGGCACGTCATATAGTGATATACTCCTCGGCTTGCATGTTTTCGCTAAAGCCTTTGACTGTTGCTATCAATAGCAGCGCCATCACTCCATAACCAGACAACTAAAGACCGCCATGAAGTTTATCATTAAATTGTTCCCAGAAATCACCATCAAGAGTCAATCTGTGCGATTGCGCTTCATTAAGATCCTCACTACGAATATTCGCAATGTACTGAAAAACCTTGAGGACGATACCCTTGCGGTAGTCCGTCATTGGGATCATATTGAAATTCGTACCAAAGATGACAATCTTGGCCCGGTTATCTGTGATGCGCTGACCCGCGTGCCGGGGATTCACCATATTCTCGAAGTAGAAGATCGCAGCTACACCGATATGCACAATATTTTTGAGCAGACGCTGGAAGCTTATCGCGAGACACTGATCGGGAAAACCTTCTGTGTGCGGGTGAAGCGCCGTGGCAAGCATGAGTTTTCGTCTGGTGATGTTGAGCGATACGTCGGTGGCGGTCTGAATCAACATATTGAAAGCGCTAAAGTAAAGCTGAGTCACCCTCAGGTCACGGTGCATCTGGAAGTCGATCAGGACAAACTGACGCTGATTAAGGCGCGCCATGAAGGGTTGGGGGGCTTCCCGATCGGTACGCAGGAGGATGTGTTATCGCTGATTTCAGGCGGTTTTGACTCAGGCGTATCCAGCTATATGCTCATGCGCCGTGGTTGCCGTGTACACTATTGCTTCTTCAATCTCGGTGGCTCCGCCCACGAAATTGGTGTTAAACAGGTGGCTCATTATCTGTGGAGCCGTTTTGGTAGCTCCCACCGGGTACGTTTTGTTGCTATTGATTTTGAACCGGTTGTTGGCGAAATCCTCGAAAAAGTCGAAGACGGTCAGATGGGCGTAGTACTCAAGCGCATGATGGTGCGAGCAGCATCTCAGGTTGCGGAACGTTATGGTGTGCAGGCACTGGTTACCGGTGAAGCGCTGGGGCAGGTTTCCAGCCAGACATTAACCAATCTGCGTTTAATTGATAATGCTTCAGATACCCTAATTTTACGCCCGCTGATATCCCATGACAAAGAACACATCATTAATCTGGCGCGGCATATCGGCACTGAAGATTTCGCAAAAACCATGCCGGAATATTGTGGCGTGATTTCGAAAAGCCCGACGGTGAAAGCGGTCAAAGCCAAGATTGAAGAAGAGGAGTCCCACTTTGATTTCTCTATTCTGGACCGAGTCGTCAGCGAAGCTAAAAACGTTGATATTCGCGAAATTGCCGAACAAAGCCGCGAACAGGTAGTTGAAGTTGAAACGGTTGCAGAGTTGGCCGATACCGATGTGCTGCTGGATATTCGTGCTCCCGATGAGCAGGAAGAAAAGCCACTGAAGCTGGACGGGATTGAAGTCCGTGCGCTACCGTTCTATAAACTGAGTTCGCAATTTGCCGATTTGGATCAGAGCAAGAGCTATCTACTGTATTGCGATCGCGGTGTGATGAGCCGTTTGCAGGCGCTTTATTTGCGTGAGCAGGGGTATACAAACGTAAAAGTGTACCGCCCTTAGTTTTTGAATAATTGACGGCTACTGCGCTTTGCCATTCTGGGCTTGCGCAGTGCTCGCCGCCGTCACGTACTACGTGTACGCTCCGTTGGCTGTGCGCTGGGCGCACCCACCAGACTGATTTTGCTCGCTACGCCTCGTTGGGGGGAGTTAACGGCTACTGCGCGTAGCTAACCAACCCTGCGGCTTCAAGTCCGAAGGGTATAGTTATAAATCCCCGGTGGCAGCACCAACTGCCAGGCGATCTCTTCTGCCTTTTCCCTTCCTAGCAGCAAAAATACGATCTTCAGTGCAAAATCGATGGCGGTACCTGGCCCTTGGCTGGTGACCAAATTCACCCGTCGATCATAGACCACCCGCTGATCCATCCATTTAGTGGCATCGATTTTATCTTTCAGCGCCGGGAAGCCGGTCATATTGCCGACAGGGAACAAATTATGATGCTCAAGCACCAAGGCGGGAGCGGCGCAAATGGCGGCCACCAATCGCCCTTCATTATGGGTTTGACGCACAGTGGCAATCAACAGTGGGCTATCGCGAAAACATTCCGCACCTTTTATGCCGCCAGGCAGGACGACCACATCAAATTTCTGATCCGCCACATCCACTAAACGGGTATCTGCCAGCAACCGGACACCGCGCGAACAGACAATTTCCAATGCCCCATCACTGGCGACACTGGCGGTTGTTACCTTGATACCGGCGCGCACCAGAACATCAATAGTGGTGACCGCCTCAGTCTCTTCACTACCAGGAGCCAGGCAAACCAGCGCCGATACGCTCATACTCATTTTCCTTCCGTTTGATTAAATCATACAGCCGAGCATTTTCCGGTAACGTCATACCGTGATTGCGTGCGCGCTGCAGTAAATAGCCGGTAATATAATCTATCTCGGTATGCCGCTGGCAGCGTAAATCCTGCAATAACGATGAGATATTATCTGCGGTACTCTGAATGACATCGTTAACATAGCTTAAAAGACTGCTGGTGGAAGTGTGGTAGCCCTCCATCTCCATCACACTGGCTACCTCGGCACATAAACGGGTAACCAGCTCCGGGTAACGCTGCAAGTCACCATTGCGGCAGTTATATAGGCCAGTGAGTGGGTTAATTACACAGTTTACCGCCAGTTTTTGCCAACAAGCGGCGGATATATCGTTATGCCAGGCGACATCCGGCAACGCCTGATGCAATACATCGGCCAGATGGCTGATATCTATTGCCGTTGGGGTGGTTGGGCCAATATGAGTAATACCGCTAGCGACATGGACAATCGTGTTGCCGTCATGTCGGGCTGCATGGGTGGTTACACCATGCAGAAATGTATACTCATTATGCGGAAGCTCCTCCTCAGTCCCCATACCATTATGCAGCAGTAAAATCTTGCACTCAGGGTTGAGCTTGGGTAATAGGGCGATGACGGCGCTGGACACTTGCCACGCCTTTAAACACACCAGTAGTAATTCACTTTTCGACAAATGCTCGGGATCGTTAGTCGGCAGGTTCTGATTGAACGCCTCATTGCTTAACGTAATAACATTGACCGAACAAAAGGGCTGTGGCACACGGAGCCAGCCTTGTACATCATGGCCTTGCTGATACAGCGCTGATAGCCATAACTGCCCGAGAGCTCCGCAACCAAGCACAGTAATTTTCATTGAAACCCCCTTGGTGTAAGCGGAAAGCACACTGCTTGTTTCTAAGTGTTATGCTTTGATTATACCCTAAATAATTCGAGTTGCAGGAAGGCGGTAAGTGAGTGACCCCTAAGAGCTTACATCAGTAAGTGACTGGGGTGATTGAGCGCGGCCAACGTACATGCAGCTTGAAGTATGACGGGGATATAGACTTTTTGGTCATTAAACGCAGGGCTGACAACAAATCGGATCCGCTAATAACAGTGGCTTCGTTGCGTAATTGTCAGCGGCTTGGCTTTGTCTGCGCGGATAAAGCGGTTATTATGCTTGCCAGTCATCTTATCAGGAGGAGGGAATATGCCATCTTTCGACATCGTATCTGAAATTGATATGCAGGAAGTGCGTAACGCAGTTGAAAACGCCACCCGTGATCTGGCGAACCGTTGGGATTTTCGTAATGTTCCGGCCAGTTTTGAGTTAAATGAAAAGAACGAAAGTATCAAAGTTGTCAGCGAATCTGATTTTCAGGTTGAGCAGTTGCTGGATATTTTGCGCGCTCAATTGAGCAAGCGTGGCATTGAAGGTGCTGCATTGGAGATCCCGGAAGAGATGGATCGCAGTGGTAAAACCTACAGTGTGGAAGCCAAGCTGAAACAAGGGATCGAAAGTGTGCAGGCTAAGAAGCTGGTTAAACTGATTAAAGACAGCAAGCTGAAAGTTCAGGCACAAATTCAGGGCGAACAAGTCCGGGTAACGGGCAAAGCGCGTGATGATTTGCAGAGCGTCATGGCATTGATTCGTGGTGCTGATCTGGGGCAGCCATTCCAGTTCAATAACTTCCGCGACTGATATTGCATCGATGGATATACAGGTACAAAGGTGCTGTTCACCTTTGTACCTCAATGTATTCCTATACCGCGTTAACTAACTGCTCCAACTGGTTGCGATTAGTCTGTTTGGTATCCACTTTGATATATGCACTGCGTTCAGCCGTTACCACTACCGCTTCCGTCACGCCTGGCTGAGCTTTAAGCCGCTGTTCCAATGCTGAGTCTTTCACTGCCAATTCTGACAAGGTAATTCGCAGGCTACTGACATACGGCGGTTCCTGCATGGTGGTACTGACAGCAAACCACACTAATGCAATCACTGCACCGCCAGCAAACACCATACTTGCCCCTTCCATACCAAATAGCCAGCCACCCAAGCTGCCACCAATAGCGACACCTATAAATTGGCTGGTGGAATAGATCCCCATTGCGGTGCCTTTATAACCGGCTGGCGACTCTTTACTGATCAATGATGGCAAGATAGCCTCCATCACGTTGAACGCAATGAAGAATAATTGTACGCCAGCAATAATCACCCAGAGGTTATGACCGGCAGACCAAAGCACCATTTCGGCAGCAAACAGCACCGCAACGCAGCCCATAAAGACCTGTTTCATTCGGCGTTTGACTTCAGCATAAATAATGAATGGCACCACAGCCGCGAATGAAATCAACATGGTCACCAGATACACTTTCCAGTGTTGAGCTGGGGCTAAACCTGCATTGGCCATAATCTGCGGTAATGCGACAAAGCTCGACATCAGCAAAATATGCAGGCACATAATGCCAAAATTGAGTTTAAGCAACCGACTGTTACTCAACACCTTGCTGACGCTACCTTTGACAATGCTCGATTCGCGGTTAAGTACATGGCTATCCGCATCCGGCACCACAGCTAATGTGATGACAATACCTAATAGTGCCAGTATGGCTATAGCCCAGAACAGGGCATGCAGGCCAAAGGCATGGGTGACGATTGGCCCAAGCACCATGGCAATCGCAAAGGTAATACCAAAACTGACGCCGATAAAGGCCATAGCTTTGGTGCGATTTTGTTCACGGGTCAAATCAGACAACAGTGCCATGACGGCGGCGGCAATGGCACCAGAGCCTTGCAGCGCGCGGCCAAGAATAATGCCCCAAATAGAATCACTCATAGCAGCAATTACGCTACCAAGCGCAAAAATTAACAGGCCGCCAACGATCAGCGGTTTGCGGCCAATACGATCGGAAACTAATCCAAAAGGGATCTGGAAAATGGCTTGGGCCAATCCGTAGATACCAATCGCAATGCCGATCAGCGCTTCGCTGGCACCGGAAAGTGCCATGCCATAGGTGGTGAGAACCGGCAACACCATAAACATGCCTAGCATGCGCAGTGAGAATACCGTACCCAGCCCCCAGGTTGCCCGAAGCTCAAGCGGAGTCATTTTATTGTCGTTCATTACACCTCAAAAAAACATTCTGCACGATATCGCCATCTTTCAAGGTGCAGGTGTGTTGGCCGCACTTTGAAATCTATAGTGTGTATTGTAATGATGTTAATAGGGGCCGGTAAATCTATTGATGTTTAGAATGTATTACAGGCAAGATTTTAGGGAAAAGCAGGGCAGGGCGGAAATAAAAAGTGGCTGGCAGTAATAGGCCCACCAGCCACTCTATTCGTATCTATCAACGCGGTTGGCATTACCCGACGTAAGTCAGTAATCCAGCCGCTGAGGAAGGGACATTGAAATCAACTGACATCATGACGCTCAATGACGTAATAGCAATGATAGAGAAGACAAAGAGTTTTCTCGCCCACACACTGTCATTGGTTGCTTTGTAGCCACGTAATGCCATGCCCAGCCACCAGACACTGACCGCCGCCGCGACGACCAGATACTTATAACCGGCATAACCACTTAATGTCAGCATCAGGGTCGCAACCATAAATGCCAGAATATACAAGGTAATATGGTTTTTGGTGACCGATATGCCTTTTATTACCGGCAGAACCGGAATGTTGGCAGCCTGATAATCCTTAAAGCGGAAAATCGCAATGGCATAGGAGTGCGGCATCTGCCACAAGCTGAAAATCAGCAGCAAAATCAATGCACCCATATCGAACTGGCCGGTGACCGCACAGTAACCAATCACTGGTGGTGCGGCTCCAGACAGGCTACCGATCAATGTCCCGTAGACTGACTTACGTTTCATGTAGAGGCTATACACCCCGACATAGATAACGAAACCGATAACCGCCAGCACCATTGCTAATGGATTGGCGGCCACGTAGAGCAACAGCATGCCAACAATACCCAGTACGGACGCATAAATCAGGCTCACTTTCGGATCGATAAGCCCTTTAACCAGGACACGATTCTTCGTTCTCTCCATGATGCGATCGATATCACGGTCGATATAGTTGTTAAATACGCACCCGGAGGCAACAACTAACGAGACACCGATCAGGGTGGCGAGAAAAAGGGGGTAATCAATCACGCCTTTGGAAGCGAGGAGAAATCCCCCAACGACAGAAATTAAATTGCCGAAAATAATTCCTGGTTTAGTTACTTGCAGGTATTGCTTAATCATCACATGCAGCTCTTCAGTCAACCATCATATTGATGTTGAGGTTGTACATAATCCAGAGTGAGCCCACTACAACGATTGCGATAATCATAGCGGTGAACAGGAACGCCACCAGATTCCAACGTTCTTCAGACGATCCATTCATATGCAGGAAGTACACCAGATGCACAATAATCTGCACCACAGCTAAACCAACCACCGTGGCCAGAATAGTTGTATGAGAGGCGGTACCACTCATCACCATAGCGAATGGAATAACTGTCAGAATCACCGACAGAATGAAGCCAATAAGATATGACTTCAAACTACCGTGGCTGGCTCCACCGTGAGTCGTTGTTGGGTGACTAGATGTTGGATGACTCATTACATGGCTCCTAACAGATAGACAACGGTGAACACACAGATCCACACCACGTCCAGGAAGTGCCAGAACAAGCTCAGACACATCAGGCGGGTACGGTTGGTTTCATTCAGACCGCGTTTTGCTACCTGAATCATCATAATGATGATCCAGACCAGACCAGTGGTAACGTGAATACCATGGGTGGCAACCAGTGCGAAGAAGCTGGACAGGAACGCGCTGCGATCCGGGCCATAACCTTCAGCAATCAGGTGATGGAATTCATAGATTTCCATTGCCACAAAGCCCAGACCGAACAGGAAGGTCAGACCTAACCAAGTATTAACCTGATTTTTATGGCCTTTATTCATGCCCAGCATCGCGATGCCGTAAGTAATACTACTGAACAACAACAGGAAGGTTTCGACCAGAACAAAGTTCAAATCGAAGATATCCCGCCCTGAAGGACCGCCAGCGGTCCCGTTTACCAACACTGCATAAGTTGCGAACAACGTCGCAAACAAAATACAGTCGCTCATCAGGTAGATCCAGAAGCCGAAGACTTTCGTCGCTCCCGCATCGTGATGCCCATGCTCTGCATGGGCGACGTTGTGGTTAGTCAGAGTTTCAGTTGACATGATTCACGCCTGCTTTGCTGATTTGTTCATGATGAAGATTTTCAATGCGCTCAACTTCTGCAACTGGCACATAGTAATCAACATCCTCGTCGAAGCTCTTCACAATCCAGGTAACAATCATGCCGACAAAGCCAATAATGGCCAGCCACCAGATGTACCAGATCATGGCAAAGCCGAAGATCAAGCTGAAGCCAGCAATAATCACACCTGCACCGGTATTCTTCGGCATGTGGATTTCTTCGTATTTCGCCGGACGTTTGTAGGCTTCGCCTTTCTCTTTCATATCCCAGAACTCGTCACGGTCGACGACGTTAGGCACTACGGCGAAGTTATAGAACGGCGGTGGGGAAGAGGTAGACCACTCCAGCGTACGGCCACCCCATGGGTCACCGGTCAGATCGCGGTTTTGTTCGCGGTCACGGATACTCACGAAGACCTGGATAACCTGACACAAGATACCGCAGGCAATTAATGCTGCACCACCTGCTGCCACCATCAACATCGCATGGAACTCTGGATTGATATCCTGGCTCAGACGACGGGTCATGCCCATAAAGCCCAGGACATACAGCGGCATAAAGGCAACGAAGAAACCGATGATCCAGAACCAGAAGGCACGGATACCCCATTTCTCATTAAGCGTAAAGCCGAAGGACTTAGGCCACCAGTAAGTCAAGCCAGCAAAGCAACCGAACACCACACCACCGATAATCACGTTATGGAAGTGGGCAATCAGGAACAGACTGTTGTGCAGAACGAAGTTTGCACCTGGAACCGCCAGCAGAACCCCGGTCATCCCACCGATAGAGAAGGTGATAATGAAGCCAATGGTCCACAGCATTGCAGAGTGAAACTGAATACGGCCCTGATACATGGTGAACAACCAGTTGAAGATTTTCACCCCTGTTGGGATGGAAATGATCATCGTGGCTATACCGAAGAAGGCGTTAACGTTGGCACCGGATCCCATAGTAAAGAAGTGGTGTAGCCAAACGATAAACGACAGTACGGTGATAGCGATGGTGGCCCACACTAAAGAGGTGTAACCGAACAGGCGTTTTTTAGAGAAGGTCGCGGTAACTTCGGAGAACACCCCAAACACCGGCAGGACCAAAATGTACACTTCTGGATGGCCCCAGGCCCAAATCAAGTTGATGTACATCATCATGTTGCCACCCATATCATTGGTAAAGAAATGGGTGCCAAGGTAACGGTCCAGGGTCAGTAACGCGACGGTCACAGTCAGGATCGGGAAAGAAACGATAATCAAAATGTTGGTGCAAAGTGCCGCCCATGTGAAGACAGGCATCTTCATCATCGACATGCCAGGTGCACGCATTTTCAAAATAGTGGCGAAGAAGTTAACACCGGTCAGCAAGGTCCCCAGACCGGAGATCTGTAGACTCCATATCCAGTAATCTACCCCGACACCTGGGTTGTACTCTTTACCTGACAGTGGCGGATAGGCCAACCAACCGGTTCCCGCGAATTCACCCACTCCCAGAGAGATGTTAATTAACACCACCCCGACGACAAAGAACCAGAAGCTCAGTGAGTTCAGGAACGGGAAGGCAACGTCACGAGCACCGATTTGTAGCGGTACGACTATGTTCATCAGGCCAACCACAAACGGCATCGCCATGAAGAAAATCATGATAACGCCGTGAGCGGTGAAAATCTGATCATAGTGATGAGGTGGCAGGAAGCCAGCCTCACCTGCGGAAGCAAGTGCTTGCTGGCTACGCATCATGATGGCGTCGGCAAAACCACGCAACAGCATGACCATGGCGACCAGAATGTACATGATACCGATTTTCTTATGGTCAACCGAAGTCAGCCATTCGCTCCATAACCATTTCCATTTACCGAAATAGGTCAAGGCGGCGACTAATGCTAGCCCACCCAAAATAATTGCAGCAACGGTAACCATAATGATTGGTTCGTGTAGTGGAACCGCATCAAGTGTTAATTTTCCCAACATCGTTTTATTCCTCGGCTCCGGCGTGAGCGGCGTGTTCGCCCATATCCATGCCCTGGCTCATATCCATGCCTTTATGCATGTCATCGCCTTTCTGGTGCATGTTCATATCGCCCATAAACTTGCCAATAATTCCTTTAAACAGCTCCGGTTTAACACTGGAGAAATACTCAACCGGGCTATTTTCGCTCGGTTCAGCCAGTTTATTGAAATCGTCAGTGGTATTCAGGGTGTTCGGCGATTTTTTCACCTGTGCGACCCACTGGTTGAAGTCTTCCTGCGTTGGTGTTGCAATCGCAGTGAATTTCATACCAGAGAAGCCTTTACCGCTGAAGCTACTGGAAATACCGTTGTATTTACCGGCTTCGTTAGCAATCAGATGCAGCTTGGTTTGCATCCCGGCCATCGCATAAATCTGCCCGCCTAACTGAGGGATAAAGAACGAGTTCATTACTGAGTTAGAAGTGATTTTGAAATTCACCGGAACATCAGTAGGGAAGGCCAGTTCATTAACTGTAGCAATACCTTGCTCTGGATAGATAAATAGCCATTTCCAGTCAAGGGAAACCACTTCAATCGTGATCGGTTCTTTACCGGCCACTACGATAGGTTTGAACGGGTCAAGTTCGTGGGAGGTTTTCCACGTTATCGTCGCCAAAATAGCGATGATAATGATTGGAACAGCCCAGACAACAAGCTCAATTTTGTTGGAATGGGACCAGTTTGGGGTGTAGGTCGCACTTTTGTTGGACGCGCGGAACTTCCATGCAAAAGCAAACGCCATAAAAATAACCGGAACCACGACGATCAACATTAAACCGATAGCAGTAAGTATCAGTGTTTTTTGTTCGACTCCGATTGCGCCTTTGGGGTTCATCAATGCCATATCGCAACCACTGAGCATTACCGTGGCTGCAAATAAAGACAACATACCCATATTTTTAATGTATTTCTTAAGTCTCATCTAACGACCTCAATTACAAAAGGGCTCTATTGTCGTTTCATGTGTGCGGGCATTTTACGGGAAGGTTGCAAGACTGTAAACATGCTTAAGATTGTGTCAGCGGCTTGTTGACACTTTATGTTAAGGGGGTCACAGATGTTGCCTTGCGTGGTAATTTACTAATAGCAACAATATGTTGGCGGTGAGACATGGCTGCCAGACTGCGGATGTTAAGGAAAAACAACGGTAATTAGCCTTTTACTCATGGGAAATACTGATTTTAAATTCGTAAATAGGCTTATTTTGTGTAAATAATATGTGGTGCAAAAGTAAATTAAAATATATTCCGAGGTGATCTAAATAGCCACCTCGGAATCATTCAGCTAGAAATTATATTTAATAGAGTAAATGATAGCATCTTGTAAAAAGTCTTCGCCCAGTTTGTTATAAGCATAGCGGTACTGGATACCGGTGGTGAATTGCTTAACAGGTGTCCACCACAGTGAAATGGCACCGTTCACACCGTTACGGCCACCGTTACCCGCCGCATAGCGTTCTGCACGGTTGAATTCAAGCTCATTCCAGTTGGTAATACTGAATTTTTCATCAAACGCGGTGAAGTCATATCCTGCAACCCAACCCACCACATAACCGTTATTACCTGAATAATAGGTTTGATCAACATAATGTAATGCCACGAAAGGCTTCATCCACACGCCCGCTAGCGTTGCGTTATAGCCAACACCGTACAAGGTGTTAACTTCGTGGAAGTTACTGTAATCATTACCTTCAGCACTTGGTAGCGAGTATGTGCCATAGACGTGACCGTACAGGTTGAATCCGGTATCACCTAAATAGTAACGGCCAGTCGTTTTAAAGGTGTAGCGCTGATTATCACCGGGTTGTGCTGTTTTTGAATTAAATGGGTTTTCTAGATCAAAGAAGCCATAAACCTCCCCCCAGCTATAACCTGCACCCCCTTCTAACTCGATATAGGCGAAGTCATCTTTATGTGATGAATCCCCTGATTTATGCGTAGTGCTTCGGGTCCAGTCAAGATAGTTCATGCTGATATTACCAAAACCCCACTGGTATTCAGCTTGTGCAACTGGAGCCAAAGTGATTGCTGTCAGCGCGAGCGCACCGATAAGAATTTTACGCATAAATGCCTCTGTGTAGTTGAAAGATGTCAGGGGAAACAAAAGGACACAGTCCTTAACAAAAAGTGCGCTCATCATAGTCTTACAGCACGAAAGGATAAAGAGTCGAAAGTGACTTGGATCTCATTTTGTGAATAACAATATGCAACTGTTACTGAAATTTGTGACTTGTCTCAATGAATGGGTGGTGGAGGATTCAGGTGGCCTATTTTACGTGCATAAAAAAGGCCGGTATCAGTACCGGCCTGTGTCATCTAATACAGTTTATTAGGCTAATTTTTCGCGCCTGAGTGCCAGATAGTCTAATACTCCGCCCAGCAGCATCCCGACTACGCTGAGCTGAATACCGCGCAGTAACAACATATCAGCCACGTGCGGCGCGGCGGTCCAATCCAGTGCGTTACTTATCAGTAAAATTAGCCATGCAGCTAACAATATACAGCCAACGGTCAACAAGCGTAGTGCCCAGCGATAAGCGGTTTTAAAGGCGGTTCGAGGCATAAATTCATCAGTCTTCTGGGTGTGTTCCAGTGTTTGGCGACAGATATAGAGCAGTATTAGCCCTGGAATGGCTGCTGCGATTGAGAATAAATAGAAGAGAGGCCAGCCATGAGTCTCAACAAACCAGCCCGCAATAGGGCCAACATAAACACGCCCAACGGCTGATAGCGCTGATAGCAGAGCAAATTGTGTCGCAGAGAATGACTTATTGCATAGTGTCATCAGTAATGCGACAAACGCCGCAGTTCCCATACCACCGCACAGATTTTCCAGGAAGATGGCACTGCCCATGGAGAAGATATTCTTGTCAGTGATGGATAACAGCCAATAACCCACATTCGAGATAGCTTGTAAAATACCGAATATCATCAACGCACGGAACAAGCTGAGGCGCTGCATTAACAGACCGCCATACAATGCGCCAATAATGGTGGCAATCAGTCCTAATGTTTTATTCACTAACCCCACTTCACCGGCATCGAACCCAACACCACGGATCAGAAAGGTGGTACTCAAACTTGCGGCAAAGGCATCGCCCATTTTATACAGCACAATTAACAGCAGAATCAGCCAGGCATTGTTGCGGCCAAAGAAATCACGCAATGGGGCGACGATCGCCTGTTCCAACGTTTTTGGTGGCGCGATACGGATATCAGGTTCGGGGGCCAATAAGGTGGCAAATACCCCAATGAGCATTAACCCAGCCATCAGCCAATAAGTGGATTGCCAACCAAGATAGCGATCAGCTATCCACAGTGCCAGCCCACCTGAAACCAGCATTGCCAACCGATAACCTAATACTGAAACTGCCGCACCAGTGCCACGTTCTTCTGCGGTAAGTAAGTCGGTTTTGTAGGCATCAAAAACAATATCTTGCGATGCAGAACAGAAGGCCACTAACACGGCGATTGCCGCCAGCCACCATAAATGCTTAGCCGGCTCCATAAAGCCCATGACAACAATAGCGGCAATTAATAATAGTTGGCTTATCACCAACCAACCGCGCCGACGGCCAAGAAATGAGGGCGTATAGCGGTCCATCAAGGGGGACCAGAGGAACTTGAAAACGTAGGCCTGACCAACCAGAGAGAAGATACCAATGGTTCTCAGATCGACGTTTTCAACCGTCATCCATGCTTGCAGCGTACCACCGGTAAGGGCTAAGGGAAGCCCGGAAGCAAATCCCAACAATAAAAGAATCAGAGAATTACGTTGGGTAAAAAGGTTTGAATAACGATTGGGCATGTGAGACCTACATGCTCTGCCCCAAGGTTGGAGCAGAGCATTCTGTTAAGCAGTAATAATGATGTTAAGCGAACAACTGATTAGCGGGCATTTTGTTTAATAAAGCCGCTGACGCTGGTATCTTGCGCCATATCTGCAATAACGTCGCTCAACACAGTATTAACGGCATTAGTGATTTTTTCGTTAGTCGCAGTAAATGCGCCTTGAACGTTATAGCTGGCGCGGTAGTTTTTAACCTGTTTATTCCCATTTTTTGCGGTCGCAGTAATGGAGATATCCGCTTTAGTGGTGATGTTGTAGCGCAGGTTACCTTCTTGTACGTCTGCAAACAGTTGGTTTACTACAATTTGCAAATCAACTGGAGCATCGGTGCCAATCATATAGCCGCGAGCTGTCATCTGTTTTTCCAGCACTTCCTGCAACAGGAAACGCAGGTCACGGGATGGGGTTAATACCACCAGTTGACCATCACGATTTACTCTAGCCAGTGCCGCATCTTGCCGCTGATCTGCGCCATTGATACTGATAGTAATCCCCATCAGTGTTGGATCTTGTGGTGGCAATACCACCTTCGGTGTGACATTCAGAGTGTTGTTACTGGCAGCACAACCCGCCAGTATAAAAACAGCCAACAGCGGGAAAAGAATTTTCTTTAGCATGTTCACTTTCTCAATAGTTATGGAATTCTTTAATAATCAGAGCGGGATAGCTGCCATGTTATTTTGCGAATTTGCAGTCGCGCCATCATAGCACTGAGATTGGCTGGTGGAAGATCCCGATGCAGAGAAATTCAGCAAAAAAAGTGATTTTCCCCCCAGTGACCTTTCATTTTGCTTAAAGACCTTACAAGTAACCTTTTCCTCTGACTATCAGATTCGCCTTATACCCGAAAGGCGCAGAAGGGAGATATTCGGGATATTTTGTATCTGAAATGTTATAAAACAGCGGAAATCAACTAATATTGCAGTAGGTAGTGGGTTTGCAATAGATAGGTATTGGGTTTGGAATAGATAGGTAGTGGGCAGCTTTCTGCCTCAGCGGTAAGGAGAGCATGATGATTTTGATTCGGGAACAAATTGAAGAAAAACTAAAAGTGGCATTTGAACCGGATCATTTGGAGGTGATTAATGAAAGTTATCGCCACAATGTTCCAGCCGGTTCTGAAAGTCATTTTAAAATTGTGATCGTCAGCAATAAATTTCAAGATCAGCGCTTTCTGAGTCGCCACCGCGCGATTTATAGTGTGTTGGCTGATGAGCTGGCGGGCAGTGTTCATGCGCTTGCCTTGCACACTTATACGCTGAAAGAGTGGGCAGGTTTGCAAGACACCGTACCGAACTCACCACCTTGTCGCGGCGCAGGCACATTAGCTTAAGTGACAGAATTAATCCAAAACAGGCCGGATAACAGTAGTAATTCCGGCCTGATTTAGGGTATTAGTAAGTGAGAATTTAGCAAACGGCCCTTAGGCCGTTTGTGTTTCTGTGTAGGCGACACCTCTATTTACTTAGTGCGCCACAGGAGTTTTAGCCGAGGGAACGATTCACGCGTGAATTTTACCGCGACAACATTCGCTTGCTTTCCTCGACTCATAACCTGTGCGCCGCTATAATGTCGCGTCTTATTTTTCCGGAATGGTTTCGGGACGCTTCTGACATCTGGGATACTCGGTTCTGTATAATGCGGCCGTCCCGGTTCTTAGAGGGTGTTTTCAGAGTTGGCATCATTCCTGAAAGGGTAATGGTACTGCTTTGTTTGCAGCTTCTGGAGTTGACCGAGCACTGTGATTTTTTTGAGGTAACAAGATGCAAGTTTCTGTTGAAACCACTCAAGGCCTTGGCCGCCGTGTAACAATTACTGTTGCTGCTGACAGCATTGAGAAAGCAGTAAAAAGCGAATTAGTGAAAGCCGCTAAAAGTGTTCGTATCGACGGTTTCCGTAAAGGCCATGTGCCGATGAACATCGTTGAACAGCGTTACGGCGCATCTGTTCGCCAGGATGTTCTGGGTGACCTGATGCAACGTAATTTCGTTGATGCGATCATTAAGGAAAAAATCAACCCAGCCGGCGCACCAAACTATGTACCGGGTGAATACAAGCAGGGTGAAGATTTTACTTATTCCGTTGAGTTCGAAGTGTACCCAGAAGTTGAGCTGAAAGATCTGGAAAGCATTGAAGTAGAAAAGCCAGTTGTTGAAGTAAACGACGCTGACGTTGATACCATGCTGGAAACTCTGCGTAAGCAACAAGCAACCTGGAAAGACACTGATGCGGCAGCGACTGCTGAAGATCGCGCAACTCTGGATTTCACCGGCTCTATCGACGGTGAAGAGTTTGAAGGTGGTAAAGCGTCTGATTTCGTGCTGGCAATGGGCCAGGGTCGTATGATCCCAGGTTTCGAAGAAGGTGTTATCGGCCATAAAGCCGGTGAAGAATTCACCATCGACGTAAACTTCCCAGAAGATTACCATGCAGAAAACCTGAAAGGTAAATCAGCTAAATTCGACATCGTGTTGAAGAAAGTTGAAGTGCGTGAGCTGCCAGAACTGACCGAAGAATTCATCAAGCGTTTCGGCGTTGCTGATGGTTCTGTCGCGGGTCTGCGTGCTGAAGTGCGCAAAAACATGGAGCGTGAGCTGAAAGGCGCAGTACGTAACCGTGTTAAAACTCAGGCAATCGACGGTCTGGTTAGCGCGAACGCAATTGACGTTCCAGCGGCACTGGTTGAAGGTGAAATCGACGTTCTGCGCCGTCAGGCTGCACAGCGTTTCGGTGGTAACGAGAAACAAGCTGCTGAACTGCCACGTGAATTGTTCGAAGAACAAGCTAAGCGTCGCGTCGTTGTTGGTTTGTTGCTGGGTGAAGTTATCAGCCAGCACGAGCTGAAAGCGGACGAAGATCGTGTTAAAGCACTGATCGAAGAAATGGCATCTGCTTACGAAGATCCACAAGAAGTTGTTGAGTTCTACAGCAAAAACAAAGAGCTGATGAACAATATGCGTAACGTTGCTCTGGAAGAACAAGCAGTAGAAACGCTGCTGGCTAAAGCCAAAGTAACTGAAAAACCAACTACCTTCAGTGAACTGATGAATCAGACCACTGCTGCGTAATGTTTTTCGCACATCAAACGGGATGTCATCTTTCGCTGAAAGTGGGTGTTGCAGGAAGTAGCAAGTGAAGGGCAAATCGGTCGTGAACCGATTTGAACAGCATGTATGCTGACTCAACGGGTGGGCCTCAAGCATGGGGTCATTAATCCTGATGAGTTGACTCAGGTCAGTGATTCGGGTGAGAGCCTGTAGCTGGCCCCTGCAACGTCGAATACGAAGGGTATATCCGGTTTTTTGACTGATTAAGCCCGTAGCCTTTGGTTACGGGCTTTTCTTTTATAACAATAATCGTTCAATAGTATGATTAATCTGGCATGTTTCACTGTAATCTGCGCTATATTTGAAAAGTGAAATGCAATACTTAACAGATAAACAATCAATAGAGCGTCAGGATTACGGCAAAGATAATGAGCGGGTATGTCCGGTTAAAAAAAAGTACCTTGGGGCTTGAAAAAGACGACTAATCCCCCAATTAACCTAACAGACGTTCATATAAGATGTTGATGAAACACTGGCTGATTACCACCGTCGAATGTGTCTGGATAACCAGGCGGTTTGCACGCGACCTTGATGCATGAACATAGTCATCATTACTTATCTCAAGTAGAATCGGTTATGAATGGCGCCAAAGTAAATTCTATTAGGAGACGGTAATGTCATACAGTGGCGAACGAGATCAATTTGCACCTAACATGGCTCTGGTGCCAATGGTGGTTGAGCAGACTTCACGTGGGGAACGTTCTTACGATATCTTCTCCCGTCTGTTAAAAGAGCGCATTATTTTCCTGACCGGCCAGGTTGAAGACCATATGGCCAACCTGATTACGGCACAGATGCTATTCCTGGAAGCAGAAAATCCAGAAAAAGATATCTTTTTGTATATTAACTCTCCAGGTGGGGTGATCACTGCTGGGATGTCAATTTATGACACCATGCAATTCATTAAGCCTGATGTCAGTACTATCTGTATGGGCCAGGCATGCTCAATGGGTGCGTTCCTGTTGACTGCGGGTGCTAAGGGTAAACGTTTCTGCTTACCGAATTCGCGGGTAATGATTCACCAACCGTTGGGCGGTTTCCAGGGGCAGGCGACAGATATTGAAATTCATGCCAGAGAGATTTTAAAAGTAAAATCGCGCATGAATGAACTGATGGCTCTTCACACGGGAAAACCTCTTGAAGAAATAGAGAGAGACACTGAACGTGACCGTTTCTTGTCAGCCGAAGAGGCTGTAGGATACGGATTAGTTGATTCCGTGTTCACCCGTCGTGACTAGCGACTTATTTCTGTGAGCCGATATACTATAGTGTATGTAAATAGAACAAATCGTGTAATCGAACAGTTGCATTGCACATTGTTCACTAACTACCCGATATATCGGCTGTCCGCTGAAGATTAGCGTGGCGTCCAGCAATAGCGAGAATAGTCTCCCTGCTACCATAGTTTCGGGTGTGGCAGATACTGAAGAAGAGGTTTACTGATGACAGATAAGCGCAAAGACGGTTCTGGAAAGCTGCTGTATTGCTCTTTCTGCGGCAAAAGCCAGCATGAAGTGCGTAAGCTAATTGCCGGGCCGTCAGTGTATATCTGCGATGAATGTGTCGATTTGTGTAACGACATTATTCGCGAAGAGATCAAAGAAGTCGCCCCCCATAGGGAGCGCAGTTCGCTGCCTACGCCGCATGAAATCCGCCATCACCTGGATGATTATGTCATCGGGCAGGAACCGGCGAAAAAAGTGTTGGCCGTTGCGGTATACAATCACTACAAGCGTTTGCGCAATGGTGATACCAGTAATGGTATCGAACTGGGCAAAAGTAATATTCTGCTGATTGGCCCAACCGGTAGTGGTAAAACACTGTTGGCTGAGACATTGGCTCGCTTCCTGGATGTGCCATTTACCATGGCAGATGCTACCACGCTGACTGAAGCCGGTTATGTGGGTGAAGATGTTGAAAACATCATTCAGAAGCTTTTGCAGAAATGCGATTACGACGTGCAGAAAGCACAACGCGGTATCGTCTATATTGATGAAATTGATAAAATTTCACGTAAGTCTGATAACCCGTCGATCACGCGTGACGTCTCAGGTGAAGGTGTGCAGCAAGCCCTGCTGAAATTGATTGAAGGGACGATTGCTGCCGTGCCACCACAAGGTGGTCGTAAGCATCCGCAGCAGGAGTTTTTGCAGGTTGATACCTCTAAAATTCTGTTTATCTGCGGTGGTGCTTTTGCTGGCCTGGACAAAGTTATCGGGCAGCGCATTAACACCGGAACGGGTATCGGTTTCGGTGCCACGGTAAAAGGCAAGTCAGAAAAAGCAACCGAAGGTGAGTTGTTGAGTCAGGCTGAGCCAGAAGATTTAATTAAATTCGGTTTGATCCCTGAATTTATCGGTCGTTTACCTGTGGTTGCAACGCTGAGTGAATTGAGTGAAGACGCACTGATTCAGATCCTGAAAGAACCGAAAAACGCGCTGACTAAACAATATCAGGCGTTGTTCAATCTTGAAGGTGTGGAGCTTGAGTTCCGTGATGAAGCGTTGACTGCAATTGCCAAAAAAGCGATGGCACGTAAAACAGGTGCTCGTGGCCTGCGTTCTATCGTAGAGGGCGCATTGCTGGATACCATGTACGATTTACCGTCAATGGACAGTGTGGAAAAAGTGGTGGTAGATGAGTCAGTTATTGCTGGCCAATCTGCACCAATGCTGATTTATGGCCAACCGGAAGCCCAAGCTTCTGGCGAATAATTAGCCAAATAATCCAGATGGTTAGTATGACAATGGGGGATTTTATCCCCCATTTCTTTTTCCTCGCATTGTAATCGTTGAATGTAAGACATTCGTCCCCATATACTCAATAACCTATTTAGTGAAACTCGTGATGACTCGTGTTTCACGAGATTCCCAGTAATCTGGCGGAAGCTAAACTAAGAGAGAGCTCTATGAACCCTGAGCGTTCCGAACGCATAGAAATCCCCGTATTGCCTCTGCGCGATGTGGTGGTTTATCCGCATATGGTGATCCCACTGTTTGTTGGCCGGGAAAAGTCGATTCGGTGCCTGGAAGCTGCAATGGACCATGATAAAAAAATCATGCTGGTTGCGCAGAAAGAAGCCTCGACTGATGAGCCTGGTATCAACGATTTGTTTTCAGTAGGCACTGTAGCCTCGATTTTACAAATGCTGAAGTTGCCTGATGGCACAGTTAAAGTGCTGGTTGAAGGGCTACAGCGTGCGCGTATCACCACGCTTTCCGACAGCGGTGAGCATTTTGCTGCTCAGGCAGAATATCTTGAATCGCCAGTGATGGACGATCGTGAACAAGAAGTCTTGGTTCGCACGGCGATTAATCAGTTTGAAGGCTATATCAAACTGAATAAAAAGATCCCACCAGAAGTGCTGGCTTCACTGCACAGCATTGATGATGCAGCGCGTCTTGCGGATACTATCGCGGCACATATGCCGTTGAAATTAAATGATAAACAGGCTGTTCTGGAAATGTTCGATGTGACCGAACGTCTGGAATACCTGATGGCAATGATGGAGTCAGAAATCGATCTGTTACAGGTCGAAAAACGGATTCGCAATCGCGTCAAAAAACAGATGGAAAAGAGCCAGCGCGAGTACTATCTGAATGAGCAAATGAAGGCCATTCAGAAAGAACTGGGCGAGATGGACGATACGCCTGATGAACACGAAGCGCTGAAGCGTAAAATCGAAGCGGCCAAAATGCCGAAAGATGCACGCGAAAAAACCGAAGCCGAGCTGCAAAAACTGAAAATGATGTCACCGATGTCTGCGGAAGCAACCGTAGTACGTGGTTATATCGATTGGATGTTGCAGGTGCCTTGGAACAGCCGCAGTAAAGTTAAAAAAGACTTAGTAAAAGCGCAGGAAGTTCTGGATACCGATCACTACGGTTTGGAACGAGTTAAAGATCGTATTTTAGAATACCTCGCAGTACAGAGCCGCGTTAGCAAGATTAAAGGGCCAATCCTGTGCCTGGTTGGGCCTCCTGGGGTGGGTAAAACCTCTCTGGGCCAATCTATTGCTCGTGCTACTGGCCGCCAGTATGTCCGTATGGCGCTGGGTGGGGTACGTGATGAAGCGGAAATCCGTGGTCATCGCCGCACCTATATCGGTTCTATGCCGGGTAAATTGATCCAGAAGATGGCGAAAGTTGGGGTGAAGAACCCACTCTTCTTGTTGGATGAGATTGATAAGATGGCGTCCGATATGCGCGGTGATCCTGCGTCTGCACTGCTGGAGGTTTTGGACCCAGAACAAAACGTTGCATTCAACGATCACTATCTGGAAGTGGATTATGATCTGTCGGATGTCATGTTCGTTGCCACCTCTAACTCCATGAATATTCCAGCACCGTTGCTGGATCGTATGGAAGTTATTCGCCTGTCCGGTTATACCGAAGATGAGAAACTCAATATTGCCAAGCAGCATCTGTTGCCGAAACAGTTTGAGCGCAACGCCATTAAGAAAGGCGAACTGACCATCGATGACAGTGCCATTATGAGCATTATCCGTTATTACACCCGTGAAGCTGGGGTGCGTAGTCTGGAGCGTGAAATCTCCAAACTGTGCCGTAAAGCAGTAAAAAATCTGCTTATGGATAAAACGGTTAAGCACATTGAAATCAACGGTGACAACCTTAAAGACTTCTTGGGTGTGCAGAAGGTCGATTATGGCCGAGCTGATACTGAGAATCGCGTGGGTCAAGTGACCGGGCTGGCGTGGACTGAAGTGGGTGGCGATTTACTGACCATTGAGACGGCATGCGTTCCGGGCAAAGGCAAGCTGACTTACACCGGCTCGCTGGGTGAAGTGATGCAAGAATCAATTCAGGCAGCGTTGACTGTGGTGCGTGCGCGCGCAGATAAATTAGGTATTAATCCAGATTTCTACGAAAAACGCGATATCCATGTGCATGTGCCTGAAGGTGCGACGCCAAAAGATGGTCCGAGTGCAGGTATTGCTATGTGTACCGCGCTGGTTTCTTGTCTGACCGGTAACCCGGTGCGCGCAGATGTGGCGATGACCGGCGAAATCACCTTGCGTGGTTTAGTATTGCCAATCGGTGGTTTGAAAGAGAAATTGCTGGCAGCTCACCGTGGTGGGATCAAAATTGTGCTGATTCCAGAAGATAACAAACGTGATTTGGAAGAGATTCCAGACAATGTTATCGCTGATCTGGAGATTCATCCGGTTAAACTAATTGATGATGTTTTAGCCATCGCGTTGCAAAATCCAGCCTTCGGGGCACAGCCGGTAGCGTCAAAATAGTGACGGATCGCAAGAAGTATTGATAAAACTGATGCTGGTAAGTGAAATGCTACTTGCCAGCTATTTTTTGTGCCGCTAAGTTAGTTCGGCTGTCTGACAAAAGTTTCTGCCTTTGGGCTGCTTGCCAAGGTTGGACAGGATTGATATAACAGCTGCGCTGTCGTGTTGTCCGTAGGGATTTTCGGCGCGACGATAGAATTCTAAAGGGGATGAAAGAGTGAATAAGTCACAACTGATCGACAAAATTGCCGCAGGTGCAGATATTTCCAAAGCGGCCGCTGGGCGCGCGTTAGATGCAATTATTGCTTCTGTTACTGAATCTTTGAAAGAAGGGGATGACGTAGCTCTGGTTGGTTTTGGTACTTTTGCAGTACGTGAGCGTTCTGCACGTACTGGCCGTAACCCTCAGACAGGCAAAGAAATCAGTATTCCTGCGGCTAAAGTACCAGGCTTCCGTGCCGGTAAAGGCCTGAAAGACGCAGTAAACTGATTACCGCGTCAATTCTCATTGCGCTAAACCCAAAGAGATTGAAGTAGCAGTCAGGTTGTAAGCGAACGAATACCGATGAGTTTACTCAGGTAAGTGATTCGGGTTAGTGAGAGTAGCGAACACCTCTGCAACTTCAAGTACCAAGGGGATATATTGTTTGTGTTAAACAATAACCTGACGCAGTTGAGCTGGTAAGGTAAGATACAAGGCGCATCGTTAATGATGCGCTTTTTTTTCGCTTAGGCAGTTGAACTGACTGAGCGCTGAACGGGTGTAAAATGTTAGTCTGATGAGAGAATATCAGCGGCCCGTTTAGAGCAAAAATAGGCAGTAACCAATATTGGTTAGTAGCAAACAGAGTAAGCAGTTTAACGCGCAGCAGCACGAAGGGCTGTCGCAAGGAATGCTGGGTTTATTTAGACCTGCGCAACAGTTTTAATCCATATTACAGCGGAGTATTGTCACATTATGATGGACAATTTACGCGCGGCTGCTAATAACGTCGTGCTCAAAATCATTCTGGCCTTGATCATGTTGTCCTTTATCCTGACCGGGGTTGGCAGCTATCTGATTGGCGGTTCCAACGACTTTGCAGCCAAAGTTAATGGCCAAGAAATTAGTCGTGCTCAGTTAGAACAGGCTGTACAGAGTGAGCGTGGCCGCTTGCAGCAGCAATTAGGTGAACAATTCTCAGCACTGGCCGCAAATGAAGGCTATATGCTGCAATTACGTCAGCAGGTGTTGGGGCAGTTGGTCAACAACATGTTACTTGACCAGTACGCCAAAAAACTGGGCCTGACTGCCAGTGACGAACAAGTTAAAGATGCCATCCGTCAGGCACCTTATTTCCAGACTGATAATAAGTTTGATAACAACAAATATCTCGAACTGGTTAACCGGATGGGCTACACCCCTGACCAATTCGCGCAATTACAGCGTCAGCAACTCATTAATCAACAATTGCTGCAAGCATTCGGTGATACAGGCTTTGTTCTGCCTGTCGAAGCACAGGCGATGTCAGAGCTGATTTTGCAGCAGCGTGAAGTTCGCCTGGCGACCATTGACCTCAAAGCCCTTCAGGCACAGCAAAAAGTGACTGATGAAGAGCTGAAAGCGTACTACGACCAGAATAAAAATAGCTTCATTGCACCGGAACAGATGAAAGTCAGTTTCATCGTGATGGATGCTGCCGCGATGCAGGACAAAATCACGCTCACCGAGGAAGATATTGCTGCGTACTATGAACTGCATAAAAGCAGCTATACCCAGCCGGAACAACGTAACTACAGTGTGATTCAGTTCAAGACTGAAGCTGAAGCCAAAACAGCGTTGGATGAGTTGAAAAAAGGTGCCGATTTTGCCGCGATGGCAAAAGAGAAATCTACCGATATCATTTCCCGCAAAAATGGTGGTGAACTGGGTTGGTTGGAACCAGACACCACGGCTGATGAACTGAAACAAGCAAATCTGAACGAAAAAGGCCAACTGTCTGATGTGGTTAAATCCTCGGTAGGTTATTTGATTGTTCGCTTAAATGACATCAAACCTGCCCAGGTTAAACCTTTGTCTGAAGTGCATGATGCGCTGGCAAAACAAGTTAAGCAGGGAAAAGCCGTTGACGCTTATTACGCGTTACAGCAAAAGGTCAGTGAAGCGGCTACCAGTGATAACGAATCCCTGGCCTCCGCAGAAGAAGCCGCAGGCGCTAAAGCTAAGCAAACCGGTTGGTTTACTCGTGATGCCGTACCTGCCGAGGTTAACTTCAAACCAGTTGTACAGGCAATCTTTGATGGTGGCCTGGTCGGTGAGAATGGCGCACCGGGTAGCAATTCAGATGTAATCACAGTTGATGGTGACCGTGCTTTCGTTATCCGTATCGATGCTCATAAACCAGAAGGTATTCAGCCATTTGACCAAGTACGTGATCAGGTTGCTGAATTGGTGAAACGTCAGAAAGCAGAACAATTGGCACGTGTTGATGGTGAAAAGCTGCTGACTGCACTGAAGCAGGGCAAAGGCGAAGACGCAATGAAGGCTGCTGGTATCACTTTTGGTGAGAAGAAAGCGGTGTCGCGTGCACCAGATGACGATCAATTAGTCCAGACTATCTTTGCCTTGGCTCACCCGCAAAAAGAACAGCCAGTTTATGGCTTATCTCAGGATCGCCAGGACAACATCGTACTGATCGAACTGTTATCAGTCACTCCGGGTAAATTGCCGGAAGGCGAAATGAAGGTCTTTACCGCTAAAATGCTGGAAGGAGCTAGCGGTGTGACTTTTGATGCATTGATGGCGAACCTGCACAAACAGGCGACCATTAAGATGGGGCCGGCGGAGCAACAGCAGCCGCAATAACGCCCCATAATCGCAATTAGCCTCGCATACATCTGCAACTCGATGTAACAACGAAAGGTCGCTTTGGCGGCCTTTCGCATATCTGAAATCTGCCCTTTGCGATGAATCGGAGGTTGCGGCAAGGTAGCCATGCTGTCAAACACAAGGAGGATACAGCATGAAATTCATAGGAAAATTATTTGTTATAACAGCATTATTCGCAGGTCTGTCTATCCAGCAGATAGCCTTTGCGGCTCCAGGAAGCCCCACCAGTAACACTCAGGATAAAACCCTCAACTCCCGAAGTCATACCCCGATAAATAGTCAGGTAAAAGCAGGCTCTCCGCCAGCCAAAGTGGCAGAGAAGAATCAAGGGCAGGTGAGTACGGCGGCGGCAACCGCTGCTGGCACCCCAACAGGCAGCGCAAGCCAGATTAATATAAATAGTGCTACTGCTGAGCAGTTGGCGCAGTTCCTGAGCGGAATTGGCAGGAAGAAGGCAGAGGCCATCGTTAGTTATCGCGAGCAGTTCGGCCCTTTCACTGATACTGAACAGTTACTCGAAGTCCCAGGTATTGGCCCTTCATTCTTAGAGAGGAACAATACCAAGCTTAAAATGTAACTTTAGTTTGTGATGGATAAGCACTGTGGTCAGGCAGATATCTGTGGGTATTTGTCTGGCTATTTTTACCACAAACAATAACCATCTTTTCATAATGTAAGCCCCTACAGTAGTAGGAAACTGTGATTTCGCTCTAGATTACATAGCAAGCATACGATGAAGTAATTTTCCTCTGCTAATCTTGCTGTGAGGTCGTACCAGTTGTGTTGGTACCCTCTTGCCAACACCATTCGACTGCCGAAGGTACATAACTTTTATTCACTGTCTGGAGAAGCTCGCTGTCATGCATACTCATATTAAAGTCCGGGGTTTCCATATTGATGTTTTCCAACATGTTAATAATGCCCGCTACTTAGAGTTTCTCGAAGAAGCGCGTTGGGAATGGCTTGATGGGGAGCCAGCAGCACAATGGATGGCTGAAAACCAAATTGCTTTTATCGTAGTTAATATCAATATTAATTACCGTCGGCCTGCGGTATTGGGTGATTTGCTACGAATTGATAGCCAGTTATTAAAGCTAAACGGCAAAAGTGGTGTGATGAAACAGACTGTCAAGCTAGAGCCCGAATCCATTCTGGTGGCGGATGCGGAACTGACGTTTGCCTGTATAGATCTGCGTAGTCAGAGGGCATTGCCCATTGAGGGTGAACTGCGCGAAAAACTGGAAGAGTTTGTCAATCGAGGTATTACAGAATAGCCGGAACAGTTGCTGAGGAGGTATACCTCGTCAGTATTTTTGGTAAAACATCCAGTGGTAACGATATACCTCGCTCTGATGAGCGAGGCCATTATAAGAACGGGGCAATGAATCGATTATGGTAGCTATCGGAGTGAACAATAATCAAATTAGCCCGGTTTTTTGTTTCAAGCTTAATAACACTTTTGGTTTATTAGCAAGATAGAGCGCCAACCCTTTGGCTCGTAAATGGCAGGCAGCACATTGGCCACAACCATCGCCTTGAATCCCATTGTAGCAAGTTAGGGTGTCATGGCGAACACGCTCCAATTGCTGATAATAATCTGCCAGTGCCCAGGTTTCTGCTTTATCCAGCCACATTAAAGGGGTAACGAAAGCGATATCTCGGCCAATACCTAAGTCGATTGCATGATTAAGTGCCTTTACGAACTCATCGCGGCAATCAGGGTAGCCGGAGAAGTCGGTTTCACAAACACCGGTGATAACCGTCTGAGCTTGCACCTGATAAGCATAAATTGCGGCTAAGGTCAGGAATAGAATATTACGGCCGGGGACAAACGTACTGGGAACCGTATTGGCATCTTCTTCATCAAAAGAAGGAATAGGGATACTGTCTCTGGTCAGGCTGCTCACCGCTAACTCATTGAGCATGCCAACATCCAGCACTTTGTGCGCTTTAGCACCAAGCTGCGTGGCAAGGGCGCGAGCAACATCTATTTCTGCGCGGTGGCGCTGTCCGTAATCGAATGTAATGCAGTGGACTTCATCATATTGTTGTAATGCTTGAATTAAACAGGTAGTGGAGTCTTGTCCACCACTAAAGACAACGACGGCGCGTTTCATGCTGTGACCTCGTACGGCAGTGGGCGTTGAAAGAGCCAGCCCACAGCAAAATTAAGAACTGGCAGTATGTTACTCAGTTCACGGACGAAAGGGTAGTAACCTGCGTTTGGTTGTCAATTGGTCGCCGGTGGTAGCCATGCCTGATTGAAGTCAAACCAGCCGTATGCGGTTAGGGTAACACCTTTAATCCGTGGCGGGGCATTGACCTGATATTGATAATTGAATAACGGGAGAATCAGCCCTGTCAGCATCAGATCATTGTAATATTCCCGTAATTGGCGGAAACGTTCAGCAGCAAGTTCAGTTTGCTGAATTTGGATCAGTGTTTTTTGTTGCTGTTCCAATTGTTCTGGGGAAAGAATTCCTCGCCACAGCGGATCAAGTTGGAGCCAGCTTTCCATCGCAGCTTCAGGTGATTCCCCGACTAAATGGTCTGCTAATAATAAGTCTGCCTCTTCAATTTGATGAGTATCTTTCCACTGCTTATTGCGACTGGCGCGGATTTCTAATGTGCAACCATGGGTTGCCAATACTGTTTTTAGTTGTTCGGCAACGCTCTCAAGCTCCATCGGCGGTTGATAGGTCAGTATCAGATGGGCAGGCAATGGTGGATTTTCATCGGATGTAAACTGGGGGATAGGCCAGCCAGGCAGCATTTCATGGCTGGGGGTTATCACACCACGGCGAATTGACAGCTCTTCTAATATCCCGGAAGTTTGCACTAGCATCAGCAATTTGGCTATTTGCTGGGGAGTAAGATTATTGAGATGTCGATTAATAGCCAGATAGCAAAAACCGAGGCTCATACTGCGCTGAACGGGGCGGGCTAAAGGAAACTCATCCTCCTGTCCAATCGTGATACGTACCGGATGTTGGCAGCTCCCGTCGGCGGACTGCACGACAAGGCTTGGGGTTATCCAGTATTCGATGATTTCCAGATAAGGATGCTGCAAATGATAAAATTCGTGCTGCACCAGCCGAACCAGATGTGGGTTGAACGTCGCTAACTTAAATGGGCCTGCCCCCAGAAGCGGGGCGTCGGGGTGAAACAACTTGCAGGGTAAATCTGCCAGCCGATGTGCCAGCCAGTAATCAGGATGCAGCAGCGTAAATTGCAGGCATAAAGCATGGGGCAGGGTAATTGTGGTGATATTAGCAAAACTTGGTTGGTTGCGCGGATTTGCCCGCAACAGTGCCAGCGTTTGCAACAACTGTTCGCTGCGAATATGTTCCCCGTTATGCCAACGTAATTGGCTGCGCAAGAAGAATTGCCAGGTTAAACCATCATCGCTGACTTGCCAGTGATGAGCCAGATCCGGTTTTGGTAGTGGGTCCCCAGTGTTAAATCGGGTCAGGCCTGCGTGTAAAGTATAAATCAGATGCTGCTCTGCCCGGCCACTAACAGTCATCGGGTTTAACGGCTCAAGCTCCCGGTAATAAGGGATTCGCAGTATTGGGCTATCTGCCTGCCATTGCCCACCCATGTGAGGGTTTAGTAAGGCTTGAAGGCGTTCAGGTTCCAGTTGGGCGAGTGCGAGAGCGGCCTGATGGTCACCTTGCTCAAGGAATAATTGCAGGTAGGTTGCGCGCAGTGCATCAGGTTTTTTCAGGCATTGCAGTTGTGCTCGTTTTCCTCGGCCAACTTGTGAATGCCAACTGAGCCAGTCATTCGCTTGTAGCTGTTGAATCAGAGTGCGGGCATGTCGCTCACTGCAAAATAGTAGGCTTGCCAGTTCACTGACGGTGGTAGCCGCCGGTTGATCGCCGAACTTTTGGTACAAGCGCTGATATTGGGTTAGTCGGTGAATAATGCGCATAATTAAGATGTTATCCCATTAAGGCTATTTTATTGGCTATTTTATTGGCTATTTTAACTCTTGGACGAGCTCATCAAGTGCCTGTATTTTTAACGGACCTAGGGGACCGCACGGTTCATTCTCATGTGGCGATGAGTTACAACGTGATCCGGCACTCTCAGTGCAGTGCATGTTCAAACTGATAGCATCCATTACGCCTATTCGGGCTGTTTATAAATACGGAATAGTTTAATTTAATTGTTCACTATTAGTTCCGTAAATAGTACGTCATAATTTTATTCATACCACCAGTTTTACTCTCTCCGAGGTTTTAAATGTACCGTTTAGCCGCTTTTGATATGGATGGAACCTTACTGATGCGCGACCATAAAATTGGTGGTGCTACATTGAATGTGTTACATCAGTTAGTGGAAAACGGGATGATCCTAACCTTTGCTACTGGTCGACATTATCTTGATATGAAAGGGATTTTATCCCATTCGGGTATTAATGGTTATTTGATTACCGGCAATGGTACCCGTGTCTGTGATGTTGAGGGTGAAGCATTATACGGTATGGATTTGCCGGCAGAACTGGTGGAGTTTGTGTTACGAACCCCATGGCAGACTCGCGCCAGTATCCATATTTTCCGTGATGATGGCTGGTTTACTGATTGTAATGACCCTGCGCTGCTGACTGCGCATAAAACCAGTGGCTTCCAGTTTCAACTCACGGCACTGAGTGCATTGCCTCTAACCGGCAACCATAAAATTTGTTTTATTGCCTCACATCAGGAGTTAATCGAGCTTAAAACCCAGCTTGAGCAGCAAATGGGCGGCGAAGCCGATTTTTGTTTTTCAGCGGTTGATTGCCTTGAAGTGTTACCCCGTGGATGTAACAAAGGGGCGGCTTTAGAACGATTAAGCCATCGTCTCAATTTAACGCTGGCCGATTGCATGGCATTTGGTGATGCAATGAATGATAAAGAGATGCTATCGCGGGTTGGGCTTGGGTTAGTGATGGGAAATGCATTACCGCAATTGAAGCAAGAGTTACCCCAGTTACAGGTTATCGGGCGCTGTGAACAACAAGGCGTCGCTCACTATTTGCAACATTGGCTAAGTTCACCACACCTCACCTATTCCCCCGAATTCTGAGGTTTATCCCCTTGGTACTTGGAGTTGTAGCAGTGTTGACGGTGTTCCCTCACCTGAATCACTGATTGGCATCAGCTCAGTGCGATCACTCGCTTGCTGCCTAACTGCACCCTCTGATGACTTGAGGATAGCTATTAGCCAACCGGATAACCATCCGGTTTTTTTCTTCCAAAATTCGGTTTTCCTGTGTCATTCATGATGGGAAAACCGAATTTTATCAGATAATTACAGGTTATTTAGTTCATTACTAAATGGCGCTAAGTCACCAATATTATTGCTGACCCATTCGGTATTGTAATAGGTATCAAGATAGCGTTCGCCGCTGTCGCAGAGCAACGTCACAATCGCACCTGTTTTACCTTGCTCACGCATCTGTTTGGCTAATTGTAATGCGCCCCAGACGTTAGTGCCGGTTGATGCCCCAACTTTGCGCCCCAAAATACCCTCTAACCAATGAATCGTTGCAACACTGGCAGCATCGGGTACGCGCAACATACTGTCGATCACTTCTGGAATAAACGAAGGTTCAGCCCGTGGGCGGCCTATCCCTTCAATGCGACTGCCACAACTGCCGGTAACGGTACGGTCGCGGTTACAGAAGCAGTCATAAAATACCGAGTTCTCTGGGTCGACTACCATCAGTTGGGTATCATGCCCTTGGTAGCGGATATAGCGGCCTAAGGTCGCCGATGTGCCACCAGTACCAGCACTCATGACGATATAGTCAGGTACCGGGAAAGGCTCACGCGCCATTTGGCGGAAGATGCTATCAGCAATGTTGTTATTGCCGCGCCAGTCGGTTGCGCGCTCAGCATAAGTGAACTGATCCATATAGTGGCCATTCAGCTCACGAGCCAGTTGTTCTGATGCTGCATAAATTTGCCCTGCGCTTTCAACAAAATGGCAGCGGCCACCGTAGAATGTGATCTGTTCGACTTTCCGTCGGGCGGTGCAACTTGGCATAACTGCAATAAAGGGCAGGCCAATCAGGCGGGCAAAGTAGGCTTCGGACACTGCCGTGCTTCCTGAGGATGCCTCGATTATCGTTGTTCCTTCTGTAATCCAGCCATTACATAAGCCATAAAGAAACAGTGAACGGGCTAAACGGTGCTTTAGGCTACCGGTTGGATGGGTACTCTCATCTTTTAAATAGAGATAAATGCCGGGGAAAGCCGGCAGGTTGAGGCGGATCAGGTGAGTATCAGCGGAGCGTTGGAAGTCAGCTTCTATTTCACTGATAGCATTTTTTACCCAAGTGTTGGTCATTTCATGGCCTGCGATGTAGGTAGTAAACTAATGATGACTAGATTAACGGTTATTAAAGAAAAAAAACGTTGCCATTTTTCCTTCTTTATCGCCAAATGGTAGAAATTTATTCTATGGTTTATCGATATGTTAGATAAAACTGACCGTAAACTCCTCTGTATGTTGCAAGAAGACTGTACTCAATCACTGCAAGTACTGGCGGAAGCCGTCAATCTTACCTCCACACCTTGCTGGAAACGTTTAAAACGCCTTGAGGATGAAGGGTTTATTCGTGGCCGAGTGGCATTGCTGGATAGCGAAAAGTTAGGTTTGGGGCTTACGGCATTTGTACTGATTAAAACTCAGCAGCATAATAGTGACTGGTATCAGAAATTCGTTGAATTTACTAAGCAAATGCCTGAGGTATTGGCGTTCTATCGGATGGCGGGAGAATATGACTATCTGATGCAGGTTGAAGTTGCCGATATGAAAAGTTACGACAATTTTTACAAACGCATGGTTAATGGCGTTCCGGGGCTGATTGATGTGACATCGAGCTTTGCGATGGAAAAAATTAAATATACAACCATGTTACCTGTTCCTGAGTGAATACTTGGATTAAAAACCACTTTACTGGGGAATTCTACCCCCTTATCGCGTGTAGCGAGAAATACCGATGTAATTCGGTGTCAGACCAGGAATAAAACTGAGTGAGATTGTTTGTACAACTAGGCTGGTATTTCCGCCGTGAATGGCGCCGCTACGTAGGAGCGGTGTTGCTGCTGATTATTATCGCTATCCTACAATTGTTGCCGCCTAAGCTGGTAGGGGTAATTGTGGATGGCATCAGCACAAAACAGATGTCTACCAATATGTTACTGCTATGGATTGGTGTGATGCTGGTAACCGCTATTGTGGTTTACCTGCTGCGTTATGTCTGGCGTGTTTTATTATTTGGTGCCTCTTATCAATTGGCTGTGGAATTGCGGTCAAACTTTTATCGTCAACTCAGCCGCCAGGCCCCTGGTTTCTATTTACGTCACCGTACCGGCGATTTAATGGCCCGTGCGACGAATGATGTCGATCGCGTGGTCTTTGCCGCCGGTGAGGGGGTGCTGACGCTGGTGGATTCGCTGGTGATGGGTTGTGCTGTACTGATTGTGATGAGCACCCAAATTAGCTGGCAATTAACATTGTTGTCATTGTTACCTATGCCCGTCATGGCGGTGGTGATCAAATATTACGGTGACCAACTGCATCAACGTTTCAAATCGGCCCAAGGGGCATTTTCTACGCTGAATAATCAGGCACAAGAAAGCCTGACCAGTATTCGCATGATTAAAGCTTTTGGCCTGGAAGATCATCAATCACGCCAGTTTGCTCAAGTAGCAGCAGAAGCCGGTGCCAAGAATATGTATGTCGCACGTATCGACGCCCGGTTTGATCCCACTATCTATATTGCTATCGGGATTGCGAATTTATTGGCGATTGGTGGCGGCAGTTGGATGGTGGTTAATCACAGCATTACCTTGGGCCAACTTACCAGTTTTGTTATGTATCTGGGGTTGATGATTTGGCCAATGCTGGCTTTGGCATGGATGTTCAATATCGTTGAACGTGGCAGTGCTGCCTACAGCCGTATTCGCAGTTTGCTGGAAGAAGCACCCGTTGTTAAAGATGGTGATATTGAGTTAACCGATGGGCGCGGCACGCTCGCGGTGAATATTCGCCATTTCTATTATCCGGGTAGCGAACAGCCTGCGTTACATGATGTAGCACTGAAATTAGCGCCAGGGCAGATGCTGGGGCTATGCGGGCCTACCGGGTCTGGTAAAAGCACCTTGTTGGCATTAATTCAGCGGCAATTTGATATTGATGATGGTGAGATTTGTTATCAAGGGCATGCGCTGGCTGATATTAGGTTGCATGACTGGCGTGGCCGTTTATCCGTAGTCAGCCAAACGCCCTTCCTCTTTTCTGCTTCGGTTACGGGTAATATTGCACTGGGTAAACCCGATGCCACGCAGGCACAAATTGAACGGGCTGCTCGTTTAGCTAGCGTGCATGAAGATATTTTACGTCTTCCTCAAGGGTATGACACTGAGGTGGGGGAGCGCGGCGTTATGCTATCTGGTGGGCAGAAACAGCGGATTTCCATCGCCCGCGCACTGTTGCTGGATACTGAAATCCTGATTCTTGATGATGCATTGTCCGCAGTGGATGGTCAGACTGAATATGAAATTCTAAAAAATCTGCGTGAATGGGGTGAGCATCGTACTGTGATTATCAGTGCGCACCGTCTTTCTGCGTTGACCGAAGCCAGCGAAATTTTAGTGATGCAACATGGCGGCATAATGCAGCGCGGAACACATAACGTATTAGTCAGTCAATCTGGTTGGTATCGGGAGATGTACCGTTATCAACAACTTGAAGCCGCATTGGATGATGGTGAGTCGGAGGCCAAAACCGATGAGTAAAGTTCAGCAACTTTGGCCGACACTTAAGCGCTTGCTCTCCTATGGCTCTCCTTATCGTAAGCCGTTGGGACTGGCGGTATTGATGTTATGGATTGCCGCCGCCGCTGAGGTCAGTGGCCCACTCTTGATAAGCTATTTTATTGACCATGTGGTCGCAAAAGGTACCTTACCTCTTGGCTTGGTCAGTGGGTTGGCATTGGCTTACCTGCTGTTGCAATTGTTGGCAGCCGCATTGCACTATTTTCAGGCATTGCTTTTTAACCGAGCTGCCGTAGGTGTGGTGCAGCGCCTACGTATTGAAGTGATGGATGCCGCTTTGCGTCAACCTCTCAGTGCGTTTGATACCCAACCGGTCGGGCAATTGATTTCTCGCGTCACAAATGATACCGAAGTCATTAAAGATTTGTATGTAATGGTGGTATCAACCGTGTTGAAAAGCGCGGCATTAATTGGTGCGATGTTGGTGGCGATGTTCAGTCTGGATTGGCGTATGGCGCTGATCTCTATTTGCATCTTCCCAGCAGTACTGGTGGTTATGGCTATTTATCAACGTTACAGCACCCCCGTGGTTCGGCGAGTCCGGGCTTATTTGGCTGATATTAACGACGGTTTTAATGAAGTTATCAGCGGTATGGGCGTCATTCAGCAGTTTCGCCAGCAAGCACGTTTTGGCGAGCGTATGGAGTCTGCCAGCCGTGCGCACTATATGGCGCGTATGCAAACTTTGCGCTTAGAAGGGTTTTTGTTGCGCCCACTGCTGAGCCTATTTTCTGCTTTGGTGCTGTGCGGCTTGTTACTGTTGTTCGGTTTCAGTCCAGAGGGTTCAGTGGGGGTGGGTGTACTGTATGCGTTCATTAATTATCTGGGGCGCTTGAATGAACCCTTGATTGAGCTTACATCACAGCAGTCAATCATGCAGCAAGCGGTGGTGGCCGGAGAACGTATTTTTGATCTGATGGACCGCGCCCAGCAAGGATATGGTACCGATGATCGCCCTCTGACCAGTGGCCGTATCCAGGTGGATAATGTCAGCTTTGCTTATCGTAGCGATAAAATGGTGCTGCAAAATATCTCCCTTGATGTGCCTTCGCATGGGTTTGTTGCTCTGGTCGGCCATACCGGCAGCGGAAAGAGCACGCTGGCTAACCTGCTGATGGGCTACTACCCGGTGCAACATGGTGAGATTCTGTTGGATGGTCGTCCTCTGTCAGCATTATCCCATCAGACCTTGCGCCAAGGGGTGGCCATGGTGCAACAGGACCCAGTCGTTTTGGCTGATTCCTTTTTTGCCAATGTGACTTTAGGCCGCGATATCTCTGAACAGCAAGTGTGGGAAGCGCTGGAAACGGTGCAACTGGCCCCCTTAGTCCATGCACTACCCGATGGACTGCACAGCCTGCTTGGTGAGCAGGGGAATACCTTATCAGTTGGGCAAAAACAGTTGCTAGCGATGGCGCGAGTGTTGGTACAGGCACCGCAAATCCTGATTTTAGATGAAGCGACTGCCAATATTGACTCTGGTACTGAGCAAGCCATTCAGCGGGCATTGCAGTTAATCCGAAAAAATACCACGCTGGTGGTGATTGCTCACCGCCTTTCAACCATTGTTGATGCAGATACCATATTGGTGTTGCACCGTGGTGTGGCAGTGGAGCAGGGTAAGCATCAAGAGTTGCTGGCCGCCCATGGGCGTTATTATCAAATGTATCAGTTGCAATTAGTTAGCGAAGATTTAGCCGCCATTGATCAGGTGGAAACGGCGGTGAGTTAATTAATAAACTGTGGGGCTACACGGCCCCGCATTATTTTCAGTGTTTCCCTAAGCCAAATCGCCAATGAATGGCCCTGTTAATGCCCATTCCGCTGCCATACTGCACCATAATCTGGCAGTGCAATAGGTCGTTGATGCTGCTGTGCACTTCTGTGACGCGCCTCGCACTATTTTGGTGCACAAAAATCATTCAACGCCATGAATCCAGCCGCAACACGGCTGGCTCATGTATCTTAACTGCCCTAGCGTCGCCATTTCCGCATTAAATTATATCTATCATTACTTATGGCATAGCCTTTGCTTTACTTCATTTGTGGCAGACATGAATTCGACTTAATTCGAGAAGGGGCAAATATGAAGCTGGTTACCGTGGTTATCAAACCATTTAAGCTGGAGGATGTGCGTGAAGCCTTGTCCTCTGTGGGTATTCAGGGGCTGACCGTAACCGAAGTGAAAGGATTTGGTCGCCAGAAAGGGCACGCAGAGCTCTATCGGGGAGCTGAATACAGTGTCAATTTTTTACCCAAAGTGAAAATTGACATTGCAATTGCCGATGATCAATTGGATGAAGTGATTGACGTGATCAGTAAGGCGGCCTATACCGGCAAAATTGGTGATGGCAAAATTTTCGTTGCTGAATTGCAACGTGTTATTCGCATCCGTACCGGCGAAACCGACGAAGCAGCACTGTAATTTGCAGGCTCAAATTTAGTGAATAGGGATGGGTTGATGATGAAAAAACTTTTATCCGTGTTGGGCCTGAGTTCGGTAGCGATGCTGCCTTCTTTGGCAATGGCCGCAGCGCCGGCTGTAGCTGACAAAGCTGATAATGCCTTTATGATGATTTGCACCGCTCTGGTGCTGTTTATGACTGTTCCCGGTATTGCCCTGTTCTACGGCGGCCTGCTGCGTTCCAAAAACGTATTATCGATGATGACTCAGGTTATGGTGAGCTTTGCTCTGATCTGTGTGCTGTGGGTACTCTACGGTTATAGCCTGGCTTTTGGCACCGGTAATGCGTTCTTCGGTAGTTTCGATATGGCGATGCTAAAAGGTATTGGTTTGACCAGCCTGAGCGGCACCTTCTATCAATATATCCATGTGGTGTTTCAGGCTTCATTTGCCTGTATCACGGTTGCACTGGTGGTGGGATCATTCGCCGAACGTATTCGTTTCTCTGCGGTATTAATTTTCGCCGTCCTGTGGTTCACCTTCTCATACCTGCCAATGGCACATATGGTGTGGGGTGGTGGCTTCCTGGCAATGGATGGCGCGCTAGACTTCGCCGGTGGTACCGTTGTGCATATCAACGCCGCGATTGCTGGTTTGGTGGGTGCTTACTTACTGGGTAAACGCGCTGGATTTGGTAAAGAAGCGTTCAAGCCTCATAACTTACCTATGGTATTTACCGGTACTGCGATTCTGTATATCGGTTGGTTTGGCTTCAATGCCGGCTCAGCCAGCGCCGCTAACGAAATAGCTGCACTAGCCTTCTTGAACACAGTAGTCGCAACTGCGGGTGCTATCTTGTCTTGGGTATTTGCCGAGTGGGTTTTACGTGGCAAGCCTTCATTGCTGGGTGCGTGTTCTGGTTGTATCGCAGGTTTGGTTGCGATTACGCCAGCGGCAGGTACAGTCGGTGTTGGTGGTGCATTGATTATTGGTCTAATAGGTGGTGTTGCCGGTCTGTGGGGGGTAGTCCTGCTGAAGAAATGGCTGCGGGTGGACGATACCTGTGACGTATTCGGTGTACATGGCGTGTGTGGGATTATCGGTTGTATCCTGACGGGTGTCTTTACCTCTGCGTCACTGGGTGGTACAGGTTACGCTGCTGGCGTCACTATGGGCCATCAGGTGGGGGTTCAGCTGTTCAGTGTAGGTGTGTGTTTAGTCTGGTCTGGGGTTGTTGCCTTCGTTGCCTTTAAAATTGCTGACCTGTTGGTTGGTCTGCGGGTACCCGAAGAGCAAGAACGTGAAGGTCTGGATGTTAATAGCCACGGTGAAAATGCATACAACCAGTAAGCTAGAAATAGCAGTAAAATAATAATGATGATAACAATAGGGGCGATATAACATCGCCCCTGTTCTATTTTGAGAACGGCTATCGATGCATACGAATCACACCTTCCTGCACGGTAGAAGCCACTAATATCCCT
This sequence comes from Yersinia intermedia, assembly GCF_900635455.1. Lineage (NCBI taxonomy): Bacteria > Pseudomonadati > Pseudomonadota > Gammaproteobacteria > Enterobacterales > Yersiniaceae > Yersinia > Yersinia intermedia. The sequence continues at coordinate 3,448,963 of NZ_LR134116.1, read as the reverse complement.
TCCCGGTCGTAGATCTGACCACGGACAAAGCCGCGCGCGCCGGAAGCGGAAGTACTTTCTACTGCATACAGCAGCCAATCGTCCAGGCGGAATGGCCGATGGAACCACATAGAATGATCTATCGTGGCAATCTGCACTCCTGGCTCAAGGAAACCAATCCCATGTGGCTGCAAGGCCGTTGGCAGGAAATTAAAATCAGAGGCATAACCCAGTAAATACTGATGAACCTGCAGGTCATCTGGCATTGTGCCGTTGGCGCGGAACCAGACATAGCGATTGGGTTCTTCTACCGAGCCTTGTAATGGGTTGTGGAATTTCACCGGGCGCATTTCAATTGGTTGATGGCCGATAAACTTTTCCCGTACTTTTTCGGGGATCATATGTGCGAATTGGCGAGCAATGTCTGTTTCGGACATTAATCCTTCCGGTGGGGGGGCGTCTGGCATGGTATTTTGGTGCTCAAATCCCTCCTCTGGGCTCTGGAACGACGCCGTCATATAGAAGATGGGTTTACCATTCTGAATCGCACTGACCCGGCGGGCGCTGAAGCTGTTACCATCGCGTAGCGTTTCTACGTCGTAGATAATGGGCTTGCTGCTGTCCCCTGGCCGCAAAAAGTAGCTGTGGAATGAATGTACTGCCCGCTCCGCCAGTACGGTTTGTTTTGCTGCATAGATAGCCTGACCCACTACCTGACCACCAAATACCTGGCGCAAGCCCAGATCCTCACTTTGGCCACGAAAGATCCCTTCTTCAATTTTCTCAAGGAAGAGCAGATCGAGTAGTTTTTTTAATGCTTGACTCATGTTGTGGCCCCTGATGTTTGAGTTCATACACAGTGTGCTGAATCAGTTGGGTGGTCGTCAATATATTGCTGTGAAAGCGCTGTTCAATTGAGGGATTAGCAGATAAGGAATAGTCTGATAAATGCCTCTATTGGGTAAAAACCGGCGGGGAGTAGAATATTGTGCTATAATTGTCTTGCTAGGTGGTTGAAGCCACTTATTAAACGCGGGCTTTTTGGTAGATAGCCCGCATCTTAATAATAAGAAGGAGTGCGACCTATGAAACCTTGGCAATCAATAAAATTCTGGCAGATCGCGGGTGGGGCAGCATTAGTGGTGAGTTTGGCCGGGTGTGCTCATAAAGGTGCTGATGTTCCAGTTCCCGCGCCAGCAGGTGTTACGGCTGCCGCCGCCCCCATTGCACAGCCTGCTGTACAGGGGACAGTGAATATCCGCGAGCGCATTGCCTTACCACCGGATGCGGTAGTCACGGTTACGCTGTCGGATGCCTCACTGGCTGATGCCCCATCACGGGTTATTGCCCAGAAGGCGATTCGTACTGAGGGTAAACAGGCACCGTTTACTTTTGCTTTGCCGTTTAACCCAGCCGACATTCAGCCAAACGCACGTATTATTGTAAGTGCAGCGATCACGCGTAATGGTCAGTTACTGTTTATCACCGATACTATTGCGGAAGTGATTAACCGTGGTGCGGGGACTCAGGCTAATCTGCTGCTGGTTCCAGCAACCTCTGTTGCTATAGAAACAACCCCAGGGGGGCCTGCGACAATACAGGGCGCGCCTGCCATAACGGGTTCTGCAACCATACAGTAATGTTTAACCGACCATGAGTTGGTTGATCAGTCATTGCCCATTAATTTGGCAATAGCGCCACAGGATAGCCATTATTCTGTGGCGTTTTCATTAGCGGTATTGCCAGCGATATCGTTGTAAATCAATCCGGCCCGAACCATCAATATCAATACCTTCAGCAAGTAGTGCCTTTTTTTGTCTGAGATAATCATCACCAATTAATGATATTTCGCCATGGCGATTAATCACCCTATACCAGGGTAAGGCAGAACCTTCCGGTAAGCGCTTGAGCACCCCACCGACTTGGCGTGCGGCTCTGGGGGAACCAATCAACCGAGCGATGTCGCCATAAGTGGTCACCTGCCCATAAGGGATAGCGGCAACCACATGGAATACCCGTTGGCGAAAGCTGTCGATGAACGTTGGGTTACTCGGTTCAGTGGGCGAATCTGATACTTCAGGCTCATGCTGGCTTTGGTTGTCTATTTTTGATGATGTCACAGCATTCTCTTTTTTATCTGCATGGGCGGATAGTGCGACGCTATAGAAAAATAGGGTGAATAAATAGAATGAGATGAATAAATAACATCATCAATGCTTTTTGTGCCAGCAGAAAATAGATTTAGCCCTAACCTGAGGGCGAGTGGGCAAGAAACCAGCGGTTAGCGCGTGTTGTCTTGCTATTTGGTGGGCCATGGTCGATAATGCCCACCGCTCCAGAGTACAAGGGGCCGTTAACGTCAATGGAGGTCCTGTTGGTTCTCTCGCAACACTAACTTGTGAACTCGGTCAGATCCGGAAGGAAGCAGCCGTAGCAGGCGAGGTGTGTGCCGGGATGTAGCTGGCAGGGCCTCCACCATTTCTGCTCCTGACGTTATCTTTTTTCTCCTGTTTATTTCTTTTATTTGCTTACCTAAAGTGCCGGCTTTTGTTGATGGCTCCCTACCTTAAGTTTCTTATACTACTTAGTTGTAATTGTCATACAAATGAACTAGCGAAGGGTAAGATAAGAATTTTCTTATTTTATTTATTGGGTTGGCTTTCTATTTACATTTGAGATCTAGCAAGTGACTAATAATATCGTGCAATTATTAGCAATAAGGGTGAGTTTTAATAAATTAGATCGACGAAGCATTTCACTTAAATACCCTTCCATTAGTCTGATAACTCACCGGATTTTACCTAAGTACCCGCATGCAAAATCGCGGGATTCAAGTTAACCTTCAATACCGTGGGCCTATCAACGCATTTATCTCAAATTAAAACACGATCAAATCACCTGGTTCATTGAAGCCGATAACGTTTATCGGCTCAACGTTGTGTGTCTTAACCAGCGTTAAGCGGACTATTTCACATGTTGCCAAACCGTAGGAGGAATTTTATCGTAAAGCTTATTCATTGTGAGTTCAGCCAGGCGATGGTCTGCTGCTGAGTAAAACAATTCCAGCTCATCATCGGAAAGCTCGTACTTATTCTTTTCAATTACACGTTCTAATGTATCAATAGTCGTACATTTTCTTAAACGCATCAGGTAGTCAGTTTTTGTCATGGTAATTTTTCTTCTCGATATACAAATTAATATAGGGTAGCTATCCCTTAAGTTTTCATCAGGGTACAGGTGTATTCCCCTGAGAAAAGTCTGAATAAGCGCTCTTTGGTTTTTTGCCAGCGCCTCAATTCAGGATCATTGATTCCGTAACTACTAAACAGAGTATATGTATCGTCTAAATATTCTTCCACTAACTCTGAAAGGTCGCCGTCATCCGGGTATTTTATTTTAAAACTCATCACAAATGAAGCTATATGCTCGATCAAATCATTGAGTTGCAGATTTACGGCAGATGTTGGGTCATTTACCCAGCCATGATGGCTGTCACCAAGGGTAGCAATGCCTTCATCATACAGGCTCTCACATAGAAACTTCAACTGGGCAATGTCATGCCGTTTAGGCGAGTACTCATCCATATCATCCCCTCCGTAAAGTCTTAATTCGGTGTTGATAACACAATGTGAGTAGATAGATAATCATATAATTGTATAAGTTTATCGTTAACGCAAATAAACTTGTCTTGATATGAATATAAATCATTTCTTCGCTCACCGCGCAACTTTATTACTTAATCTTACAATTCATCGGCGGTTGAAGGCCTATCATTGTTAATTATATCAAAAGTGATTTTTTCTGGATGTACAATAAATGTTACAGCACCTGTTAAGGATTCTTCAGTATTGATATCTAAACAGGGGTTAAAGATATGCCATTGATAACAGTAAGTCATTGAATAATAGTTCTCTTCTAAGTGAGAAATATCAAGAATTTCTAATGAACCCTCCGTGTACCTGGCATTTTCTGAATAATACATTAAACCGGAAACTAAACTTCCTTCAATTTCACCGATATTATTACTGATAACACTCTTGAGTAATGAAATCGCGTAACACCCTGAGGTGAAGTCCCCAGCTATTTCATTGTTCATTAATTGTCCGCTCATGGTGGTAAGATTAATTCATTCCTGCATGGTTATTGTAACAAAAAGTGCGTTGGCATTTGTTTTTCAACAACTACGAGCATGATTTGAATCAAAAAAATCAAGTTTAAGGCGATTTTGCAACTAATACTGTCAGTTACGTGTTGTGATGTTATTTAGTGCACTTTCTCGCAATAACAGCCTCTTCCAATAAAATAACGCCACCTAAATAGGGTTTTTCATATTTAGAGTTATTACTCTCGATTAATTCAACCACTCCTTATTAACCTAGAATGCTCAGCGGGTTTGGTCAAGAGAAGGGGGCGACATTGCGCGTTTTCGATTGTTTAATTTATCATTTTGCGAGCGTTATCGAACAATGTAAAGGTTAGAATACCAAAACCATGTCTGACCGCACCAGTAAGGTAACAGTAAAAATAGTTTAATTTACTGTTACTAAGCATGTTTATATTGCCTGTTTTGTCACCAGCGGCAGGTTTGCTTCCGTTCACCGGGGAAGGCCTGGCTATAGCGTTAAAGCTTGTTACTTTTTAAACCCGCCAATTATTGATGTTTTCTTGAACTTACTCATTTTATGTGATGTTATAATATAACAAAACACACGCGATCTGTTCTATCATGAATAAATACGCTTTTTTTACTCGGGTAAACCCTCTTTCTTATTGGACATTGTTTTCACTCTCTTCACTACAGCGCATCTTTGGCGTCGCCTTACTTTGCTTGCTGCTGTGGGGCGCTATTTATTGGGCGAATATATTGCCATGATAAATATGAGAAATATTGAGATCGGATATGATCGGCAAGCACTTACTCCGCCAATTGATGGTTGTTTTGCTGCGGGCTCTCTAACCGCCATCATCGGCGCAAATGGGGCAGGTAAGTCAACTTTGCTCAAGACATTGGCCGATTTACAACCCGCAGTCGCGGGGAAAATAACCTTTAGCGGAGAAACTCGGCCTCAAATAGCTTACCTCCCTCAGCAGGCTGAGTTGGATAAGCAGTTTCCCATCGTCGTGCAAGATGTGGTGGCGATGGGATGCTGGCCACAAAGTGGGTTGCTGGGTGGCATTAATTATCAATCGCGACAACGAATCAAACAGGCATTAAGTACGGTCAGTATGCAGGATATGGCGCACCAACCTGTAGGTGAGCTTTCTGGGGGGCAGTTGCAACGAGTGCTGTTTGCCCGTCTTTTGGTTCAACAGGCACCACTGATCTTACTGGATGAGCCTTTTACCGGCATTGATAGCCAAACAGTACAACTTCTGCTCGACGTTATTCGTCAGTTACATGATGAGGGGCGCACAATTATTGCTGTTTTACACGACATGGCGATGGTTGCTGAGCATTTCCCCCGCGCTTTGTGGTTGACGCCTCAAGCCTACTGCTGGCAGCAATCTGAACAGGTTTTGGCACAATGGCATCACTGCCACAGCTCATCTTGTGCACTCTCTTCTCTGGTTCCGCAACCCGAACAGCAAAGGGTTATCAATCTATGACATTGCTTTATTTACTTACTGATCCTTTTTTGGATTTTGGCTTTATGCGACGGGCATTGGTCGCCTGTCTGGCTTTGTCACTCAGTTCAGCCCCTTTGGGCGTTTTCTTGTTATTACGGCGCATGAGCCTGGTGGGGGATGCCCTGTCTCACGCGGTATTACCAGGAGCGGCTATCGGTTACCTTATTTCGGGTATGTCATTAGTTGCCATGGGGGTTGGTGGGTTTATTGCCGGATTAGCTGTCGCCATGTTATCCGGTTGGGTCAGTCGCCGAACACTATTAAAAGAAGATGCCAGCTTTGCCGGTTTCTATCTTGGTTCTCTGGCTTTGGGGGTCACGTTGGTCTCTCTGCGTGGCTCAAGTATGGATCTGCTCCATGTGTTATTTGGTTCTATTTTAGCTATTGATAGCAGCGCCATGACCATGGTTGGTGTTATCACGACTGCGTCGATGTTGGCTTTAGCGGCGATTTATCGCGCACTGGTGATTGAATCGTTCGATCCTGTCTTTCTCCGGGTCAGTATGGGCCGTTGGCTGATGGTGGTTCACGCTCTGTTTTTATCGCTGGTGGTTATCAATCTGGTTGCTGGGTTTCAGATCCTTGGCACCCTGATGTCGGTAGGGCTAATGATGTTGCCGGCCACCAGTGCCCGTTTTTGGGCCAAAAATCTCCCTCATACCCTGGGTATTGCCATGGTTATCGGCATGGTTGCCAGTTTTGTTGGCTTGTTGTGGTCTTATTACGCCTCCTTACCTGCCGGGCCAGCCATTGTTCTTACCGCCAGCCTGATTTTCTTTATTTCTATTCTATTTGGAACGCGTGGTGGTGTTTTTGCAACCGCGCGCCGTTAAGAAGTATCTGTCATTAAAGGAGAGTTAAATGAAGCGTTTACCTATTAGCCTGGCGGTAGCTGCCCTGCTGTCAAGCCCATTGGCGATGGCAAAAACTGTTGAAGCTGTTGCCAGTTTTTCTATTTTAGGCGATATCGTCCAGCAGGTGGGGGGCGAGCATGTCAATGTGGTGACATTGGTTGGGCCGGATGGGGATCCACATGGTTTTGCACCGATGCCGAAAAACAGCAAACAGTTGTCTAATGCTGATGTGGTGTTTGTCAGTGGGTTAGGGCTGGAAGGGTGGTTGGAGCGGCTGATTAGCGCTTCCGGCTATAAAGGGCAGGTTGTGGTCGCCTCAACGGGAGTCGATACGCGTAAAATGGATGAAGAGGGCAAAATGGTGACGGACCCGCATGCATGGAACAGCATGGCGAATGGTATCAAATATGCCAACAATGTAATGAATGCATTGATTGTTGCCGATCCCGAGGATGCGGATTATTTCCGTAAACGTGGTGGAGAATATATCCAGCAATTGGAAAAACTGGATGCTTATGCAAAAGCGCAGTTTGCTGCGATCCCGCTGGATAAGCGTAAAGTCCTGACCAGTCATGATGCTTTCGGCTATTTTAGCCAAGAGTATGGGGTTAGCTTCTTGTCGCCAGTCGGGTTCTCAACTGAAGCAGAAGCCAGTGCCAGCGATGTAGCCGCGCTGATTAAACAGATCAAACAAGAGAAAATAAAAACGTATTTTATTGAAAATCAGACCGACCCACGTTTAGTCAAACAGATTGCCACAGCCAGTGGTGCTAAAGCAGGGGGGGAACTGTATCCTGAAGCCTTATCACCTGCCGGAGGCCCGGCAGCAACTTATGCTGAAGCATTTAAACACAATGTCGATACCATTGTGGGCAGTATGAAGTAGCCGTAGAAGATATTTTTTACCATAAACCAAGCGGCTACCGCTCAGCTTTTGATTGTATTCAGAGGCTGGGCGTTTAATCGTTTTTGATGCGCCTCTTCTTTAACTGAAAAAAGCCCCGTTGGGCAGCAACGGGGCTTATCAAAACCATCCACTGACGGGCTGGAAATCAACGTTTCTTATGAGTTCCTCCCTGAACTGCTTTAAAACGTGGATTACTTTTACAAATAACGTATACCCGACCACGGCGACGAACGATTTTACAATCGGGATGACGGTTTTTAGCTGAACGTAATGAACTCAGTACTTGCATGATTAACTCTCAGAATTGGCTGGTTTTTTAGTCAGGAAGCGACCAAAACGCTGATTGAAGCGCGCAGTACTGCCTTCCTTGGAGAACTCTTTTTGTTTACCGGTGTAGTACGGATGTGAGGCTGAGGAGATATCCAGTGTGACATAAGGATAGGTCTGCCCATCGCGCTCAATCGTGCGTGCTGTGGCAATGGTGGAACCCACGGTGAAATAGGTATCTGCGCTAGTGTCGTGGAAAACCACTGTCCGGTAGTTAGGGTGGATGGCGGGTTTCATAAAAGCTCCAATTGTTATGTTATACTATAACAATAATTATGCGCTATTCACTTTTGAGTTTCAAGTACAGAAAATAAAAAACCCGCAAACCTAAGTCTGCGGGTTTTCTTAATGATGTATTGCATCAATTGTGGTGACGTAAGGTTTACTTGGCCTTATGGTCAACCGCATGTGAGTGCTCTACATCTTCGCTTTTTCGACTAAAGCGACGGCGAACTACCACGAAGAATACCGGAACAAAGAAGATAGCCAGTACAGTTGCGGTTATCATCCCGCCCATCACACCGGTACCTACCGCATTCTGTGCACCAGAACCTGCGCCACTACTGATAACCAGTGGCAGAACCCCTAGGATAAAGGCCAGTGATGTCATCAGAATTGGGCGCAGACGCATACGTACTGCTTCCAACGTTGATTCCACCAAGCCTTTACCTTCTTTGTCCATTAAGTCTTTAGCAAACTCAACAATCAAGATGGCGTTCTTAGCCGATAGCCCGATAGTGGTCAATAAGCCGACCTGGAAGTAAACGTCGTTATTGAGGCCACGCAACGAGGCCGCCAGTAACGCACCCACGACACCCAGTGGCACTACCAACATAACTGAGAATGGAATCGACCAGCTTTCATACAGCGCAGCCAGACATAAGAACACCACAATCAGTGAGATGGCATACAACGCTGGAGCCTGGTTACCTGACAGACGTTCTTGATAAGACATGCCTGTCCAATCATAACCAATGCCGCTTGGCAATTTAGCCGCCAGCTCTTGCATCAGGTCCATTGCCTCACCGGTACTCTTACCCGGCGCTGCTTGTCCCAGAATTTCCATGGATGGCAGACCGTTGTAACGTTCAAGTCGAGGTGAGCCGTATTCCCATTTCGCGGTGGAGAAGTTATTAAACGACACCATTTGACCCGTGCTGTTACGGACATACCACTTATCAATATCATCCGGTAACATACGGAAAGGCGCATCAGCCTGTACATAAACTTTCTTCACACGACCACGGTCGATAAAGTCGTTTACGTAACTGCCGCCCATTGCTGAACCGAGCGTGGTATTGATATCGGAAATAGAAACACCAAGAGCTTGTGCTTTTTCCTGATCAACTTCCACTTTGAACTGAGGTGTATCTTCCAGTCCGTTCGGCCGCATTCCGACCAGCATATCTGCGTGTTGCGCCGCCATGCCGAGCAGTTGGTTACGCGCTTCAGTTAATTTTTGATGCCCAAGGTTACCTTGATCAATTAACTGGAAGTCAAAGCCGGTAGCGGTACCCAGCTCCACAATCGCTGGCAAGTTAAAGGCGAATACCAAACCGTCTTTGATTTGCGAGAAGGCAGCAGATGCGCGGCCGACGATTGCCGGAACTTTGTTCTGGTCACCTGGGCGCTCATCCCAGTTTTTCAGACTGACGAATGCCAGACCGGTGTTCTGACCCTGACCACTGAAACCGAAGCCGTTAACGGTAAATACTGAGTTAACCACGTCTTTTTCTTTGTCGAGATAATAGTCAGTAACCTGATTAAGCACTTTCTGAGTACGTTCTTGCGTCGCCCCTGCAGGCATTTGCACCATGGTCAGGAACACACCCTGATCTTCTTCTGGTAAGAATGATGTCGGTAAGCGCAGGAACAACACACCCATACCAATCACAATCACCAGATAGATCACCAAATAACGGCCAGTGCTGCGCAAAATATTGGCAACGCTGTCAGTGTAATGATGGGTGCTTTTCTCAAACATGCGGTTAAACCAGCCGAAGAAGCCGGTACTCGGGCCATGTTCACCTTTGGTAATCGGTTTCAGCATTGTTGCGCACAGTGCGGGTGTCAGAATCAATGCCACCAGAACCGAAAGCACCATGGCAGAAACGATGGTGATAGAGAACTGACGATAGATTGCCCCAGTTGCGCCGCCAAAGAAGGCCATCGGGATAAATACCGCCGACAGTACCATCGCGATCCCCACCAATGCGCCCTGGATTTGCTCCATAGACTTTTTGGTGGCTTCTTTCGGTGGTAACCCTTCCTCTTGCATCACACGTTCGACGTTCTCTACCACCACGATGGCGTCATCGACCAATAGACCTATCGCCAACACCATCCCGAACATCGTTAGGGTGTTTATCGAATAGCCAAAGGCGGAGAGAATAGCGAAAGTACCCAGCAATACGACCGGTACTGCAATCGTTGGAATCAACGTTGCCCGGAAGTTCTGCAAGAACAGATACATGACCAGGAACACCAAGATGATGGCTTCAATCAGTGTTTTAACCACTTCGTTAATGGAGATTTTAACGAATGGCGTGGTGTCGTACGGATAAACCACTTTTAACCCATTAGGGAAGAAGGGTTGTAATTTCGCCAGTTCAGCTTTTACTGCCGCAGAGGTGTCCAGGGCGTTAGCACCGGTTGCCAGTTTAATACCGATCCCTGCCGCAGGTTTACCGTTATAACGGGCGATGATGTTATAGCTTTCAGCCCCCAGTTTAACGATAGCCACATCTTTTAGTCGAACCTGAGAACCGTCAGTATTCACTTTCAACAAGATCTGACTGAACTCTTCTGCATTGGTTAAGCGGGTCTGCGCAATGATTGATGAGTTCAGTTCTTGACCGGGTACAGGTGGTGTCCCCCCTAACTGACCTGCCGCCACTTGGTTGTTCTGTACTTTAATGGCGTTAATAACATCAACCGGTGTCAGTTTGAAGTTATTCAGTTTGTGCGGATCCATCCAGATACGCATTGCGTATTGGGAACCAAACAACTGAACATCCCCCACACCGAGGGTACGGCTAATGGGATCTTTAACGTTAGAACCCACATAGTCCGCAATATCTTCTTGTTGCATGGTGCCGTCTTCAGAAATAAAGCCGGCAACCATCAGGAAGCTACTACTGGACTTTTCAACGCTCACACCTTGCTGCTGCACTTCTTGCGGCAGTAATGGCATGGCTAATTGCAGTTTGTTCTGGACCTGAACCTGAGCGATATCCGGGTCAGTGCCTGAGTTAAAGGTCAACGTCAACTGAACGTTACCGGATGAATCACTGCTGGAAGACATGTACAGCAGGTTATCGATACCGTTCATGTTCTGTTCGATAACCTGCGTTACTGTATTCTGAACAGTAGTCGCATCGGCGCCAGGATAGTTGGCGGAGATTGTAATTGCCGGCGGCGCAATGGTTGGATATTGCGCAACGGGTAATTTCATAATCGCAAGGGCACCAGCCAACATCAAAATGATGGCGAGAACCCAAGCGAAAATAGGGCGATCTATAAAGAACTTAGCCATGAATTACCGGCTCCTTTTAAGACTTCTTCGCTGTATCAGCCGGAGCTGCTTTTTGCGCCGGGTCAGTAACTTCCTGCACTTTTACCTGCACGCCCGGTCTGATTTTCTGCAAGCCGGAAACAATAAGACGATCACCTGCTTTCAATCCTTCAGTAACCAACCATTTATTCCCAATCGCTTGATTAGCAACCAGTGTGCGCATTTCAACTTTGTCATCTGCGCCAACAACCATGGCAGTTGCTTCGCCACGCGGGTTACGTGTCACTCCCTGTTGAGGCACCAGCAGCGCATCAGGTCTGACACCTTCATCTAAACGGGCACGAACAAACATGCCAGGCAGTAATGCCTCGTTCGGGTTAGGGAAGATGGCACGGATGGTGATTGAACCGGTAGTTTCATCAACGGTGACACCTGAGAATTCCAATGTACCGGTTTGTGCGTATTCAACGCCGTTTTCCAGTAACAAGCGAACCTTGGCCTTGCCATTTTCTTGCTTCAACGTGCCATCAGCCAGCTCTTTTTTCAGGCGCAAGAATTCGTCGCTTGATTGAGTAACATCGACATACATCGGGTCAAGCTGCTGAACTGTCGTCATTGCCGTTGCCTGACCACTGGTTACCAACGCACCTTCAGTGACTGAAGATTTACCGGTACGACCACTGATTGGCGAAGTAACCTGAGTATATGCCAGGTTGATACGTGCAGTTTCTACAGCAGCTTTTGCTGCCAGAACACTTGCATTAGCCTGCATCGAGCTAGACACGGCTTGGTCATATTCTTGCTTACTAATGTAATTGGTACCTAGCAATGGTTTGTAGCGATTTACCGTCAAGCGGGCAATTTCAGCGGCAGCTTGTGCTTTAGCTAAATCACCTTTGGCGCTGTCATAAGCGGCTTGATATGTGGCTGGATCAATTTGATAAAGTGATGTTCCGGCGGTGACATCACTGCCTTCAACATAGTTACGTTTAAGAATGATCCCGCTAACTTGTGGGCGAACTTCTGCAACACGGAATGCGGACGTGCGACCCGGTAGATCGGTTGTGATATTCAGTGGTGCGGCTTTTAATGTCACAATACCGACTTCAGGTGCCTGTTGAGCATGGGCTTGCGCCGCATCTTTATCATTACATCCTATAAGTACTAAGCTGCCTGAAAGTACCAGAATTGCAGCCAGAGGCATTACCCCTCTGTTTTTGCTCATAGATAAACCTCAAGTGTCCGATTTTTAATTTAATCCAATGGATCACAAGCTTTAAAACCCATTGCTGCGTAAATTATATGTGCGTGCTATGGTACATACATTCGTGAATGTATGTAAATCGCACCCCCTCGAAAAAACAACGCTATGGCACGAAAAACCAAACAGCAAGCCGAAGAGACCCGGCAACAAATTCTTGATGCCGCAGTGCGGGAATTTTCTGCGCATGGCGTTTCCGGCACTTCTCTTACCGATATTGCCGCCGCCGCAGGAGTAACCCGAGGCGCAATTTACTGGCACTTCAAGAATAAGGTAGACCTGTTCAACGAAGTTTGGGAGCTATCAGAATCTAAAATTGATCAGCTCGAATTAGAGTATCAGGCAAAATATCCTGATAATCCACTCCGCATCCTGCGTGAAATTCTTATCTATGTTCTTGTTTCTACGCGTGAGGATTGCCGACGCCGCGCACTAATGGAAATTGTATTCCATAAATGTGAGTTTGTCGGTGAGATGACCTCAGTTCATGACGCGCGTAAAGTTCTTGATTTAGCTAGTTATGAGCGAATTGAGTCGGTTTTGCAAGGTTGTATTAATGCGAATCAATTGCCCGTCAATCTTGATACTCGCCAGGCTGCAATAATCATGAGAGCTTATATTACAGGTTTGATGGAAAACTGGCTCTTTATGCCAGAAAGTTTTGATATAAAACAAGAGGCACCGGTATTAATTGATGCCTATCTGGAGATGCTAGGACATAGCCGCGCGTTGCGCAAAGGGCTAAATAGCAAGGTATCAGATTAACTGGAGGTTTATATGAGTCGTTCACTGGTTGTGATTGCCAATGGGGCCGCTTATGGCCATGAGTCATTATTTAATGCACTGCGTTTATCTATTGCGTTGAAAGAACAACAAGCCGATCTCGATTTACGCCTGTTTTTAATGTCTGACGCCGTCATTGCTGGCCTTAACGGGCAACAGCCTCGCGAAGGTTATAATTTACAGCAAATGCTTGAGATTCTTACAGCACAAAATGTTGCGGTGAAGTTATGTAAAACTTGCGCCGATGCCTGGGGGGTGAGTGGGTTAACGCTGGTTGATGGTGTCGAAATTGGCACGTTGGTTGAGTTGGCTCAATGGACGTTAGCTGCGGATAAAGTTCTCACATTTTAATTAATGTGGGGGGATTGCTCTATGATTCCCGAATCAACCGATATTGCAGGCTGTTACATCCTATTCAGCAACAACTGCGTAACAGCCCGCATTATTACAGCTATTAACGCTCTGAAAGATTTTTCTTATTATGACTCGGGACTGAACGTGATAGGATTTCAGTCTCTCTGTTGAAATGAAGTTCAAATATGAGCGGCAGATCCCACAATCAATATTCATCACCTTTATCCATACCAGCTATGACGCCAGTGGGTGCATTTTTATCGCGCCTTCAGGTAATGCTTATCCTGCTTATAATTGCCTTTATATGTTCGCCATCGACTTTTGCATCGGGAATCAATATTGATGTGCCGACCCGCACAGAGGTATTAAGCCAACTGGATGCATTATCAAAACAAAAGATATTGTCGCCCGCGGAAAAGTTAGCACAGCAAGATCTGACGAAAACGTTGGAATACCTCGATACTATTGAGCGCACTAAGCAAGAGGCCAGCCAACTTAAACAACAACTGGCACAAGCACCAGTGAAATTACGTCAGGCAACAGAGGGGCTGGATGCGCTTAAGAATAGTACTGCGGATACGCTGACCCGTGAGTCCTTGGTAAGTTACTCATTGCGCCAATTGGAATCACGGCTAAATGAAACGCTGGATGATTTACAATCAGCGCAGGAAGATCTCTCCGCTTATAACAGCCAGTTAATCTCCTTACAAACTCAGCCCGAGCGGGTACAGAGTGCGATGTATAACGCATCAATGCGTTTAATGCAAATTCGCAATCAACTCAATGGATTAGCGCCAACTCAAGAGGTTTTGCGACCAACCCAGCAACAAGAGTTATTGACTGAGCAAGTGATGTTAAATGCGCAGTTGGATTTACAGCGAAAAAATCTGGAAGCGAATACGACCCTACAGGATTTGCTGCAAAAACAACGGGATTACACCACTGCGCACATAAACCAACTGGAGCGTTATGTTCAGCTACTGCAAGAGGTGGTCAGCGGTAAACGGTTAATCCTGTCAGAAAAAACAGCCAAAGAAGCACAAGCACCTAATGATGCCACTGACATCCAAAATGATCCGTTAGTTAGCCGAGAACTGTCGATTAACAAAGAATTAAGTCAGCGGCTGATTAATGCCACGAAAGAAGGCAATACTCTAGTACAACAGAATATCAGAGTTAAAAACTGGCTGGATCGCGCACTGCAATCGGAGCGTAATTTAAAAGAACAAATTACCGTACTGCGCGGTAGTTTGTTGCTTTCACGTATTCTGTACCAGCAGCAACTCAATTTACCCACGGCTGGCTTGATAACCAATATGGGGCCACGTATCGCTGACTTGCGCTTGGAGCAATTTGAAATAAACCAGCAACGTGACCAGCTATTCCAGGGGGATGACTATATCCAAACCCTGATGAATGACAGTAAAGAGAAAATCAGCCCTGATGTAGAAGACGCTCTGGGGCAAATTGTTGATATCCGCCGTGAGCTACTGGATCAGTTGAATAAGCAGTTGGGTAACCAACTGACACTGGCTATCAATCTGCAAATAAACCAACAGCAGTTACTCAGCGTCAATGAATCGCTGCAACATACCCTGACACAGCAGATTTTTTGGGTTAGCAGTAATAAACCGATGGATTGGTCTTGGCTAAAAGCCTTACCGGGGGCGCTTAAAGCTGAACTGAGTAATTTTCACTTTAGCCTGTCACCGGGTGATGTGTTGTCGGGGTTGATCAAATCAGTGATGTTCCTACTGCCTATGTTGATTGTGGTGGGGGTGATACGGTCACGCTATAGCATTATCAATAAACATTTGGATCGGCTGGCGGCTGACGTCGGGCAACTTAAGCACGACAGTCAAATGCATACGCCAAATGCCATTATGCTGACTTTACTGAAAGTCTTGCCAGGGGCCTTAATCATTCTAGGTTTTGGTTACTGGTGTCTGCGTTCAGACTTTAATCTCAGTGACTTCCTCTGGAGCTTCTTCCAACGTTTGGCACTGTTCTGGCTGATATTTGACCTGACGTATCGGATGCTCTCGCCAGGGGGAATTACCGAGCGACACTTTATGATTGCGGCTGACCGGTGTGCACATTATCGCCGCCAAATGGTGCGATTAGGGGGCGCATTGTTGCCGGTGATATTCTGGTCAGAATTGGGTGAGAAAAGTCCGCTTCGATTGGTCGATGATGTCATTGGACAAATTGTTATTGTTATTGCTCTGGCACTGCTGGCCTTGTTTGTCTATCCATTCTGTCGTGATAGCTGGCGTGAAAAAGATTCCCATGCGGTGCGATTGGTGATTGTGACTGCGGTTGCGGTAACCCCCATCATTTTGATTGGATTAATGGTGGCAGGGTATTTCTATACAACGTTGCAACTGGCTGGCCGCTGGATAGATAGTCTGTATTTATTATTCCTGTGGAATATCGTTTACCTGACGGCAATTCGAGGTTTAGGGGTTGCTGCGCGGCGTTTGGCCTATCGTAGGGCAATTGCCCGGCGGCAAAGTTTGGTGAAAGAGGGGGCTGAAGGTGGTGAACCGGTTGAAGAGCCGCCATTGGCCTTGGACCAAATTAACCAACAATCATTGCGCCTGACAACGATGGCGCTCTTCCTGATTTTTGCGACTTGTTTCTATTGGATTTGGGCGGACCTGATAACGGTTATCTCCTATCTGGACAGTATATCTCTGTGGCATTACACCTCGACGGTCGCCGGTGCCAGCGTAACGCAGGCTGTGACTTTGGGGAATATGCTGGTGGCTTGGATGGCATTGGTGGTTGCCTATGTTCTGACACGTAACTTGCCAGGCTTACTGGAAGTCGTGGTGCTGTCGCGCCTGCAACTACGCCAAGGGACTTCTTATGCCATCACTACTATTCTGACTTATTTTATTACGGCTGTCGGGGGGATAACCGCGCTCAGCTCACTCGGTGTTTCGTGGGATAAATTGCAATGGCTAGTAGCGGCCTTGTCTGTTGGTTTGGGTTTTGGCTTGCAGGAAATTTTCGCCAACTTTGTATCAGGTTTGATTATTCTGTTTGAACGGCCTGTTCGTATCGGCGATACCATTACTATCGGTACTTTTTCTGGGAATGTCAGCAAGATACGCATCCGCGCGACGACAATTACCGATTTTGACCGTAAAGAAGTCATTATTCCAAACAAAGCATTTGTTACCGAACGCCTGATCAACTGGTCACTGTCAGATACCATTACGCGTATCATCATTAAAGTTGGTGTTGCCTATGGTTCCGATCTGGCGAAAGTAAAAGATGTGCTGTTGCAAGCCGCTCATGAGAATCCGCGCGTTATGGTTGATCCTGAACCACAAGTTTTCTTCCTAAACTTCGGCTCCAGCACTCTTGATCACGAGTTACGGTTGTATGTCCGTGAACTCAGGGATCGCAGCTATACGGTGGATGAATTGAACAGGGCTATTGATAAGTTATGTCGTGAAAATGACATTAATATCGCCTTTAACCAGTTGGAAGTATATCTGCACAAACCGGATGGTACCGAGGTTCAGGAAGTCAGTCGGCCGCTTGATAAACAAGGCTTACCGGCTGAGCAATCGGATTTGGGGGATACCAAGCCTGACTTACCGGATATCAATAAGCCGCTTGCTTAAGGTATTTGTCTGTACAGACAGAGTAGCGCACCATTCTTGATGGAGTCGCTATGGGTAGGTTCATATAGTGAGTATCACTGAGGCGACACTCTGGTGTATCGCCTTGGTTGAACCTCAGAAGTGATATCTTCAATCTGAGTTTTGGTGGCGGAGCTTACGCTGATAATCAAGTTGCACTATCGCTAACGCCGCCAGTGCTGTCTCGGGCGCTATCTCATTGCATTCCAGCAGATAGATAAGATCTACTGCCAGTTGCAGTTCTGGTGGTGCTTTTTCAACTGACATAATCTAACCAACATTTGATTTGCAGTTAATCGGGAAGTCAGGTGTGAATATCTTGCTCGGGTTCCACCTGACCTGATTCAAACTATATATCTAATAGATTTCAACATACCCAATAGATTTCAACATGCTGGAAGGTGATAAGCGAGGCAACACCGATGAGCTGACTCCAGTCAGTAATTCGGGGGAGCGCAAGCCGTCAACATCTGCACTTGAAACAGGGCGGGCATAAAACATTATAGAGAACTATTTGTTGTCGGAACCTCAATGATTCAAAAAATGTGACAAATATTCAAAAACCGTTCTCTTTTTTCTCAATACTGCGCTCTATTCTTATCAACGCCTGCCGGCAGCGCATTAGACGCCCCTCAAGTGCTGCGAGCTCCTTCTGTATTTTCTGCTGCTCGGATAACAAACTTTGCTTACCCAGTTGGCTCTCTCTATCGTGAATCATTGCCAGTATCCGCCGCTCATAATCCTGATGCTCAGCCAGCTTATGGTAAGGGTCCAATTTGTTATCCCTGGGCTCAGGATTTGATTTTCTTAATTTTTGAGTGGCTAATTCTCTTTGTAATGCAGAAATCTGAGCAACCAGCTTTTCAGCCAGAAAAGCGACCTGTTGTGTGCGATTTTCTGCAACTACTTGCTTCAGTTGTGCCATATTTTTCCGTACTTCCTGTAGATAATCGCGAAACCGATTACCATGATTACCAAACAGGTTGAGATCAAAACGGGCTTGCTGAGACGGCGTGTTTGCCTGAGGGCCAACTTGTGCCGACAGCGCTTCAATTTGGCTTTCAAGCACCTGCAATAATTTTTCCGTACTCATGGCGCTTCTCCTGGGCATTTCCCGCCAGCTTGCCTTCGAATGGTGGCAGATACAAGCACGAGGGAGGGGAAATACAATAGATACCGATGTATCGTGTAAGTTATGGCAAGAATATCTGTTGATGATGGTCAACGCATGGGTTAATGATAACGTCTCATTAAAGTGCTAATAAAGGGAGCTTATGTCTCGTTGGTTTTTAATAACGGTGGGTTGGCTGGCAGTGATATTGGCAACGTTAGGTGTCGTGCTTCCTTTGTTACCTACTACGCCGTTTTTGCTGTTGGCTGCCTGGTGTTTTGCACGATCCTCCCCTCGATTTCATCACTGGTTGCTCTATCGTTCATGGTTTGGCAGCTATATACGTACCTGGCAACAACATCGAGCATTGCCTGCGGGCACTAAGTCGAAAGCAATATTCATTACCATACTTACATTTGCTGTTTCACTTTGGTTGGTGAAAATCTGGTGGGTGAGAGGCATATTACTTATCATGTTAACCCTACTGTTGGCCTTTATGTGGCGAATGCCAGTTATTGACCTATCGCAACAAAAACGGCGCTGAGCAATTCACACCAGTTGCATTTTAGTGCCAGTTTGCATAGATTTGAGCGTTTTCGTGCGCGGGGTAATCCTTCGTTGCCTCCTTAATGTTAAGGATGCGGTGACGTAGACTATCGGAGTATTATCGATAGTGGGACTAAGTTACTCAGCCGATGCCATTTAACATCGACTGACCGCGCTTAAGTATGTACAGCAGTTTTATCAGGCACAAATTATGACCGCTACTGCACCTAAGACAGCACAACAGTTTCAATATATTAAAGACAGTATCAAAACCATCCCCGATTATCCAAAAGCGGGAATACTGTTTCGTGATGTGACCAGCTTGCTAGAAGATCCATTAGCCTATGCCGCCAGCATCGAATTGCTGGTAGAGCGCTATCTGGATAAAGGCGTGACCAAAGTAGTGGGTACTGAAGCTCGCGGTTTTCTCTTTGGTGCGCCGGTAGCCCTGTCGCTGGGTGTCGGTTTTGTTCCGGTGCGTAAACCCGGTAAATTGCCTCGGGAAACTATCAGCGAAAGCTATGAGTTGGAGTATGGCACTGACGAACTTGAGATCCATACCGATAGCATTAAACCGGGCGATAACGTCTTGGTGATTGATGATTTGCTGGCAACTGGCGGCACAATCGAGGCGACGGTTAAGCTTATCCGTCGGCTGGGTGGTAAAGTGACTGACGCCGCATTTGTGATTGATTTACCTGAACTGGGCGGCGAAGCGCGTCTAACTCAGCAAGGGATCACTTGCTATAGTTTGGTCTCGTTCAGCGGGCATTGATTTTATCCTCCCAAGAACGTGGAGTTGCAGGTGGGCTGCAAGTGAATATATCCCGCCAGGTAGTTGATTTTGGTAAATGAATGCAGCCAACAGCACTCTGGACTGAAAGATGCCAGGTATAACAATCTGGTGGTCATCAACGGTGACCGCCAGATTATTCGATGAATATCGGAAAAATATTATCAATGCAAACTGCTATTCACTTATTAGAGTGGCAGCGAATAAATACGTGAAGATTCGCCCCATGGGTGATAACCCAATCCAGTAAAAGTAAAACCATACTTTTCGTAAAACCCGATATGGTCAGTACATAAATGTAGTGTATCAAAACCTAATTGTTTGGTTTCTTTAGCAATATGCTTGATCAGTAATTGACCATAAGCATGCCCCCGGTGTTGCTCTTCAATATAAAGTGCACATAACCAAGGATACAGATCCATACGGCTAATAAAGTCATTGGTGATTAACCCCGCGCAACCAATAACTTCATTATTCATCTCCATCAAATACCATTGAGGTAAAGGATTTTTAGCTTCAATACAATGACTGATGCAATCCTGATAAAGCATTTTAGTCTCTTCCGTGGCCCACTTATTCTGAAAATAGCGTATAGATTCATCTTTATACTCAGGGTGGCTTCTCACTGAGATGATTTTTATCATTATTGTGTTCCTAACATACTAATTATGCTTACTATTTTTGGTAAAGATCCCAGCGATTACCGTAAATATCTTCGAACACAACCACCATGCCATATTCCTCTTTGCGAGGTTCTTCGCAGAATGTCACTCCTTTTGACTTCATCAACTCATAATCACGCCAGAAGTTATCCGTCTCAAGAAAAAGGAATACTCGACCACCGCATTGATTACCAATAAACGCAGCTTGCTGGTCATTGGATGCTCGAGCCAGCAATAAACGACACTCACTGTCTTCTGTCGGCGAGACCGACACCCAACGCTTCCCTGGTTGTATCTCATCTTCTCGCAGAAAAAAGCCCAGTTTTTCGGTATAAAATTCAATGGCTTTATCGTAATCATCAACTACGATAGCAATGTAGCCCATCCCTCTTTTTTTACTTGTCATAAATCCATCCATTGTTAATTGACCCAAACTGGATACTACTGATTATTAACTATAACGTCTTGGTAGCCCTGTTTCAGCATCCATTAAAATGCCGTACAAAATCCAGCGTTCAGGGACGTAACATTACAATCTGCGGGTCAGATAGGGGCACCGTAGCGTTCACCCAATGTTTGAGCATCACACACCTTGCTTTAAATGTCTGATACTCAGGTCGCTCGGTTCATTCTGGCCTGTACTTTCAGGTATTCAAGAGTGTGATGACACGCTACTGCTGTTCGATCTCAACTAAAATCTTGCCGATAGATTTGGATGCCTTTTTCTCTGTTGCAGAAACTAAGAATGATTTATTACTGCATCGCAGGGCACAAAGAATCGACAAGTCTACTTCCACAAAGTAAATTTGTGGGAATGACGATGGGCGTACTGGTACACTAAGATTCAGCCTGTAGCTATCAGGGTTAATGTGTTCAAAAACAGACCGCTCAATATATGTAGGTTAAATTGTGGTTTTTTTATTGGCGATTAAAATATTATTTATAAATCAATGATGAAGTATTAATGAGCTATCAGGTCCTTGCCCGTAAGTGGCGCCCCCAAACGTTCGCAGACGTCGTTGGTCAGGAACATGTCCTGACGGCGCTGGCCAATGGCCTTTCATTAGGGCGTATCCATCACGCCTATCTATTCTCCGGTACCCGTGGCGTTGGTAAAACGTCTATTGCCCGGCTGTTAGCCAAAGGTCTTAACTGCGAAACGGGCATTACCGCGACGCCTTGCGGTACCTGTGCTAACTGTCTGGAGATTGAGCAAGGCCGTTTTGTTGATCTGATCGAGATAGACGCCGCCTCGCGCACGAAAGTAGAAGATACCCGAGAACTGCTGGATAACGTTCAATATGCGCCAGCCCGTGGCCGCTTCAAAGTGTACTTAATTGATGAAGTGCATATGCTGTCGCGCCACAGTTTCAATGCGCTACTAAAAACGCTTGAAGAGCCGCCAGCTCATGTGAAATTCTTGCTGGCGACCACGGATCCACAGAAACTGCCGGTGACTATCCTTTCCCGCTGTTTGCAATTCCATCTCAAAGTGATCGATGTTGAGGTTATCCGTGGGCAGCTTGAAAAAATATTGCTGGCAGAGCAAATCAGTAGTGATGCTCGTGCATTGCAGTTACTGGCACGGGCGGCCGATGGTAGTATGCGCGATGCGCTCAGCCTGACAGATCAGGCCGTTGCGATGGGCGATGGGCATGTGACTACAGCCACTGTTAGCCAAATGCTGGGAACGCTGGATGACGAGCAACCCTTGGCGATTATCGAGGCGCTGGTCAGTGCTGATGGTGCGCGAGTGATGGCGCAGGTAGAACAAGCGGCATCTCGTGGTGTTGATTGGGAAAACTTATTGGTTGAAACCCTAAGCTTGCTGCACCGGATTGCGATGGTACAACTGCTGCCATCAATGTTGGATAACCATTATGCGACGGTTGAGCCTCGGTTACGCGAACTGGCTCGCACATTGCCGCCTACAGATATCCAGCTATATTATCAAATACTGTTGATGGGCCGTAAAGAGCTGGCTTATGCGCCAGATCGCCGCATGGGGGTCGAAATGACCTTATTGCGTGCGCTGGCTTTTCATCCTAAAGCAATAATCGCTGAACCGCAGATTGTTCCTGTCAGTGCGCCAGCAGCCATTGCAGGTAATAACGCACCTCAGTACGCCCAAAATACCCAACAACCTGTATCGACTCACTCAGCCGTGCCATCGCAAGATGCACCGCCGCTAGGGCTTGCCGCTGACGTGGGTACTCAACTACCCGATTCGACTGCGCAGCTTCTTCAGGCGCGAACCCAGTTGTTGCGGCAATCCGGGGCAACCACACCAAAAAAGAATGAGCCGGCAGCGCCAGGAAAAGCGCGGCCGGCAACCTCGGCACTGGAGCGTCTCGCTTCGGTGACTGAGCGCAGCCAGCAGCGTCTGGCCGCTAAATCAACCGAAGAAAAGAAACCGGCCAAGAAAGAAGCTTATCGCTGGACCGCGCAGAATCAGCCTGAAACGGTGGCTGAGCCAGTTACCACGCCTAAGGCATTGCGCTCTGCGTTAGAGCATGAAAAAACACCGGAGCTTTCTGCTAAGTTGGCTGAAGAGGCTATGGTGCGGGATCCTTGGGCGGCAGAGATAGATAAGTTGCATATTCCGAAATTGGTACAGCAACTTGCGCTGAATGCATTTAAAGAAGTAATAGAACCGGGTAATATCTGCCTTCACCTGCGTTCTAGCCAGCGCCATTTAAATTCGCCCTCGGCACAAAAAACGCTGGGCGATGCATTGAGTGAATTACACGGTAATGCTGTCACACTTAGCGTTATCGAAGATGACAACCCGGCGGAACGTACTCCGCTGGAATGGCGGCAGGCCATTTATGAAGAAAAACTGGCACAAGCACGCCAGTCGATTATTGCGGATAATAATATTCAGACACTGCGTCGTTTCTTCGATGCAGAATTGGATGAAGAGAGTATCCGGCCGGTTTAACCGCTGCGATAAGTGCATGGTGTACTGACGCGGCCCCTTGCTATGAGAGATGACTATGTTTGGTAAAGGCGGTATTGGCAATTTAATGAAACAAGCCCAGCAGATGCAGGAAAAAATGCAGCAGATGCAGGAAGAAGTCGCCAAATTGGAAGTTACCGGTGAATCTGGCGCGGGCTTGGTAAAAGTAACCATCAATGGGGCGCACAACTGCCGCCGGGTTGAAATTGACCCAAGCCTATTGGTTGAAGAAGATAAAGAAATGCTGGAAGATTTGATTGCTGCGGCATTGAACGATGCTGCTCGTCGTATCGATGAAACGCAAAAAGAGAAAATGGCTTCTGTCTCCAGTGGTATGCAATTACCACCAGGCTTTAAGATGCCGTTCTGATGCAAACCAGTCCACTCCTTGAATCATTAATGGAGGCGTTGCGTTGCCTGCCGGGCGTTGGCCCGAAATCAGCGCAACGCATGGCATTCCAACTGCTACAGCGTGATCGTAGTGGTGGAATGCGGCTGGCGCAGTCATTGACCCGTGCGATGTCTGAAATCGGTCACTGTGCGGATTGCCGTACATTTACCGAGCAAGACCGTTGCACCATCTGCTCCAACCCGCGCCGGCAGCAGAATGGTCAGATCTGCGTGGTCGAAAGCCCGGCAGATATCCATGCTATTGAACAAACTGGCCAGTTCGGCGGGCGTTACTTTGTGCTGATGGGGCATTTATCCCCCATGGATGGCATTGGTCCTGGCGATATTGGCTTGGATTTACTTGAAAAACGGCTTGAAACTGAAACCATCACTGAAGTCATTTTGGCAACTAATCCGACCGTCGAAGGGGACGCCACTGCCAACTATATCGGCCAGATGTGTGGTCAGTATGGCGTATTAGCCAGCCGTATCGCTCATGGTGTACCGGTAGGCGGTGAACTGGAAATGGTTGATGGTACGACATTATCGCATTCACTGGCCGGGCGTAATCCTATTAAGTATTGATCCCATTCTTTACTGTGGGCGACAGTCTTGTTATTGATTATCTTACGAATAAATTCGTTAGGGATAATAAGTCAATCGCCCTCAATTCTCTGTTTTTTTCTGCCCTCATACTTGAAACTTTCACCTATTGGCCCCATCTGATACTCATTGTTCGATTTTATGTACCTGTCGGTAATTTGGATTGAGGTAATTAATGAGTATGAAAGGTCAAGAAACCCGTGGATTCCAGTCTGAAGTAAAACAACTCCTCCATTTGATGATTCACTCGCTTTATTCCAATAAAGAAATTTTCTTGCGCGAGCTGATCTCTAATGCCTCTGATGCGGCAGACAAACTGCGTTTCCGCGCGCTGTCTAATCCTGAATTATTTGAGGGCGACGGTGAGCTGAGAGTGCGTTTATCCTGTGATAAAGAAAAGCGTACTTTGACTCTAAGCGATAACGGCATCGGTATGAGCCGTGATGAAGTTATTGATAACCTTGGTACCATCGCGAAGTCAGGGACTAAATCATTCCTTGAGTCTATTGGTTCAGATCAAGCCAAAGATAGCCAATTAATCGGCCAGTTTGGTGTCGGTTTCTACTCCGCATTTATCGTGGCAGATAAAGTCACCGTCCGTACCCGTGCTGCCGGTGCGCCTGCTGATGCTGGCGTATTTTGGGAATCAGCAGGCGAGGGTGACTATACCATTGCTGATATCACTAAAGAAGAGCGTGGTACTGAGATAACCCTGCATCTGCGTGAAGGTGAAGACGAATATCTGGATGATTGGCGCTTGCGCTCAGTCATCAGCAAATATTCAGACCATATTGCCTTGCCAGTTGAAATTCAAAGCAAAAACGAAGAAGACGGCACGGTCACCTGGGAGAAAATCAATAAAGCTCAGGCATTATGGACGCGCGGCAAAGCAGAGATAACTGACGACGAATATAAAGCATTTTATAAGCATATCGCGCACGATTTCACCGACCCGATGAGTTGGAGCCATAACCGCGTTGAAGGTAAGCAGGAATACACCAGCTTGCTGTATATTCCGGCACAGGCCCCGTGGGACATGTGGAATCGCGATCATAAGCATGGTTTGAAACTTTACGTGCAGCGCGTGTTCATTATGGATGATGCTGAACAGTTCATGCCGAATTACCTGCGTTTTGTTCGTGGTTTAATAGATTCTAATGATCTGCCGCTGAACGTCTCGCGTGAGATTCTGCAAGACAGTCGCATTACTCAGAATCTACGTAGTGCACTGACTAAACGTGTGCTGCAAATGTTGGAAAAGCTGGCTAAAGACGATGCTGAGAAATATCAGCAGTTCTGGCAACAGTTTGGTATGGCGCTTAAGGAAGGCCCAGCAGAAGACGGTAGCAATAAAGAAACTATCGCCAAGTTACTGCGCTTTGCTTCAACCCATACCGACAGCTCAGCGCAAACTGTGTCCTTGGAAGACTATGTCAGCCGTATGACTGAAGGGCAGGAGAAGATTTATTACATCACTGCTGACAGCTATGCTGCGGCGAAGAACAGCCCTCATCTGGAACTGTTCCGCAAGAAAGGCATTGAAGTCTTGCTGTTATCTGACCGTATTGATGAATGGATGATGAGCTACTTGACCGAATTTGACGGTAAAGTCTTCCAGTCAGTCAGCAAAGCAGATGATTCACTGAATAAGTTGGCAGATGAAGAGCGTCCAGATCAGCAAGAGGCCGACAAAGCGTTGGAGCCATTCGTTGAGCGCGTTAAAACCCTGCTGGGTGAACGTGTGAAAGATGTCCGCCTGACGCATCGTTTGACGGATACTCCAGCGATAGTGACAACTGATGCTGATGAAATGAGCACACAGATGGCGAAATTGTTTGCTGCTGCCGGCCAACAGGCACCGGAAGTGAAGTACATCTTTGAATTAAACCCTGAACATGGCTTGGTTAAACGCGCTGCTGATGTGGCGGACGAAACACAGTTTGCTGAATGGGTCGAGTTATTACTGGATCAAGCGCTATTAGCTGAACGGGGAACATTAGATGATCCTAATCAGTTCATTCGCAGAATGAATCAGTTATTAACGGCTTAATTGAGTAATAGAACGCCTCGGATAGTGCATTATCTGGGGCGTTTTTTCATCTGTTTTCAGTAGGTTAATTTTTTATTTCTCTTTGGTATTACAGATTCCCCCCCGCTAACCGGCCTCGCGCGCCTTGAGCCAACCCCCCTGAAAATGGTATGGTTGCTTGTTTTCCGCAATTTCGATTTTTTTAAGAGCTTATCCCAGTTAGCGTCATTGTTGCAGCCAGTTTGGACATGGGCAGCGCGGAAGAACCGGAGCGTACACATCGTATGTGAGGATTCTGAGCACTGCCTTGGTTCAAAATGGCAAATAAAATAGCTCTAATGGACTGGCTCTAAGTAAAAACACATAGAAAAACTACATAGCAAGGGGATTTACGCAATGCGTATCATTCTGCTGGGCGCTCCGGGCGCTGGTAAGGGTACTCAGGCTCAATTCATCATGGAGAAATACGGTATTCCGCAAATCTCTACTGGTGATATGTTGCGCGCCGCTGTAAAAGCTGGTTCTGAGTTAGGTCTGAAAGCGAAAGAAATAATGGATGCCGGCAAGCTGGTTACTGATGAGCTGGTTATCGCATTGGTTAAAGAGCGCATCACCCAGGACGATTGCCGTGACGGTTTCCTGCTAGACGGGTTCCCACGTACTATTCCTCAGGCTGATGCCATGAAAGAAGCCGGCATCAAGGTTGATTATGTGCTGGAGTTTGATGTGCCAGACGAGTTGATTGTTGAACGCATCGTCGGGCGTCGGGTACATGCTGCTTCAGGCCGTGTTTACCACATTAAATTCAACCCACCTAAAGTTGAAAATAAAGATGATGTGACAGGCGATGAACTTACTATTCGTAAAGACGATCAGGAAGCCACTGTTCGCAAACGTCTGATCGAATATCATCAACAAACTGCACCATTAGTTTCTTACTATCGTAAAGAAGCTGATGCAGGTAATACGCAATATTTTAAACTGGACGGAACCCGTAAAGTAGCAGAAGTCAGTGCAGAACTGGCGACTATCCTCGGTTAATTCTGGATGGTAAGATAGCTAAGGCGGCCTAAGGTCGCCTTTCTCATTTTACGGTTCTGGTTGCGGGCTTATTCGTAAGTTCGAATAATAGGCGTAGTATCCTCCACAAGGATTTTGCATCATGCAAAGCAAGCTCGGCGTATTAATGGTCAACTTGGGGACACCGGACGCCCCAACACCGCAAGCAGTAAAACGCTATCTGGCTGAGTTCCTGAGTGACCGCCGGGTGGTTGATACTTCCCCATGGCTGTGGTGGCCTTTGTTGCGTGGCGTCATTTTGCCTATTCGATCTCCTCGCGTGGCTAAATTATACCAATCAGTCTGGATGGAAGAGGGGTCACCGTTATTGGTCTATAGTCGGCGGCAACAGAAAGCATTGGCGGCACGTATGCCAGAGATCCCCGTTGAGTTAGGCATGAGTTATGGTTCACCAAATCTGCCAGATGCTATTGATAAGTTGTTAGCCCAAGGGGTGACTAAGCTGGTGGTTTTGCCGCTTTATCCGCAATATTCCTGTTCAACCAGTGCGGCTGTGTGGGACGCTGTTGCCCGTATTCTGAAAGGGTACCGTCGGTTGCCGTCAGTCTCTTTTATCCGTGATTATGCAGAACATCCCGCCTATATTTCGGCGTTACAACAAAGTGTTGAACGGACTTTTGTGCAGCATGGTAAACCTGACAGATTAATCCTTTCCTTCCATGGTATTCCTAAGCGCTATGCCCGACTGGGGGATGATTATCCACAACGCTGTGAAGATACCAGCCGTGCTTTACGTGGCAAGTTGGCGTTACCAGCCGAACACATCATGATGACATATCAGTCTCGCTTTGGCCGCGAACCTTGGTTAACCCCTTATACAGACGAGACACTAAAAAGTCTTCCAGCTCAAGGTATTAAGCATATTCAGCTTATCTGCCCCGGTTTTTCTGCCGATTGTCTTGAAACACTGGAGGAGATCAAGGAGCAGAACAGGGAGATTTTCATGCACGCTGGTGGCGAGAAATTTGAGTATATCCCAGCATTGAATGACGATGAGGGGCATATAGACCTTTTAGAACAGCTAGTTAGAGATCATTTGTAGTGTTAGTGGCAAAATGGTGTTATGACGACTATATTCATATTTGTTGAAATAGTTACATGTGGAAGTAAATTTTTCAGACTCAATAAAGTTAACTGAGTGTTTTTTATTTTTAAATCAGAATAAACCGAATTGATATTTTCATATTTTCGTGATGTCAATTATCCAGTACAGTGAAATATCCAAAAATGATATATTTCAGATTTTTCTTGTAATAATGGGTTATATGTAAGAAAATTAAAGGCTATATTATAATTTCACAAATTTTGATGTTTTCAGAAAGTGCCGTTTAGCAGTCTTGTCAACTGAACCAGTGATATGATTCTAGGTAAGGCATTGGATTACAATATTTTTTTAAATCAGCGCATTGGTTGCTGTAAGCCAAGGGCGGTAGCATATCTATAATTCAATGTTTTTGGCGTAATTGCATGATTTTAATTGAATAATCTCTTCTTTTAGAAATTAAATAAAGTTTTATACTCGACATGCATATCGATATTATTGGTGTGAAAAGTCAAAATATTAATGCCCCTTTTATATAAATTAGCTGAGTTTGAATTTATGCTATTTTTAAATTAACATTTTAGTTATTAGGAATTGAATTTAACAATGCTGTGTCAGTAACGATATTAGTATCGGATATAGTTGTGAATGCTGTACTTTTTTCTTTTGTAGGAGAAATTAATTGCAGGTGAAGTAGAATAAAATCAACATGGCGTCATAACTAATAAGAATGTTTACAATGGATTTATATTTACTAATTGCTCAAATTCTAAATCTAACATAATAATTAATGCTAGTTAACTGGTGCAGAATTAAACTAAAACTAATGACTGTCTCTGAACGTTTTTCGATAAAAGAGATTAGATTAATGAGGGAGGAATCTCTATTAATTGTGGTGCTGATGTCCAAATTAGCTTATCTATTTTAAATGTTAATGGTTTATTTTGAATGAACTTTGTATAATTTTTATTTCTCTTAGAAATAAAAATAAAGTATATTAGAGTAATTGCGTTGTTTTATAGATTACTGAAAGTAAAATAGTGAAAGAGCTTTATAAAAATAATAGCGATGTATTTGAGTGAGGAAGATTGTCGCATAAGAATTGGTGATATAATTGATATTATAATCTGGTGTACATTACATAACAGTATATATGCTACAGGAAAGGGACTTTTAAGTCGATTTGACTAGAGATGAATAGTATCTTCTACCAGTCCTTGTTATGAGGTTTTTGTAGTCTCTTCCTGAAACGTTTAATTTCTAAGGAACATAATGGACGTCAAATTAATTCAATTACAGAAGCATGGTGATGAAAGAGGTCAGCTTATCGCACTTGAGGAAACTAAAAACATCCCTTTCTCTATCAAGCGCGTGTATTATATGTTTGAAACTATTAATGATGTACACCGTGGATTTCATGCTCATTATAAGCTTCAGCAATTGGCCATTCCTGTTCGTGGGGCATGTAGAATAATTTTAGATGATGGGTTCGAGAAAATAGAAGTCTACCTTGATAATCCGGCGCAAGGACTTGCTATTGAGCCTATGATATGGCATGAGATGTATGATTTTTCAGATGATTGTGTTTTGATGGTTCTTGCTGATGATTTTTATGATGAGGCTGATTATATTCGAAATTACGACGAGTTTATAAGAGAGGCTGAAAAGAATGGATAAGATAAAAGGCAAAACTATTCAGCTTCGATTAGCAAGCCCTGATGATGCTAGCTTCATATACTCACTACGTATAGATGAGAAATTAAATGAGCATATATCAAAAGTAACTGGTACAGAATTACAGCAAAGAGAATGGTTGAAAAAATATAAAAATAGAGAAAAAAATGGCGAGGAATTTTATTTTATAATTGAGTTGCTTGACTCTGAACTTTCCATTGGAACAGTGCGACTCTATGATTTTTTAGGTCGGAAAAGTTTTTGTTGGGGAAGTTGGATATTAAACAATAACAAAACTAGAACAGCAGCAATAGAAAGTGCATATTTAGTTTACCAGTACGCTTTCGAGCATATTGGATTTGACTCCGCATATTTTCAAGTGGATAAAAAAAATAAAACAGTTGTTTCATTTCACGAAAAAACCGGTGCGGTTTTTTGCGGTGAAGATGATATTAATAATAATTACGAATTCACACGTACATGTTACGAAAAATTTAAATTAAAATTTAATCGTTTAATTAATGGTAAATGAAATGGTAAAGTTTTTAGATTTAAAAAGAATAAACATGGCTCAGTCAGATGAAATACTCTTAGCTATGAAGGATGTGTTTGATTCTGGTTGGTATATAATGGGCGAGAGACTTAAAAAATTTGAGCATGAATTTGCTAGTTATTGTGGTGTGAAATATTGTATTGGCGTGGCTAATGGATTGGATGCATTAATTCTTGTATTGCGGGCTTGGAAAGAACTCGGTTTCTTGCAAGATGGCGATGAGGTTTTGGTGCCATCAAATACTTATATTGCATCTATATTAGCTATCTCACAAAATAATTTAATCCCAGTACTAGTTGAACCTAATCCTGAAACATTCAATATTGATGCAAATTGTATTCGTCGACTAATAACTAAAAAGACAAAAGTATTATTGCCAGTTCATTTGTATGGGCAAGCTTGTTCTATTGCTGATTTAACTCTGATAGCTAAAGAAAATAGTCTTCTGGTTCTAGAAGATTGTGCCCAAGCTCATGGCGCAGTAGTTGATGGAGTGAAGGTTGGTGCATGGGGAGATGCTGGTGCATTTAGCTTCTATCCAGGGAAAAATCTAGGTGCACTAGGCGATGCTGGAGCGATCACTACAAATAATGATGATTTAGCACAGGTTTTATATGCATTGAGAAATTATGGTTCACACGTAAAATATCAAAATAAATATCAAGGGGTTAATAGTCGGTTAGATGAGCTTCAGGCAGCAGTACTTAGTGTTAAGCTTAAGTACCTAGATTTGAATAATAAAAAGCGTATGGAAATTGCAAAACGCTACTTAAACGAAATTATCTCTGATAGCATAATACTACCAAGCGTGAATGGAGGGGTGCTATCACATGTATGGCATTTGTTTGTTATTCAGGTCAGTAATCGCGAAAGTTTTCAAGCGTATCTAGCAGACAATAATATTCAAACTCTAGTTCATTATCCGATCCCTCCACACAAGCAGGCCGCATATAAAGAGCTAGCGACATTATCATATCCTATTTCAGAAAAACTACATGCAAGCGTTCTATCTATTCCGATGGATCCAAGTATGTGTTCATCTGATGTTCAACATGTAATTAATGTAATTAACCGGTGGCCAAATTGAATTTTACGCAAGTCACTATCCTAAGTGGGATTGTGACTTTGTTAAGGCTTGTTTGTGGTTTCTTTATTTCTAAGGTAGTAGCTGTATATACAGGGCCCTCGGGGTTAGCTGCTTTGGGGCAGTTACAGAATTTTGTTACATTTATTAATGGATTTATTGCATCTCAAGTTTCTCAAGGTGTAAATAGGTATACAGCTGAGAATAGTCATGACTATAGTGCTGCCGCATTATTCTGGCGTGCAGCTCTTAAGTTATCGATTGCTGCAAGTACAGTCATAATAATAATAGGTGTCTTATTATCAGAAAAATTAGCCATATGGCTTTTTCATAATGAGAAGTTTTATTGGTTAGTTATTTTAGCTCTGCTAGTTATACCACTGAATGTGGCTAATAGCTTATTTCTAGGTGTATTAAACGGGCTGTCAGATTATAAGCGTTACTTTATTGCCAATGTTCTCGCAATATTGTCATCACTCGTTTCAATGTCTTTTTTAGTTTATTTTTATGGTTTGACTGGTGCACTTATATCTGCTGCGTTAAATAATGCAATCGCAGGTTTTTGGTTAGTGCTATTACTGTATCGACAATATTGGTTTAGTGCTAAATATTGGTTTGGGCCTACAGAACGAAAAAAATTACTCGAAATGAGAAATTATTTTTTCATGGGTGTAATCGGTGCATTTACAGGGCCAATATCTCTAATTATAGTTCGCTCTATACTATCAAGTCATTTATCATTAACGGATGCTGGCTATTGGCAGGCTGTTTCAAAAATATCTGAAGCTTACCTGGCAGTGTTGACAACTGCCCTTACTGTGTACTATTTTCCAAAAACAGCAGCCGCAAAATTAAGATCTGACTACCTAAGTATTCTCAAAAAGGGTGCTTTAGTTGTTATCCCAATGGCCGTTTTAATGTCTCTAACTATTTATTTTTTGAGAGATTTTATTATTTATTTATTGTTTTCAAAAGATTTTTATCGAGCAAATGTTCTGTTTTTCTATCAAAATATTGGTGATGTACTAAGAATTACCAGTTGGTTGTTCGCGACAATATTACTTGCCAAAGGCTATTTTAAAATAAATGCAATTCTAGAAATAGTATTCAGTGCTCTGTTTCCGCTTTTGACATATCTACTTATTAGTTCTTCTGGTTTGATAGCTGTGAGTTTAGCCTATATGTTAAATTATGGACTATATTTAATTGTGGTTGTGTTTGTTTATATGGCTCATTTAGGAAAGATATCAAATGAGTAATATGTTATGTACTATTGTTGTTCCTACGTTTAATGAAGAGAAAAATTTACAACATATATGTTCTGTCCTACTGAGTCAGAGTTACAAATTTATTGAGATTTTATTTATTGATGATGGTTCAACAGATCATACTCTGGATATAATAAAAAAAATAGCTTTAAAAAGAAACGACAATAAAGTTCGCTATATTAAACAAAATAATATGGGTGCTGCCGAAGCACGAAAAACTGGAGTTAAAAATGCAAATGGTAACTATATTGCTTTTGTAGATTGTGATGACTCGTTATCACAAGATGCTATTAGTTCCGCGATGAGTTATTTTTTTTCAAAAAATGGAGTTATGGTTGATATTGTTTTGTTTAAGTTATTACATGTAAGTAATTCAGATAGAGTTGAAAATGGTAAACCTTTTCAGTTATATACTGATAGAACATTAGTTTCAGGAGCAGAAGCATTTTACGCTTGTATAGACTCTTGGGGGTTGCATGGTTTCGGAATATACAGGAAAAAAAATCTATTAGAAAGTTATGCTTCTTACGAAAAGTTGAACACTAAGAATGTAAATTATTTAAATAATGATGAGGTAATAGCTAGGATATGTTATTCAAAGGCTAACTTGGTAGTAACTAATTGCGATGGAGTATATTTTTTTGTAAATAATCCTAACTCTACAGTTCGCAGAATAAATGATAATTATTTTAAAGTTATTTATAATTCTGAAATATTATTTAAATATATTTGTTTTGAATTTGATTCCTCTAATCACTTAATAAAAAAAGCTCTTAAGCTACAAGCTGGTACTTTATGGGGAGTAGCATCAAGATACTATCAATGGAAAAATGTAGGCATAGATAGAGATGCGTGGTCTAATGGTATTCAATATGGTTTGAAATGTTACCGAAAAAATATCTTTAATAACATTCGTAGTATATCTTTTAAAGGAATGACACAAATATTTTTAACCAGTATGATTATTTTTTGGAAATAGATTTTTATGTATAATCCATTAGTATCAATAGTAGTTGCATCGTATAATGCGGAGCATTTTATCGAAGAAACGTTGGATAGTTGTATCAATCAGCTATATAAAAATATTGAAATAATAATAACTGATGATTATTCTAGCGATGCTACTGTAAACATATGCAATGAGTGGATAAATAAAAAAAAATCAAATAATAATGTTCGTATTATATTAATTACCAGTGGTAAAAATGAAGGTATACCGAAAAACTTGAATAAAGCTATTCCATACTGCCAAGGAGATTGGGTTAAATTTATTGGTTCTGATGATATAATGAAACCAGATGCAATTGTCCAATTAGTAAAGTATTCCGATATGTTTAAAATTCGGCCAATAGTTATTTTTTCTTTATTTGAGACTTTTGGTTCCGGAGTGGAAGTTGGCAATATCTATCCATTAGGATGGACAAAGTATGTAATAAAATTAAAAGCCAGTTGGTGTAAAGAATTTTTAGCAATGTTACATCTGAATAACCTTGCCCCAGCTGCATTTATTAACAACTCTCTTTTTAGAGATGAAGGTGTCATCTTTAATGAGAGGTATGAATTATTAGAGGACCTCCCCCTTTGGCTTAAGCTTATATGTGAAAAGAGGGATGTTGTTTTCTTGGATGTAATAACTGTAGAGTACAGAATACACTCTAATCAAGTAACCACACAAAGTGGTTTAGGAATTAACAAAAAACTTTTATCTGATTTATTTAGACTAAATGATTTTAGATTGGAAAAAAAACATTATTTAGCTTATTTACATCATAAATTTTATTTTTATTTAAATTCTCGTTTCCCTAAATATTCTCGGTGGTTAAAGTTTTTTGATCCACTGCATATAATGATCTATATACTCGATCGAATGGGACGATAAAAATGTATATACTTTTTGTCTCGTTTCCTTTACTACTTCTTTCTACTCTATGGAATAAGGTTAATTTTAGACTTAAAGTGGTAATCTCATTTTTATCTGTGCTATGGTTATCTGTGGCATTTTCTATATTCTATTTAAATGGAAATGATTGGAGTATATATTTTTTTATCCTTCATTGAAGGAGGTACTCCATTTTCTATTTTTGAATTTGGTTTTGTTTATTTTTTCAAGTTGTTATTATATTTATCATTTGGAGATTTTGGAACTTCAATTTTACTATTCTATCTAATCTGTTTTTTTCTTTTATCCTTTATTCTTTTCAAAGTTAACTGTAATCAACCTTATTTTTTTGCTTTTATAGTTTTAGTTTTTGGCTACTCTTTGATTCTAGAACAGCTTAGGCAGTATATTGCTTGTATTATAGTGTTTTACTCGTTCCTGTGTTTTGTGTTTTTACAAAAAGGATATTTTCGCTGGGTCATTGTTGCATCATGTTTTCATGCGTCAGCTATAGCAATAATACCTATATTCTTTCTCATGAAAATAAAAAATGATAAATCATTTTTTTTAATTTCTTTGCTGCTAGCTATAGTCTTATTTTGTTTGATTTTTTTATCTGGTCATCTATTCAGTTCTCTTGCGGGTTTTAATTTTGTTTTTGAAAAAATAAATTATTATTTATCGTCTTATGGCGTCTTATTGAAGTTTGGTTTTCTGAATATATTGGATTTTATTTTTATACTAGTTTGTTTTTTTAATATAAAACATAGAAATATAAAATATAAAGATGACTTGTTGGTTAGACTAATCTATCTTGGTGCCATTATACATCTTTTTAGTTCCTCGATACCTTTCTTGGTCAGGATTTCTTACTACTTCTATTTTGTTGTTGTATTATACTTTTCTTTACAAGGTAATGTGTTTTCTAGATTGTTAAGCCTCAAACTATTTAGAGCATATTGTTTATTTGCCCTTTTTATCGTTTTTAATCTAGCTTCTTATTTTAGAAATCCAAATGCACCTATATCATTTTATCAATTAGAAGTGAATTCTTCTTATATATTCTATGATAATAATGGACTTCATGATTTGGCACACGAAAAGTGGCTTTCTTCAATAGAAGATAAAGGTTCGAGGTAATGACGAACTATGAATATTTTATTCACAATTACAGGTCTTGGTCTCGGTGGTGCTGAAAGGCAATTATGTGACCTTTCGGATGAGCTATCTTTCCAAGGGCATAATATCATGATTATTTGTTTGTCTGGTGAGGTGATTTGTAAGCCTAAAAATTTGAAAATTAAAGTAGTTAATTTAAATATGAAAAGAACTTTTCTGGGGGTGGTAAAGTCCTACCTGAAGGCCCGTCAAATAATAAAAAGTTTCTCTCCTGATATTATACATAGCCATATGGTTCATGCGAATATTTTTTCACGTTTATTACGTTTAACTACATATATTCCAATTTTGATAAGCACCGCTCATAGTAAAAATGAGGGGGGGCGTATTCGAATGCTAGCATATCGCTTAACTGACTTTTTGGCCGATGTCTCAACGAACGTGAGTCAGGAGGCAGTGGAAGAGTTCATCGCTAAAGGCGCTACTAGGAAAGACAAAATAGTTGCACTTCATAATGGTATAGACCACAAAAAATTCATATTTAATTCTGAATGGCGCGAAATAAAAAGAAACGAACTAGGCGTAGGAAATTCAACGCCACTGTTACTAGCTATTGGGCGATTAACTGAAGCAAAAGATTATCCTAACCTACTTAGAGCATTTGCATGTTTAGATATGGTACCAAAAGCTCAATTGGCAATAATCGGTTCGGGGGAGTTGGATGATCAGTTAAAAAAATTGGCTATAAATTTAAACTGCGACGAACGTGTCCATTGGCTTGGAATGCAGAAAAATGTAGAAGAGTGGTATTCAGCCTGCGATTTATTTGTACTTTCCTCTCGTTGGGAGGGCTTTGGCTTAGTTGTTGCGGAAGCTATGTCTTGTGAGAGACCATTGGTCGTCACTGATGCTGGAGGTGTTGCAGAAGTTGTGGGAAACTCGCAACTTGTTGTTCCTATTTCAGATAGTAAAGCACTGGCGGAAAAAATAACTGAAGTACTTAATTATTCTGACGAAGAAATTAGTTCGATCTTATCAAGAAATAGACAGAGAGTTATTGATAATTTTTCTATAAAAAATATAGTGCAACAGTGGCTGAAGATTTATAAGGTTTAATATATGAAGGTGCTACTAATTGGAAATCAGTCTAGTACGATAGTTTTATTCAGGAAAAAAATTATTCAGGTTCTTGCTGGGCGTGGTATAAGTGTTGAAACATTGACAATAGATAATGATCAAGAGAATTTTGATAAAATAAAAAAGATGGGAGCAAAACCTAGTTTTTATCAGTTTTCACGTTCAGGAATGAATCCATTATCCGATTTTGTAAACACATATAGATTGTCGAAGAAAATAAAAAAAATAAAACCTGATGTTGTCCTATGTTTCTTTCCAAAACCCGTTATCTTTGGCTCAATTGCTGCTAAGGTTGCAGGTGTAAATGATATTTACTTACTTCTGGAAGGGTTAGGTTTCTGTTTCACCTCACATTCGCATGAGGAGTCATGGCGTAAAAAAGTATTGAGGAAAGTACAAACTTGGTTATATAAAATTTCGCTTCCATTAGCAAATAAAGTCTTATTTTTAAATAAAGATGATTATAGTGATCTCATATTGCACAGCAATATTAAAGTTAAGGATTATGACATTATCGGTGGGATTGGAGTTGATCTTGATGGATATGCTTACACTGAGCCCAAGGTTAAGAGTATTCATTTTGGAATGGTTTCACGGCTTCTTGTTGAAAAAGGTGTAAGAGAATTTGTTCAGGCTGCAAAAATAGTAAAATCAAAATATCCATTGGTACGTTTTAGTATAGCAGGCTCTGTTGATAATAACCCAGGAGGAATAAATCAAGCTCAAGTTGATGAATGGGAAAATGAAGGTAATGTTAGTTTTTTAGGGCAACTTGTTGAAATTAAACATTTTTTAGAGGAGGTTAGTGTTTTTGTCTTACCTTCATACAGAGAAGGAGTTCCAAGAAGTACTCAAGAAGCAATGTCGATAGGAAGAGCAGTGATAACTACTGATGTTCCTGGTTGCCGGGAAACAGTTATTGATGGTTACAATGGATATTTAATCCCACCATGGGATGTGGCTGCTTTAGTGAATGCAATGGTTGTTTATATTGAAAACCCTAATCGCATTATTTCTATGGGAAAAGCAAGCCGTAAGATTGCAGTAGAGAAATTTGATGAAAATAAAGCCACTGAGAGGTTAATTGAAATTATTTCTGCAGATTTTAAAGAATAGTCATGACAATATATTAAAACAATAAACTATTATGAAAACTCTATTTTTATCACAATATCGCTATGTGGCATAGACAAACCATTCATGAAGTCGGTAGTGAGAATATATTGTTATTATAAATTCTCTTGACGTATAATTAAATTGACTTGGCGGCCGCTGCTAATGTGGGTGTTTTACTTTCTCCCAATGAGGTATTGCTTTTTTTTATTAAAAAGATAATTTGCTTATAGTAATATAAAATATTGTATATGAATGGTGTGATTGTAGTTATAGATATTATGGAGAGCGTGAAATAATAAATTTCGTCATTTTCTCTTGGTTAAATATATTGGGTGAATAGAGTAAATTACTCGAGGCTGGACTTCTTTTTAAACGAATAATAGAAGCCTGAATTTATTGTGCAACTAAACGAGTTGTAAATAAAGTTGATCTAAAATTCTGGAGATGGAATGGCTATTCTGGTTACTGGTGGTGCTGGTTACATAGGTTCTCATGTCGTACTGGCTCTTTTAGAACGAGGCGATGATGTTATTGTGATAGACAATTTATCTAACTCGCTGAGAGAGTCTTTGTGTCGTGTCGAGGCTCTAGCTGGTAAGAAAACGACGCTTTATGTTGAAAATATTCTTAATAGGGATGCACTCAAAGCGATCTTTACACAGCATCAGATAACGGATGTTATTCACTTTGCAGGTCTGAAGTCAGTTGGGGAATCTATACAAGATCCTATCTCATACTATGAGAATAATATGACCGGCAGCCTAGTTCTGTTGCAAGAAATGATTTTGGCCGGTATTAATAGTTTTATCTTTAGTTCTTCAGCAACAGTGTATGGCTATCCTGAAACAGTTCCTTTACATGAGGGTTGTAAAGTTGGAGGAACAACGAATCCTTATGGAACTTCCAAGCTGATGGTTGAGCAAATATTACGCGATCTTGCACATGTAAATCCAGAGTTCCGAATTACTTGCTTACGCTATTTTAACCCTGTCGGTGCTCACTCATCTGGGATGATTGGTGAAAACCCTAACGGGATACCTTGTAATTTACTTCCTTATATTACGCAAGTGGCTATCGGGAAATTGGATTACTTACCTGTATATGGCGGTGATTATCCAACTAAAGATGGTACGGGGGTTCGTGATTATATACATGTAATGGATCTCGCTAGTGGACATCTGGCTGCTTTAGATCATAAAGATGATGGCCCATCTTTTAAAATATTTAATTTAGGAACGGGAATTGGCTACTCAGTTTTAGATCTTGTTAACACCTTTGAGAAAGTGTCAGGCATTAAGATTAATTACAAAATTGTTGAACGGCGTTCTGGCGATGTAGCTAAATGCTGGTCTGATTCGTCATTAGCAATGCAGAAGCTTGGCTGGAAGGCAACACGTGGACTCGATGAAATGATGCGTGATAGCTGGAATTGGCAGAAAAATAATCCTAATGGATATAGTATTTAGTGCCATTACATATAATTGGTTTTTTGTTGGCATTAGTTTGACCTGATCCCCGTTGATTAATACGCTGCGATGTTAGTAATGTATTCATAAGCCACATAAGGACATCCCTATGAGGTGCAGCGCTCGGGAACTGATGCTCATTTATCTGGACGCATCACTGAACTGGCACTTGAGCGCAGACGTTTTGGCTACCGGCGCATATGGCAGTTTCTGAGGCGAGAGTGCTTCATGTTAACCACAAGTGATCATCTGCAGGGGCTGGGAGTAAAGTGCAGACGGCGCCGTAAAGGACTGGCAACAGATCGTCTGTCTCTGTTGTGTCCTACGGCACCTAACCTGACCTGGTCAATGGATTCTGTCATGGGCGTGCTGGCAACCGGACGTAGGATAAAATGTTTGACCTGCGTGGATGATTTTACGAAGGAATGCCTTACAGTCACCGTCGTTTTCGGGATTTCCGCTCTTCGGGTAACGTGCATTCTGGACAGTATTGCGTTGTTTCGTGGATATCTGGGACGATAAGAACCGAACCAGGACCTGAATTTACCTGCTGGGCAATGGACCCGTGGGCCTTCGAACACTGCGTGGAACTGAGGCTAATCCAGCCGGGCAAGCCAACCCTGCTAGCTTCGAACTGGCTACTCCACGTGATCGTAATGGTTTTTTAACCCCAGTTGGTGAAAACACCAGACCACGCTATCAAACGAGATCGAACAAAAGATTATCCGATTGTTTGTCCTCGGGATGAGCTACACCGATATCAGCCGGGAAATCGAAGGCCTTTACGCCTTCAGTATCTCGAGTACAGCCATTAGAGCGATAATTTATAAGGTTATTCCCGAACTTAAACAGTGGTAACAGTGCCCTCAGGAAGCCATTTCCCCTTTCATCTGGCTAGATGCCATCCACTATAAAATACGAGAGAATGGGCGTTATGTCGGTAAGACCATTTATACGGTACTGGCGCTCAACCTTG
Source organism: Yersinia intermedia (assembly GCF_900635455.1). NCBI lineage: Bacteria > Pseudomonadati > Pseudomonadota > Gammaproteobacteria > Enterobacterales > Yersiniaceae > Yersinia > Yersinia intermedia. The sequence goes on along the minus strand of NZ_LR134116.1, from coordinate 3,408,213 downwards.
AAGATAAAAAAGGGGCTATGGGACTGTATCTATCTGAAAACTAAGGGGCTAACTTCAGGTCATTGGTGCCGACTGACTTGCAAACTGAGGTTCAGCTATGGATAATTCACCAAGTCTGCTACTCGATCAAGTACGTGGACTCAAAACATCACAAAGCCATATTTGCATAAACCCACCTGATCCGCAGAATAATCTACCTAACTGACTCAGAGGGAGTATACGATAGAGTTATTGGTTGAGATATGACCATTCGTACTATCAACAAATCATGCCTCGTAATCCATTTTACTCTGTGTGGCAATTCTTTTGTTAATCACTTAAACTGCTCGTATGCACTGATTCTTTGTTTAGGTTTATATTGACTCATAAATATATATAGGTAGTAATTAATGAATGATAAATATGTAAATAACAAAGTTGATACTCGAATAAAAAGTAGCTATATTATCTCTGGAACATTACCTTCAAAAAATGAAATTGACCTCTTTGAGTTGTCTGAAATTGTATTTAGATCAAAAACTAAAATTATATTGATAACATTGATTTTCTTGATTGGTGGTTTTGTCTTTTCCTACTTTCTCCCTCAAAAATGGACTAGCGTAACAGTCATTGCTCCTCCTGGTAATGAACAGATGCGGGTTTTAGATAAAATAACAAACAGTCTGACCGTCTTGGATATTAAACTAGGTATTACACCTGCTTATCTGATGTCAAGTTTCGTTCAGAATTTCAATTCTGAAGATCTACGTGAACAATATATACTTAATAGTGATTACTTTAAGTATCTGATAAAAAATAATACAGGTGATGGTTTTGTAAGGCGCGAATTAATTGGTGTGTTAGTTAATAGTAGTATTGGTTTAGTTAGTCTCCAACCCGGAAATATAGATGGAGGATATAAGTTATCTTTTAGTGCTACTACGCCGGAAGGTGCTCATGAACTTTTACAAGGCTATCTTGACTATATAAAGACTATTGTTAATAATGATATTAATCTAAAAATACAGCGTGCTGTTGATTCTGCTAAAACTATGGCAATGGATGAGTACTCTCAAGAACTATTACGTGCCAAAAACAATCAAGAAGTGAAAATTAATCGTTTAAAAAATGCCTATTCTATTGCAAATTCTGCTGGTATTAAAAAGCCAATTTATAGTAGCGGTTCTGTTGTCAGTAATGACCCAGACTTCCTTATCCTTATGGGCACAGATGTGTTAAATAGCAAACTGGAAATAGAGAAATCCATTACTGATTTAGCATCCATAAATGTGACTCTTTTTAACCGTAAGCTATATTTGGATAAACTGAATACATTAGAAATCCCTAAAGTGGATATAGTGCCATTTAAGTATTTACAACAACCCACAGAACCGGCTACAAGAGATGCTCCTAAGCGTGGCTTGATTATAATTTTATTTGCTATTGCTGGCCTTATTGGTTCAATTAGTTTCGTCTTGGTTGCTCACTTTGCGCGTGCGCGTGGGGAATAGCTTCCTAAGCTTGCTCAAAGCAAAGAGTAAAGTTGATTATCTTGGATTTAATCAGTGGTCGAATGAGTATCTTTACTCGCCATTTTTTCTAACCATTGAGTTAGTTTAATATGTTAATGTGATATCATTTTCTTTCGACAATACTGCCTATCTTGTGATTCACGTTAATTCATATGCTAAAATCCCTTATCTTCCCATTTCAATTTTTTACTCAAAACAATGAAATTTCCTGGTAAACGCAAATCTAAGCACTATTTTCCGGTTAATGCCCGTGACCCTTTATTGCAACCGGCGCAAACAGAAAATGAAGTGAGCACCTCTTATATCGTTGGTATTGACCAGACGTTGGTTGATATTGAAGCCAAGGTTGATGAGGGATTTATTGCCCGTTATGGTCTGAGCCAAGGGCACTCTTTAGTGATTGAAGATGATATCGCTGAAAACCTTTATCAGGAACTAACCGCTAATGGGTTGATTACTCATGAGTTCGCTGGCGGAACTATTGGTAATACGTTGCACAACTATTCTGTCCTTGCTGATGATCGTTCCATCCTGTTGGGCACCATGTGTAGCAATATTAAAATTGGCAGTTATGCCTATCGTTATCTGTGTAATACCTCAAGTCGCACCGATCTGAATTATTTGCAGGCAGTTGATGGCGCTATTGGCCGCTGTTTTACCTTGATTAGCGATAATGGTGAGCGGACTTTTGCGATAAGTCCGGGGCAAATGAATCAGCTACGCCCTGAAAGTATTCCTGAAGATGTGATTGCGGGAGCTTCTGCTTTGGTGCTGACTGCTTATCTGGTGCGTTGTAAGCCAGATGAACCTATGCCGGCGGCTACAATGCAGGCTATCAGTTATGCGAAGAAACATGATGTTCCCGTCGTGATGACCCTAGGGACGAAATATGTTATTGCAGATAATCCGCAGTGGTGGCGTGATTTTCTCAGCGAGCACGTCTCTATATTGGCGATGAATGAAGATGAGGCTTATGAACTTACTGGCCTGAATGATCCGTTGATGGCTTCTGATATGGCATTGAATTGGGTGGATTTAGTGCTTTGTACTGCCGGCCCGAATGGGCTTTATATGGCAGGATATACTGAAGAGGCGAATAAGCGCCAAACACAGCATCCATTATTACCTGGCGCTATCGCAGAATTTAACCTGTATGAATTTAGCCGGGCAATGCGCCAAGAGCATTGTGATCATCCATTACGTATCTATTCTCACATTGCGCCTTATATGGGCGGGCCTGAGAAAATAATGAATACCAACGGGGCAGGGGATGGTGCATTGTCCGCTGTGCTGCATGATATTGCGGCTAATGGCTATCATCGTAATAACGTTCCGAACTCTAGCAAACATGTGCGAAGTTACCTTAGCTACTCCTCGTTGGCACAAGTGTGCAAGTATGCTAATCGGGTCAGTTATCAGGTATTAAACCAGCATTCGCCGCGTTTAACACGTGGCTTGCCTGAACGGGAAGATAGTTTAGAAGAGTCGTACTGGGAGCGGTAAGATACCCGTCATACTTCAAGTTGCATGCGCGTTGGCTGCTCTTATTACTCGGCCCATCCTTGGGCCTCGCAAGGCGAGGCCGCTGCAAGCGGCGTTCAAATCTGCTCCCGGCAGATTTGTCACCTTAGTCACTTACTCGTGTAAGCTCCTGGGGATTTGCTTGTAGCTGCCTTCCCGCAACTTGCATTATTTAGAGTATAAAACTTCAGTTATAAACACAGATATGTTTTTAAATCGGGCAAACTGGCATTTTATCTTCTTCGGTCAGCGTTTCTATTTTTAGCATATTAAGCATGCTGTTGGCGATTTCACGTTCTCCCATAACAACCTGGTTAGCGCCGCGGTCTGAGATATAAACCACTTCATCGTCATAATGGGCGCGGGCGATTATCTCAAGATCTGGCCGCTTAATTCTGGCTGATGCGACAATTTCACCGGCTTCGTAGCCATTTGGAATCGTTAATAGGAGCCAGCGGGCACAATCCAGACGCGCCAATGACATAATATCTGCGCTTGCAGCATTACCTAATACCGCATTAATACCTTGTTCACGTAAGGCTTCTACACGCGGGCGTGAATTTTCTACGACGACCAGCGGGATGCCTTCTGCGTTAAGTTTTGCCCCTAATAAGCTACCTACCCGGCCATATCCCACCAATAATGCATGGTTGCATAAGTCGACAGGGATCTGTTTTTCCTCCTCTACCGCCTCTTCCAGTATCAGATCTTCCATCGTTTCATTCTTGGCTAAATAGCGATCCAGCAAGGTGAAAAGTAACGGGTTGAGCATGATAGAAAGAATCGCCCCCGCCAGCACCAGATTACGGCCATGTTCAGACATTAAACCAAGAGAAATACCCAGCCCTGCCAGGATAAAGGCGAACTCTCCGATTTGTGCCAAACTGACGGAAATGGTGAGAGCCGTACGTTTTGAGTGACCAAACAACCGCACCAGTATGAAAGCAGCCGCTGATTTACCAAAGATAATAATGGCCAAGGACACTAACACCGCTAATGGTTCTCGCAGTAAAATCATCGGATCGAATAACATGCCGACTGAAACAAAGAACAGTACGGCAAAGGCATCACGCAGCGGCAAGGTATCTTGCGCGGCACGGTGGCTCAGCTCCGATTCATTTAATACCATTCCAGCGAAGAATGCACCGAGAGCAAATGATACGTCAAACAGCCCTACAGCGCCGTAGGCTATTCCAAGCGCCAACACCAAGACTGCTAACGTAAAGAGTTCTCGTGAACCGGTACTGGCTGTTTTAGCCAGTATCCAGGGCACCAACCGGCGGCCGACTACAATCATTAGGGTTATGAACGCGATCACTTTACCAATAGTAATGGCTAACTCTGTAAATAATTGGCTCAAACTGGTGGTTTCGTTGCCCATGACTCCGGCAAACGCGGGCAATAATACTAATGTCAGTACCATTGCTAAATCTTCGACAATCAGCCAACCGATAGCAATCTGCCCTCGCTGACTATCAATCAGTTGCCGTTCTTCCAGTGCGCGCAGTAATACCACAGTACTGGCGGTTGATAGACATAACCCAAAGACCAATCCGGTGACCAGATCCCAACCTAATAAATGGGATAAGCCCATACCAAGTAGAGTGGCGACGGCTATTTGTGCCACGGCTCCGGGAATTGCGATAGCTTTTACTGCGAGGAGGTCTTTAAGCGAGAAGTGAAGTCCGACACCAAACATCAACAAAATAACACCAATTTCAGCCAGTTCGGGTGCTAATGAAGTATCAGCAACAAACCCTGGCGTGAATGGCCCGGCAAGCACCCCTGCGGCAAGGTACCCCACCAGGGGTGAGATGCGCAGGCGGTGGGCCAGAGAGCCCAAGAGGAAGGCGAGAACAAGGCCTCCGACGATCGTGGTGATTAAGGGTGTTGAGTGGTGCATCCAGACTCCTTCTTGTTATACCTGCCATCTTTCAAATTGCAGGTGTGTTGGTTACGTTCGTTACTCGGCCGATCTTTGCTAGGCCGCTGCAAGTAGCGTTTAAATCTACTCCCAACAAATTTGTCACTGGCTTGCCGCCTTTTGAATGAATATTGGATATGCGGAGCAGCAAGCATTTCACAACAATGCCACCAGTTTATTGTATTTATGCGATCAATGCGCGATAAAATTCATTTTTTATCGATAAAAGTCTGGTTTGGCATGGAAATTGTCTGAAGTGGTTATTTGTAGGGGATTTGCGGTTTTCATCAAGATTACACAGGGAACTATCCCGACTAAAGTAACGCTCTCAGTCGGGATTATAAGGCTGTTACTATTACTTATCTTCTATATTAGGCAGTAAGGCCGTAAATATCCCCAGTAATGGTAGGAATGCACATATTTGGTAAACCAGCTCAATACTGGTTAAATCAGCAACATATCCTAGTACTGCCGCACCTAACCCGCCCATACCGAAAGCAAAACCGAAGAATAAGCCGGATACCATCCCCACTTTCCCAGGGATTAACTCCTGTGCATACACCAATATTGCAGAGAAGGCTGATGCGAGGATAACGCCGATGATCACAGTTAAAACCCCAGTCCAATACAAGGAAGCATAGGGTAAAATAAGGGTAAAGGGGGCTACACCCAAGATTGACCCCCAAATAACATATTTTCGCCCTATCCGATCACCCAAAGGGCCGCCAATGATGGTGCCAGCAGCTACGGCGAATAAGAAGGCAAATAAATGTATCTGGGCGTTTTGCACTGAAACACCAAACTTATGCATCAGATAAAAGGTGTAATAGCTGCTAATGCTGGTCAAGTAGAAGTATTTAGAGAATATCAGCACCATCAAGATTACTAATGTGCTAATCACTGTCTTTTTAGGGAGTACTTTTGCTGATGAGACTTTTACGATTTTGCCATGTGTCATTTTTTGCTGCTGCTGATACCACTTGCTGACTTGCAGTAGCACCACAATGGCCAGTAATGCCGCGAGGGAGAACCAGCCAACATTGCCTTTACCGTAAGGAGCAATAAGGATTGCAGCTAATAGTGGGCCGAGAGCACTTCCGAAGTTGCCGCCAACTTGGAAAACGGACTGGGCCAGACCATGACGACCGCCGGATGCCATGCGTGCTACCCGTGATGATTCAGGGTGGAATACTGATGAACCGGTGCCAACTAGCGCTGCCGCCAATAAAACCACTGGGAAAGTGGTTGCCATCGCCAGCAGCAATATACCTGATAAGGTAAAACCCATACCAATTGGCAAAGAGTAGGGTTGGGGGTGTTTATCGGTATAAAGCCCTATCAAGGGTTGTAGTAGTGATGCGGTAAGCTGGTAAGTCAGCGTGATTAGCCCTATCTGAGCAAAACTCAGTGAAAACTCGGCTTGTAATAAAGGATAAATCGCCAGAATCAGCGATTGAATCATATCGTTGAGCAGGTGAGATACGCTAATAGCACCCAGTATAGAGAAGGATGTACGTTTTACAGCGGCAGTAGTGGAGGGTTGGAATCCAGTCTCAGAACGATCGGTCATAGTGAGTATTCGCCTAATAATTTTCACTGTTAATAATATGCTGGTAACGAATACATATTATGCAGATCGAATGATTTTTACTACATCTGACATAATTTGATATATATTCCAAAGTCATGAAATTCATCTACAAATCGTCACATTACAATGCGAGTTATGTCACGGTATGGTCTTGATTTATCGTGCTATTGATATGCATTACACTCTTTTCACTCATTAAGCCGGTATTCATCGGGCCGGTTTTTAACGACTACATGGAGATTTGCCATGCGTTTTTCATTACCGACCACAGCATGTGCCTTGGCTGTGTCGCTAGCGTTCGCCCCTGGATGGGCTGCTGCCTGGGAAAAAGATAAAACTTACGATATCACTATATTGCACACTAATGATCACCATGGGCATTTCTGGCAAAACGATCACGGTGAGTATGGTTTAGCGGCGCAGAAAACGGTCGTCGATAATATTCGCAAACAAGTTGCAGCCGAAGGTGGAAGCCTGCTACTGCTGTCAGGCGGGGATATCAATACCGGTGTGCCTGAATCTGATTTGCAAGATGCGGAACCTGATTTTCGGGGGATGAATCTGGTCGGTTATGACGCGATGGCCATCGGCAATCACGAATTTGATAACCCACTAAGTGTGCTGCGCCAACAAGAGAAGTGGGCAACCTTCCCGCTGCTATCGGCCAATATTTACCAGAAAAGCACGCAACAGCGCTTATTTAAGCCTTATGCCTTGTTTGATAAGCAAGGGGTGAAAATTGCGGTAATTGGTTTAACGACTGATGATACTGCCAAGATCGGGAATCCCGAATATTTCACCGATATTGAATTCCATGTCCCGGCCGTTGAAGCAAAGCAAGTCGTCGATCAACTGCGAAAGACCGATAAGCCTGACATTATCATCGCCGCTACCCATATGGGGCATTACGATGATGGTAAGCATGGTTCGAATGCTCCGGGTGATGTAGAGATGGCACGCAGCCTTCCGGCGGGCTATTTAGATATGATAGTGGGTGGTCACTCGCAAGATCCGGTTTGTATGGCCAGTGAGAACCATAAGCAGGCTGATTATGTTCCCGGTACACCTTGTGCTCCTGATCGCCAGAACGGAACCTGGATTGTTCAAGCTCATGAGTGGGGTAAATATGTTGGCCGTGCCGATTTTAAATTCCGTAATGGTGAATTGAAACTGGTGAGTTATCAGTTAATCCCCATCAATTTAAAGAAAAAAGTTGAGAAGGCTGATGGTACCAGTGAGCGGGTCTTTTATACCCAAGAGATCGCGCAAGATCCATCGATGCTGAAGCTACTTACGCCTTTTGAAGAGCAAGGTAAGGCGCAGTTGGATATTAAAGTCGGCAGCGTCAATGGCAAGTTAGAAGGTGATCGCAGCAAGGTTCGTTTCGAGCAGACCAATCTGGCGCGGGTGTTACTGGCCGCGCAAATGGAACGAGCCGGTGCTGACTTCGCCGTGATGAGTGGTGGTGGGGTGCGTGACTCTATCGACGCCGGTGATATTACGTATAAAAATGTGCTTAAGGTCCAGCCATTTGGTAATACGTTAGTTTACGCCGATATGAAAGGCAGTGAGATCGAGAAGTATCTGGCCGTGGTGGCAAATAAAAAAGTCGATTCAGGTGCTTATGCACAATTTGCTAATGTCAGCTTGGTCGCTGATGGCAATGGCGTCAGTGACGTGAAAATACAGGGCAAGCCATTAGATCCGAATAAAACGTATCGTCTGGCGACTCTGAGTTTTAATGCATTAGGCGGCGATGGTTACCCGAAAATCGATACCCTACCGGGCTATGTGAACACCGGCTTTATCGATGCTGAAGTATTGAAGCAGTATATTGAAAAACACTCTCCACTGGATGCCAGTCAGTATCAGCCGAAAGGTGAGATTGTTTATAAGTAAGGCGTGAAGCTGGAAGCCTCCATTTGGCAGTGGAGGCTTCTGGTGATTTGCGCGCGATATGTGTGCAGCGCGCTACGGGTCTGTCATGCAATAAATCAACTAATCCCGTTTGGCAATATCGGCAAAGCTGCCTTGTAGCAACTGGCATAAATCTGCTGCTGCCAATTCAATATCTAAACCCCGCTTGCCACCGGAAACAAATATAGTGGCATACGTCTGTGCCGGGCTATCGATCACTGTTGGCAAGCGCTTTTTCTGCCCTAATGGACTGATACCACCGACTAAATAACCGGTGGTGCGCTGCGCCAATTGTGGGTCAGCCATCTCCGCCTTTTTGGCACCTAAAGCACGAGCCACCTTTTTCAGATCAAGCTGAGTGGCGACGGGGGTAACGGCAACCGCCAGATTTTTGGCGTCACCATTCAAGGCGACCAGCAAGGTTTTATAAACCTGATCGGCATTAAGCCCCAACTTTTTAACGGCTTCATCGCCAAAGTTAGTTTCTGCTGCGTCATGGTGATAAGCGTGCAATGTGAACGGAACTTTTTGTTTTTCCAGCAAAACGACTGCGGGGGTCATAATAAACGTCCAATTAAAAATGAAAATTCATTCCAGTGGATTATCCTACACCCAATTATTGCGGTAGGGTTAAAATTAACCTAATAAAATCAAGGTCATTATGATGAGTTGCTTGAGTCATGATGAATGTAAGTTGCTAATCTAATCGTGAGGTTGCTACCCTGTACCTGCAGCTCATATTATCCGCAAGGAGTGTGGGCGCTTAATAACTAAAATAATGAAAATTCCTCTTTGACTGGCCGATAGCGATATCGGCCTTTTTTTTACTTTTATTTGTGATTACTGTACGCCGGGTTGCAACAAATCAGGAAGATTGCCCTCGCCATACAGATGCAGTGCACCTACTGCAACCACATAACGCCCGGTGGGTAACTGTTCGAGCTGCTGTTGCCAGCGTTTATTTCGTTGAATCATCAGTACGTCGTATAGGTTTTGGCTAAAGGTTGGCGCCAGTGTAGTTAGGTTATTGGCTGGGTGATGCTCTAGCCACCAGCCAATCATGGTTTGTAGCAGGCGTGCGTTGGTGTGCCAATGGGTTAGTGTATCAAGCAGCAAAGACATACCGTTATCAGGTAATGTCTCCAGTAAATCGAGCTGCATTTGTGTTCCTTCCAGCTCAATAACTCTTTTTTGTTGCGCTGCTGCCGCTTTCAATAATTGATAATCGATGCCGTACTCCCCGCGCAACCCCAAGCGTTGAGCCTGGCGAGCCTGTAGCATCAAGGCAACCTGCCATGCCGGTAGAAAGGCCATCGTGTGCGGATCCGTGCTCAGCTCTTCGCAGCGCTGTAGCAATTGCTGATATGGCTCCTCAGGTAATCTATCGATTAATGGTTCGCTAAGGGTATCGTTACCAAAAGGTGAGGAGGCATCGGTGATATCCGCTTCGACGATAAGGGCATCAGCCTGATTCAATTTATTCAGCAACTCGTGGGGGAGGGGGAACATGCCCTCGGTCCCCATATGAATGCTGCCAACCATATGGAAGTGGCGTTCGCCGGGTAAGGTGATATCCAACGCCGGATAAGGGTAGGTCGCCGGTGTCAGGATACCGAGAAATTTTGCAATGCGGCGTAATAATTGGCCCATATCCATGGGGTTCCCTTTTTAGCATTTTTTAACATGCTAAA